>NZ_HG424449.1 GCF_000336385.2 Lysobacter antibioticus HS124 | reverse complement strand
CCGACCCGGCGGCCGCCGCAGCGGCGGCGCAGGCCAATCTGGCCGGCTTCACCGGCGCTCCGGCCACGGTGATCGCCCAGCGCAGCCGCGAACTCGCCTCGACCGGCGTTCTGCTCGGCCTGCTGCAGGCGCCCTGCGCCTTGGCGATGTTCCTGTGCGGGCGAGTCGCGGGACGCCGCCAGCTGCTGGCCCGCCCCGACCGATACCGGCGTTTGCTGCGGCGGATGCGTGCGCTGGGCCTGCGCTACGGCCTGCCGGCGGCGGCGCTGTACGCCGGCATTGCGGTCTGGCAGCCGGGCGGAGCGCTGGAACTGTTCGCGCTGGCCTTGTGCGTGCTCACCGCGCCGCTGTTGAGCGCGGCCTATCTGGCCTGGGCCGTGGCCGCCTTCGCCACCCGCGGCGGCGCGCGCGCCGCGGCCCTGCTGGCCCCGACCGGACGCATGGCGCTGTCCAATTACCTGTTGCAATCGCTGGTGTGCGCGCTGGTGTTCAGCGGTTACGGACTGGGCCTGATGGGGCGCGTCTCGCCGCTGGGCGGGGCGATCTTCGCCATCGCCTTGTTCGGCGCGCAGCTGCGCTTCAGCCGCTGGTGGCTGCAACGCCGCGCCTACGGCCCGGTGGAATGGTTGCTGCGCGCGATCACCCTGGGCGCCTGGCCGCGGCGACGCGG
The DNA here is from genome assembly GCF_000336385.2 of Lysobacter antibioticus HS124. Classification (GTDB taxonomy): domain Bacteria; phylum Pseudomonadota; class Gammaproteobacteria; order Xanthomonadales; family Xanthomonadaceae; genus Lysobacter; species Lysobacter firmicutimachus. The sequence goes on along the minus strand of NZ_HG424449.1, from coordinate 90,220 downwards.
CCCGGCCTACGAGCCGCACTGACGCGCTGCGATGAACCGGCGCCGGCGCGGCTGTAAAACCGTGACCGTCATCGTGCCGCGGCTCTGGCGGCGCCGCCGCGCCATGTCCCACACTCAGCGCCCGACCCTTCGCGGCAGGAGACACGCAACCGCTCGTGATCGTCCGTTTACCCGCTCTCGCCCGCGTCGCCGCGCTGCCGCCCTCGGACTGAACCGGCATGCACGAAGACTTGTTCCGCGCCGAAGCGCTGGATGCGCGCCGGCAACGCTGGCTCGGCCGGATCGGCTTGCCGGTGTCGCGCCTGGGCACGGCGATGGCCGCGCTGGCGGCGGCCCTGCTGCTGAGCCTGGTGGCGCTGTTCGGCTTCGGCCGCTACACCCGCACCGAGCGCGCCGAAGGCGTGCTCGTGCCCCGCGACGGCTTGCTCGCCGTGACCTCGCCCGCCACCGGCACCCTGCTGCGGGCCGCGGTCGCCGAAGGCCAATCGGTGCGCCGCGGCGAAACGTTGCTGGAGATTTCCACCGAACTCGACAGCCCGGCGTTGCGCGCGGGCATCGGCGCGGCGGTCGGTGCCGGGCTGGCCGAACAACGCACCCGCCTGCTCGCCGATCGCGATGCGCTGGAGCGCGATCGCGGCACCGAGCAAGCCAATCTCGATCAGCGCCTGGCCGCGTCGGCGCAGCGCATCGAATTGGCGCAGGCCCAGCTCGCCCTGCGCCGCGAACAGGCCGCGCAAGCGCAACGTCTGGCCAAGCAAGTCGCGCCGCTGCGCGGCGACAAACTGCTCAGCGACGTGCAATGGCAGCAGTACCGCGACACCCTGGCCGAGGCGCAAGCGCGGGTGCAGGCCGCACAACGCGAGCACCTGGACGCCCTACGCGAACGCGCCGACGCGCAGGCCGAACGACAGCGCCTGCCGCTGCGACTGAGCGAACGGCGCAACCGGATCGAACGCGAGCTGGCCGACGTCGCCCAGGACGACGCCCGCAACGAAGGCCGACGCCGGCTCGCGGTGCTGGCGCCGCGCGACGGCCGCGTCTCCGGCCTGGCCCTGGTCGAAGGCCAAACGGTCGCGCCCGGTCAACGCCTGCTGAACCTGTTGCCGCCGCAGGCGCCGTTGCTGGCCGAGCTGTGGGTACCGGACCGGGCGATCGGCCTGATCGCGCCCGGCACCGCGGTGCGCCTGCGCTACCGCGCGTTTCCTTACCAGCGTTACGGCGTGCACGGCGGACGCGTGGTGGAAATCGCGCGCGGCGCGCTGTCGCCGGAGGAAGTCCGCGCGCGCAGCGGGCTGCGCATCGAAGCGCCGGCCTGGCGGGTGCTGGTCGCGCTGGATCGGCAACGGATCGGCCGGCACGCGCTGCAGGCGCAGATGCGGGTCGACGCCGAACTGGTGCTGGAACGCCGGCGCTTGTACGAGTTCGTATTCGCGCCGCTGGCGACGGCGGCGGCCCGCGATGCGTTCGCGGAGCCGCAGCCATGAGCGCGCGCGCCTTGCCGGTGATCCAGCAGAACGAGCTGGCCGAATGCGGTCTGGCCTGTCTGGCGATGATCGCGATCCACCACGGCCACGACCTCGATCTGGCCAGCCTGCGCCGGCGCTTTCCGGTGTCGCCGCGCGGCGCCACCTTGGCCCGGCTGATCAAGACCGCCGGCGCGCTGGGCCTCGACAGCCGGCCGCTGCGGGCCGAGATCGAGCACCTGTCCGGCCTGCGCCTGCCCTGCATCCTGCATTGGGACCTCAATCATTTCGTCGTGCTCAAGCGCATCGTGGGCGACCGGGTCGAACTGCACGATCCGGCGATCGGCGCCAGGACGCTGTCGCTGGCCGAGTTCGGCCGCCATTACACCGGCATCGCCCTGGAGCTGAGCCCGCGCGCCGATTTCGCGCCGATGCGCGAGCGCCGCCGGCTGAGCCTGTCGGCGCTGGCCGGCCGCGTCGACGGCCTACGCCGCGCCGGCGCACAGGTGCTGGTCCTGGCCCTGTGCCTGGAAGCCTTCACCCTGCTGTTGCCGCTGGCGATGCAGTGGGTGCTGGACCGGGTCCTGGTCGCCGCCGACGTCGACTTGCTGCACCTGCTCGGCGCCGGTTTCCTGACCGTGGTCGTGTTCCAGTCGGCGCTGACCGCCATGCGCGGCTGGTTGATCGCCGACCTCGGCGCGGCGCTGAATTCGCAATGGCTGGCGAACCTGTTCGGCCACCTGCTGCGCCTGCCGCTGGATTTCTTCGAGAAGCGCCACGTCGGCGGAGTCATGTCGCGCTTCGTCTCGGTGCAGGCGATCCAGCAGACCCTGACGGGCAGCTTCGTCGAAAGCCTGCTCGACGGCCTGACCGTGGCCCTGGTGCTGGCCCTGCTGCTGTTCTACAGCCCGCCGCTGACCGCGCTGGTGCTGGCCGCGTTCGCGCTCTACGCCGCCCTGCGCTGGCTGGCGTTCCGGCGCCTGCGGCGGCTCAAGGAAGAGCAGCTGATCCAGGTCGCGCAGCAGCAGAGCCTGCTGATCGAGTCGATCCAGGGCGTGCAGACCATCAAGCTCGGCAACCAGCAGGAAGAACGCCGCGCGCGCATCGCCAACGCGGCGGTCGAGGTCGCCCGGCGCGAAGCCGCGATCGGCCGCACCAACGCCGCCTTCGGCGCGCTCTCCAAGCTGGTGTTCGGCGCCCAGCGCGTACTGCTGATCTGGGTCTGCGCCTGGCTGACCCTGCAGGGCCGCTTCAGCGCCGGCATGATGGTGGTGTTCGTCGCCTACGCCGACTTGTTCGCGACCCGCACCGGCAGCCTGATCGACAAGCTGGTCGACCTGCGCCTGCTGGGCCTGCACGGCCAGCGCATCGCCGACATCGCCCTGGAACCGCCGGAGCCGCAGGTGCATACCGACTACGCCGGGCCGGCGCCGGCGCCGCGGATCGAAGTGCGCGGCGTCAGCTTCCGCTACGCCGACGACGAACCCTGGATCCTGCGCGACTGCAGTTTCACCATCGAAGACGGCGAATCGGTCGCCATCGTCGGCCCCTCCGGCTGCGGCAAGACCACCCTGGCCAAGCTGATCCTCGGGCTGCTGCGGCCCAGCGCCGGCACCATCCTGATCGGAGGCGTCGACATCCACCGCTACGGCCTGGCGGCCTACCGCGACCGCTTCGGCGCGGTGATGCAGGAAGACGTGCTGTTCGCCGGCTCGATCGGCGAGAACATCGCCGGCTTCGACAGCGCCGCCGAGCCGCAGCGGATCGAAGCCGCCGCCCGCGCCGCGCGCATCCACGACGACATCGCGGCGATGGCGATGGGCTACGAGTCGCTGGTCGGCGACCTGGGCTCGTCGCTGTCGGGCGGACAGAAGCAGCGCGTGCTGCTGGCTCGCGCGCTTTACCGCCAGCCCTCGATCCTGCTGCTCGACGAAGCCACCAGCCACCTCGACGTCGGCCGCGAACACGAGATCAATCGCGAGATCGCCGCGTTGCGCATCACCCGCATCGTCATCGCCCACCGTCCCGACACCATCCGCAGCGCCGACCGCGTGGTGTCGCTGCGCGACGGCGGATGCGAACAATTTGAAACATCTCTTTACACCTTGCCGAACCTGTCGCGTATTCAGGGTGAAACTGCGATCACGATTAGCAAACCGCGTGTTTCATAGTTGCTAGGATCGATGCCCACGCCGATGCCGGGACGGCGTTTCATCTTCCTGGCAATCAACGATTCAGGAGAACGCTGCATGAGCAAGCAAGACGTGAATCGCAACAACGAAACCGTGCGCCCGCTGGCTCGCGTCGCCGCGCGCGAACTGTCGCTGGAAGAGATCGCCGCCATCTCGGGCGGCAAGGGCGACACCACCCACGCCACCGGCCCGAACGGCGACGACCCGGGCGATCCGGACGACGGCGCGGTCTGAGCGCATCGTCCCAACCGATGAAACACGCATGACCCACGCTGCGGCGGACTCGCGTGCGAGCGACGCGCGCGGAAACCTCAGCGCCCCGTCATGACGCCGCACGCCCCGCTGGTCGGGGCGTGCGTTTTTTCGAAATCGATCTTTCCGTCTCCACGCCGATGACCGCTTTTCGCACGCCGCTGATTCTTTCCTCGCTGGCCCACGACATCCACGCCTCAGCCGCGCGCTGGGCGCTGCGCGCCAGCGGCCTCGACGCGCTCTGGGCCGGCTCGCTGGCCGAGCCCGAGCTCGGTCCGATGTCGCTGCACTGCGACCCCGATCTCGGCCTGCGCAGCAGCGGCGCGCTCGATCACGAGCGCATCGGCGCGACCTGGTATCGGCGCCCGCGCAATCCCGAACACTTCCCGCGCGCCCATCGCAGCGACGAGCCGTTCCTGCGCGGCGAATGGGGACGCTTTCTCAAGAACCTCTACGCCCTGACCGATACCGGCGCCGATCGGCTGTGGATCAACCGTCCGACTTGCGCGGCCATGGCCGAGAACAAGCTGGTGCAATTGCGCGCCGCACATCGCTGCGGCTTGCGCTTTCCGGCCACGCTGGTGTCGCACGATCCCGACGAGATCCGCCGCTTCGTCGCGCGCCATGGCCGGGTGGTGTACAAGCCGTTCATGACCCATACCTGGCAGGACGCCGAAAGCGGGCGCATGTTCAGCACTTACGCGCGCATCGTCGAGGCGGCCATGCTCGACGACGACCAGAGTTTGCTGCATTGCCCCGGCATCTATCAGGTCTACGTCGAAAAACGCTGCGACCTGCGCGTGACCGCGATCGGCGACCGCTATTTCGCCGCACGCCTGCATTCCTCCCAGGACGACGGCGTGGTCGACTGGCGCGCACGCCAGGCGGTCGGCGGCCTGCGCGCCGAACCCGGCGACTTGTCCGCCGCCGATCAGGCCAAACTGGCCGCGTTGATGCGCGAGTTGGGCCTGGTGTTCGGTTGCATCGACCTGGCGATCGACGCCGACGGCGAGGCGCATTTCCTCGAAGTCAACCAGGCCGGCCAGTTCCTGTTCGTCGAAGACCTGCTGCCCTCGCTGCCGCTGTTGCGCGCGATGAGCGCGATGCTGGCCGAGGGGCGGCCGGACTATTCGCTGGCGACCATCGCGCCGGTGTCCTACGCCGCCTACTGCGCCAGCGATGAACACCGCGCCTGGTGGGCGCAGGCCAGCGAAACCCTGCAGAACCGCAATCCGGCCGCGGCCGGCATCAGCCTGGAGTAATCGTCCGTTCCCGCCTCAGCGGGCGCGATCCCCAGCGCCCTTTTCGGAGGACATAGCGCTCCGGGCGCGCGACGCGGCACAAGGGCTTCGCGCGACGCCTTTCAGTCAGGCGTCGTCCGGCAAGGCGTACTCGAAGCGATAGAAATGCGCCCCGCCCTCGCGCACGTCGATGCTCATGCGGCCGCTGAGACCGAGCAACGCGTCGGTGCCCGAGTCCGGCACCACCGTGATGCTGAGATCGGGCGTTCCGCGGTCCATCACTCCGCGATGCAGCAACAGAAAGCTGCCGCTGCGCCCGTCGAGAACCCCCTGGACTTTCTCCAGCGCGACATAGCCGGCCGAGCCCTGCACCGCGGTTCCGCCCGCCAGCATTTCGCCGCGACTGGCCGCGTCGAGCGGACCATGGAAGCGCTTGTCGATCGCCATGCGCCCGAACTGGCCTGCCGCCGCATCGTGCAACGGTTGCGGGCTGAGCTTGACCTCGAACGGGCCTTCGGCCGTGCGGTTCATGGGCGATCCGGTAGTGGCGGAAGCCTGCGCTCATGTCGCATGCGATGCGCGCCGGCGACACACGATGCCACGTCGCGCCGCCGCCGGCGAGCCCCTTGCATTGAACCGGCCATTGCCCGCGCACGATCCCGGTCGCAGAGCCCCCCGCTCCCGCCAATCCCAATCCCCAATCCCCAACCCAGCCAAAAGCAAAGGCGACTACCGGCTCCGGTCCAGCGTACCGGAACCGGTAGCGCCACCCTCTCCGCCGCGGGTGCATCGACCCGGATTCAGTGGCTGCGGGCCGAAGCCTCGTCGCACCCGGCGGCAGACAGGGGCACCGCGCCCGACGGAGGGGCGGGCGACGGTGTGCGTGCGGCGAGCCGCGCCGGCGCGCGGCGGGGCTTCGCCTTGCTCGATGTGCCGCGCGAGGCGACACGGTGGGTCTTGCTCAACGGCTTGGCGCCGCGAGGCTTGGCCTTGGCGACCGGCCGGCTCGCCGGCTTGGCGACGGGACGCGCCGGGCATGCGCCGCCGGGCGAGCGACTCGCCGGCGTCGCATCGGCGCTCGCCGGTGCCGCAGCGGCAGCCGCCCCGGTCGCGCCCGCAGCGGCGGCGTTCGCGCCGCGCGCACCGGCGTGGCCCGGGGAGGAAACGTCGGCTTCGCTGGTGGGCGAAACCGGCGCTGTCGCGCGTGGCGCCGTTCTCTCCGCCGCGCGCACCGGTACAGAGGTCGAAGGCTCGGTCGCCGGCGCGAGCGCAGTTCCTGCGCTTGCTGCGGAGTCCGCGCTCGCCGCGCTCGCGACCGCCACCGGCGCCGGCCGTGCCGCGGCCATCGCCGGCGTGCCGCCCCAGCCCAGGCGCAGGCCGAGGTTGAGCGAGTGCGCGCGGTCGTCGCTGCCGATGTCGCCGCGGTACTCGACGAAACCGCTGCCGAACCGGCTCAGGCGATAGTTCAGTCCGAGACCGACATTCCAGCGATTGCGCTCGGCGACGAAACCGCGCACGCCGAAGTCGGGCACGCTGGCGCCGACAAAGGCGTTGCGCGCCAGCGGCGCATCGTCCTGCAGATCGTGCAGGTAGCGCAGGTCCGCGGTCGGCTGCCAACGCCGCGCCTGCCCGGACGCCATCGACAAGCGCACGCCGACGCCGGCCGTGGCGACATCGTAACTGGCAGCGGCGACCTCGAGGTTCGCGTCGCCGGCACCGCGCTCGCGCAGCCGGATCGATTCGAACTTGTGGTAGTACACGCCCAGCAAGGGCTCGACCCGAACGCTGCCGCCGTCCCAGCGCCAACCCGCTTCGACCGCGGCATAGGCGCCGTCGCCGCTGAAATGCGCGTCGCTGCGCGCGTTGAAGGTGCCGACCGCGATCTCGCGCTCGGCATCGTAGCTGGCGTAGCTGTAGCCGACCGCGCCCTGGGTCCAGAAGCCGCCCGGCGCGTACAGCCAGTGGACGCCGACATTGAACTGATCGCCGTCGATGCGGTCGTCGCGGCGCTCGGTTTCCAACCTGGAATGCGCCAGGCCGATGTGGCCGCCGAAGCGGAACGCGTCGCCCGGCGAACCTTCCAGGCCGAACAGTACGCCGGCAAGACGGTTGTCGATCCCGGCCAGGCCGTCGCCGTCGAACTCGGCGCGGCCGCCGTAACCGGTGACCCACACGGTGCCGAGACTGCGTTCGTCCTCGATGCCGAAGTCGCGGATCAGGTCCAGTTGGCGCGTCACCCCCCGCTGCAGTTGCTCGGCGTTGTAGCGTTGCGCACTCGCCAGCGAGGCATAGGTCTCGCCGCTGAGGGTATCGAACGCACGCGGCGCCTGCGCCGCGCTGAGGCCGCGCGCGGCGGCGATCAGAGTCGGCAGTTGGCCGCTGTCGGCATCGGCGATCGCCTGCAACGCGTCGGCCACCGCCTGCTGGTTGTCGCTCAAGCCGGGGAACTGGTTGAAACGAATGCCCGTGCCGCCGGCGTCGTGCTCGCTCAGGCGCAGGAACACGTCGCTGCCGATCGTGACCAACGCCGCATCGAGGAAAGGCAAGGCGGTCTGGACCACGCCGGCGAAGGCGCCGCTGATCGCGCCGGCGTCGACGATGCGGTAATCGGTGATCGACGCATAGCTGCCCGGCTGCGGAATCGCCACCACCTGGCCGCCGCTCAAGCTCGCGGTGCCCGCCACGATCACGCTGTCGGTGGCGCCGGCGCCGTTCTGCCGCACCTGCAGGACGCCGCCCGGACTGAAGCTCAGGCTGGCGACGTTGAGTGACGCGCCGACCGAGGCGCTGCCGCCCGCCGCTCCGGTCGCTCCGGCCAGACCGGAAGGCGCCAGCGTGCCGCCGAGCGTCAGCGCGCCGGTCAGCGCGCCATCCCCAACGAGTGCGCCGCCGGCGAGCACGGCGGCGTTGCCGGTCAAGGTGCCGTCGAGCACCAGGTTGCCGGCGATGGAACTGTCGACGAAGTGGGCGGTGCTGGCCGCAGCCAGCACCAGGGTGCCGCCGCTGGCGACGTCGAGTTGTTCGAAGCCGCTCAGCGAGGCCGCGGGCAACGTGCCCTGGCCGCCGCCGCCGACGGCGAAGGTGTCGCTGCCGGCGCCCGCGGCGACGCTGCCGGTCAGGCCGGACAACAACGCCAGGCTGCTGTAGTAGCGATCGTCGCCGCCGCCCAGGTCGACCGTGCCGGCGACCGCGCCGGTGGCGCTGAGCCGGTCGTTGCCGGCGCTGAAGCTGGCGCTGGTGCCGGCCGCGGAGGTGAAGCCGGCGACGATCGGATGGGCGACGGCGAGCGCGCCGCCCTGCAGCGACAGGCCGCCGCCGAATCCGACCAGGCTGCCGGACAGGGTCAGCGCGGCCGGGCCCGACTTGATCAGGGTACCGCTGCCGCTGATCGTACCGCTGAGATTGAGCGGATTGCTGCCGGTCACGTTGAGCGCAGTGCCGGCGGCCACGTCGACCGCATTGGCCACGTTCAAGCCCGCGACCGCGGCGCTGAGGCTGGCGTTGCCGCTCACCGCCAAGGTGCCGGTGCCGAGCGCGGCATTGCTGCCGATCGCCAGGGTGCCGGCGCTGAGGTTCACCCCGCCGCCGAAGGCGTTGGCGCCGCTCAGGATCAGGGTGCCGGTGCCCGAGTACGCCAGGCCGCCGGCGCCGCCGATGGTGCCGCTCAAACCCAGGTCGTTGCTGCCGGCGATCGCCAGTTCGGCTCCCGCGGCCAGGGTGATCGCATTGCCCAGGGTCACCCCGGCGGCGCTGGCGCTCAGACCGGCGTCGCCGCCGACCGCGAGCGTGCCGGTGCCGAGCGCGAGCGAATCGCCGACCGCCAGCGCGCCCGAGTTCAGGGCTACGCCACCGCCGAAGTTGTTCGCCGCGCTGAGGCTCAACGTGCCGGTGCCGTTCATCGCCAACGCGCCGGCGCCGCCGATCGTGCCGTCGAGGGCGAGGCCGTTGCTGCCGACGACGGCGAGCGTGGAGCCGGCGCCGAGGTTGACCGCGTTGGCCAGCTCGATGCCGGCGGTAGTCGCACTCAACTGCGCGCTGCCGCCGACGTTGAGGCTGCCGCTGCCGAGGGCCAGATCGTTGCCGACCGCGAGCATGCCGCCGCCGAGCGCGACGCCGCCGGCGAAGCCGTTGGCGCCGCTCAGGCTCAGGGTCGACGGTCCGTTGAAACTCAACCCGCCGCTGCCGCCGATCGCGCCGCTCAGGGTCAGATCGTTGCTACCGGCGATGCTCAGGCCGGCGTTAAGCACGATCGCATTGCCGACGTTCAACGGCGCCGACGCAGCCAGGGTCGAGGCGCCACTGACGGTCAGCGTTCCGCTGCCGAGCGAGCTCGACTGCGCCAGCGCCAAGGTGCCGGCCTGCAGGTCGACGCCGCCGGCGAACAGGTTGGCGCCGCCCAGCGACAAAGTGCCGCTGCCGCTCTTGATCAGGCCGCCATCGCCGGCGACGGTGCCGTTCAAGCTCAGGTCGGCGCTGCCGCCCAGGTTCAGCGCGGCGCCGCTGGCGAGGTTGACCGCATTGGTCAGGGTCAACGCGGCGCCGGTGCTGGCGAGCCCGGCGTTGCCGGCGACGTTGAGCGCGCCGGTGCCGAGCGAACTGTCGGTGCCGAGCAGCAGGTTGCCGCCGGACAGGGTCAGGCCGCCGCCGAAGTTGTTCGCCCCGCCCAGGGTCAGGCTGGCGCTGCCGGCGTAGGCCAGCGCGCCGGCGCCGCCGATCGGGCCGTTGAGCGCCAGCGCGTTGGCGCCGCCGATGGTCAACGTGGTGCCGCTGGCGAGATCGACCGTGTTGCCCAGCGCTACGCCGGGCACGCCGGCGCTGAGCCCGGCGTTGCCGAGCACGCTCAGCGTGCCGCTGCCGAGGGCGAGGTTGTTGCCGACCGACAGGTTGCCACTGGCCAGGTCGACGCCGCCGCCGAAGGTGTTGGGACCGTTGAGCGCGAGCGTACCGGTGCCGTTGTAGCTCAACCCGGCGCCGCCGGAGACCAGGCCGCCGAGGGCGATGTCGTTGCCGCCGCCGACCGCGAGGTCGGCGTTGAGCGCGACCGCATTGCCGAGATTGACACCGGCGCTGGCGCTGAGGCTGGACGCGCCGTTGACGGTCAGCGCGCCCAGGCCCAGCGAGGTGCCGGTGCCGACGCTCAAGCCGCCGCCGAGCAGGTTGACCCCGCCGGCGAAGCTGTTGGCGCCGCCCAGGCCCAGCGTCGCCGCACCGCTCTTGGTCAGGCCGCCGAGGCCGCCGATGGTGCCGTTGAGGCTGAGGTTGTTGCTGCCGAGCACGCTCAGTCCGGCGTTGAGGTTGAAGTTGTTGGTCAGACTGACCGCGGCATTCGCATCGAGGCTGCCGGCGCCGCTCACCGTGACCGCGCCGGTGCCGAGCGCGGTGTTGCTGCCGACCACCAGGGCGCCGCCGCCGAGATTGAATCCGCCGGAGAAATTGTTGCTGCCATTGAGGGTCAGCCCTGGCGCGCCGGCCAGGCTCATGCCGCCGGCGCCGCTGACGGTGCCGTTGAGGGTCAGCGCGCCGCCTCCGCCGCCGGCGCCGAAGTTGAGGGTGTTGTTGAGCACGATGTTGTTGCCCAGCGCCACTCCGGCCGCGCCGGTCAGGCTGCCGGCGCCGTTGACGGTCAGGTTGCCGATGCCGAGCGCGCCGCTGTTGCCGACATCGATCGAACCGGCCTGCAGCACGGTGCCGCCGCTGTAGTTGTTGCTGCCGGTCAGGGCCAGGTTGCCGCTGGCGAGGGTCAGGCTGCCGGCGCCGTTGACGTTGCCGCTCAGGGTCAAACTGCCGGCGCCGTTGAGGGTCAGCGCGCCGTTGAGCTGGACTTGGTTGGTCAGCGTCCCGGTGAAGGCGGTATTGAGCGCGGCCGGGCCGCCGACCAGGAACAGGCCGGTGCCGAGCGAACTGGCGTTGCCCAAGGTCAGGCCGCCGCCGTTGAGCGCCAGGCCGCCGCTGAAATTATTGCTGCCGGCCAGGGTCAGGGTGCCGGCGCCGTTCTTGATCAGGCCGCCGCCGCCGCTGACCGTGCCGCCCAGGGTCAGGCTGTTGCCGCCCTGCACGATCAGGCCGCCGGTGAGATTGACGCTCTGGCCGAGGGTCAGTCCGCCGACCGAGGCCTGGATCGCCCCGCCGTTGCCGGTCAGGGTGCCGGCACCGAACGACAGCGCGTCGTCGAAGATCGCCGTGCCGCCGTTGAGCGTCGCGCTGCCGCTGACCAGCGCGCCCTGCAGGCTCCAGGTGCCGCTGTTGACGGTCAGGTTTTCGAAGTTGAGGTATTGCAAGGCCGACGCCGTACCGCTGCCGCCGCTGCCCGAACCGGGCCCGGCGACGGTGTTCTGGAGCACCAGCGTGTCCAGGCCGCCGATGCCGGCGTCGACGGTGCCACCGGCGGCATAGGTCAGAAAGCTGACCGGCACCGAAGGGGTCGGAATGGTGACGCCCGGCAGCGGCACCAGGCCGCCGTTGATGCTGGAGCCGGTCACCGCGACGAAGGTGTCGTTGCTGAGCGTGGTGCCGAGCGAAACGCTGCCGTTGATGGTGCCGGCGTTGACGAAGACGTTGCCGCCGCTGGTGGGGCTGGAGAACGCCACCCGGCCGGTGATGGTGCCGGTGTTGGTGAAGTTGACGTTGCCGCCGCCGTAGACGCCGACCGCGATCGAGTTGATCGGATCGAACAGTCCCAGCGCGCTCATGCCGATGCTGCCGGTGTTGTTGATCGTGGTGACGCCGGTATTGGCGATCACCATCGCAGCGCCGGCCAGGCCGAAGGTACCGTCGAAGGTGCCTTCGATGCTGCCCTGATTGTTGACGATGACGTTGCCGCTGCCGGGCACGACCAGATTGCCGATCGCCAGCGCCCGCGCCAGCACCAGCGAGCCGGCGGCGTTGGCGTCGATGGCGCCGAGGTTGTTGAGCGTCAGGCCGTTGCCGCCGAAGGTCATCGCGGTGCCGCCCGGCAGCGTGCTCATGATCGCGCCGGCCTGCACGGTGACGTCCAGATTGTTGGCATTGCTCAGGAAGCTGTTCGGATTGGGCGGCAGCAGGATCGGCACGCCGGTGCAGCTGACCGTGGCGCCGTCGGTGGGCGCGGCCGGCGTACAGGCGGCCTGGGCCTGGCCGGACCACAGTTGCAGGGCGAGCAGCATCGGGATCGCCTGGACGATGCCGAGGCTCAACGGATGCGGGCGAAAGCGGGCTGGGGCGCGTGCGGGCATATCCATTCCTCCGTTTTCCGAGCGGACACGGACGGGACGGCCGAAGGACGAGGACCTTCGCGGGGGAAACGCCCCACCCATGTCAGCAAGTCGCCGGGATGCGCCCGGCCGGAACCGACAACGACGAAATCGAAGACGAAAGCGGATCGACTGCGGATCGACGACGGAGATTGCGTTGGCTGCTGCGGTTGCCTGTTGGACGTTTCGAATGCCGCGGCGATCGTGAAGGAGTGCCCACCTCGCGGCCGCGATCTCGCCGCAGTGTATTCGCCGCGCGCTCGCACGAACTCACCGTCGCTCACCGGACCTGCACGCGGACTTCACGCCGAGGCCGCGATCGGCGCCGCGCCGGTCGCGCAGCGACCCCATCGTCGCTGCGCGGGACGCTCGAACGAAAGGCCCGGACGCTTGCGCGCCCGGGCCTTCGCTATTGCGCTGCGCCGTCCGGCTCGAACCGGACCGATGCAGGTCAGACCAGGGTCAAGGTCACGTCGATGTTGCCGCGGGTCGCGTTCGAGTACGGGCACACCCCATGGGCCTTTTCGATCAGCGCCTGCGCTTGCTCGCGCGGCAGGCCGGGCAGCGAGATCTTCAGCTCGGCCTGGATGCCGAAGCCGGTCGGCAGCGGACCGATGCCGACGCTGCCGTCGATCGACGCGTCGGCCGGAAACGCGATCTTCTCGCGGCCGGCGACGAACTTCATCGCGCCCATGAAGCAGGCCGAGTAGCCGGCAGCGAACAATTGTTCCGGATTGGTGCCGGCGCCGCCGGCGCCGCCCAGCTCGCGCGGCGTGCTCAACTGGACTTCCAGCGCATTGTCGGAGGAAACGGCGCGGCCGTCGCGGCCGCCGGTGACGTGGGCGTGTGCGGTGTAGAGAACGGTGTCGAGGGACATGGTAGGACTCCTTGGATCGGGATGAGTGGGAAGGAACGGTGTTGCGGCCTGAAATAAATAATTCGCTATTTGATAGCGCACTATTCTTTAAACGGAAGCGAACGGTCGGGAGCGGGAAATGGGTGCAGGGAAATGGGTGCAGGGAGACGGGTGCAGGGAACGGGAACGGCGAATGCAGGCCGGGCTCAGGCGTGGCGCAGCAGGCTCCCGCGCAGGCTTTCCAGTTGCGCTTTGAGCACGGTCAACTGCTCCAAGCTGCAATCTTCGACCGCGCAGGACATACCGGTCGGCACGCTCTGCGCCTTGGCCTTGAGTGCGCGGCCTTGCTTGCTCAACTCGATCACCACCAGGCGTTCGTCGCTGGCGGCGCGGGTGCGGGTCAGCAGGCCGGCCGCTTCCAGCCGCTTGAGCAACGGCGTCAAGGTCGCCGAATCCAGGAACAAGCGTTCGCCGATCTCCGAAACGGTGAGGCCGTCGCGCTCCCACAGCACCATCATCACCAGGTACTGCGGATAGGTCAGGCCGAGTTTGCCCAGCAGCTTGCGGTAGACCTTGTTCAGCGCCAGCCCGGTCGAGTAGAGGGCGAAGCAGAGCTGGTCGTCGAGCAGCAGGCTGGAGCGCGGCGGCTTGGCGGTGGCGAGGGCGGTTTTCATGGGTCGGCAATTTACATAGCGCGCTATTGAATAGCAAGCACTATCGCTGCACCGGACCGGACCGCAGCGTTCCAGGAACAGGGCGAATCCTGTCCGCTCCGCCCCAGGCCGGCGAGAGACAAAGGGACGGAAGGGGTTACGCCGCGGGCCTGCCCCCCACCGCCGCGCGATGCTGCGCACCGGCCGAGTCGTCGCGCGATTGCCGCGCGGGACCGCGACGACGGCACTTTCCGCGCGCCGCATCGCCCTGCACTATCGACCAATGCGAACGATATTTCTGTTGACCGCGGCGGTGGCCGCGTCGATCGGCGGTTGTTCCGCCGTCCCGAGCCGCGAGCCTGCAAGGCCCGCCGGCGATGCCGGCCGCGACGCGGCGGTCGCGGCGCTGATGCGCGACTATATCGGCCGCGTGCCCGGAGCCAGCGTGCTGGTGCTGCACGAGGGCCGTCCGCTGCTGCGGCGCGGCTACGGACTGGCGAATCTGGAAGCCGCGACCGCGGCAACGCCGCAGACGCATTACCGCCTGGCCTCGGTCAGCAAGCAGTTCACTTCCGCCGCGGTTTTGCTGCTGGCGGAAGACGGCAAATTGCGTCTGGACGACCCGATCAAGCGCTGGTTGCCCAGCCTGCCCGCGGCCTGCGATGCGATGACGATCCGGCAATTGCTCAGCCACACCTCGGGGCTGATCGATTACGAGGAGGTGATGCCGCACGGACGCTACGACGACGGCGAGCGCCAGATGCGCGACGCCGACGTGCTGCGGGTGCTGGAAGGCCAGAACCGTGCATATTTCGCTGCCGGCCGCGGCTACCATTACAGCAACAGTGGCTACGCGCTGCTCGCCTTGATCGTGGAGCAAGCCTCCGGCCGCCGCTACGCCGAGTTCCTGCGCGAACGCATTTTCCTGCCGCTGGGCATGCACGACGCGGTCGCCTACGAGCGCGGCGTGTCCGAGGTGGCGCATCGCGCCTACGGCTACAGTTTCGAGCAGGGACGTTGGCGCCGCACGGACCAGAGCCCAACCAGTGCCGTGCTCGGCGACGGCGGCGTCTACGCCTCGATCGACGACCTGGCCCGGTGGGACGCGGCGCTGTACGACGACCGTCTGCTCAGCGCGGCTTCGCGCCGGCTGGCCTTCGCGCCGCACACGCCGACCGACCAGGCCGAAGTCGAATACGGCTACGGCTGGCGCATCACCGGCGAGACGCTGTGGCATTCCGGCGAATCGATCGGCTTCCGCAACGTGTTCGTGCGCTGGCCGCAGCGCCGGCTCAGCGTGGCGGTGTTGAGCAACCGCAACGAGCCCGAGCCTTACCGGCTGGCGCTGAAGATCGCCGAGCTGTACCTGCCCGATGCACCGATCCACTAGCGTTCGATCACCAGGCAGCCGGGCTTCGGAAGCATGCGTGGTATCGCACCGCTTCGGTGGTCGCGGCTTACGCCGCTCCTACAAAAGCCGCCGCCCCTGTAGGAGCGGCGTGAGCCGCGACAGCCGCAGCGAGGTATGCGAGCGAAGCCGGCCGAAGCCCTGATCCGCGAGCGATCGGCAACCACACAACCGGAAAGCCGGGCTTCGGGAACGTACCTGGCATCGCACCGCTGCGGTGGTCGCGGCTCGCGCCGCTCCTACAGCCGTCCGCTAGCGCACCGGAAAATCGAACGCGGTCCGTGGGGTCGGTTCGGGGCGGTAGGTGTAATGCCACCACTCCAGCGGGTAGTTCTCGAAGCCTTCGGCGGCCATGGCCTGGCGCAAGCGGTCCCGATTGGCGCGTTGCTCCGGGCTCGCCTGCGGCGAATCGGTGTTCGCCGCCGGATCGAAGAAGTCGAAGCCGGTGCCCATGTCCAAGGGCGCATAGCGCCCGGCACGCGACGCAAGCAGGGTCAGGTCCACGGTCGCGCCGCGGCTGTGGCCGGAGGTCGGCGAGATGTAGTCGCCCAGCAGCGCGCTCTTGTCCAGGTGCGGATAGTATTCGGATTTGCCGCTCTGGTCGCCGAGATCGCCTGCCCACGCGACGAAATCGCGAACCGCTCGCACCGGCCGGTAGCAGTCGTAAACGCGCAGCCGCAGACCTTGCCCGCGCAAGCTGCGCTCGACCCGCGCCAGGGCCTGCGCGGCGCGCGCATGCAGATAGCAGGCCGGCGCCTCGTAACCCGTGACCGGTCGGCCGACGAAGTTGTCGGCGCCGGCGTAGCGGATGTCCAGCGACAGGTCGGGCACCAGCCGGCGGATCTCGATCAGGCCGGCGGATGCCGCATCGGTCGCCGGCGATACCGTCGGCGCGGCCGCCGTCCGCTGCGCCTGCGGCGAGCGCACCGCGGTCACGCAACCGATCAGCACCAGCAACGCACAGGCCTCAACCGCAATCGCCGATACGCGCGAACGCCAAGTCCTCGTAGTCGTAGCTGAAGTCCGCATCCGGGTCGACCTTGCTCATGCCGAGGGTGATGCCGCCGTCCGGTGCGCGGGCGAAATCGAGCCAGGCTTCGACATCGACCTCGTCCGCGTCCCAGTCGACCAGCCACCGCCCGCCGACTTGCTGGATCTTACCGCTGAGCAGCGGGGACTTGCCTGCGACGAATCTCACCGTATCGCCCTGGGCGCACACCGAGGCTTCGCCGAACCAGGGGTCGCGGTACCGGCCCAGCCATGGCGCCAGCGCCGCGCGGCGCGCAGCCGTCCGGGCCGAGGTGTCAGGGGCGCGGCGGGACGCGGGCGCAGCCTCCTCGCGCGCGATCTCAGCCGCATATTGCGTCCAGTCGCGCGGTTGCGGCGGCGGCGCGTAGCGCTCGCTGAGCACCTGATCGAATACGCTGCGCGCATCGCCCGCATCGCCGTTGATCAGCACCACGTAACCGGCGCGCCGGTCCGGCAGCATCGCCACCAGCGAGTACATGCCCATCAGAGTGCCGGTATGCGAGACCTTGAACTCGCCGTGCACGTCGCCGAGCCGCCAGCCGTAGCCGTAGGCGGAAAAGCGGCTCCGCGACCAGTCGCGCTGGCGCGCCGAGACCGGCATCGGCATCTGCGCCGCCCACACCGCGCGGCGCTGCTCGGCCGACAACCAGGGCTTACCGTCGGCGCCGCGGCGCTCGGGGTCCAGCCAGGCCTGCAGCCAGCGCACCATGTCGTCGAGACCGCAGCGCACCCCGCCGGCCGGGTCCATGGTGCTGGCCGGAATCGCGGCGCCGTCGCGGCGCACCACCACATAGCGATCGCCGCGCCGCGCATGCGGCTGGGCCAGCTCGTCGCCGGCGCCCGGCGTCCATGAGCCGACACGGCAACCGCGCATGCCCAACGGTTCGAACACCTCGCGTTGCAACGCCACTTCGTAGGGCGCGCCCGCCGCGACCGCGGCGACCTCGCCGGCGACGATGTAGAGCAGATTGTCGTAGGCGTAACGCGAGCGGAAGCTGTGCTGCGGTCGCAGATAGCGCAGGCCGTGCAGGATGTCGGCGCGCGTGTAGGCATTGGGCTCCGGCCACAGCATCAGGTCGCCGGCACCCGCGCGCAGACCGCTGTTGTGGATCAACAGATCGCGGACCTGGAACTCGCGCGTGACCCAGTCCTCGCTCATGCGGAACTGCGGCAGATAGCGCGCGACCGGGTCGTCCCAACGCAGCTTGCCGGCATCCACCAGCCGCGCCAGCGCCGCGGCGGTCATGGCCTTGGTGTTGGAAGCGATCTTGAACAGGCTGCCCGGGCCGACCGCAGCGCCCTCGCCCAGCGCCAGCACGCCGGCCGTGCGCCGGTAGCTCGCTCGTCCGTCCTCGACGACCGCCACCGCCACGCCGGGCAAGCGGTAGCGGGCACGGATGCCGTCGACGATGCGATCGAGCTCGGCCGCGGTCGCGCCGTCGCCGGCGGCAGACGTCGAGGCAGCGAACGCCGGCGCCGCCAACAGGCCAATAAAAAGCAGGACTGCGCGCGGGAGTCGTAGGCGTCGCATCGGAACGGTCCTGAACGAAGAGAGAGGGCGGCCCGTTCCTGCGCCGCCAAAGGGGTCCGGAGGATCAGAAGTCCAGGGACACCGTCAATTGCGCGTAGCGCGGCGACTGATAGCCGGTGCCGAAGCGGTAGAACTCGTTGCGCACGCCGATGCCGCTTTCGAATTCGTCGTCGACCTCCATCACCCGCTGCTGGTTGAACAGGTTGTAGACCGCGAACTTGACCCTCAGGTCGGCGGCGCCGAACGAGCGCTGGTAGGTCACGCTGGCGCCCACGTCGAAGGTCCACGGCAGGTCGCCGCCGGAACCGCGCCGGCGCAGTTGGTAGACGCGCTGGTCGAAGTCGGCCTGGCAGTTGGACACGCAGACATAGAAGCTGTGGTAACTGGTGCCGTCGAAGGGATTGCCCTTGCCGAAGGCGTTGATCGGGCGGCCCGACTGGGCGTTGAGGGTGGCGCCGATCGACCAGTGGTCGTCGATGGCATAGGCGCCGCGCAGCTTGATCTGGTGGCGGCGGTCGTTGGGCAGCGGGCCGTCGCCGTTCAAGTTCACGAACGGGTCGTCGAAGGACTCGGTGCGCCCGGTGTTGTCGAAGCCGAAGTCGGAGTTCGACGGGCCTTCGGCATTGCCTTCGCTCTTGGACCAGGTGTAGGAGGCGTTGAACGCCCACTTGTCGTCCCAGGCGCGGTCGAGCATGAACTCCAGCGCGCGATAGGTGCGCTTGGGCTTGACCCAACCGCGGTCGCCGACGTAGTTGCCGTCGGCGTCGTACAGCGCCCAGCCGGCGCGCGAGGTGTCGATGTTGACGTAACCATCGTTGACCCCGTCGCAGTTGGTGTCGGTATAGACCGTCGCGGTCTTGCCCGGGTTGCCCATGATGTAGCCGATACTGCCGGGCTCGCCGCCGCAGAGGATGCCGTTCGAGGTCAGGTTCATGTCGTCGATGGCGTTGTGCAAGCGGCGGTAGATGCCGCGCACGCCCCACGACCAGGTTTCGTCGAGCATCGACTGGAAGCCCAGGATCAGCTCGTCCTGGTAGACCGGGTCGATGTCGGCGTCGACCTCGCTGCGCAGGTCGCCGACCGTGCCGTCGCCCTGGCTGTTGTCGACCGGTCCGATCTGAGCGCCGAGCACCGGGCGCTGGTAGGTGGCGCCGTTGTACTGGAACGACTCCAGGCCGTTGAACACGTAGAAGGTGCGCTCGTCGAGGAAAGCGCCGGCCTGCTTGACGTTGATCTGATTGACGATCGGCAGGAAGTAGCGGCCGACGTTGCCGAACAGCTTGGAACGGCCGTCGCCGCGGAAGTCCCAGGAGAAGCCCAGGCGCGGCGCCAGCATGTCGTCGATCTTGATGTAGGTGTTGCCCTCGCCGTTCTTGTTGTCGAACGCCTCCAGGCGCAGGCCGGCGTTGAGCATCAGGTTCGGCGTGACCTGCCAGTTGTCCTCGATGTAGTAGGCGCTGTTGATCGACTCGAAGCTGCCGCTGACCTCCTGCTGGCGCGCACGCACGTAGGCGTTGACGCCGGCCGGGACGATGCCGCCGTTCTCCAGCCGGGTGCCCGGCAGGGTCGGATAGATCTGGTAGTAGCGGCGGGTCGGGCCCGGATAGAAGCTCTCGTTGTCGGAGGTATTGACCTCGCGGTCCAGGCCGAAGCGCAGCAGGTGGTCGCCGACCTGCCATTCGAAGTCCAGTCGCGCCGCTTCGCGCTGGTCCTGGCCCTTCTCGATCTGGGCCGAGGACACGCAGCCGATCTGCGGCAAGCCGGCCCGGCGGCGGTCCTGGACCGCATCGCACTGCACGTCGTTGACGCTGGTCTGGATGCGGTCGCGCTTGTTCTCGCCGTACAGCGCCTTGACCGAGAACGTGTCGGTCAGATAGCCGGTATAGGTCAGCGCCCAGTTGACCCCGCCGCCCTCGCTGAACTGGGTGTTGGTGCGCGTACCGCGCTGACCGGCGGCGAAGTCGTAGCGATAGTTGTCGGTGGTGGTCTCGTTTTTGTCCGAGAAGGCCAGGAACTCCAACAAGTGGCTGTCGTTGATCTGCCAGTCCAGCTTGGTGCCCCAGAAACCCTTGTCCGACTTGCCCTTGAAGAAGGTGCTGCCGGCATCGTTGGTGCTCTCCGGCCGGTAGTCGCGGAACTCGTACATCGCGTAGAAGAACAGCTTGTCCTTGACGATGGGGCCGGACGCGTAGACGTTGAGATTGGTGCGATCGTACTGGTCGCGGCTGGCCACCCGGTAGGGATTGCCGTCGGCGTCGTAGTGGTTCTTGCCCTCGGACTGCAGCGAGGACGGCTCCCACACCAACTCGGTGCCGAACTTGAACTCGTTGGTGCCCGATTGGGTGACCGCGTTGATCACGCCGCCGGTGGTGCGGCCGAATTCGACCGAGTAGCCGCCGGTCTTGACCTGGAACTCCTTGAAGAAGCCGAACGGCACCGAGGAGAAGCCGACCCGCTTGTAGAAGTCGGTGACGTTGAGGCCGTTGATGTAGACCGCGTTTTCCGACACCGACGAACCGCCGAACGAGGCGCCGCCGTACTGTCCCTGGATCACGCCCGGAGCGAGCAAGGCCACCGATTGGGCGTCGCGGCCGACCGGCACGCGTTCGAGTTCGGCCTTGGTGACGTTGGTCGCCGATTCGGTCGAACGCACGTCGACCGGCGTGATGACGCGCGAGCCGATCACTTGCACTGCGCCCAGGTTGGTGGCATCGCCGAGGTTGATGTTGGCCTCGTTGCCCAGGCTGACCACCACCTCGACCGCCTCGCCGACGGGCGCGCCGCCCTTGCTCGCCTGCAGCTTGTAAGTGCCGATCGGCAGGAACGGGAAGCGGTAGTTGCCGTCCGCGTCGGCGCGTACCGTGCGGGTGAATCCGGTTTCCGGATTGTGCACCGTGACTTCGGCGCCGGCGTCCACCCGACCGGCGAGCGAGCCGTCGGTGTTGGCCGCCAGCGCCGGCAGCGCCATCGAAGCAAGGCAGATCCCCATCGCCATGCTCAAACCGGTTCTGACCAAGGTCTTGCCTTTCATCACCGCACTTCCTCCCCTCAATGGTTGACGCGGGCCGCGGGCTTACTTCGTTGCGGGCAGCACCTGCGCTTGGTAGTCGTAGTCCCACTGGTCGAAGTAGAGATTTCCCCCTTCCCACTCGACCTCGCCCCGTTGCGAATCCACGGTTTCGGAGCGTTCGTGCGTCTTGGCCGGAACGAACTCGCGGCCGTAATCGTCGTTGTAGGCCACCCGGTACGCGTCCAGGCCGCCGAAGTAGAAATCGGCCAATTGCGGATCGGCGCTGTCGAAGCGCCCGGTGGTCACGTCCACCGGCACCCAGCCGTACGGCGCCAGGTACATCCAGGCCCAGTCGTGCATGTTGGTGTAGCCGTCGTCGCCGAACACCCAGCCGGACTGCCAGCGCGCGGGGATGCCGTTGAGCCGCAGCAGCGCCATCAGCAGCAACGTCTGCTGGCCGCAGTCGGCATGGCCGGCGTGCAGGGCGTAGTCGGAGATGTTGGAGATCGTCGAGTACTCGCGCGCGCCGGCCCAGGGAATGCGGTCCACGGCGGCGTAGAGTTTCTTGGCGATGTAGTACGGCCGGGTCTCGTCGCCGACGACCTCGCGCGAGAACTTGCGCAGCGCCTCGGTATGGGCCTCGTGCGGCAGGCGTTCGCCCAGATGCGGCCGGGTCTCGTCGTCGACCGGCGCGGCGATCACGTTGTCCGGGTCGATCGCCCGGTACTGACCGTAGACGGTGAGTTCGTAGCGGACTTCGAACCGGGTCGGCCGGCCGGCGTGCGCGACCTGTTCCAGATAGACCGTGCGCTGCGACGCCGACTCCGGCGCGATGCGGTGCTGCGCCGGGACGCTGGCGAGGAAGTCGATCGCCTCTTGCTGGTGCGCGATCGCGCGCGGGTACGGCAGCCAGGCGCGCAGGCGCTGCCCGGCCGGCACCGCATCGGCGGCGACGGTCAGCGAGTGGGTGATGCGCACCCGCCGCGGCGCGCCGTAACCGCGCTCCAGCGCGGCGTCGCGGACCTCGGCATGATGCGGGTTGAGCCGCTCCATCGGCCCCACGCTGAGCGGCTTGGCGTCCGCGCGGCGCCGCTTCAGCGCCTCGTCGCTGAGCCGGAACAGGTTCGACGGGGCGCGCTGGAAGTAACGCTTGTCGCCGTCGATGACCTGGTGCTCGAGCAAGCCGGCGCGGTCCCAGGCGGCGAATTCCTCGCCGCGCAGGTCGGGAATCTGAGTGCGCAACTTGGCCTGGGCCTGCTCGCGGTCGAGGCTGAAATCCAGGCGGATGCGGCGCATGCGCTCGCGTTCGAAGGCGATCGCCCGGCGCAGCTTGGGGCTGAGCCCAGGCAGGCTGAGCGAGCGTTCGATGCGCGCCGCGGCGTCGCGGAAGTCGCCGCCGTCGATCAGGGCGCGGATCGCGGCCAGGGCTTGCTCGGCCTGGCGCGAAGCCGAGGCGGCGGCATCGGCGCCGGCCTCGCTCTGCGCTGCCCAGGCAGGCACGATCAGGTCCAGCACCAGCGCCGCCGGCAACGCGAACGCCAGCCCCAGGGCCAGCGCAGCCGAACGGCTGCGCCGCGCAGGCAAAGCGATGGCCCTCGCGCGGGGAGCGATAAACAGCAGGTCAGTCACGGGATCCATACCTGGTGTCACCCACGCGGGGGCCATCGGTTCATGGCTGTGTAACATGGGCGGTGGGCGTGGTCAATAAAATATTCTCTATCTATTCACGCCTGGAAATATGTATTCTCGGATCGACCCGGCGCGCACGGTTGGCGTTACGGGTCGGTGCCGGACGACCGGCATCGGGCCGAGCAGGCGTCCGGACCGATCCGGCGCACCCGGAGCATGCAGCGATGCGTAGCGCTTTCCGCCAGCCACCCGCCGGCCGCCCGTCAGGCGCCCGTCGCACCGCCGCGCTGTGGAGCGGCACCCTCGCCGTCGCCCTGACGCTGGGCCTGACCGCGCAGGCGCGGCCGCCGGCGACCGGCGTGATCGGCATCGAGGAGGGGCAATTGAACGCCGACTACTGGGTCCGCCAGCAGACCCATCCCGATACCCCCATCCTCGACCGCGCCGCGATCGCCGCGCAGAACCGGCGCCTGCGCGAACTCGACCCTTCGGTGCACGACATCGAACAGCTGCCGGCACGGCTGCCGCGCGAACAGGTGCGGGCCTGGATCCAGGCCCTGTCGCAACCGCGCGAGGAGACCCTGTACGACGAACGCGGCGACGCCGTGCCCGCGGCGACGCTGCAGGCGCTGAGCGACGGCCTGGCGCTGGACGCGATCCCGGCGCAGCAACCGCGCCGCTACGGCATGGTGGTGCGCCGCGCCGATCTGCGCACCTTCCCGACCCGGCTGCGGGTGTTCACCAGCCGCGGCGACACCGACATCGACCGATTCCAGGAAAGCGCGCTGTTCCCCGGCACGCCGGTGGCGATCGTGCACGAAAGCGCGGACGGCCGGTACTGGTTCGTGGTCAGCGAACTGTATGCGGCCTGGGTCGAGAAGGACCGCATCGCCGAGGGCGAGGCCGGCGAGATCTTCGCCTATGTGCGCAAGACCCCGTACCGCATCGTCACCGGCGCCACCGCCCGCACCGTGCACACGCCCGAGCAGCCCGGCGTGTCCGACGTGCAACTGGAGATGGGCGTGCGCGTGCCGTGGCTGGCCGACTGGCCGGCGCAACGCGAGGTCAACGGCCAACACCATTACGCTTCGCATGTGATCGAGCTTCCGTATCGCGACGACGCCGGCCGGCTGAAGTTTTCCCCCGCCCTGCTGCCGCGCACCGCCGACACCGCGTCCGACTACTTGCCGCTGACTCAGGCCCACCTGGTCCGGCAAGGCTTCAAGTTCTTCGGCGAGCGTTACGGCTGGGGCCACTCCTACAACACTCGCGACTGCAGCGGCTTCGTGTCGGAGATCTACCGCAGCTTCGGCGTGCAGCTGCCGCGCAACACCCGCGACCAGGCGGTCAGCCCCGCGCTGAACCGCATCGACCTGGCCGACGACCTCGGCCACGACGACCGCCTGGCGCTGCTCAAGACGTTGCAGGTAGGCGACCTGATCTACATCCCCGGCCACGTGATGATGGTGGTCGGCCACCAGGACGGCTGGCCCTACGTGATCCACGACACCACCGGCATCACCTTCCGCGACCGCACCGGCGAACTGGCCCGGGTGCGGCTCAACGGCGTGTCGGTGACGCCGCTGGTGCCGCTGCTGTTCGATCGCGAACAACCTACCGTGGACCGCATCACCAGCATCCAGCGGATCCGTCCATGAGCCTGCGCCCGCGCTCAGGACGAGCCGCCCCGCACGCCCGCCGCGCCCCGCGCCGGCCCGGCTTCACGCCTTCGTGCGCGCCCGGATAGTGAACTTTCCGCCGCTCGCGCGCCTCTCCTCTCTTCTCCGACCGACGAACCAGTCCAGACCATCGACCACATGAAGATCACCGACATCCGATTCGGCATGCTGCGGGTACCGCTCAAGACGCCGTTCAAGACCGCATTGCGCACCGTCGATACGGTCGAGGACATCGTCGTGACCATCCATACCGACACCGGCCATATCGGCTACGGCGAGGCGCCGGCGACGGCGGTGATCACCGGCGACACCCACGGCTCGATCGTCGAGGCGATCCGCAAGTTCATCTCGCCGCGCCTGATCGGCCAGGAGATCGCCAACCTCAACCGCATCACCGGCCTGATCCAGGGCGCGATCGAGAAGAACTCCAGCGCCAAGGCCGCGGTCGAGATCGCGGTCTACGACCTGTTCGGCCAACTCTACGGCGCGCCGTTGTACAAGATGCTCGGCGGCGGCGATCCGGTCATCACCACCGACATCACCATCAGCGTCGACTACATCGAGAAAATGGTCGCCGACTCGATCGCCGCCTGCGACCGCGGCTTCGAGTCGCTGAAGATCAAGGTCGGCAAGGACATCGGCGTCGACATCGAGCGGGTCAAGGCGATCTACGCCGCGGTCGAAGGCCGCGCCCTGCTGCGCCTGGACGCCAACCAGGGCTGGACCGCCAAGCAGGCGGTGTACGCGCTCCAGACCCTGGAAGATGCGGGCGTGCGTCTCGAACTGGTCGAGCAACCGGTCAAGGCCCAGGACCTGGACGGGATGAAGTACGTGACCGACCGGGTCCACACCCCGATCATGGCCGACGAGAGCGTGTTCGGCCCGGCCGAGGTCATCGACCTGATCCGGATGCGCGCGGCGGACATCATCAACATCAAGCTGATGAAGACCGGCGGCTTGTCCAAGGCGATCCAGATCGCCGACATCGCGGCGATGTACGGCGTCGACTGCATGATCGGCTGCATGATCGAGACCAGCATCAGCGTCGCCGCCGCCGTCCACCTGGCGGTGGCCAAGGCCAATGTGATCACCAAGGTCGACCTGGACGGTCCCTCGCTGTGCGCATTCAATCCTGTCGACGGCGGGGTTATCTTCAACGAGTCGGAGATCACCGTCACCGACGCGCCCGGGCTGGGCATCCGCGAGATCCGCGGGTTGGAGCCGTTGCCGGCCTGACTCCGCCGGGGCTGGCCGCCGGCCCCCGCTTCGCCCGTACCGCCGAACAGGACCGCTGCACAGGACCGGACCCGCCGATGTCGCCCTTGCTCAAGATCCGCTCCGAACGCGACCAGATGTCGGCGATCGAACGCCGGATCGCCGATTACCTGCTGGAGAACGCGCACCTGCTGCGCGACTATTCCTCGCAGCAGCTGGCCAACGCGCTGGGCATCAGCCAGTCGAGCGTGGTCAAGTTCAGCCAGAAGCTCGGCTTCAAGGGCTACCCCGACCTCAAGTACTCGATCGGCGAGGCGGTGGCGCGCGGCGACGCCCAGGACGAAGGCGCGGTGGCCGAGGCCATCGATACCGATCCGCACGTTGCCCTGGCCGAACGCCTGTGGCACGCCAAGACCCGCGCCGAGGAAGAGACCCGGCTGATCAACCCGCCCGAGCGCATCGAAGCCATCGCCGAGGCGGTGCAGAACGCGCGCCGGGTGTTCATCATCGGCCTGGGCGAGGACGGCATCCCGGCACGCGCGCTGGCGCTGAAGCTGGCGATGATCGGCATCCTCGGCGTGCACCATTTCGATCCGGTGCTGATGACCGCCAGCACCGCCAGCGCCAACGCCCAGGACGTGCTGCTGGTGTTTTCCGAGTTCGGCAAGCAGACCGTGCTCTGCCACCTGGCGCGCAGCTTCGCCGCGACCGGCGGCAAGGTAGTGTCGGTGACCCGGCACACGCCCAACCCGCTGCGCGCCCACGCCGATTACGCGTTGCTGGTTTCGGCCCACGACGAACGCGCGCATATCGAGCCGTTGCTGTACCAATCGGCGCTGCAGCAGTTGCTCGACCTGATCTTCATCCTGCTGTGCGAGCACGGGCAGGGCCGGCTCAGTCAGCTCGACAGCAGCGCCGAGCGGATCCAGGACATGCTCGACACCTGAGCCCCGGGGCGGGTCGCGGAGCGCGCGACGGCGCGGCCGGCCGGGAAGCGGAGGCGACTGGCACCGGCGCGTCCGGGGCGAAGGGCATCCGCCTCGACGGACGCCGCCGTTCGGCGCCGACGCGCCAGGCTTCGCCGGCCGGTTCGGACGCTGCCGGTCCCGCCTCGCCCGGTTCGGGTACGCTCGATACGTGATGCTCGATTGAGTACGCCCGATCCGATGCGCCCGATCCGGGCCGCCCCACCCCGAGCGACGACTGCCCCGATGTTCCGCGAGGACCCGCCATGCCCGACCTGCCGCCCCGTTCCCGCGCCCGTCTGCGCGCACTCGTTGTCGTCGCCTCGGCGCTGATGGCCGCCGCCTGCGCCACCCGCGGCGACCGCGCCGGCCCGGGTCCGGAGCAGGCGCAGCAGTTGGTGCTGGTGGTGACCGCCGACTGGAACGCCAGCGGCGGCCGCCTGCAACGCTATGAACGCGACGGCGCCGGCTGGCGCGCGGTCGGCGATGCCACCGCGGTCACCGTCGGCCGCGCCGGCTCGGCCTGGGGCCGCGGCCTGCACCAAGTGCCGGCCGGCGAACCGGGCCCGGTCAAGCGCGAGGGCGACGGCCGCGCCCCGGCCGGCCTGTTCCGCATCGGCACCGCCTTCGGCTACGCCGAACACGCCGCCACCGCCCTGCCCTACAGCGCGATGACGGTGTCGGACTACTGCATCGATGTCGCCGATTCGCCGCTGTACAACCGCATCGTCGACGCACGCGAGGTCGGCGCCGCCGCGGTCGCCGGTTCGACCGAACCGATGCGCCGCGACCTGCACGCCGACGGCGACCAACGCTATCGCCAGGGCTTCGTGATCGAACACAACGCCGACGGCGCGCGCGGCGCCGGCAGCTGCATCTTCGCCCATCTGTGGAAGGCCCCCGGCGAGGCCACCGCCGGCTGCACCGCAATGGACCCCGACCGCATGAGCGAACTGCTGGCCTGGCTGCGACCGCAGTCGCGCCCGGTGTTCGCGCTGTTGCCGCAAGCGCAGTACCGGGCGCTGTGGCGCAACTGGGGCTTGCCGGCGCCGGACGACGCGCGCTGAGCACGCTTGCGGGGGTAGGAGCGGCGTGAGTCGCGCCCCCGGGACGCGCGCAGCAAACATCGCCTACGGCATTCGCCGAATGCCGGCCAAGAGCGCGTGCAGGAACGGCGCGGCGCGGGGATGTCTGCGCCCGCAAGCCGCGGCCAGGAGAGTGCGACACATGCTGTTCCGCGGCCCGCGCGCGTCGAGCGGGCGCGCGGCCCGATGGCACCAGAAGCCCGTCCCCCGCGCCCTTTTTCAAAGGGAGGGGGAACGCCGCCGACGATCAGCGCCTGCCGCCGCCGGCTCCCGCCTTGCCGCTGTCCGCACCGGCCGCCTTGGCCTGCTTCGCCGCCGCCTTCTCGCGGCTCTCGACGATGAACCGGTCCACCCGCTGCTCCAGCACCGGCAACGGTACCGAGCCCAGGGCCAGGATCGCGTCGTGGAAGGCGCGGATGTCGAAATCCCGGCCCAGCGCCTGCTCGGCCTTGGCCCGCGAGCGCTCGATGCTCATCTGCCCGAGGTAGTACGACAAGGCCTGTCCCGGCCAGCCGATGTAACGGTCGACTTCGGTCTGGATCTCGTGCTCGCTGAGCGCGGTGTTGTCGCGCAGGAAGGCCTGGGCGCGCTCGCGGCTCCAGCCCAGGTGGTGCACGCCGGTATCGACCACCAGCCGGCTGGCCCGCCACATCTGGTAGGTCAGATAGCCGAAGTAATCGTACGGCGTGTCGTACAGGTTCATCTCGATGCCGAGCTTCTCCGAATACAGCGCCCAGCCCTCGCCATAGGCGGAGATATAGGTGTAGCGGCGGAAGTCCGGCAGGCCCTCGTGTTCGGCGGCCAGCGAGGTCTGCAGCGAATGCCCCGGCGCCGATTCGTGCAGGGTCAACGCGGCCAGGTTGAACAAGGGCCGCGACGGCAGGTCGTAGGTATTGAGCAAGTACACATCGCGGCCGCCGCGGCCGGCGGTGTAGAACGGCGCCAGGTCCGGCGGCACCGGCTTGATCGCGAAACGCTGGCGCGGCAACAGACCGATGAGCTCGCCGATCTGTCCGTCGACGCGCTTGGCCAGCCACGACGCGCGCATCAGCAGCTCGTCGCCGGTCTTGGGATAGAACTTGGGGTCGGTGCGCAGGTAGTGCAGGAATTCGGCGAAACTGCCCTTGAAGCCGGTCTTGGCGATGGTCTGGTCCATCTGCGCGCGGATCTTGGCCACTTCGGCCAGGCCGATCTCGTGGATCTGCGCCGGCGCCAGGTCGAGCGTGGTGTATTCGCGGATCTTCGCCCGGTACAGCGCCTCGCCGTCGGGCAGGGCCTCGGCGGCCAGGGTGGTGCGTGCGCGGGTCATGTATTCCTCGCGCATGAACGCGAGCAGCTTGCGATACGCCGGCAAGACCGCCTCGTCGATCGCGCGCGCGGCCTCGGCGCGCAGCCGCGCCTGTTCCGCCGCCGGCAGGTTGGCCGGCATCTGCTTGAACGGGGTGTAGAACAGGTTGTCCTCAAGCTTGGCGTCCAGCACTTCCTTGATCGAGACGTCGCGCCCGCCCAGGGTCGCGCGCGGCACGCTGTAGCCGCGGTCGAGCCCGGCGCGCATGTTGGCGATCTGTTCGTCGAAGTAGCGCGGGATGTCGCGCAACTGGCCGAGGTAGCGGCGATAGCCTTCGGCGTCGCGGATCGGCCGGCGCGCGGTGAAGCCCAGGTTGGTCCAAAACGCGCTGTCGCTGTTGAACGGCATTTCCCAGCTGCGCAGGCGCTGGTTGGCGAGCAGGCTCTGGATCTGCTGGCGGAACACCTCGTAGTTGACCGGGTCCTCGCCGCGCAGCTGCGACTTGTCGATCGCGTCCAGTTCCTCCATCACCTGCGCCCAGTAGCGCTCGCGCGCGGCCTGGCTGGCCGGGTCGACCTTGGGCAGCTTGTCCGAGGGCTGGCCCTGCACGTCTTCGTCGTCGCCGCCGGCGAACTGGGCCTGGCGCCATTTCCATTCGCGGGTGTACAGCGCCTTGAAGCGTGCGCCGACCGCGTCTTCGCTGCGCTGCGCGGCGACGGACTCGGCAGCGGGCTCGGCGGCGAACGCCGGCAACGCGCCCAGCGCGAGCGACAGGGCGACGGTAAACGCAGCGCGGGAGGCGCGCAGGTAGCGGGGGCGGCTCGGGGTCATCGCGGGACTCGATAGCGGGACACGGAAGCGTGGATCATGCTTCATCCGCGCGCAGCGCGGATGTGCCTGAAGTGTCTGCCCCGCGCGCAGCGCGAGTGTGCCTGAAGTGTCCGCCCCGTAGGCAGCGCGGGTGGGCCTGCAGTGTCCCTACGCAGCGCGCGGCGCGCGCGGGCCGGAAACGCCCGCCGCAGCCGCGGCGCTCCGGCTCAGTCCGCGAACGGCCGGTCGATCGCCGGCGAAGGCTGGGTGAACCAGCGCGCGCCGTCCTCGGTGACATGGAAATGGTCCTCCAGCCGGACCCCGAAGCGGTTCGGCACCACGATCATCGGCTCGTTGGAGCAGCAATTGCCGCTTTCCAGGCCCAGCGTATTGCCGCGCACCAGGTAGGGCGCCTCGTGCACGCTCATGCCGCAGCCGTGGCCGGTGCGGTGCGGCAGGCCCGGCAGGCGGTAGTCCGGGCCCAGGCCGGCGCGCTCCAGCACCTGGCGGGCGGCGCGGTCGACCGCTTCGCCGCTGACCCCGGGGCGGACCGCGGCGAAGGCCGCCGCCTGCGCTTCGCGTTCCAGTTCCCAGATCCGGGTCTGCTCGGCGTCGGCGCGGCCGCAGATGTAGGTGCGGGTGATGTCGGACTGATAGCCCTGCACCGCGCAGCCGGTGTCGATCAGCACCAATTCGCCCTCGCGCAGGCTTTGCTCGCCGGGGATGCCGTGCGGGTACGCGGTGGCCTCGCCGAACTGGACGATGCAGAAGGTCGAGCCGTTGTCGGCGCCGAGCGCGCGATGGGCCTCGTCGATGAAGCGGCGCAGCACCGTGGTGGTCACGCCTTCCTCGGCCAGGCCGGCGGCGAGCCGCTGTACCTGCAGGGTCATCGCCGTCGCCTGGTACATCAGCGCCAACTCGGCCGGCGATTTGCGCGCGCGGCACCCGTCGACGATCGCCGTCGCGTCGGCGATGTCCAGGTTCGGCGCCGCCGCGCGCAGGCCGGCGTAGATCGCGAACGCCGCGCCGGGGTCCAGCGCCAGCCGGCTCGCGCCGCGCTCGCGCAAGGTCGTCGCGACCAGCGCATGAGGGTCTTCGTGTTCCTCCCACAACCGCGGCTGCGCCGGGATGTGCAGCACGTGCGACAGCGAACCGGCTTCGAACCCCGGCGCGATCAGCACCGGATCGCCGTCCAGCGTCAGCAGCAGCGCCACCAGGCGCTCGCTCGCGCCCCAGGGCACACCGGCGAAGTAGCGCAGCGAGGTGCCTGCGCCGATCAGCAGCGCATCGCGCCCTTGTGCGCGCATCAGCGCGCGGGCGCGCTCGATGCGCTGCTGGTATTCGGCGGCGCCGATCGCCGGCGCACGTTCGCTCCACGGCGCCAGTTGCGCCCGCGCCTGCTCCAGGGTCAAACCGCCGATCTGGCTCATGCCGATTCTCCCACCGCCGAGGCGGTCCAGTGTCCGTCGATCTTGCGCATCATTCCAGCCGGGCCGCGATCGCGAAGTTCGACCGGCAGATGTCCGTCGTCGATGTGGTCGTAGCAATGCAGCGCAGCGAAACGCCGGATCGCCGCCGGCAGACCGACCGCGGTGAAACCGGGGTGACCGGTGCTCGGGTACGGTCCGCCGTGGTTCATCGCCGCGCTCACTGCGACTCCGGTCGGCATGCGGCCGCCGATCAGGCGCCCCACCTTCGGCCGCAGCGCCGCCGCGACCGCGTCGCGCGCGGCGCGATCTTCGGCGTCCGCGTAGAGGGTGCCGGTGAGCTGGCCGTCGAGCGCGCCGATCACCGCGACCGCTTCGGCGACATCGGCCGTGCGCACGATCAGGCTCGCCGGGCCGAATGCCTCGGTCTGTAGTCCAGGCTTCGTCAGGAATTGCGCTGCGTCGATGCAGAACAGCGCCGGACGCACTCGATAACCGGGACCATCGGCAGGCGCGTCTCCCGCCAGCGCGGATGCGCCCAGACTGCGCCACTGCGCCAAGGCGCTCAGGTAGTGATCGCGCACTCCCTGCGAGAACACCGCCCCTCCCGGCGCGGCGGCCATGCGCTCGGCCGCGGCCGCGACGAAGGCGTCGCCGGCCGCGCCCCGCGGCACCACCAGCAAGCCGGGGTTGGTGCAGAACTGGCCGACGCCGAGCGTGCACGAACCCACGAACTCCTGCGCCAGTGCCGCGCCGCGGGCCCGCAACGCCCCTTCGAACAGGAACACCGGGTTGAGGCTGGACAGCTCCAAATAGGACGGCACGCCGGCCGCGTCCGCCGCCGCCTTCA
The DNA here is from genome assembly GCF_000336385.2 of Lysobacter antibioticus HS124. Lineage (GTDB taxonomy): Bacteria > Pseudomonadota > Gammaproteobacteria > Xanthomonadales > Xanthomonadaceae > Lysobacter > Lysobacter firmicutimachus. The sequence goes on along the minus strand of NZ_HG424449.1, from coordinate 58,408 downwards.
GCGCCAGCCCGGTACCGCGGCCGCCGGTGAAGGCGATCGCGCCCATCCGCGGGTCGCCGGCCAGGCGCAGGCCTTCCGTGTGGCGAAGCTGGTACAGCGCCTGCACCGACGCCGCCGGCAGGCCGGCGTCGAGCAAGGCGCGATGCGCTAGCTGCGCCAGGCGCCGTCCGGTCGCCGCATGCGAAGGATGCAGCTTGGCGATCACCGGGTTGCGCGCGGCGATCGCCGAAGCGAAATCGCTGCCGGCCACCGCATTGAAGGCGAACGGAAAATTGTTCGGCCCGAACACCAGCACCGGCTTGTTCAACGGCGCCAGATGCGAGCGCAAGCCGGCGACGGTATCGATGGTCGGCTCGGTCCAGGCGTACTCGCGCGCCGCGCGTGCGGCCTGTCGCAACTGGCCGGTGGTGCGCGGCAGCTCGACCTGGGCCAGACGCGGCTCGACCGGCAAGGCGGTCTCGCGATGGGCCAGCGCGACCAACTCCGCCGCATCGTCCTCGATCGCCTGGGCATAGCCGTCGAGGAAGGCGGCGATGCGCTGCGGATCGGCCGCGGCCAACTCGTCGGCGACCGCGCAGGCCGCGGCCAGCGCCGCCTGCGCGTCGCCGGCGCCGGACACCGGGAACGTCGGCGCCAGCGCTTCGCCCGTGGCGGGATCGGTGGGACGGAACTCGCCGACACCGTCGCGCGAAGGCTGCCAGCGGCCTTCCAGCAGGACGTCTGCGCGCGCGTCCATCAGCGGACCGGCCGGGTGGCGGCAGCGCGCTCGATCACCACCAGCGCGGCGGCGCGCTCGGCGCCCTCCAGGGCCATGCGCGGCGCGCGCACGCGTTCGCTGCCCAAGCCGACCTGTTCCTGCACCAGCTTGATCAGTTGTACGAACTTGGGCACGGTGTCCAGACGCAACAGCGGCAGGAACCAGGCGTACAGCTCCTGCGCCGCGCGCGCGCCGCCGTCGCGGGCCAGTTCGAACAGGCGTACCGATTCGTGCGGATAGGCGTTGACCAGGCCGGCGATCCAGCCGGTCGCGCCCATCGCCACGCCTTCGACGATCGCGTCGTCCATGCCGACCAGCAGCTCCAGGCGCTCGCCGAGCAGGGCGCGGATCGCGGCGAAGCGGCGAACGTCGGCCGAGGATTCCTTGACCGCTTGCAGGTTGGGCAGCTCGGCGGCGAGTTCGGCGATCTGCTCAGGCACGAAATCGGTCCTGTAGGCGATCGGGTTGTTGTAGAGCATGCACGGCAGCGAAGTGGCGCGGATCACCGCCTCCACGTGCGCTTTCATTTCGCGCCAGTCGGTCGAGTACACGTACGGCGGCAGCACCATCAGGCCGGCGCAACCGATCTTCTCGGCTTCGCGCGCCAGCCGCACCGCCTCGTCGGTGGACAGCGCGGCGATGCCCGGGATCACCGGCGCCTTGCCTTCGAGCGCCTCGACCAGGGTGCGCAGGATCGCGCACTTGTCTTCGAAGCTCAGCGTCGCCGCTTCGCCTAGCGAGCCCAGCGGCACGATGCCGATGCAACCGGCCTGGATCATGGTCCGCGCATGGTGGGCGAGGAAGGCGTGGTCGATCGTGCCGTCGGCGGCGAAGGGCGTGGTGATGGCGGGGATGACGCCGCGCCAGAACGGGGCATTGCTCATGAAGTCGATCCTTGCGATGCGATGGAAGTGGAAGCAACGGATGCCGACGCGTCGGCGGGAGAAAATCCGGCCTGGGCCAATTCGGCCAGCCGGGTCGGAAACAGCGGCGGTCGCATGAGGGATGCGCCCGCAGCCGAGTCCGAAGAGACGGGATATGCGTTCAATTCGGCCAAAGCCGCCCCGCAGATTCGGCCCTGGCAGCTGCCCATGCCGCACCGCGTGGCGAGTTTGGCCGCGCGCGCGTCGGCCCAGCCTTGCAGGCGCGCCAGCGGTACGTCCTCGCAGCGGCACACCAGGGTGTCGGCGGTGGCGCAGGCGCGCACTTCGTCGCGGACCGTGAAGTGCGCCGGCAGCAACGCCGCGAAGCCGCGAGCGCGTTGCCGGCGCGGGTACAGGGCGCGGGCCGCATCGTCGAAGCCGGCGGCGTGATGTCCGGCGATCGCGCCTTCGATGCGCGCGCAGTCGATGCCGCCGATGCCGCAGGCCTCGCCGGCCGCGTACACGCCGGCCACGCTGGTCGCCTGGCGCGCGTCGACTCGCACGGCCGCGTGGCGGCCGTGCGGCACCGTCGCGCAGCCGAGCTGGCGCGCGAGTTCCAGGTTCGGCACCAAACCGTATCCGACCGCGAGCTGGTCGCAAGCGATCCGTTCCACGCCGCGCGCCGTTTCGATCTCGACCTCGCTCACCTTGCGCTCGCCATAGGCCGCGCGCACCCAGGCGCCGCAGCGGTACGGGACGCCGGCCAGGCGCGCGCGCAGCGCCGCAGCCTGCGCCAGCTTGGCCGGCCAGCGCCACAGCCGTGCGGCGAAACCGCGCACCGACGCAGCCGGCGCCTGTTCGCAGATCGCCAGCACCTGCGCGCCGTGCGCACGCAAGGTGGCCGCCGCCGCCAGCAACAACGGGCCGCTGCCGGCCACCAGTACGCGCCGACCGGCGATCGGCCAGCCTTGCTTGACCAGCGCCTGCAGAGCGCCGGCGCCGCTCGCGCCGGGCAGCGTCCAACCCGGAAACGGCAGCAGCAGCTCGCGCGCGCCGGTGGCCAGGACGAGGCTGCGATACCGCAGTTCGTGCAGGCCCTGTTCCTGCTCGATCAACAAACGTCCCGGGGCGGACGCGAAGGCCTGCGTCGCCAGATGCCATTGCACCGGTACGCCCCGTTCCAGTTCGGCCAAGGCGCGATGCAGCCCCGGCGCGATGCCGCGCTGTACGTCCGGCCGCCATACCTGGCCGCCGGCGCGCGCCTGCAGATCCACCAGCGCGACCTGGGCGCCGTGCGAAGCGGCCGCGCGCGCCGCGGCCAGTCCGGCCGGGCCGGCGCCGACCACCAGCACGTCGATGAGGACGTCGTGCGCGTCAGTCATCGCAGCGCACCCGCATGCCCTCGCGCGCCGGCACCAGACAGGCGCGCCGATGCGCGACGCCGTCGATTTCGACCCGGCATTCGAAGCAGACGCCCATCCCGCACAAGGGCGCGCGCGGCTCGCCGCCGCAGGAGCGGCGGAAATGCGCGCCGGCGCGCGCCACCGCCGCAGCGACGTTGGCTCCGGCCGGTACGTCGACCGCGACCTGGTTGACCCACAGCCATAGCTTGGCGCTCATCGCAGACTCCTCGCGGGCGAAAACGGCGCCATGTCGATCTGCGGCGCGCGGCCGAGCATCTGATCGATCAGCAGCTGCGCGGTGCCCAGCGCCGTGGTCACGCCCAGCCCTTCGTGCCCGGCCGCGACCCAGGTGTGCGCGCGGTCGGCGACGGCGCCGATGTAAGGCCGCCCGTCGGGCGTGGTCGGTCGAAAACCGGTCCAGACCCGCAAGGCCTGCAGCTCGCGCAACATCGGCAGGTACTCGAAGGCGCGCTCGAGCATGCGCTGCAACATCGGCCACGACACCTCGCGCCCTTCGACGCCGAACTCGCGCGAGGAACCGATCAGCAATTGCCCGGTCGGGCGCGGCTGTACGTTGAAAGCGACACTGCTGTCGGCGTCGCCGTGGGCGCTGTCGGCATAGCCCAGTTCCAGCAGCTGATGCCGCACCCGTCCGGGATAGCGCTCGGTGATGACCAGATGCCCCTTACGCGCGCGCATCGGCAGCTGCGGCAGCAGTTCCGGCAGGGCGCAGCCGGTCGCGACCAGCACCGGCCCGGTCAGCTCGCTGCCGTCGTCCAGGCGCACGCCTCGCGCGCTGAGCGCCGATGCGCGCCGGCCGAGCCGACAGTCGGCGCCGCCGGCGCGGGCACGTTCGAGCAAGTGCAGCGCGACCCGCGGCGGGTAGACCACCGCCTCGTCGGCGACCAGCATGCCGCCGCGCAACCCCGGCGCCAGGGCAGGCTCCAGGCGATACAGCTCTTCGGCATCGATCTGCCTGGCCTGCACCCCGGCCGCAGCCAGGCGCGCGATCTTGGCGGCGATGCCGTCGTACTCGCGCGCCGTGCGCGCCACCCACAACGTGCCGCAACGGCTGAACTCGGCGTCGGCCAAGCCGGCATAGCGCTGCCACAGCTGCAGCGAATAGCGCGACAACGCCAGCTCGGCGGGGTCGTCGTCCATCGCCACCAGATGCCCCATCGCCGCCGCGGTCGCGCCGCCGCCGACCGGGCCCGGCTCGACCACCGCCACCCGCAGGCCTTCGGCCGCCGCACGTTCGGCGCAAGCGGTGCCGACGATGCCGGCGCCGATGACGATGAGGTCGTATGCGGCCATCGTTCAGCGCGCCACCACGCCCCAGGCGAAGGGGTCGTTCGGGTCGATCAGCAATTGCGCGAGCGCGGTGACGTGAGCGCTGCCGGTGATGGTCGGCAATACGCCGCGCTCGCCGGAGCGATAGCGGCCTTCGAACACGCTGCCGATGAGGCTTTCCTGGCGCCACACCTGCTCCGGCGCGAGCTTGCCGTCGGCCGCCAGGCAGGCCAGCTTGGCGCTGGTGCCGGTGCCGCAGGGCGAGCGGTCATAAGCCAGGCCCGGACACAGCACGTAGTTTCGCCCGTCCAGCCCCGGCGTCGGCGAAGCCGTCTCCAACTCGATGTGATCGATCTCGGCGCCGTCGGCGCCGGTCACGCCCTGCGCGCCCAGCGCGCGCCGGATCGCCTCGGCGTAAGCACGCAGTTCGGGCTCGTGCGTCAGCGCGATGGGGCGGTCGATGCGGACGATGAAGAACCAATTGCCGCCCCAGGCGATGTCGCCGCGCACCTCGCCGTAGCCGGGCACGTCCAGGCGCACGTCGGCGGCATGGCGCCAGCTTTCGACGTTGTCGATCGACACCCGTCCGTCCTCGTGCAGCCGTGCGCCGACCGTGCCGACCGGGGTGTCGATGTAATGCTGCCCGGGTTCGATCCGGCCCAGGTACTGCAACGTGCGCACCAGGCCGATGGTGCCGTGGCCGCACATGCCCAGCGTGCCGACGTTGTTGAAGAAGATCGTCGCCGCGCAGGCGTGCGCCGACTGCGGCGGCAGCAACAACGCGCCGACCACCGTGTCGGAGCCGCGCGGCTCGCAGGCGATCGCCCGCCGCCAAGGGTCGAATTCGGCACGGAAGCGGTCGCGTTGCGCGGTCAGCGGGCCGGGGCCGAGATCGGGCAGGCCGGAGACCACGACCCGGGTCGGTTCGCCGCCGGTATGGGAGTCGATGACGTGGACGGTATGCATGCCGCACATGCTCGCGGCGGGGGCCGTCGGCGGTCTAGCGCGGCTTGCCGCCCACGGATGCGGAATTCGGCATAATTCGCAACGCCCTCCGAAGCCCGCCGACGATGCCCGCCTTGCCCGCCCCACCGGTCCGGATCGACGCCGACCTGATGCAGACCCTGTGCGACGCGCTCGCCGACGTGGTGTTCTTCGTCAAGGACGAGGCCGGCCGCTACACGCACGCCAATCTGACCCTGGTACGCCGGCTCGGCCTGAAGCGGCGCGAGGACGTGATCGGCCGCGGCGTCGAGGACGTGTTCCCGGCCCGTCTCGCCGCGCGCTATGCCCAGCAGGACCGGCGTGTGCTCGAAGGCGGCACGATCGAAGACCAGCTCGAAGTGCACCTGTATCCCAACCGCCGCCCGGGCTGGTGCCTGACCGGCAAGCGGCCGCTGCCGCTGGCCGGCGGCCGGCGCGGCCTGATCGGCTTGTCGCGCGACCTCGGCGCCCCGGACGGCCGCGACCCGACCTTCGAACGCCTCGGCCGGGTCGTCGCGCACATGCAGGCGCACTACGCCGAGCCGCTGCGCGTGGCCGCGCTGGCGCAGTTGGCCGGCCTGTCGGTGGCGCAGTTGGAGCGGCACTTCCAGCGCGTGTTCCAGCTCAGCCCGCAACAGAGCCTGATCAAACTGCGCATCGAAGCGGCGATGCGCGAACTGTGCGGCGAGGCGCGCATCGCCGAGGTCGGCCTGGCCTGCGGCTTCACCGACCAGAGCGCATTCGCGCGCCAGTTCAAGGCCACGGTCGGGATGACGCCGCGCGACTACCGCGCCCTGCACCGCGATGAGGGCTGGCCCGGCGGCGCGCGCTGATCCGGCGGAATTCCTATGCCAGCGCGATGGCCTCGATCTCGATCCGCCAGTCCTCGTCGTAAATGCCGGTGACGATCACCCCGACCGACGGCCGCACGCAGTCGCCGAAACGCGCCCGGCGTAGCGCGCGTTCGCGGCCGCGGTCCCCGGCCCGGGCCAGGAACACGTTGACCCGGACCAGATGCCGCAACCCCATCCCGGCCGCGGCCAATTGCCGCTCCACGCCGTCCCAGGCCAGCGCGCACTGCGCATCGAAATCCTCCGGCGCCGCGCCATCGGCATCGGTCGGCACCTGCCCGCTGACGAACAGCAGGCGGCTGCCGGCATGCAGGCGGTGCGCGGGCGGTCCGTCCGACACCGCATCGGCAGGCGCGGGCGAGAGCGCCAGCGTCGTGGCGCCCAGTCCCGCCAGCAGGAAGCCGCGACGGCGCAAGCTCAGCCCGCCTCCGGCGCGGGGCGCGGACGCCGGTCGGGTCTGGATAGGCCGGTTCGGGCCGAACGACGCACGCCGATAACCTCCAACAGGGTTATTGAAGGTTATGGCGGGGAACTTGAACCTGTCAACGGCGCTTCAAGGGTTTCCGACCGAAGGCTTCACGCAGGAGCGGCATACGCCGCCCCGGCGAAAACGCAGCCTCAGTAGCGGTCGTCGAAGGCGAAGATCGGCTTGCGGTCCTTCCACTTGCCCTCGGTGAAGTCGGGAAACGCCAACGTCTTGTGCTCGGCGATCGATTGCTCCGACAGCGGCGTGATCGCGCTCCAGGCGACTGCGTCGTAGATATCGATCGGCATGGCCTCGCCGGCCTTGAGCGCCTCGACGAAGGCATGGATCACGAAATAGTCCATGCCGCCGTGGCCGGCGCCGGCAGCGGCCTGGGCATAGCGCTTCCACAGCGGGTGGTCGTACTTCTGCAACCAGGCTTCGGCCGGGTCCCACTCGTGCGGCTTGCTCTTGCCTTCGATATGGATCGAATCGTTGACGTCCATCCACAGCCCGTCGGTGCCTTGTACGCGGAAGCCCAGCGAGTACGGGCGCGGCAACGAGGTGTCGTGCTGCAGCAGGATGGTCTCGCCGTTCTCGCATTCGATCTGGGTCGTGACCAGGTCGCCGAGCTTGAACTTGATCTTGGCGTTGGGATGGTCCGCGCCGCCCTTCTTGACGATGTAGTCGTGCAGGCCGCGCGCCTTGCTGGCGAACGAGCTGAGGTAGGTGAAGCGGTTGCCGCGATGGATATTGGCGACCATCGCGCAAGGGCCGATGCCGTGGCTCGGGTACAGCTCGCCGTTGCGCTCGACCGAATGCTCGGTGCGCCAGCGGGCCTCGGACCAGGCCTTGGGACCGAACTCCACGCCGTCGTTGATCAGCTTGTCCGGGTCGCCGCTGTTGAACTTGACCGCGCGCAGATCGTGCTGGTAGCCGCCCTGCAGGTGCACGATCTCGCCGAACAGGCCTTGGCGGACCATGTTCAGGACCGCCAGCACGTCGCGGCGGTAGCAGACGTTCTCCAGCAGCATGTAGGGCGTCCCGGTCTTCTGCTGCACGCGCAAGACCTGCCAATGATCGTCCAGGGTGATGCCGGCCACGACCTCGCAGGCGACCGCGATCCGCGCCTGCATGGCGGCGATCGCCATCGGCGCATGGAACTCCCAGGGCGTGGCGATGATCACCCCGTCCAGCCCGCCCTTGTCGAGCATCTTGCGGTAGGCGTCCTGGCCCTGCTCGCCGTACGTGGCGGGCTTGGGTCGGCCGGCCTTCTCGATCATCTTCATCGCGCGCCCGAGCATGATCGGTTCGATGTCGCAAAGCGCCACCACTTCGACGTCGTCGCGGCGCACCAGCTCGCGCAGCAGCACCTGGCCGCGCATGCCCGTGCCGATCATGCCCAGGCGAAGTTTCGAACGGGTACGCGCGAACGCCGGAGTGAACGCGTTGCTGGCCAGCAACGTGCCCGCGGTGGCGGAGGTGGCGAGGAAGTCGCGTCGGTTCATTGCAGGAAGCCTCGATCGGGTGCGGTGGGGTGGAAGGCGTAAGCGCGGGCAGCGCCGGGCGGCGGGAAATGCGTGGCGGCGAGAGAAACGATCCGGCGCGTCGCGCGCCGGCGGAACCGTTTCGCGGCTCAGCGCGGAAGCGGGGCGTAAGCGACGGCTTCGATCTCGATCTTGCAGTCGACCATCATCTGCGCGCGCACGCACGAACGCGCCGGCGGCCGGTCGCCGAAGTATTCGCGGTAGACGCGGTTGAAGCTCCAGAAATCGCGGGTATCGTCGAGCCAGACGGTGACCTTGACCACCTGCGTCAGATCGCAGCCGGCCAGCGCCAGCGCTTTTCCGACGTTCTCCATCGTGCGCCGGGTCTGCGCCTCGATGCCGCCGGGCTCGATCTCGCCGCGCTCGTTCATCGCCACCTGTCCGGAGATGTAGACGAAGTCGCCGGCGCGCACCGCCGGCGAGAACGGCAGAGACTGGCCCCCGGCGCCGCTGGGCTCCAGGCCGTAACGGACGATGGCGTCGGTGTCGCTCATGAAAGCCTCCGGCAGCGGGCATGGAACGAAGCAGCCGCGCCGCCGTCCGCGGTCCCGAGCTCGGGAAGCCGCAACGAAGGCTTCGACTGATGTGCTTCGCAGACCATTGAACCGGGACCGCCAGCACCGTCATGTGAAAGTATCCTACACGACCACTTCTTGCATTTTGCACCGCACAATGCCTTTATTTTCTTTTGGTTGATACCATCATCGAAAGATCAGTCGCCAAGTTGTTTCTAATTTACAAGGAACGCAGATGAGCACGGTGCGGTCGCCGGTCCGGTCCCTGTACGCCTATCCCTGGGACGTGGCCGCACGCGGCGCTCGCGAGTTCGCTTCCCAGGTGCGCGAGCTCGGCCTGGACAGCGTGACCCTGGCGTTGAGCTACCACGCCGGCAAGTTCGTCAGCCCGCACCACCCCGGCCGGCGCGTGGTCTTCCCCGAAGACGGCGCCACCTACTTCGCACCCGATCCGGACCGCTACGGCGAGATCGCTCCGTTCGCGCACTCCGATGCCGCCTTGTTGCGCATCGCCGCCGATCTCGCCGACGACGGCCGCATCGCCGTGCGCGCATGGACCGTGCTGCTGCACAACAGCCGCCTCGGCGAACGCCACCCCCGCCATGTCGTGCGCAATGCCTGGGGCGACCCCTACGTCCACAGCCTGTGCCCGTCCTCGCCGGCGGTGTTCGACTATGCCGTCGCGCTGTCGACCGATGTCGCCCGGCAACCGGTGCAGGGGCTGGTGCTGGAAACGCCGAACTGGTTGCCGTACGCGCATGGACACCGTTGCGAGTTCATCCAGGTGCGCGGCAATCTGTGGCTGGAAACTCTGCTGGGACTGTGCTTCTGTGCCGATTGCCGGCGCCTGGCGATCACCGCCGACCTCGACGCCGACGCCCTGTCCGCGCGCGTGCGCAGTCGCGTCGATGCCTATCTCGGCGCGCCCATCGACGCCGGCGCCGACCAGGCCGCGAGCTGGCTGATGGCCGACCTGCTGGATATGCCGCAACTGTCGGCGTATCTCAAGCTGCGCCAGCGCCGGGTGGCCGAGCTGGTTGCGGCGATACGCGCCGCGGTTCCGCGCGATCGCGAAGTGGTGGTGATTCCGACCGCACAACGGCCGACCGCTTCCTCCTGGCTGGAGGGCAGCCAACTGGCGGCGCTGGCCCAGGCGGCCGATGCGATCGAAGTGCCGCTGTACGAACCCAATGCCGCGCGCGTGGCCGCCGACGCGTTCGACACCGTGCAGCGGGTCGGCGCAGCCGGCCGGGTGCGCGCGATACTGCGTCCCGGCCCGCCCGATCTCGACGATGGCCACGAACTGGAGGCGGCGCTGCACGCGGTCAAAGCGGCCGGCATCGCCGATATATCCTTCTACAACTACGGCCTGCTTCGCCCCGACCGCCTGCGTGCGCTCGGCCGAACGTTGCGGCGGTGCGACTGAGAACACAGGAACCGAACGCGCATGAGTACGTCCCCTCGCCCTCGCCGCCTGACCCTGATCACCGGCGCCGCCGGCGGCATCGGCCAGGCCCTGGTCGCACGCTTCGTCGCCGGCGGCGACCGCGTGCTCGCTCACGATCGCGACGGCGCGGCGCTGGCTGAGCTGGCCGCAGGCTACGATCCGGATAGTGTGCTGACAGGCACATCGGAGCTGTCCGACCTGGACGCCTTGCGCGCATCGCTGGCGCCCACCCTGCAGACTCACGGCCCGATCGGCGCAGTGATCGCCAACGCCGGCAGCGCCGAAAGCCTGAGCCTGGCCGACACCAGCGCCGACTCGTGGCGGCGCGACGTCGAATTCAACTTGCACGCCGGCTATTGCACGATCACGGCCGCCATCGACGGGCTCAAGGCCAGCCGCGGCAACGCGGTCTTCATCGGCTCGGTCAACGGCCTGGCCGCGCTCGGCCATCCCGCCTACAGCGCGGCCAAGGCGGCGTTGATCAGCTACGCCCGCTCGATCGCGATCGAGTATGGCCGCTTCGGCGTGCGCGCCAACGTGGTCTGCCCCGGCACGGTCAAGACGCCGGCCTGGCAGGCGCGCGCCGACAAGCACCCGCAGGTGTTCGAAGACCTGCGCAAGTGGTACCCGCTGGGCGACTTCGCCGCTCCGCAGGACGTCGCCGAGGCGGCCTGGTTCCTGGCGTCGGAGCAGGCGCGGATGATCAGCGGCGCGGTGTTACCGGTGGACGGCGGGCTGATGGCCGGCAATCGGTTGATGGCGGCGGAACTGACCCTCGAGCCCTACTGATGAGCGCCGCCGCACCGATGAACGACGCATTGCGCGCCCTGCACGAACAATGGTTGCTGCCCGGCACCAAGGGACTGGCGCTGCAGACGCCGGTACAGCAGAGCGCCTTGGCCGGACACGGCCTCAACGTGCTCGACGGCCGCCTGTCCTATCCGGTTGCCGTACTGCGCGATTCGACCGTCGCCCACAACATCGCCTGGATGCGCGACTTCGTCGCCCGTGCCGGCGCACTGCTGGCGCCGCACGGCAAGACCACGATGAGCCCGCAACTGTTCCAGGCCCAGATCGAGGCCGGTGCCTGGGCGATCACCCTGGCCACCGTGCCGCAACTGCAGATCGCGTACCGTTTTGGGGTGCGCCGCGTGCTGCTGGCCAACCAGCCGGTCGCCCTGGCCGATATCGAAAGCCTGGCCGCGCTGCTGCGCGACGATCCCGCTTTCGAAGCCTGGGTGCTGGTCGATTCGTCCGCCGGCGTGCAGCGCCTGCAGCAGACGATGCAGCGGATCGCGCCGCAACGCCGCCTGCCCGTGCTGGTGGAGCTCGGCGCGCCGCAGGGGCGCACCGGCGTGCGCGGCGTGGACGCCGCCCGCGCGCTGGCGCGCGAGGTCGCCGCCGCGCCGCGACTGCGCCTGGCCGGCATCGAGGGCTACGAGGGGCTGTGGGTCGGCGCCGATCGCGAGGCCGATCTGCAACGCGTCGACGCTCTGCTCGCGCAGTTGCTCGAACTGACCCGCCACTGCGACGAGGAGCGGCTGTTCGACGGCGAAGAGATCCTGCTCAGCGCCGGCGGCTCGGCCTATTTCGACCGCGTCGCCGCCGCGTTCGCCAGCCTGCGGCACAGCTCCCGGCCGCTGCGGCGGGTGCTGCGCTCGGGCTGCTATCTGACCTCCGACCACGGCTTCTATCACGGCCTCCAGCAAGAGATGCGCACCCGCCACGACGCCAGCTTCCGCCATGGCCTGCAGCCGGCGCTGGAAGTGTGGGCCATGGTGCAGTCGCGCCCGGAGCCGGGCCTGGCCCTGCTGACCCTGGGCAAGCGCGACGCCTCCTACGACATCGACCTGCCCAGGCCGCTGTGCTGGCATCGCCCCGGCGACGGCGCGCCGCGGCCGTTGCGCGAGGCGCGCATCGCCAAGATGAACGATCAGCACGCCTACCTGGAACTGCCGCCGGAACACCCGCTGCAAATCGGCGACCTGGTAGCGACCGGCATCTCGCACCCCTGCACCACCTTCGACAAATGGCCGGTCCTGCTGACGGTCGACGACGGCTATCGCGTCACCGGCGCGATCAACACTTTCTTCTGAGGAGCGCGCCCTTGTCCGACAATCTGATTCCGGCGATCCGCGACGCCCTCGGACGACTGCGTCCGGCCGAGCGCAAGGTCGGCGAGGTCGTGCTGGCCGACCTGGACTTCGCCATCCACGCCAGCATCGGCGCGCTGGCCGCGCGCGCCGGGGTCTCGGAGCCCAGCGTGACCCGCTTCTGCCGCGCCGTCGGCTGCGACGGGCTGCGCCAGTTCAAGGTCCGCCTCGCCCACAGCCTGGCCGTCGGCGTGCCCTACCAGGCGGTGACCATCGACAAGGACGACGACGCCGCGACCTTGGTGCACAAGGTCTGCGACAGCATTTCCGTGGCCTTGCAGGACGTGCGCGAACGCACCGATCCGGCCGCGCTCGACGCCGCAGCGGCGCTGATCGCCGGCGCGCGCCGGGTGTGCTGCATCGGCGTGGGATCGGGCTCCGGCGTGGTCGCGCAGGACGCGTTCCTGCGCTTCTTGCGCCTGGACATCGCCGCCACCGCGCACAGCGACGGGCATCTGCAGCGGCTGGCCGCGGGCATGCTCGATCCGGGCGATGTGTTGTTCGCGATCTCGCTGTCCGGGCGCAGCGCCGAGATCAACGACAGCGTGCGCATCGCCAAGGACCATGGCGCGCAGGTCATCGCCCTGACCCAGGCCGGCACGCCGCTGGGCTGGGACGCGCACGTACCGCTGCTGCTGCCGCCGTCCAGCGCGGCGACCCAGTACTCGCCGGGCGTATCGCGGCTGATGCAGCTGGCCGTGATCGACATGCTCGCGATCGCGGTCGCCCTGCGCCAGCAGCCGGCCGTGCTGGAGAAGGCGCGGCGCGCCAAGGCCGAGTTGGAGCGCCTGCAGGCGCAGAGCCGGACATGAACCCGACGCGCGAATACGAGCTGGTCGTCGCCGACGCCCGGATCTACGACGGCAGCGGCGGCCCGGCCTATCGCGGCGACGTCGCGGTCGACGGCGGGCGCATCGCCGCCATCGGCGCGTCGCACACGCTGCGCGGACGCTTGCGCGAGGACGCGCACGGCCTGGCCCTGGCGCCGGGCTTCATCGACGTGCATACCCACGACGACCGTGCCGTACTCGACGATCCCGGGCTGTTCAACAAGCTCAGCCAGGGCGTGACCACGGTGATCGCCGGCAACTGCGGCATCAGCCTGGCGCCGTGGCGGGCCGACCGCGAGCCGCCCGCGCCGCTGTCGCTGATCGGCGGCCGCGAGCATTTCCGCTTCGACCGGTTCGCCGACTACCTCGATGCGGTCGATGCGGCACGGCCGGCGGTCAACGTCGCCGCACTGGTCGGCCATTCCACCCTGCGCATCGCCGAGGTCGCCGACTTGTCGCGGCCGGCCGACGAAGCCGAACTCGGACGCATGCGCGCGCGCCTGCGCGAGGCGCTGGACGCCGGCGCGATAGGTTTGTCCAGCGGCTTGTTCTACAGGCCCAGCCAGGCCGCGCCGAACAGCGAGGTGATCGCGCTCGCCGCGGAAAGCGGCGCGCGCGGCGGCGTCTACGCCTCGCACATCCGCGACGAGTACGACGGCGTGCTCGATGCGCTCGACGAAGCCATCGACGCCGGCGTCGCGGCGCGCACGCCGGTGGTGCTGTCGCACCACAAGTGCGCCGGACCGGCCAACTGGGGCCGCAGCGCCGAAACCCTGGCGCGGATCGATCAGCGCCGGCGCTCGCACTGGGTCGGGCTCGACGCCTATCCGTACACGGCCGGCTCGACCGTACTCGATCCGGATTACGTCGACGGCGTCATCCGCGTCCTGGTCAGCTGGTCGCAGCCGCATCCGCAGCAGGCCGGACGCGATCTGGCCGAGATCGCCGCCGATTGGGGCGTTGATCAGAAGGAGGCCGCGCGCCGCCTGCACCCGGCCGGCGCGGTGTATTTCCAGATGCGCGAAGACGACGTGCGCCGGGTGCTCGCCCACGACCGCACCATGATCGGCTCCGACGGCCTGCCGCACGACGCGCACCCGCATCCGCGCCTGTGGGGCGCGTTCCCGCGCGTGCTCGGCCACTACTGCCGCGACGAGGGGCTGTTCCACCTCGCCGAGGCGGTGCGGCGCATGACTTCGTTATCGGCCGACTGCTTCGGCCTCAAACGCCGCGGCCGCATCGCGCCGGGGCTGGCCGCCGATCTGGTGCTGTTCGATCCGGCCACCATCGCCGACCGAGCCAGCTATGCCGAACCCCGGCAGGCGGCCGCCGGCATTCGTGCGGTCTGGGTCGACGGCGCTTGCGCGCTGCGCGACGCCCGCGCCACCGGCGAACGACGCGGCCGCGCTCTGCGTCGCGAGGAGGAAAGACATGGCCGCTGATCCCACCGCAATCTCGCCCGGCGCGGTCGCCCTGATCGGCGTCGACTGGGGTTCGACCCACCTGCGCGTGCATGCCTTCGACGAACTCGGCGGCATCATCGCCACCCGCTCCAGCGCCAGCGGCATGGCCGGTCTCGCCTCGCCGGACGCGTTCGCCGCGGCGCTGGAAGAATTGCTCGGCGCCGATCTCGACGACGGCACCGCGCCGATCCTGTTGGCCGGCATGGTCGGTGCGCGCAGCGGCTGGCAGGAGGCGCCCTACGCGGCCCTGCCGGCCGACGCCTCGGCCCTGGCCGCGGCCTTGCAGCCGCTGGCGTTCCGCGGCCGGCGCGCCGCGATCGTGCCCGGAGTCAGCGGCGACAGCGACGGCTTCGCCGACGTGATGCGCGGCGAAGAGACGCAGGCGCTCGGCGTGCCGCCCGGAACCCATCGCGTGGTCGCGCCGGGCACCCACAGCAAGTGGATCGGACTCGACCGGGGCGCCGTCGTGGATTTCGCCACCTACCCCACCGGCGAGCTTTACGCGCTGCTGTTGAATCAGAGCCTGATCGGCCGCGGCCTGCCCGCGCAAGCCTGGTCGGAACGCGGTTTTCTCAGAGGCCTGGACACCGCGCGCGAGCGTCCGGATTGGCTGCATCAATTGTTCGGCGTGCGCGCGCGCCACGTTCGCGACGCGACCCCGGCGGAGGAATTGCCGGCCTTCCTGTCCGGCCTGCTGATCGGCTACGAATGCCTGGCCGCGAGCGTCGGCCGCGACCCCGCCGCCGACGGCGAAATCGCGGTGATCGGCGGCGCACGCCTCGCCGCCACCTACGCCCTGGCGCTGCGCCGTTACGGCTGCGCGCACTACATCATCGAAGGCGACACCGCCTTTTGCCATGGCCTGTGGCGCATCGCGAAGGCGGCAGGACTGGTATGAACGCCGACATCCGCCCCCCTGTCCAGCCTCCTCTGCGCACATGGCTGGCGCACTCGCCGTTCGTGGCGATCCTGCGCGGCATCACCCCCGACGAAGCGATCGGCGTCGGCGACGCGCTGGTCGACGCCGGCTGGCGGGTGATCGAGGTCCCCCTGAATTCGCCCGGCGCCTTCGACAGCATCGCCCGCCTGCAGCGTCGCTACGGCGACGACATCCTGCTCGGCGCGGGCACCGTGCGCCGGGCGGCCGAAGTCGACGAGTTGGCGCGGGTCGGCGCACGGTTGATGGTGTGCCCGCACACCGACCCGGCGCTGATCCGCTACGCCAAAACGCTGGGGCTGCTCGCCCTGCCCGGCGCCGCCACGCCCAGCGAATGCCTGGCGGCGCTCGACGCCGGCGCCGATGCACTCAAGCTGTTCCCGGCCGACGCGCTGGGTCCGGCCATGCTCGCCGCATCGCGTGCGGTGTTGCCGGCCGACGCCGCGGTACTGCCGGTCGGCGGCATCCATACCGACCTCCTCGCAGTTTGGCGCAAAGCCGGCGCGACCGGCTTCGGCATCGGCGGCAGTTTGTACCGTCCCGGCCGCAGCGCCGCGCAGGTCGCTCAGATCGCGCACGGCTTCAACCAGGCCTGGCGCGAGACCGAGGCCGCACGGCGCGCGCCGCGCTGACGTCATCCCCCAACCGCTAGGCCGGAGCCTCCGCGCATGTCGTCGATGTCCGTTTCGCGTTCTCTCGCCGCAGCCCTGCTCGGGCTGGCCCTCGCCCTGCCGACGCAGGCCGCGGCCGCGCCGCGCTTCGCCATCGACGGCGACCGCTTCCTGCTCGACGGCAGGCCGCACCTGATCCGCTCCGGCGAAATGCATTATCCGCGCATACCGCGCGAGTTCTGGCGCGAACGTCTGCGCCAGGCGAAAGCCATGGGCCTCAACACGGTCACCACCTACGTGTTCTGGAACCTGCACGAACCCGAACCCGGCCGCTTCGACTTCAGCGGCAATCTGGACATCGCCGCGTTCGTGCGCACCGCCGCCGAGGAAGGCCTGGACGTGATCGTCCGCCCCGGTCCTTACATCTGCACCGAGCTCGACTTCGGCGGCTATCCGGCCTGGCTGCTGCGCACGCCCGGACTGCGCGTGCGCAGCATGGACCCGCGCTACCTGGCCGCCGGCGAACGCTATCTGCGCCGCGTGCACCAGGAACTCGGCCCGCTGCTGAGCACGCGCGGCGGCCCGATCCTGATGATGCAGGTCGAGAACGAATACGGCTCCTACGGCCGCGACCGCGACTACATGGCCACCGCCAAGCGACAGATGATCGAGGCCGGCTTCGACCTGCCGCTGTTCACCTCCGACGGCGCCGGCCCGCACTACTTCGAAGGCGGCCCGTTGCCCGAGGTCGCCGCGGTGATCAACTTCGACGGCGACGTCGCCGACGCCGAAGCCGCGTTCGCCCACCTCAAGGCCTTCCGTCCCGGCGGCCCGCGCATGGTCGGCGAGTACTGGGCCGGCTGGTTCGACCACTGGGGCGAGCAGCACCACACCACGCCGCTGGAGCGCGCCGCGCGCACCGTCGACTGGTTCCTCGATCGCGGCATCTCGTTCAACCTGTACATGTTCCACGGCGGCACCAGCTTCGGCTGGATGGCCGGCGCGAACTACAGCCGCGACCAGCCCTACCAGCCCGATACCACCAGCTACGACTACGACGCGCCGGTCGACGAGGCCGGTCGGCTCACGCCGAAATTCCATGCCTTGCGCGAGGTCATCGGCCGCCATCTGCCGGCCGGCGAGACCTTGCCGCCGCTGCCTGCGCCGGCCGCGGCGACCATCGCGGTGCCGCGCTTCGTCCTGAGCGAATCGGCATCGCTGTGGGATGCGTTGCCGGCGTTGAGCCGGCCGGTATCGGCGCAGCTGCCGCGGACGATGGAAGACCTGCAGCAGAACTACGGCTTCGTGCTCTACCGCAACACCGTGCCGGCCGGCGCGCAGGGCAAGCTCAGCGTCGACGAGGTGCGCGACTACGCCAGCGTGTTCGCCGACGGCGCGCCTGCGGGCACGCTGGACCGCCGCTTCGGCGAGCGCGAACTCGATGCCGGGTTGAAGCCGGGCCAGCGGCTCGATCTGTTGGTCGAGAACATGGGCCGGATCAACTTCGGCACGCGCCTGGACGAGGAGCGCAAAGGCATCACCCGCTCGGTCTCGGTCGGCGGCCGCGCGCTGTACGACTGGACCCACTACCCGCTGCCGCTGAGCGACCTGTCCGGCCTGCGCTACGCCAAGACCGCAGCCGGCGCGCCGGCCGGCTCGCGTTTCTGGCGCGGCGGCTTCCAGCTCGAACGCGTCGGCAGCACCTTCCTCGACACCCGCGGCTGGGGCAAGGGCCACGTCTGGGTCAACGGCCATCACCTCGGCCGCTACTGGAAGATCGGCCCGCAACAGACCCTGTTCGTGCCGGCGCCCTGGCTGCGCCGGGGCCGCAACGAGGTGGTGGTGTTCGAAGTCGAGGGCGACGCCGGCGCGCGCAGCCTGCAGGGGCTGGCCGACCCGGTGTACGCGACCGATCCGGACGGCTTGAAGCCGGCCAAGCGCTGAGGCGGCGACGCAGGCCGCCTCGGCGGGCTTGCGCGATGTCCGCTGCGGGTTTCGTCGCGCCTGCGGGGCGAAGAACAACCCCCCCCTTTTCAAAAGGGGGAACAGCGGTTACGACGCGAATATGCGACGACGCCGAGCGCGGGCATAGTGCTTGAATGGTCCATCGTCGCCGGCGTACTTTCCCGCTGAAGCCGCCTGCCTTTGCCGTTCCCCCGTTGAAAAAGGGGGCAGGGGAATTTGCCGTTGCCGTCACGCCCGAACCTAAGGCGGCGGCGTCGAAGGCCGATGATCGAAGCTCAGCACCCTCGCCAAGCGCCAGACCCCGTTCTCCTGCTTCCACAGGTGCACGAATTTGGCGACTTCCGAGCCCGGCTCGCCTTTGCGGGCGAAGACATGGCGCCCGATCTGGACAGCGCCGTAGCCCTTCATCGGGTAGACCTCCAGACTTCCGGGCATCAGGGTGCGGGTGACGCCGTTGTCGCGCGGACACGACTTCAGCGTTCGGACGTCTTCGCCGACCGCCGCACCCGTGCGGTCGTGATAGAACTCCGCGTCGGCGGTGAAGATCGCCCGGAACCTGTCCGCGTCGCAGCTGACGAAAGCGGCGTCGAACAGTTGCTTGTCCATGCCTGCAAGCTCATCGAACAGCGGGCCCGACCGGGTCGTGTCCTGAGCCGAGCCGAGCGATGCGTATCCGATCAGGAGCGCCGCAAGGGCCCGGGCGTGCCGGCGGGCGGCGCAGGCCCCGGAGTGTCCGAGCGTGACGGGTGCGCGCATGGCAGTCCTCGACGGCGTCTGTGGTTTGAGTTTTACGATGCCGCATGGCATCGGCTCGAACGAATCGTTCCGCGCTGTGCGGGGCTATCGACGGTCTGCGCTCCGCGTCTTGGAAGCTAACGTTCTTCGCCCCGATACCGGGCCAAGCGCGGCCCCGGCCCGAGCCGCGCCGGCGGCGACCGCCGCGGAACTCAGTGCGTGGGCGTGGCCCCGCCGGCGATGCCGCTTTCCGCCAGCGCCAGCAATTCCAAGGCCATCGCCTCGATCTCCGCCCGCATCGCCAAGCGCTCGCGCCAGGCCGCAGGGATCGCTTCCACGCCGTAGTAAGCGCCGGCCAACTGGCCGCAGATCGCCGCGGTGGTGTCGGCGTCCTCGCCCAGGTTGGCCGCGCGCAGCACTGCCGAAGCGTAGTCGTCGGTGTGCAGGAAACACCACAGCGCCGCTTCCAGCGACCGCACGCTGTAGCCGGTACCGGCGATCTCGTCCTCGCGCTTGCCGGCATAGTCGCGCGCGTGCAGCGCGGCGATCGACGGGCTCTGCGGCGCCGGCATCGCCGGGGTCAGCACCGCCTCCTTGCCGGCGCCGAGCAATGCGGCGCGCAACTGCATCGCGAACAGGCGCGAAGCGTCCAGCGCTTCGGCTGCGCCGTGAGTGGTGCGGGTGGATTCGGCCGCGTAGTGCCGGCAGGCCTCGGCATCGGCGCGATACCGCATCGGCACCGGCGCCAGCCGCATCAGCGCGCCGTTGCCGGCGGCGCGCGGGCCCGGGTCGCCGGCATAGGGATCGCCTTCGCGCAGATAGCGATCCAAGGCCGCGCTCACGGTCGCGCCGATGTCGAAGCACTCGCCGGTGCTGCTGAGATAGCCGTGCGCGCGCCAGTTGCAATAGCGGTTCATCTGGTCGCGCGCGTCGAAACCGCGACAGTGGATCAGGCTCGCCCCCAGGCACAGCGCCATCGAGGTGTCGTCGGTCCACTGCCCGGCCTGCAGCCGAAACGGTCCGCCGCCGGTCATGTCGCGCAGCGGCGCGAAACTGCCGCGCGCGCTGAACTCGACCGTGGTGCCGACCGCGTCGCCGCAGGCCAGTCCCAGCAGGCTGCCCAGGTAGCGCGCGCGCAAATCCGGCCGGGTCGCGCTCATTCGCCCTCCGCATCGAGGTCTTCGTAGCACTCGGGCACGAAGCGCGGGGTGCAGATCGCCGCGAACAGCAGATCCTCGTCGCCGATGTTGACGATGCGTTGCGCCACGCCGGGCGGGATCACCGCTACGTCGCCGGCCCCGACCTCGATCGGGGCCAGATCGCCGACCTCGACCCGGCCGCGGCCGGCCAGGATCAGATAGCGCTCGGTGGTGCCGAGCAAGCGGTGCAGGCGGGTGGTCGTGCCCGGCTCGACCCGGGCGCGCGCGATCGAGGCCTGCGGGTCGTCGGGATGGTTCCACCATTCCAGGATGTGGCAGCGTTCCTGGAAGTAGTACTCGGCATGTTCGTCCTGGCGGACGATGCGGGCAGAGGTCATCGCGAGGCTTCGGCGCGGGCGGGCCGACAGCTTAGCCCGCACCGGCGGCTCAGGCGCCGACGCCGTGCGGCTGGACCACGCCGGTGAGGATGCCGACCACGACCAGGGCGATCAGCGCGATCGAAAACCCGATGCGCCGGGTCAGCGCATCGACCGTGCGCTTGCTGCTGCCTTTGTCGACCAGCATGTAGTACAGGCCGGCGCCGAGGTTGTAGAGGATCACCGCCATGAACGCGGCGACGAACAGGATTTTCATGGTTCGGCCTTGCCCGCGAGCGGGCGCGAGGAGAAAGAGGCGGCGGTCGCCGCGCGGCGACGCAACCAGCGCCAGCGCAGGATCAGCGCCGCGGTCATGACCGCGAGGAACAGGCCGTAGGCGACCGAGGTCGCCAACACCTGTTTCCAGATCGCACCGGCCTGCGGATCGGCGTTGTAGAACCCCCAATGCATGCCCCAGCCCGCGGCCAAGGTGGCGAGGATCAGACTGGCGGCATCGAAGGCGCTGCGGGCCCCGCCGCGCGGCTGGCGCGGATAGGCCCAGAACAGCCAGGCCAGGATCGAGAACCAGGGGATGAACAGGATCAGCGCCAGATTGAGTTCGACTTGCGGGTTCATGAGCGCGGGCATTCGCGCAGCTTTGGCTGCGGGAGCCACTGTCCGCCAATCGGATCAGTTGGCGTAGACTCAGATTTTGCTCAAAAAACCGGATCAGTCTGTTGGATGGCTGAGATTGGGGATTCGGGATTGGGCATTAGCTAGAGCAAACGCGGCCGCACCGGCGGCAGACCTTCGCCAACCCCCAATCCCCAATCCCGAATCCCGAATCCCGTGAAACGCTACCAAGCCCTCGCCGACGACATCGCGCGCTCGATCCGGCAGGGGTTGCTGCGGCCGGGGCAGCGTTTGCCCTCGGTGCGCGAGACCCGGGCGGCGCGCGGGGTCAGTGCCGCGACCGTGTTTCAGGCCTACTACCTGCTGGAGGCGCAAGGACTCGTGCAACCGCGGCCGCGCTCGGGCTATTACGTGCGCGCCGCGCCTGAGCCCTTGCCGCCGGAGCCGGATGCGGCCTCGGCGCCGGACGGCGAGTCCCGCCCGGTCGACATCAGTGCGCTGGTGTTCGAGGTGCTGGAATCGGCGATGGCGCGCGAGGTGGTGCCGCTGGGGTCGGCGTTCCTCAGTCCGGGCCTGTTCCCGCTGGCCCGGCTCGGCCGGGCGATGGCGCACGAGGCGGTGCACTTGGACCCGCGCAGTACCGTCGACGATCTGACCCCGGGCAAGTCCGAACTGCGCCGCCACATCGCCCTGCGCTACCGGGTCGAAGGCGTCGACCTGGGCGCCGGCGACCTGGTGATCTGCAACGGCGCGATCGAAGCGCTGAACCTGTGCATCGCCGCGACCACCCGTCCGGGCGATGCGGTGCTGGTGGAGTCGCCCTGTTTCTACGTCGCATTGCAGACCCTGGAACGGTACGGTCTGCGCGCGGTCGAGGTGCCGACCCATCCGCGCGAAGGCATCGACCTGGGCGCGCTCGACGCGGCGATCCGCCGCCACGCGCCCAAGGCCTGCTGGCTGATGACCCGTTTCCAGAATCCGCTCGGCGCCAGCCTGCCCGAAGCGAAGACCCGCGAGCTGGTCGAACTGCTGGCGCGGCACGAACTGCCCTTGATCGAGGACGACGTCTACGGCGAACTGCATTTCGGCGCGCAGCGTCCGCGCCCGGCCAAGGCCTTCGACACCCGCGGCCTGGTGCTGCACTGCTCGTCGTTCTCCAAGACCCTGGCGCCCGGCTACCGGATCGGCTGGGCCGCGCCGGGACGCTACGCGCAGCAAGTGGCGCGACTCAAGCTGACCCACACCCTGGCCACCTGCGTGCCGGCGCAGTTGGCGATCGCGCGCTATCTGCAACGCGGCAGCTACGAGCGGCACCTGCGCGGGTTGCGCAAAACCCTGGCCCAGCAACAGGCCGCGTATCTGCGGGCGGTGGCGCAACACTTTCCCGCCGGCACCCGGGTCACCCGCCCGGACGGCGGCTACTTCCTGTGGATCGAACTGCCGCCGGACCGCGACGCGCTATGGATCCAGCGCCAGGCCGCTCAGCGCGGCATCAGCGTCGCGCCGGGACCGATCTTCTCCGCGCATCGCGGTTACCGTCATTGCTTGCGGCTCAACTACGGCCACCCGCTCGACGACCGGGTGGACGCGGGCTTACGAGTCTTGGGCGAGCTTTCGGCGGCGCGATCGGGCTGAGCCGCGCGCGCTGCGCTTCGTCGGCATCGGCCAACACCTCGGCCTGACGCTTGCGGCTGAGATTGCCCAGCGCGCGCCGGTACGACCAGTCGACCAGTTCGGCCAGGTAATCGTCCGGCAGCCGGCGCACATCGACGATGGTGACCCAATGGTGGCGGCCCATGAACCGCGCGGGTTTGGCGCCCGGCATGTCGGTCAGCTCGACGAAGCGCTCGGGCGTGACCTTGATGCTGAAACGCCAGCGCTCGGGCTCGCTGGTCTTGAAATAGGCGAAGAACTTACCGCCGGCGCTGTAGACCAGGATGTTGGACGGCGCCGCATGCAGCGTTTCGACCGCGCCGGGATAGGCGCGGCACCAGCGTTTGAGGGCTTCGGTATCCATCGGCGGCAACGCAGCGGCGGGAGCGCGCCAGACTCGCACGCGCGACGGCGCGCGGCGAGCCCGGCGGTCACATATGCGCGGTGATCGCGGGCGTTTCGAACCAGTTGTTGTGCAGCCCGTCCATGAAACGCACCGGCGCCGCCGCCAGTACGGCGTGGTCGACATCCAGGCAGGCCACATTCACGGCGTAGTACTTGCCGCCGAGCACGTCGAGTTCGCCGCTGCCGAAGGCGTGGATGCCGCAGTGCTTGCAGAACTGATGATGGCCGCTGAAGGTACCGAACTGGTAGTCGCCCATGTCCTCCGGCTTGCCCGCGAGCAGGCGGAAGGCATCGGGCTTGGCCAGCGCCGTCCACTTGCGCAGCTTGGTGCAGATCGAGCAATTGCAGCGCGAGGTGCCGGCGTCGAGGTCGAGGTCGACCTCGTAGCGGATCGCGCCGCAGTGGCAGCTGCCTTGGTAGGTCTGGACGGTCATGGCTGACTCCGGGATTAGAGATTGGGGATTGGGGATTCGTGGTCGGGAGGCGGGGCTGCGGGCCCCCGTATCCGGGGCGAGATCAGAATAGCGCCTATCGAGGACAGGATATGTCCTCAATCGTCGCTAGACTGGCCCCATGCTCAAGACCTCCGCCCGCCTGCTGCGCCTGCTGTCCCTGTTGCAGCAGCGCCGCCACTGGACCGGCCACGAATTGTGCGACCGGCTCGAAGTCGACGCCCGCACCGTGCGCCGCGATGTCGACCGTCTGCGCGAACTGGGCTACCCGATCCAGGCCTCGGCCGGGGTCGGCGGCGGCTACCAGCTCGGCGCCGGCGCCTCGATGCCGCCGCTGTTGCTCGACGAC
This sequence comes from Lysobacter antibioticus HS124, assembly GCF_000336385.2. GTDB lineage: Bacteria > Pseudomonadota > Gammaproteobacteria > Xanthomonadales > Xanthomonadaceae > Lysobacter > Lysobacter firmicutimachus. The sequence continues at coordinate 34,586 of NZ_HG424449.1, read as the reverse complement.
GACGAAGCGGTGGCGATGGCAGTGGCCCTGCGCAGCGCCACCGCGAGCGTAGCGCGGATCGAACAGACCGCGCTGGGCCTGCTCGGCAAGCTCGATCAACTGATGCCGGCACGGTTGCGACGGCGGATCAGCGCGTTGTATTCGGTCACCGTATCGTTGGCGCAGGACGAGGACGGCCCCGACGTCGACACCCTGACCGAACTGGCCGGCGCCTGTCGAGACCGCCAGCTGATCGAACTCGAATACCGCGACCGCGGCGGCCGCGCCACCCGGCGCACGATCGAACCCTTGCGCCTGGTCAGCAGCGGCCGGCGCTGGTACTTGCTGGCCTGGGACCGCGGCCGCGAAGACTGGCGCCTCTTCCGCGCCGACCGCATCCAAAGCCTGCGCTGCGGCGCCGGCTTCGCCCCGCGCGAGTTCCCCGAGGACGTCGCCGGCTACGTCCAGCGCAGCCTCAGCCAGGGCATGACCGGCGACGTGCTGCGCGCGCGCCTGCACGGCTCGGCCGAAGCGTTGGCCCCGGGCCTGCCGCCGTGGTGCGGCGTGCTCGAACACATCGACGAGCACAGTTGCCTGCTGCACGTGCGCGGCGAAACGCCGGAGGATTTCATCGCCCTGCTGGCCCTGACCGGAGTCGAATTCGAGCTGATCGGCGCACACGACCGCCTGCCGCAATTGCGGGCCGTGGCCGAGCGCTTGGCGCGCGCCTTGGCCTGACGCCCGGCGGCACCGGCCGCCTCTGCGGTCCGCACAAGGCGATGCCCGCCGGCGGGCGGGCATCGGTGGCAGAACCGAACGCGCAGGGTGGACCCGCGCCGCAGGCGCGACGCGGGCCGCCGGCGCCGGCTTACTGCGCGACGGCGTTGGCGCAGGCCGCGTCGTTTTCGTCGTGCAGCACGTCGTAGCTCTTCTGTCCCGCCGGCAGCGGATTGGCTTGGGCCGGCAGCAGCCCGCGATAGGCCGGGTCGTACAGCGCGGTCAGGAAGCAGGCCTGCGACTGGGCATGGAACTTCAAACGGCCGGTGCCGTAGCTGCTGTCGAAACCGGCAATGCCCAGGTCGTTGCCGCCGGTGCCGGCCACATAGGCCAGCGAGTCGTACACCGATCCGGTCAGCGTGACGTTGCGCTGCCGCAGCGCCGCAGCGTAAGTGGCGCGCTGCTGGGCGGTCGGGTTGGCCGGCAGCACCGGCACGGTGGCGTTGGTCAGCTGGCGCTGGTGCTGCAGGCCGAGCAGGGCCAGCGCGGCCACGTGCGGGGTCGCCGAGGAAGTGCCGTTGAACTCGTTATCGCCGTAGGACACCGTATCGACGTTGGCGAAGTTGGCCATGTCGGGCTTGGCGTTGCCGGCCGCCTGCCCGTTCGGACGCGCACCGCCGGCGGCCAGCACCGGGCCGCGCGAGCTGTAGGCCTCCAGGTTGGAGGTCGCCGCATCCAGCGCCGCCACCGTGATCACGCTGGCCGAGTCGGCCGGATGGATCAGCGAACGCTCGGCCTGAGCGTACTGCGGGGTGTAATAGCCGCCGATCATCAGGCGCAGGAAGTTGTTCGCGGCGGCGGTCTTGCGGACGATGCGCAGGCCGAACTTGCCGCCGCCGGCGAAACGATTGGCGTTGAACACATTGTCGCATTCGGCGGTGCGGGTCGCGGCCGACGGGACGAAGGAGATGCCTTCCAGCGGCGTCTGACCGGCACCGCCATTCTGTGCGGCGTCCGATTGCGTCGCCACCACCCAGCCGGCCGGGGTGACCACGCGGCCGTTGCGCCGCACCGCATCGGCCCAGCGCACCAGCTCCAGCCGGTAGTCGGCGTCGGTGAGGTTGTTGGCGTTGGTCCAATCGTTCCAACCCAGGGTCGCGCTGATCTCGAAGTTCTCCTGATCCGCCGCGCTGAAGGCGCCGACCGGAATGCAGCCGTCGAAGTCGGCGCCCAAGTTCAGGCGATTGACGTTGTCCACGCCCGCGGCGCTGAGATCGAAGTCCTGGCGCACGTTGGCGACCGCGCCGGCGGTGCTGTTGCCGTCCCAGTGCACCTGGGCCTCGTTGCCGGCGGCGTTGAGGACCAGCACGCCGTTGCGCGTGGCCGCCTCGATCGCGTCGTACAGGCCCTTGAGGGCGCTGCCGTTACCGGTGCCGTCACCGGGCCCGTACAGATCGAAGCCCAGCGACGCGGTGATGACCTGCGCGCGCGGCTCGCCCTGGATGACGTTCTGGGCGTTGAGGTTGGCCGCGTCCTGGACCGCGCTGACCCAGTCGGCCGCACCGGAACTGTCGTAGACGCGATACGACGCCGCCGGCGCGATGTCGTAGACGATCTCGGTCACCGCATTGCCGTGGGCGGCGCCGCGGTGGCCGAACGCCTGTCCCGGCAGCGCGCGCAGGGTGATCTTGTTGGGCTCCGCGGCGGTGTTGCTCGGCCACTCGCCGGCGGCCTGCAATGCCGCCACCTCGCCGCCGAGATTGCCGAAGTGATCGATGATGGCGATGCCCAGGCCTTCGCCGCGCAGGTCCCTGCGCAGGTTCTCGGCGAGTCCGCCGTACTGGCCGAGCGCACGCAAACGGTCGATATTGCTGGCGGTGGCGCCGTCGCTGAACACCGCGGTCTGCGACATCTTCATCAGCGACACCTGGGCCACCGATTGCAGGCCGGCGACCCATTCTAGCTTCGCCAGCGGCACCAACGCTTCGAGCGTGGGCGAACCGTTGACCGGGGTCGCCTGCAGGCCGGCGGCCAGCAGGGTGTCGCGCAACGCCGAGGTGGCGCGGTCGAGCAGGCCGGGGTTCTGCACATCCTCGTAGCTCAGGGCCAGATCGAGGCTGACCTTGACCTTCTCGCCGTCGCGGAAGCGCTGCGGAATGCCGGCGCGGTCGAGCGCGGCGATCTGCGCCGCGGCACTGATCGCGTGGCGGGCGGAACGACCGGCATTGCCGGCGCCGGTGGCGGCCGGCGCGCCGTTCGCGTGCGCTGCGCTGTTGGCGCCGCCGCCGGCCTGGGTCTGCGCCAACCATTGCACGGCTTCCAGCAACTGGCCACTGCCCAGCTTGGCCTGCGCATCGTTGCGCGGCGTCGGCGCGGCGTAGGCCACGCCGTGCAGGCCGGCGCCCGGCCAGGCGCCGGACGCCTGGGAGGCAGCGAAAGCGTCGCCAGGCGCGCCTTGCGAAGGCGTCCCCGCATCGCGGTGCGACCACATCAGCACGGTCGCGCAAGCCGCCGCGAGCCCGAGCACGACGAACGTCTTTTTGGAAGAGATCTGCTTCATTGCTGTGGATGTCCTATGCAGTTGACTGCCGGCACGAAGCGACGCCGCCGGCGGACTCGCGCGACAGGTCTGTTCCGGCGGTGGGAACTTCGAAGGAAGCGGTCCGACGCGAGGCGTTTCGAACCGGCTCAGGGAATCAAACGTGCGCCGCGATCCACTCCCCTACCGCGACTTCGGATCTTGCATAGAACCAATCGCAATGACGTCGCGCATGGGGAGATGCGGCGAACTTGCGTTGGCCGTGAACGAACGATCTGGATCGGCCCTACCAATCGACGGCCTTGGCGACGCCGTCGGGCGGCATCGCGATTGGGCTGTAGTGCGAAGTCGCGGCTGCCCGCGCTGCCGGCGGGGATCTGCGCGCGCAAGCGCCGGGCGAAGCCGGCCCGGTTTCGCTGTCAATCTCGCTGTCGGTCTCGCTGTCGGTCTCGCCGCCGGTCTCTCTGCCGGTCGGCGCCGCCCGGCCGGCGCCGACGCTGACGCAGCGCATCGCGCCCGTCGGACAGTCCGTGGGACGCGGCGAAAAGCCCCTGCGGGCGCATGCGACCGCGCGATCGGCGCGGTGCGCGTCGCCGGCCGCGCCGGCGACGCGCCTCATCGACTACGTCGGCCGATCCCGCGCAAGGGCCGAGGCCGTCGCGTCGGCGATGCCGGGATGATACGAGACGTCCTCGCTTTCGGCGGACGCGAGGTCTTGCAGGATGTTGTCGGCCGCCTGCAGCGCCAGCGCGGCGATGGTCAGGGTCGGGTTGGCGGTGGCGGTGGTCGGAAACACGCCGCTGCCGACCATGTACAGGTTGGAGTGGTCCCAGGATTGCTGGCGCGGGTTGAGCACCGAGTCGCGCGGCGTGGTGCCCATGCGATAGGTGCCGATGATGTGGCCTGCACCGTAGAAGGTGAAGCGGTCGCCCTTGTACTCGAAGGTGCTGGAAGTGACGTTGAAGCCGTGCATCTTCACCGGCCCCGGCAGTTGGGTGTACTCCTTGGCGCCGAGCGCGGCGAAGATCTGGGTCGACACCTTCTTGGCCGAGACGAAGGCCTCGCGCACGTAGTTGTCGCGGATGCGGTAGGTCACCGACGGCCGCGGCAAACCGAGGTGGTCGCGCAGGTTCGACAACTGCACGCGGTTGTCCGGGTCCGGCAGTTGTTCGATCAGATAGCCCAGGCGAAGCTGGCGCACATAGATCGCGTTGAGGGCCTGCACCAGGGGGGTACCGAACAGCTTGCTGAACGCCGGCAGGGCCGGATTGAAGCGCAGCGGCTGGTTCTGCTGATTGACCGAATCGCCGTTCAACTGGGAGTTGTTCTGGCCGAACACGAAATCGGCCAAGGTGGTGTTGGGATCGCTGGTCGCCCAGTTCCAGCCCTCGTTGCCGATCTCGATCCGGTAGGCCGCGCGCTGGCTGCGGAACGCGCCGTCGCGCAGCGTCTCGATGCCTGCGGTCGACAGCGGGCCGCGGAAGGCATAGATCGGGTCCTTGGACAGGCCCCAGGCCAGGTACATCACATGGTCCATCAGGTTGCGGCCGACCTGGTCGGAGCTGTTGGCGACGCCGCGGTTCCAACCCGGATTATGGTTGGACATCAACAGCAGCTTGGGCGTCTCGATCGCGTGCGCGGCCAGCACGTAGCGCTTGGCGGTCGCGGTGCCGGTGCCGGTCGCCGGCCCGGTCTGGGTGTCGTAGGTGATGTAGTCGATGCCGCTGACCTGGTCGCCGTCGAGGCGGATGTTGCTGGCCACGGACCGGTACTGGATCTGCACGTTGCCGGTCTGCAGGGCCTGGGCCAGGGTCACGGTGCCGTCGTACTTGGCCTGGATCGGGCAGATCGGGATGCAGTTGGTGTTGCCGGCGCACTGGCGCCGGTTGCCCGGACGCGAATTGCGCCCCTGCGGCGTCGGGGTGACGAACAACGGGATGTTGTCGACCTTCAGCGCGCCGACCTTTTGCGCGTACAGCGCATCGTTCATCGACTCGACGATGCCCGGCATCGGGTAATCGTAGTTGTCGCCGTAGACGCCGTTGGATTCGACGCCAAACGTCTTGTAGAGATCGACCATCGCCTGCTTGTCGGCGGAGACCCCGATCACGTCGGTCGCTTTCCGGTAGTACGGCAGCAACCGGCGGAAGAACTGCGAGCCGCCCGGCCAGTCCACGCCGTGGCCGTACTGGCTCTTGAGCCGGAAGTCGTTGGGCAGGTTTATCAGCGAAGTGCCCAGCCAATGCCAGGTGGTGCCGCCGGCGACGCGCTCGTAGGAACTGCCGAAAGCGAAAGTCAGTTCCGGACTGTCGGGCGTGATGTTGTTGGGCTGGCTGAAGTAGGTGAAATAGCTGATGCTCGGGTCCTGCCAGGAGTTGATCTGCAGCACCGTGTAGCGCGGCGTGTTCAGGCTGGACGGATCGGGCTGGCCGAGCGCGTTGTTGGCGCCGGCCGCGCCCTGGGTGGTCGGCGGGTACGGCGACTCGGGGGTCTTGGCGTTGGCCATGAAGAAGGTCTGCATGTAGTCCTCGCGGCTCTTGGGCACGGGCGGCCCGCCTTCGAGGATCAACACCTTCTTGCCTTGCTTGCCGAGCTGATAGGCGACGATCGAACCGGCGATGCCGGAACCGACGATCACCACGTCGAAACCGCCGGGAGGCGTGACGATGCTCATACCGGATTCTCCAGGTAGGCGCTCAGCGGCGCGGGCGGCTGCGCCCAGTAGCCGTAGTGGTAGGTCGATCTGCCCATCGGATGCGACTGCATTACCCGCCAGACCAGGCCCTGCGTGTAGCTGTCGGCCGAGATCACCTCGCTGAAGGTCTGTCCATGAGTGGCCGCAGGAGTGTCGGTCACCGTCGGCCAAGCGCCGGCATACCACAGGAACAGCAGCTGCCGGCAGGGGAACTCGTACTCGGGCTTGTCGGCGAACAGCAGCGCCACCACGCGCTCCTCGCGATCGGGCGGATTGCCCGACACATGCCTGTCGGTGAGTTTGTACCAGAGCAGGATGTCGTTGACCGTCGCCTGACTCACTCGGTCGATGAAGGTCTTCAGATACAAGGACTTGATGTCGTGGGTGTCGTTGTCGGGCGCCAGCGCGCCGCGCTTGAATCCGGTCAGGCCGATGCTGAGGCTGACGAAAGTGTCCATCGGGTCCATGGAAAGGCTCCTTATTGCGCGCGCTGCAGCAGGTAAGTGAAGTCCGAGGCCAGGCCGTTGGTCATGGTGGCGTCGTTGTGGCAGTCCATGCAGCTCGACGAGACCCGCGGCGTTTGGCCCTGGATGTAGGTTTCCAGGGTGGCGTTGGCCAGGAAATTCGGCGCCGGGTTGCCGGTTGGGTCGATCGGGTTGTTCCGCTCGGTCGGCCACTGCGTGCTGATCAGCTCGTAGTTGGCCCAGACCGAATTGGCGTTGGCGCTGCGCAGCAAGGCCTGGTACTGGGCATTGAGTTGCTTGGTCGAATCGGTCAGCGGGATCTCGCGCACCACCTGGGTCGGCTGGGTGCGGGTCGCGTTCGGGTTCCACGGCCGCGGCGGCGGCTCGTTGGCCCGGCAAGTCGTGCAGGTCTTGTCGTAGAAGTTGTAATGCGGCTTGGACGGCGTATCGCCCTGGCTCGGCGCGTTGTCGACGTGCTCGAAGGTCGACCACACCCACTGCGGCGCGTCGTGGGTCTTGTGCACGATGTGCAGGCCGACCAGGCCCACCGTCTGCAGCTTACACGAGGCGGTCACACCTTCGTGTTCGTTCGGGTTGGTGTAGACCAGCGCCTTGATGGTGTGGAAGCGGCTGGCGTCGTCGTTGGCGCCCATCACTTTCCACGAGGACTTGATCATGATCGCGCCGACGTGGGCGTTGCTCTGCGTCTGGGCGAAGTCGGCGGCCTTGTTGAAGGCCTCCTGGCCCGCCTTGCTGTACAGCCGGTCGCGGACGATGCGGTCGAACATGTCCTGGTTCATCATGATCGCGAAGCGCACGTACTGGCCGTTCTGGTCGATCAGCGGACCGGTATCGAACGGCTCGGCGCTTTCGTCGAGCACGTCCGGGGTCTTGCCGACCTGGGTCAGGTTGAGCGCCGCCTTGCCCAGACCGGCGCAGACCGCCGGCGGCGCAGGATCCTGCCCCCACGGCAACGGCACGGCGCCGCCGGGCAGGAACACCTCGCGGCTTTCCTTCCAGTTCTCCCATACCGTCGGCAGGTTGGCGCCGATGGTCTTGCCGGTGTCGGGATTGCCGTTGCCGTCGGCCGGCCAGTTGACCGCGACGAAGGTCTGCCACGACAGCAGGTCGAAATCGTCCTGCAACTCCTGCAGGCTGGGATTGGACTGCGGCACGTTGACGTCGAGCGGAATCTGCGAGCTCAGCGGCGGCAAGCTGCCCAGTCGGCCGGCGGTGTGAGCGCGGATATCGGCGCCGCTCAATCGGTCGTGCGGCTCGGGTCTGACGCCGCCGTCGGTACAGGCGCTCAAGGCCAGCGACAGCGGTACGAATGCGACGGATCTCCACAGCAACAGCCTGCGACGGGATCGATGGCTCATGGGACTCCCTGCTCCTCGGTCGAGTGAAGCGAAGGCGTTCGCTTCGTCGCGGTGCAGGCAGCGTTCCATGCCATTGCGATGCGGCCCTATCGCGCGGCCGTGCGTCGTACTCGGCTTGGCTGGCGATCGCTATCGCTGGCTCCACTCGCGTCGAGCGAGGACGCTACCGATGCGGGTGGGGCAAAAACGCGACGGACGCGGCAAAAGAAAAATATCCCCGATCGATGCGCAGAACGCGCATCGCGGGTGTCCTGCAACCCGGTCCGTTTACGTAGCCGTATGCAGCGCACACGCCGCACGCTAGCGAACGTGGCGCAGGCGTGATGGAAGGTGAGTGCGCCGCCGGCGCTGGTGTGGCACGCCCCTGGCGAAACGGACGCCTGCGACCTCGCCGGATCGCGATCGCCGCAGCGATGCTCGCGACCTTACGACGATGCAGGCTTCACGCCGCCGAAGCCGGCCGCGCCGCGTCGGACTCAGCTCTGCGGCGCGCTGCGGGCCTGCACCACTTCCGCCCGCGGCGGCGCGCCGAACAGGCGCTTGTACTCGCGCGAGAACTGCGAAGGGCTTTCGTAGCCGACCCGATGCGCGGCGGTCACCGCTTCCATGCCGTTGACCATCATCAGTCGGCGCGCCTCGTGCAGGCGCAGCTGCTTCTGGAACTGCAGCGGCGACATCGTGGTCACCGCCTTGAACTGGTGGTGCAGCGAGGACGTGCTCATGTGCACTTGCTCGGCCAGCTCCTCGATGCTCAACGGCTGCAGATAGCAGCGGCGCAGCACCGCCACCGCCTTGGCGATGCGGCTGGAACGGCTGTCGTTGACCGCGATCGCGCGCAGGCGATGGCCGAGGTCGCCCATCAGCACGCGGTAGAAGATCTCGCGCAACGCCAGCGGCGCCAGCACCGGCAAGTCCTGCGGCGTGTCGAGCAGGCGCATCAGCCGCAGCACCGCGTCCATCAGGGTCGGATTGACCCGCGCCGCGTACAACCCCAGATCGGCCGAACGATCGGCGCCGCGTTCCGGCGCCGGCGCCTGGCCGGCGTCGACCAGCAGACGCGCGATCTCCTCCGGGTCGACGTCGATGCGCAGGCACAGATAAGGCTTGTCGGGCGTCGCCTCGACCACCTGGCCGATCATCGGCAGGGTCACCGACACCACCAGATAGTTCAGCGGGTCGTAGTGATAGGTGCGGTCGGACAGGGTGACGATCTTGCGGCCCTGCGCGACGACGCACAGCCGCGGTTCGTACACGCTGGGGGAGCATTCGGTGGGGCCGCTGATGCGGATCAGCTGCAGCGCCTTGACCGCCGTCGGGTGCAATCCGTCGCCGTGCGTCAATCGGGCAATCCGGTCGACCAGTTCGGCCTGCGCTGCGCAACTGCCGCGCTGGGCGATGGTTTCGGCGGAAGTATTGGCGTTCATGGCTTCCCGCATTGGTTCCGGGTACGGCGATTATCGGGAGGAATTTGTCCTGTGACTGTGCCGGTTCGGCCAAATTGCAGAAATAGGCAACGATGCGACAGTAATGAACTAACGCCTCCGCGATTCAGGGAACTAATTTACCCCCACTCCCCCTGCGGACCCGCGTCGGTCCGGCCGGCGGGCGACGACCGGCATCGGGCTGCCGCCCGGCGGCGGCCGTCGTGCCGGCGCCCGCGCGTTTTCCGCCGGCGGAGCGCTGCACCCGCGTCGCCGGCGGGGCCTCCCTCCCGCCGCGCAGAACCGCCCGGACCCTGCCGCCACGCGTTCGCGCCGGCGCGCCCGCCTGACGCTTTTGTCAGGTACGCGTCAGTTCCGCGTCCGCATGCCGCCTCTACCCTGGCCGCAGGGTCCGCTGCGTTGCCTGCGCGGTCGCCCGCGCGACGCGCCGCAGCGTTGCCTCACGCAGACGAACCGTTCCACGCCGCAGCGCTGCGCGATCGGCGCGGCGCGCGGACACTGCGCCCCCACCCCCAGCCGTCGGAACGCCTACGCGATGTGGATAGTGCAATACGCCCTGAGCCGCCGTTACACCATCGGCGTGCTGGCGATCCTGATCCTGCTGTTCGGCGTGCTGTCGGCGCGCAAGATGCCGACCGACATCCTGCCGGAAGTCGGGATTCCTTCGGTCAATCTGGTCTGGACCTATAGCGGCCTGCCCGCCGCAGACGTCGCCGCCAAGATGACCTCGTTCTCCGAGGCGGCGATCCTCAACACCGTCGACGACCTCAAGGAAGTGCGCTCGGAGACGATCAACGGCGCCAGCATCGTGCGCATCGATTTCCAGCCCACGGTCAGCCTCGATCGCGCGCTGGTGCAGATCACCGCGGTGTCGCAGACCATCCTGCGGCGCATGCCGCCGGGCACCTCGCCGCCGCTGGTGGTGCGCAACAACGTCTCTTCCACGCCGGTGCTGCAGTTGGTGCTGTCCTCCGACTCGCTGACCGAAGCGCAGCTGTACGACTACGCGCGCCTGCAACTTCGCTCGCAGATCCAGACCATCCCCGGCATCCGCATGACCCTGCCCTACGGCGGCGCGCCGCGGCAGATCATGGTCGACCTGGACCCGGCCAAGCTGCAGACCTACGGCCTGACGCCGGCCGACGTCACCGGCGCACTGGAGCGCGGCAGCCCCACCCTGCCCTCCGGCGCGATCCGCGAAGGCCGGCGCGAGATGCAGATCTCGATCGACACCAGCCCGGCGACCGCGGCCGAATTCCTCGACATCCCGGTCGCCATGCGCGGCGGCACCGTGGTCTACGTGCGCGATGTCGCCTCGGTGCGCGACGGCGGCGCGCTGCAGACCAACGTCGCGCGCATGGACGGTTCCAGCGCGGTGTCGGTGGCGCTGATCAAGCTCGGCGGCGCCTCGGCGGTGGAGATCGTGCGCGCGGTGCGCGAGCGCCTGCCCGAAATCGAGGCCTCGGCGCCGCCGGGCACGCGCATCCACGCGATCTTCGACCAGTCGGTGTTCGTCGACAACGCGATCGGCTCGATCGAGCACGAGGCGATCCTGGTCGGCCTGCTGGTCGCATTGGTGGTGCTGGTGTTCATCGGCTCCTGGCGCTCGAGCCTGATCGTGCTGTCGGCGATCCCGCTGGCGCTGCTGGCGTCGGTGGCGATGCTGCATCTGCTGGGCTACACCTTCAACGTGATGACCCTGGGCGGGCTCGCGCTGGCGATCGGCATCCTGGTCGACAACGCGGTGGTCGACGTGGAGAACACCAACCGCAACATCGCCCTGGGCAAGGACGTGCGCACCGCGATCCTGGACAGCGCCAAGGAAGTGGTGTTCCCGGAAATGGTCTCGACCATTTCGATCTGCATCGTGCTGACCCCCATCCTGCTGATGACCGGCCTGTCGGCCTGGGTATTCGCCCCGCTGGCCCTGGCGGTGATCTTCGCCATGCTGGCCTCGTTCCTGCTCTCGCGCACCCTGATCCCGGTGCTGTGCTATCTGCTGCTGCCGGCCGACATCCAAAGCCGCGCCCGGCCGCGCTGGGCGGCGGAGAAGCTGCTGCTGAAGATCAATCATCGGGTCGAGCACACCCTCGACGCCCTGCGCGACCGGCATCACGCGCTGCTGGTGCGGCTCGGCCACCACGGCGGTGCGCTCGCGCTCAGCGCCTTGCTGGTGCTGGGCCTGGGCGCGGCCGCGGCGATGTCGCTGGGCCGCGAGTACTTCCCCCAGGTCGATGCCGGTCAGTTGCGGTTGCAGGTGCGCCTGCCCACCGGCACCCGGCTGGAGGAAACCGCGGCCAAGCTCAGCGAGATCCAGCGCGAGATCCGCGCGATCGTCCCGCCCGCCGAACTGCAAACCGTGTACGAGCAGATCGGCGTGCCCGATGCGATCAACCTGTCGCTGGTCGACAGCACGGTGGTCGGCTCGTTCGAAGCGGAGATCATGCTCCAGCTGCGCTCGCCGCACGCCAACAGCCACGATTACCTGGTCAAGATCCGCCAGCGCATCGCCGAGCGCTTTCCCGAGGTCAAGCTGTTCGAGCGCCCGCCCGACGCGACCAGCCGCACCCTCGCCGGTTCGGCCGCGGCCGCGTTCGAAGTGCGCCTGATCGGCCGCGACGTGCCCGGCAACATGGCGCTGGCGCGCGAGATCGAGCAACGCCTGCACCGGGTGCCCGGCGCGGTCGACATCTCGCTGCGCCAGGTGCTGGACCTTCCCGAGTACCAGGTGCGGATCGACCGCACCCGCGCCGCCCAGCTCGGCCTGGACCCGCAGCAGGCCGCGCGCGCGGTGCTGGCGGTGCTCGGCTCGGCCGGCACGGTGTCGCCGGTGTACTGGACCGACACCGTCAACGCCATCGCCTACACCGTGCAGGTGCAGGCGCCGATCAACGACCTGCGCGACATCAACGCGCTGTTGAACTCGCCGTTGCGCATCGGCGCGGGCGGCGAGGCGGTGCTGTTGCGCAACATCGCCACGGTGACGCCGCGCCAGGTGCCGGCGAGCATCGCCCGCACCACCCTGGCGCCGACCATCAGCGTGATCGCCAACGTCGAAGGCACCGACCTGGGTTCGGTCTACGACCGGCTGTCGACGATCACCGGCGAGCTCGAGGCCAAGCTCAAGCCGGGCAACCGGATCGAAATCGTCGGCCAGGCCGGCGAGATGCAGAACGCCTACAGCGAACTCGCCGCCGGCTTGCTGATGTCGGCGGTGCTGGTGTTCCTGGTGCTGGTGGTGAATTTCCAGTCCTGGGTCCAGCCGGCGGTGGCCATGTCCGGCCTGCCGATCGCGATCGCCGGCGCCGCCATCGGCCTGTTCGTCACCGGCACGCCGCTGAGCGTGCCGGCGCTGATGGGCGTGATGATGGTGATCGGCGTATCGACCGCGAACTCGGTGCTGGTGACCAGTTTCGCCCGCAGCCTGATCGCCGACGGCCACGATCCCGAACAGGCCGCCTACGAATCCGCCGCGGTGCGCCTGCGCCCGGTGTTGATGACCGCCAGCGCGATGGTGCTCGGCATCGTGCCGATGGCGATCGGCCTGGGCGACGGCGGCGAACAGAACGCGCCGCTGGGTCGCGCGGTGATCGGCGGCCTGCTGTTCGGCACGCCGGCCACCCTGGTCCTGGTCCCTTCCATCCTGGCCGTGATCGGCCGCCGCCAAAAACCCGCCGCGCCGGTCGCGACCGACGACACGACCGCGCCGGCCGCCGCCCCCGCAGGAGTCGCCCCATGAACCGCTCTGCCTCCTCTCCCGGTCCCGTGTTGCGCCTGAGCCTCGCCGTCGCCGTCGCGGCGGCCTTGGCCGGCGCGCTGGCCGGCTGCAACCGCAGCACCGCGGCGACCGCGCCGGCGGCGTCCCTGCCGCAGGTGCTCACGGTCGCCGCCAAGCCCGCCGAGCCGGCTTACGAAATGGCTCTGCCGGCCCGCGCCCACGCCGGCGAATCGGCGCAGATCTACGCCCGTGCCACCGGTTTCGTCAGCGAGCGCAAGGTCGAGCTCGGCGACCGGGTCGCCGCCGGCCAAGTGCTGGCGACGGTCTCGGCGCCGGAGATCGATCAGGCCGTGCGCGAGGCGCGCGCGGTCCTGGCCCAGGCCAGCGCCGACCAGGAACTGGCCAAGGTCAATTACGACCGCGCCCAGGCCCTGGTCGGCTCCGGTGCAGTGTCGAGGGAATACTTCAGCGATCGCAAGGGCCACTACGATGTCGCCGTCGCCGCGCGCAGCGCCGCCCAGGCGCGCTTGACCTCGGCTTTGGAGCGGCAGTCGTTCCAGGTCGTGCGCGCGCCGTTCGCCGGTGTGGTGGTGGCGCGCAACATCGAGCGCGGCGACCGCGTGGTCGGCGATTCGGCCGCCGCGGCAGCGCCGATGTTCGAGATCGCCGTGCTCGACCCGCTGCGGGTGGTGGTCGATGTGCCGCAGAACATCGCCCTGCAGATCGAGAACGGCCTGCAGGCCGAGGTCGGTTTCCCCGAGCTGCCGGGCCGACGCTTCAAGGCCCAGGTCGTCCGCAGCGCACGCATGCTCTCGCGCGAAGCCGGAGCGATGCGCACCGAACTGCTGCTGCCCAACCCGGACGGCCGCATCCCCGCCGGCATGGTCGGCACCGCGCGCCTGCAACTGCCGCGCCCGGCCCCTGCGGTGATCCTGCCGGTCTCGACCGTGGTCCAACGCGCCACCGGCGCGCAGGTCGCCACGCTCCGATCCGACTCGACCTTGTCCTTCCGCAGCGTCACCCTCGGCCGCAACCTCGGCAACGAAATCGAAGTACTGACCGGCATCGCGCCCGGCGACACCGTAATCCTGGCCCCGAACGCCCTGCTCGCCGACGGCCACAAGGTGCAGGCCAAGCCCCTGCCCGCGCCGAAGAAGTCCTGACTATCGGGATGCCGCTTCTACAGGCGCAGGTTTCGAGCTTCGATGGGTGAGGCAAGCCGCCGGGGCTCTGCGCGTCCCGTGGTCGCGGCTCGCGCCGCTCCTATCCTCGCGACGAGTTCCGGCCTGGACGGCGACGGCAGCAGGCCGGCCCTAGCCGTCCCGCGGTTCGTCGTTGGCGCTGCCGGACGCCTCCAGCACTTGCAACTGCAACACATCCGCCGCCGCCGGCAGCGTCGCCCCCATCGCCTTGCGCACTTCGGCCAACAAAGGCAGCAGGTTGTAGAACGAATTGGCCACCGCCCGACGCCCCAGCGCCGAGTAGCGGTCGCCTTCGCACAATGCGAACCAGGTCGCGGCATGCAAGGCCTGCAGGGCACGGCTGGAATCGCGCTCGGTCGTGTCGACGCTCACGGCGTCCTCCTTCGCTCCACAGCGGTCGGCCTTCGGTGAAGACACACTAGTCCGCGGCAGTCTCATACACCGACACGTTGGCGGATTTCGCCTGAACCGCAACCCCGTTGCCGGGGCCCGAACGCGCTTTTGTGCGCGCCGCCGCAACCCGCAACGACGATTCGATCCGATTCGTTCAGACCCGGTCGCGTTTCGGTGAGTGCGTTTCAATGTGTGGGACCGGGCCATGGAACCCTGCGCGGCATGCGTCGGCCTCGACGCGCCCTTCACGCGCCGCGCATCGCCGGCGCCCTTGACGCAGGGAATGCAAACATGAGCGACATCATCGACCAGGCGCAATTGTTCGAGCAGATCGACCTGGCCCAATCGCTGCAGGCGCAACGCCTGTCCGCGCAAACGCTGCCGCCGACCGCCGCAGCGGGCTACTGCCTCAATCGCGCCTGCCTGGAGCCGTTCGACGGCGAGCCGGCGCGTCTGTACTGCGGGCCGGCCTGCGCCGAGGCGCACCACCGCCAGTGTCAGCGCGGGGCACGGGTGCGCTGAGCCGGCTCAGCGCACCCGCACCGGCAAGCTGCAGGCGGCGTAATAGGAGCGGCAATGCGCTTCCCCGCGCTCGCCGCATTCGCGCAAGGCGTGCTCGACCGCATCCTCCTTGAGCTCCGACGGCCGTACATGAACGTGGCTGTCGCTGACCGCAATCGCCACGCATTGATTGCGGTAGTCGATCTGCACTCGGCAGTCCCGTCCGCCCTGCGTGCGGCAGTCTTCGACCGCCTCGCGCCGCGCCTGGCGTTTGCTGGCCGCCCCGTGCGCGGTGCCGATCGCACCGCGCGGACCGTCGAGCGCGACCGCGCCCCAACGCGACCCCCACACTTCGCGCGGCGGCGCCGGTTCGGGGTAGTAGTTCGGCGGCGCGGGCGCGCAGGCCTGCTCGTTGCCGGTGCGGTAGGGCAGCATGCCGGGCGGACACACGCCTTCCGCGCGCGCCGGTGCTGGCACGCAGGCGCCCGCCAGCGCCAGCGCGAGCGGCCACCGCCATGCGACGACACGCATCACGGCGTCGGCCCGCCGGCACGGGGCGCGGGCTGCGTGGCGACGCGCGGCGGCGTCCAGGCCGGCGCGGCGATCGGTTGTTCGCTCGCGCTCGCCGACGGCGGCAAGGCCGGCACCGGGGCGACGCCGCCGCGGGCGGCGGCGGCCGCATTGCCGGCGAATGCCGAATGCGCCTGGAACTGGCCCAGCGTGCCGTTGAAGAACAGCGCCGACACCGGCGGCGCGACCACGATGAAGATGGTCAGGATCAGGCCGATGCCGCCTTGCTGCAGGGCCAGGGTGCTCATGCCCTCGGCATCCAGGCCCGGCAGGCCGGCGGCGAGCTTGCTCGCCCAGAACGCGATCGCGATCTTGCTCAGCAACTTGGTGCACATCGCCGTGACCACGCTCAGCGTCGCCATCGAGAACAAGGTGCCGATGCCGTACAGCAGCCAGCGCCGGAACAGCTCGCGGGTCTGGTCGAAGATCAGGCACAGCACGAACAACGGCCCCAGGCCGATGAACACGGCGATGCCGAATTTGTACAGCAGCAGCATGGCCGCCGCGGTCATCGCCGGACCGGCCGCGCCGAAGCCGGCGAACAGCAGCGCCCGCGCCTTTTCCTCGCGCAGCGCTTGCTCGCCTTCGACTACCTGCACCGCATCGATCGCGTCCAGCGCGACCTGGGCATACGCCAGGTTCTCGTCGATGCTCTGCGCTGCGGTGCGCCCCTCGATGCCGGTGAACAACTCGTGGATCTCGCGGTCCAGGTCGTGGGTAAAGAACTCGTGCAGGCGCGTACCCGCCAGCGACATGCCGGTGGCGACCGCCACGATGACCGCGATCCGGGTCAGGTCCGCGACCAGGGCGGGCATCGAGTCGCGCGAGCGGCCGGTGACGACGCGGTAGCCCGCGATCAGGATCCACAGGGTGACCAGGCTCAACGCGACCGCGCTGGCCCAGGCCATGGCGCGCGCCATCAGTTGCAGGCCGAAGCGGTCGATCTCGCCGCGGAAGTACTCGTCGATCAGACGGAAGAACACGAAATCGCCGATGCCGGCGGTCGCCGCCCAAGCGTCGGCGGCGCGCGCCGCCGCATCCCATTGCATCCAATCCATGCCTTGCGTCCCTGGTCGACGTGATCGGCCGTGCGGCCGTTGGCGGCGATCGCTGCGATCGCGAAGCCACACGCTAGCAGCGCCGGAACGCCGCGCCGCGTAGGACAAATCTGATTCCGACGACGCGTTTGACTACACCGTGTAGACGAACGTCCACAACAATGTGGACACGAAGCAATTTCAGCTGGCACACATTGCCAACTTACGGTTTTGCCGGCGTAGTCGCCACCGAGACAAACCGCAAGGACGCATCGTGATTCGGGTATTCGCTGTCGACGCCCAGCCTTTGATCCGCGCCGGATTGCGCTGGATCGCACACCAGGCCGGCGACATCGTGGTCGTCGGCGAAGCCGATCGCGCCGAGACGGCGCTGCGCGCATTGATCGCGCTGGAGATCGACCTGGTCCTGTGCTCGACCCAGTTGCCTGACCTCGACGGCGTCGACTTCCTGCGCCGGCTGCCGGCACGCCCTTGGGTGTTGGCCTTGGCCGCGGGCCACGACGGCATCCTGCCCAAGCACCTGTTCGCTGCCGGCGCGCGCGGCTATCTGTCCTACGGCTGTACGCCGGCGGCGGTCGTGCGGGCGGTGCGCGAAGTCGCCGCGGGCCGGCGCTACCTCGACGATGGCCTGGCCAGCCGGGTGCTGTTCGGCGACTCGCCGTTCGACCGGCTCAGCACACGCGAGTTGGAGGTCGCCCGCCTGACCGCGCGCGGCGACGGCATCCAGCGCATCGCCGTCGCGCTGGGCATGGCCGATTCGACCGTACGCACGCATCGCTCGCGTCTGTTCGACAAGCTCGGCGTGCGCAGCGACGCCGCACTCACCCGGCTCGCGCTGGAACACGGGTTGCTGCCGTGAGCGCGATGCGGACCGCGCGCAGGCGTTGGCAGGCGGCGGCGGCCGGGCTGAGCCGGCGCTGGCGCACGTTGCCGCCGTGGCTGCGCCTGGCCGTGGCCGGCCTGATCGCGATCAAGCTAGCGCGCTGGGCGCTGCCGGCGCTGTTCCCGCCGCCCGAGCCGCGCTTCCTGGTCAACCCGCAGCCGCGCGAGCGCTACCGCCTGCAGCTGAGCCTGGAGCGGGCGCCCGGCGGCTTCGCCCTGGTCGACGGCGCAGCGCTGTACGGCATCGACAGCCCGCACTGCATGCCGCCGCGCGGTTTCTTCTCGGGTGCGCGACAGGCCCAGGACACTGCGTTCGCGCTGGTCCATTTCGAGCGCGACGGTCGCGGCGGCCACCGCGCCGTGGTCGCCGCCGACGGGTTCCTCGACAGCGATGTGTACGGACGCGGGGTTTGCCGGCTGCGTCTGGCCGGCGTGTCGGTGCGCCTGCGCGCCAGTCCGGACCCGCGCAGCACCCATTTCCGGCTGTTCATGCCGGCGCAGACGCTGCGCGCGTCCGGTCAGGAACGCGCGGTGTTTCTGCGCAGCCACTACCCGCTGATCGAAGCGATCGACGCCTACCCCGACCTCGGCCTGCCGCAAGCCGACCGCACTCCCGTCGAGCAGCGCGCCGAGCTGTTCGCGATCGTCCTCCAGTCGAAGGAACTGACGCCATGAGCCTGCCCAGCCGCCACTACGCCATTCTCTCCGAACACGTCTACCGCCCCGCAGCCGCCTACGGGCACGACGCGCTGCGCATCGACGGGGTCACCTATGCGGTGGTGCAGCGGGTCGACCGTCCGTCCGGCTACCAGGGCGCGATCTACCGGCGCGCCGACACCGGCGAGTACGTGGTCGCCCACCGCGGCAGCGAATTCCTGCGCGAGCCGGACAAGGACGGGGCCGGCGCCGATCTGGCGATGATCGGCCAGCGCATCAATCCGCAGAGCGAGGACGCGATCGCCCTGACCCGCCAGGCGCTGATGCTGGCGCGCGCGAGCGAACCGCCCGCGCCGGTCAGCGTCGCCGGCCACTCGCTCGGCGGCTGCCTGGCGCAGATCGCCGCGCACCGCTTCGGCCTGCGCGGCGAAACGTTCAACGCCTACGGTGCGGCCAGCCTCGCCTATGGCATTGCCGAAGGCGGCAACCAGGTGCTCAACCACGTCATGGCCGGCGATGTGGTCAGCGCCGGCGGCAAGCACTTCGGCCGGGTGCGCATGTATGCGCAGGCGCAGGAAGTCTGGCGCTTGCACGAAATCGGCCGTTACGAGGACCATGGCGGCGCGCTCGATCTGCGCTATCCGCTGCCGGCGGCAGCGGCCTTGCTGGACTCGCACCGCATGCATCATTTCCTGGACGGCGGCGCCGACGGCCGCAGCCGCTCGGTGCTCGACGACCCGCAGGCGCGCTATCGCGCCCAGGCCCACCAGCCCATGTTCGAACGTTACCGCCACGACATCTGGCTGTTGCGCGAAAGCGTGAGCCTGACCGCCGCGGCATTGCGCGGCGCCGGCGGCATCGCCGGCGAACTCGGTCGTCTCGCACCCGCGCCGCCGCCGCGCAGTCCGTTTGCCGATCCCGCCCCGCACGCAGCGCCGGCGCGGCAAGCGCCGGCCGCCGAAGCTCCATCGCACGACCCGCGCCGGCGCAGCCATCCGGACCATGCCCTGTACCGGTCGATCCGCGACGGCGTCTCGCAACTGCCGGCGCACACCGGCGCCGCGGCCGACGACGACGCCTTCGAACGCACCGCCGCCAGCCTGTACGCCCTGGCCAAGCGCGAGGGGCTGCAACGCATCGACCGGGTGCTGAGCGCCCGCGACGGCGGCGACGCACTATTCCTGGTCGAGGGCGATCCGCGCGATCCCGCGCACCGTCGCGGCCAGTTGTCGGCCGCGCAGGCGGCACGAACGCCGCTGGACGAGTCGTTCGCCGCCGCAGCGACGGCCGCGCAAACCGCGCCGGACCGCGACTCGCCGCGCGCGCTGGGCCGCACGGCCTGAGCCGACGCCGCGACCGGCGCTCACCGCCGCGCCTGGCCGCCGCTGAACTTCCGCTGGCGCGCGGCGCATCGGCGGCTGACCGGCGGGCGACATCTCACTACAATGCCGCCCCCGCAGTTTTCAGCAGCCGCACCGCATGAACATCGTCGTCAACGAAGACCTCAAGGCCTACATCGATCCGCTGACCGCGGAGGAATACGCCGCGCTGGAGCGCAGCCTGCTGGCCGAAGGCTGCCGCGACGCGCTGGTGCTGTGGGGCGACGTGCTGGTCGACGGCCACAACCGCTACGGCATCTGCAAGAAGCACGGCCTGCCGTTCCAGACCGTGCAGAACCCGCGCTTCCAGTCGATCGAAGACGTGTACTTGTGGATGATCGACCAGCATCTGGGCCGACGCAGCGTGTCCGACTTCCAGCGCGGCGTGCTGGCGCTGCGCAAGCGCGAGATCCTGGCCGAACGCGCCAGCACCAAGGCCAGCGCGGCGATGGCGGCGCCGGCGCCGATCCCGGCGCCGGCCTCGCCCGACGACGATCAGGCGCCGTGGGACCCGCCGGCCGAAGGCGAAGCCGTGCTCTCCGCTGCGCCGGCCCAGGCCGCGGCGCCTGCCGCACCGGCCGCCGCGGCGCGCAAGCA
Organism: Lysobacter antibioticus HS124; assembly: GCF_000336385.2. Taxonomy (GTDB): domain Bacteria; phylum Pseudomonadota; class Gammaproteobacteria; order Xanthomonadales; family Xanthomonadaceae; genus Lysobacter; species Lysobacter firmicutimachus. The sequence goes on along the minus strand of NZ_HG424449.1, from coordinate 14,414 downwards.
GCGCAGCGAAATCGCCCGCGAGGCGCGCTTGAGCAGCGCCCAGGTCGGCCTGATCGAGACCATCCATAAGCAGGCCGCGCCGGAAGTGGTGGCCGCGGTCAAGTCCGGCAGCTTGTCGATCAACGCCGCCGCTGCGGTGGCGACCTTGCCGGAAGAAGAACAGCGCGCCGCGGCGTTGGCCGGCAACAGCGAACTCAAGGAAGCGGCCAAGCGGGTGCGCGCGTCCAAGCGCAAGCCGCGCGAGAACGCCGAGGAAGACGCCGAAGAGGCCGCCGACGCCGGGCGCGACGAGGAAAAGCGGATCCTGTTGCGCCGGGTCGCCGAACTCAGCGCCGAGAACGACGCGCTCAAGCGCGAGAACGCTGAGTTGCGCGCGCAGCTGGCGGTCAGCGAGATCGCGGCCGGCGCCTGATCCGCCGCCGCTCGCCAGGCCGGCGCGCAAGGCGCCGGCCCGCCGGCACGATGGGCCCGCCTGGCGGGCCCGCTCGGCGACGCCGGCTCAGTCGACCGTGCAGGTCAGCGTTACCGTCACCGAGCCGCCGTTGACCAAGGTGCCCAAGGCCACGCCGGCATCGAGCTGAGCCAGGCTCAGACCCGCCGGACAAGCAGTGCCGCTACAGCTCGGCGGCGCAGTGCAGCGGATGCCGCTGCGGCTCGCGATCGGATCGCGCAGGATCGCACCGGTCACCGCGTCCGGGCCGTTGTTGCCGACCACGATGGTGTAAGTGGTGCTCGCGCCGCGCGCCAGCGTGTCGCCGGACGGGTCGTCCGCCCCGGCGGCCGGCGTGTTGGTCTTGTGGATGGTCAGGTCGGCGAGCGGCTGTCGGGTATTGCGGAAGGTGCAGGTCAGGTCGTCGCCGGCCACCGGGGTCAGCGCGAAGCTGCGGCCGTTGCCACTCGGCGCCTGGCCGCCGGGCAGCGCGTTGCTGCATGCGTACGTGGTGGTGTAGCCGGACAGATCGGTGGCGCCGGCGCCGGTTTCGCCGAAGGTGTAAACCGTACCGATCTCGGCCGGGTCGATCGTTGCGATTTCCGGCGGCGCGTCGCCGGCGCCGCTCGTGGTCGCCGACACCGGCGCGCCGTTGCCCGCGATGCTCAACACGAACTGGTCGCCGGCGACGAAGCGGCCCAGCGGCAGACTCTTGCGCAGGCGCAGCAACGGCTGCCGGGCGTTGACGAAGTCGCAGGTCAACACCGCATCCAGGCCGGTAGCGCTGCCCGGTATCGCATACACCGTGCCCGACAGACTGCCGACCGTGGCGCCGCCGGCATCGGTGCAGCGCGCCGAGCTCAATCGCCAGCCGGCCGGCAGCGCGTTCTCGTCGATCGAAACCGCCGCGCCGGCGCTTTGCACGGCGAAGCCCTGAACGCCGCCCGTCGCGGTGTCGCCATCGACCTGCACCGGCGTGCCGATCGCGACGGTGGTCGCGCTGCCGCCGGCCTGCACGGTGTTGCCGAGAGCGAAGCCGAAGCTGCCGGTACCGCCGAGCGTGGTCTTGCGCAGCACGATCCGTGCCGGCTCGGCGACCCGCACCAAGGCGTCCTCGACTTCGCCGCTGTCGGCACGGCCGCTCGGAGTAGCGGCACTGAGCGCGCTGCCGTAGCTCACCCGCACGCGCGCCACGCGCTGGCCGGCGACCGCATTGGCCGGTATCGCGATCGTCAGCGGCAGGACCGTCGCGCCGGCCGCGAAACCGGCGCATGCGCCTTCGGCCGCGGCGAAGCTGCCGTTGTTGTCGACATCGACCCAGCCGCAGGCGGTGCCGGCGCGGCTGGCGCCGGCAAGGGGCACGCTCAGGTTGACGCTGCGTCCGCGCACCAGGGCCGGCCAAACGAAGTCGTCGCTGTCGGCATCGGCCGCGGCGCTGGCCAGCGGGCTGGCGGTCGCGGCGGCGAGATTGGCGTTGTCGGCGCTGAGGTTGCCGCCGATGCTCAGATCGCTGAGCACATGCACCGCGGCCTGGCCGGCGTCGTAACTCGCCGGCGCGTCGCCGAAGTCCTCCTCGACCGTCACCGCCAGGCTCAGGGCGTCGACGTGGCCGCTGTCCAGGGTGACCGAGCCGCTCTGCAATTGGGTGTCCAGGCCGACGCCGATCACCAGCCGGGTGATCGTGCCGTTGATGCGCAAGCTGCCGCAGGCGGCCGGGTTGTTGGCGACGGTGCAGCTGGTGTTGCCGGCCAGGACGTTGCTGTAGGCCTGGGTCGCGGTGGCGGCGAAGTTGGCGTTGCCGGCGGTGCGGGTCCAGGTCAGGCCTGTCACCGCAGTGGCGCCGTTGGCGGCCGAGGCGATGGTGAAGCGCGCGGCATGATTGGCGCGCAGGCCGCCCCCGGCGACGTTACCGCCGAGCCCGCTGAAATGCAGCGAGGGATTGCGCACCGGCTGCGGGAAGGTCAGCGTGACCGTGCCGCGGTTGGCGCAGGTCTGGCGCGCGGCGGCGATCGCGCAGCCGCCGGCGTTGGCGTCCAGCTTCAGCGCCGGCGTGGCCGGTGCGATGCCCGGGCTGTAGTGAGTCGCCACCGGCCCGCCGATGCCGTTGAACGTGGTCGACGCGGTGTCGATGGCGAGATTGCCGCCGGCCACGGCCAGGCCGACCAGATAATTGTTCGGCAGTACGTACGTGCCGCCGGCCGCGTTGAGCCCGGCGGCGATCAACGTCGGCGCCTGATAGGCGCGCACCGGCGCGATCGGTGCGACCAGGGCCGCGACCAGGCACAAGGCGAACGCGAGCGCACCGCTGCCCAGACGCGCACGCGCCGGCGCCGACCGTCGGCGCAGAGCCGCGGCCTGATGATGGATTTTCACGAACAGTCCCCTGAGCGGCGCGACGGAGCGCGCCATCGAATGCGAAAGCGAGCGAAGGTTGCCTGGCCCGGCGGCGACCGGCGCGCGTGGCGCCGGTGGGCCCAGTCAGGGTTCGACTACGGCGCGCATCCTGAATCAGTTCATGAAAGTGGTCAATGTGTCACACTTAAACTTCGAAATCACTCGCCAAGTTCGGCAAACAGCCGCCATCCGGACCCCGCAGACGCCGGTCGCGTCTCGCACCAAGGCCCTCTCCCGCCCCGCCATCAACACCCGTCGCCAACACAGGCCGCCTCAGTTTGCACCGAGGCCCGACCGGCGTGAGATGATTTGCATCATATAAAGGCCGCCGCGATGCGCTACACCGCCGACCGCAAGCCCCAGACCCGCCAACGCGTGCTCGACCAGGCGGCCCGCGCCCTGCACGCCGAAGGCCCGCACCGGCTCGGCGTGGCCGCGATCATGCGCGAGGCCGGACTCACCCACGGCGGTTTCTACGCCCATTTCGCCTCGCGCGACGAACTGCTCGCCGCGGCGATCGAACGCATGTTCGAACAAGCCCGCGGCTACTGGCGCGAAGCCTTCGCCGGCCAGACGCCGGCGCAGGCGCTGCGCATCTGCATCGATCGCTATCTGTCGCCGGCGCATCGCGACGGTCGCCTCGGCGGCTGCCCGTTGCCGCCGCTGTCGGCCGATCTGCCGCATCTGCCCGACGCTGCGCGTGCGGCCTACGAGGCCGGCGCGCAGCGCATGCACGAAGGCTTGCGCGCGCTGATCGCCGCACACCGCCCCGGCCAAGACGCCGAGCAGCAGGCGCTGTCGATGCGCGCCGAATTGGTCGGTGCGCTGTTGCTCGCACGCGCGCAGAGCGCGCGCGAACGCTCAGACGCCCTGCTTGCCGCCTCGCGCGAGGCCTTGCATGCCCGGTTCGGACTGGACTGAGTCCGGCCGCACACCCACCACCGAAGGAGTTCCGCGATGCGCTTGGTCGACGAAGTCGCCGCCGGCTTGCCCGGCCTGGCCCAACTGCAAACCCTGCTGGCGAGCGGCCGCAAGCCCGGCATCCTGCGCGCGCTGGATTTCGACTTCGTCGAAGTCGGCGACGGTCTGGCGGTGTTCGCCGGCACGCCCGGCGATCATGCCTACAACCCGATCGGCACCGTCCATGGCGGATACGCCGCGACCCTGCTCGACTCGGCCTGCGGCTGCGCGGTGCATTCGCGGCTGAGCGCGACGCAGGCCTACACCACGCTGGAACTGAAGATCGCCTATCACCGCCCGCTCAGCCGCGACCGCGGCCCGCTGCGCGCGGTCGGCCGGGTGCTGTCGATCGGCCGTCGCGCCGCCTTCGCCGAAGCCCGCCTCACCGATGCGCAGGACAAGCTCTACGCCTCGGCCACCTCCACCCTGCTCGTGTTCGAGCGCTGAACGGATGCCCCCCATGTCGCCGGATCCCATCGTCGTCTGCGCCGCCGTGCGCACCCCGCTCGGCCGCTACCTCGGCGAGCTGTCGCCTCTGCCCGCGCATCGTCTCGGCGCGCACGCGATCGGCGCTGCGCTGCAACGCGCCGGCGCCGCGCCGGAGTGCATCGACGAAGCGCTGATGGGGTGCGTGCTCGGCGCCGGCCAGGGCCAGGCGCCGGCGCGCCAGGCCGCGCGCGCGGCCGGCCTGCCCGATTCGGTGCCGGCGGTCACGATCAACAAGGTCTGCGGTTCGGGCATGAAAGCCGCGATGCAGGCGCACGATGCGCTGATCGCCGGTTCGATCGAGGTCGCCGTCGCCGGCGGCATGGAGTCGATGTCGAACGCGCCCTATCTGCTGCAACGCGCGCGAGCCGGCTATCGGGTCGGCCACGACCGGATCTTCGATCACATGGCGCTGGACGGCCTGGAAGACGCCTACGAACCGGGCCGCGCGATGGGCGAATTCGGCGAAGCGCTGGCGCGCGAGTACGGTTTCGACCGCGCCGCGCAGGACGCGTACGCCCACGAAACCCTGCGCCGCGCCCAGGCCGCGATCGAGCACGGCGACTTCGCCGACGAGATCGCTCCGATCCAGATCGAGGACAAAGCCGGCGCGCGCACCGTGCAGCACGACGAACACCCGCGCAAAGTGTCGCTGGACAAGATCGCCGCGCTCAAGCCGGCGTTCGCCGCCGACGGCAGCATCACCGCCGCCAGCGCCTCGGCCAATGCCGACGGCGCGGCGGCCCTGCTGCTGACCCGGCGCTCGATCGCGATGCGCGAAGGCTGGCCGGCGCTGGCGCGGATCGTCGCCCATGCCAGCCACAGCCAGGCGCCGGCGCGGTACACCACCGCGCCGATTCCGGCCGTGCGCAAGCTGCTCGCGCGCGCCGGCTGGAACGTCGGCGATGTCGACCTGTTCGAGATCAACGAAGCCTTCGCGGCGGTGGCCATGGCCGCCGCGCGCGACCTCGGCATCGCCCGCGAACGGCTCAACGTCAACGGCGGCGCCTGCGCGCTCGGCCATCCGATCGGGGCCACCGGCGCGCGCCTGCTGGTGACCCTGATCCACGCCTTGCGCCGGCGCGGCGGGCGCCGCGGCGTCGCCGCGCTGTGCATCGGCGGCGGCGAGGCGACCGCGATGGCGGTTGAGATCGAGCCGGCCTGACCCGGCGTCCGCCGATGCACGGCGGTGCGCTTGCGCAAAGTCGAGGCGGCGCGCGGCCGTGCGCGGCCTCCGCGCGGCGCCGTCGCAACGGCGCCGCGTCCCGGCCTCAGCCGTCGCGGCCGTGGCGGCTGCGTTCGATCGGCTGGTCGGCCGACTCGGTCGCCTGCTGCGGCGCATCCGCCGCTTTGCCCTCGAAACGCAACGCCGGCTGGCCGGACTCGGTCTCCACCGATCGCACCTCGCCGTTGGCGCGACGCGCCTTGACCTGCTCCAGCACGGCGTTGCTGCATGAGCCTTCGACGAAGTCGGCGCGGTGCAGCTGGCCGTTCTTGAGATCGACGAACAGGCTCTGCGCGTCGCCGGCATTGCGGCTGCCGGAGGTGGTCAAGCGGCTGTCTGTGGGCAGCGTGCTCGGATCGACCTTGAGCGCGTGTGTCACCGGGCGCAGCCCGCAATGGCTGTACTTGCCCTCGACATCGCTGATCAGATACGTGCCGTCCTCGAAGTACAGACGGACGCCGGGGATGCCGAGCTCCTCGCGGTCCTTGACCGAATTGCGATCGCAGTCGACGAAGATCTGCCCGACCACGCAGGCTTCGTCGGCGAACACGCCGCCGCGCAGATCGACCTTCCATTGCGCCTGGTTCGAACAAGTCCGCGTTGCCGCGCCGCCGGCCGCATCGCCGCATTCGGCGTGCACGCGGTTGATGCCGTCGCCCTGGCGCGCGCCGACGCCGACCCGCACCCGGTAGCGCAGCAGCGCCTGCGCGCCCGGCGCCAACCGGTCCAAGGCGATGCGCAGCACCGGCCCGGGCGCGCCGGTCAGCGACAACAGGCGCGCGCCCTGCACTTGGGCGGTGTTCTCGATCAAGCGGAAACCAGCCGGCAGCCGATCGACCAGCACCGGCGCGATCGCCAGACCCGGGCCGCGGTTGCGGATGCGGACGCTGTACACGATCAGATCGCCGACTTCGGCCTCGCGCACCGAACCGGTCTTCTCCACCGCCAGTTGCGCATCCGTCGACGGCAAGGGCGTGTCGACGCAGGCGTCGTCGCGCTGTTCGCGCCCGCCGTAGCTCAGCAACGCCTCGTTGTAGAGGCCGCGTCCGGCTTCGCCGGCGAGGCAGGCCAGCGCGGCCGAGTCGGCGGCGGCTTCGGCCGCGACGCGCACGCGCACTTCCAACAAATAGCCGTCGCTGGCGCCCGCGGCGAGATCGCGGCCGCTGGCCAAGGTCCACGGCGCCGCGCCGCTGAGGTTCAACGCCTCGCCGTTGCGGTCGGCACGGACCGACAGCAGGCTCACCCCGGCGCCGAAGCGCGGCGCGTCGCGCAGGTCGTAGCGGCCCGCGGCCGCGCCCTGGTTGCGCACCTCGATCCGGTAGCGCACCACGAATTCGTCGGCGCTGCCGGCGACCGGCTGCGGCGCGCCCTGCACCTGCTTGCGCACGCTCAGCGCCGAGGCCACCGGAACGGCCACGCAGTGCTGCGGATCGGCGGCGACGTCGCAGCCCGGCGGCGGGCCCGCACAGCCGTCCGGATCGGCGGCCGGGTCGCAGGCCGGCGGCGGCGCGCCGGTGTCGTCGGTGACCAGGTTGTAGATCGCGCTCACCCCGGCCGGAATCGGATCGGCCACGCGCACCGCGACCACGACCTCGGCGCGTCCGCCGTCGCCGGCGATCGGACCGGCGACGGCGAGCGTGCAGGCGCGCGCACCGGCATCGCCGATCGCGCAGTCCGACAGGCTGGCGCCGCTCACCGACACCAGCGTGGTGTGCGCCGGCAGGCGCTCGTAGAAGCGGTGGTTCGCGGCGGCGATGGCGGCGCCGTTGACCAGGGTCAGGGTGTAGCTCAGCGTCTCGCCCGGTTCGGCCACGTCGGCGAGCGAACCGCTTTCGCCGCTCAGGCGCTTGGACACGGTCACCCGCGGCTGGATCACCGGAGTTGCCACGCAGTGATCGGGATCGGTCGCGACCGAACAGCCCGGCGGCGGCCCGGCGCAGCCGTTGGGGTCGCTGGCCGGATCGCAGGCCGGCGGCGGCGTGCCGCCGCCGTCGGTGACCAGGTTGTAGATCGCGCTCACCCCGGCCGGGATCGGGTCGAGCACGCGCACCACGAAGCCGGCCGTGGCGGTGCCGCCGTTGCCGGCGATCGGGCCGGCCACGCTCAGCAGGCAGGGCTTGGCGCCGCGGTCGCCGATCGCACAACCGGACACCACCGCGCCGCTCACCGACACCAGCTCGGTATGCGCGGGCAGCAATTCGTAGAAGGCGTGGTTGCTGGCCGCGCTGCCGCCGGTGTTGCTCAGGGTCAGGACGTAGCTCAGGGTCTCGCCGGCTTCGGCGCGGCCGGCGACGCTGCCCGACTCGGCCGACAAGGCCTTGCGCACGCTCACTGCCGGCGCGGTCGGGATCTGCGCGCAGCCCGGCAGGCTCGGATCGCTGTCGCAATCCGGCGGGCCGCGGTCGGGGTTGTAGGCGCGGTTGAGGATGCGCTGCACGCCGGCCGGCACCGGGTCCACCACCCGCACCACGACGTTGAGCACCACGCTCGCGCCGGGCGCGATGCTGAGGTTCTGCCACTCGATCCGGCCGCCGCTGGCCGCGCCGTCGTGGCTGCCGCCCTGGTCGGAGGACACGTAGACCGTGTTCGGATCGAGGTTGTCGATCACGTCGTAGTCGATCGCGGTCAGGTTGCCGGCGTTGCGCAGGGTGATCGCGTAGGTCAACGTTTCGCCGGGCTCGGCGATGCCGTTGCCGTTGGCGTCGCTGACGCGCTTGCTCAGACTCACGTCGCTGGCGCAAGCGTCGAGCGCGGTCAGCGAGATGTCGTCCAGGGCCAGGTCGTTGCCGGGTCCGCCGGGGCTGTTGTTGACCACCTCCAGGCGCAGGCTGGACTGGGTCGGCACGAAACTCACCCCGTACTCGTTCCAGGTCAGTACGGTGCCCGGCAGCTCCGGGATGTCGCCGCTGCTGACGCTGCCGAGCACGGCACCGGTGGCCGGGTCGACGATGCGGAAGGTCACGTTGGGGTCGATGTCGCCGTCGCCGGGCAGATACTCCTGCACGTTGCTGAGCCAGGCGGTGAAATCGTGGCGCACGCCGACCGCCAGCCCGTTGAAATCGCGCGAATAGAACACGCCCGGGGCGAAGTCGGCGTTGACCAGCATCATGTAGCCGTTCGGGTCGCCGGTGTGGTCGGCGCCGTCGCGCCAGGCGCTATTGCCGCCGTCGCTGCGCGGCGACTGCACCAGCGCGTATTCGCCGTCGTTGACCCGGCAGTCCGGGCCGATGCACGGCGGTGCGGTGTCTTCGTAGCGGTAGGTGGTCTGCGTCGGCGACAGCGGCGGGCCGATCCGGCTGGCGCCGGAGCCGAAGCCGAAGCTCTCGTTGAACAGCGGCGTGCAGGTCTGCGCCGCGACGGGCGCGGCCGGCAACGCGGCGGCGAGCAGCAGCGCGGCCAGGCGGGCGCGCCAACCGCGTGCAGGCGGGCGGGAGACGATGGCCATGATCGTCCTCACGGCCGAACCGGACGCACGTCGATCTGCACCCGGCGGTCGGGTTGCAGGCACTGCTTCAGCGCCGCATCCGCGCGCTCGCCGGCGCAGCCGCGGCTGACCGGTTCGCGTTCGCCGCGGCCTTCGGCCTCGATCGGCACGCGCACGCCCTGCGCCAGCAGATAGGCGCGCACGCTCTGCGCGCGCTGCTGCGACAAGCGCTGGTTGTAAGCCTCGGAGCCGAGCCGGTCGCTGTGGCCGACGATGCGCAGGCCGGCGACGTCGCTGCGTCCGCGCAGTTCGGCGGCCAGCGCGTCGAGCTGGCCCTGGCCGCGCGGCAACAGCCCGGCCAGGTCGCCGCGATCGAAAGCGAACAAGGCGTCGGCGGACAGGTCGTAGCGCGACTCGGCCGGCGGCGCGGGACGCTCCGGCGAGGCCGGCGGCGGGCAGGCCGCCGCGGCCGCCTCGGCACGCGCGGTCAGGTCTTCGGCGATCTGGATATAAGGCTTGGCATGGCGCCAGCCGCCATCGTGGATCTCGTTGCCGGCGTGCACCAGTTCGACCTCGGCGCAGGCGGTGGCCTGGGCGGCGCAACGGAAACCGGACTGTCCGCGCAAGGCGTCGTAGCGCGCCCACAGGTCGGCGCGCAGTTTTTCCGCGCCGTTGACCAGCGGCGTTTCGAAACCCGGGTCGCGTCCGGCCTCCAGCGCCTCGATCAGCGCGATCGATTCGGCCAACGCCGCCTGCGGATAGCCGCCGCGATCGTTGCGGCTGTATTCGTGGAACGAGGTGTCGAGCCAGCACTGCGCTTTGGCCAAGTGATAGTCGGCGACGCGGCGGCCGCCGTCGTTGAGCGCGCGGATGCGGCCCTGCGCGGCGGCGTAGGCCCGGTGGTCGGCATGGATCGCCGCGCCGGCGATGCGCTGCGCGGGTGGCGTCAGCGCCGGCGCCGCCGTCTGCGCCTGGGAAGCGCCGTTCAGCAGCAGCGCGGCGGTCAGCGCGAGCGGCCGCAGGCTCCGGCGACGCGCCGTCGTGGCATAGGAATGCATCTCGGGTTCTCCTTAACGCGGCAGGGCCGGATTGGTCGCGGGGTCGTTGCCGCGGAACAGGGTTTCGTCGAACTTGAAGCGCAGGCGCAGATAGGCGCCCTGCTGGGTGTACTCGCCCTGGCTCAGGTCGTCGTCGCGGAAGCCGCGCGCGTTGTAGCCCGCCGACAGCCACAGGTTGTCGCGCAGCAGATGGCCGGCCTCGACGCCGAACGCGGACTGGCGCGCGCCGCCCGGGCTCCACATCTGCGCGGCCAGCGCGCTGACGTCCCAGCGTTCGCTCAGGTCGTAGGTGATGCGGCCCGAGACCAGGTAAGCGGTGTAGCGGTCGCTGCGTCCGTCGAAATAGTCGCGCTGGCGCTTGCCGGCCAAGCGCCCGTCCAGCCACCACGGCCGCGCCGGATGCCAATCGGCGTGCAGCGACAGCACGTGCTTGTCGAAACCTTCGCCGGCCGGCGCGAAGCGCGCGTCGTCGGCGTCGTCCCAGGCGGTGCGGTCCAGGCCGGCGTCGCGGCGGGTCCAGTACTCGTAGCGGCCGAGCAGATTGAAACGGTTGCGATCGGTATCGCGGTACGCGACGCCCAGCTGGAAGCGGTCTTCGTAGCTGTCTTCGGCGCCGCCGCGATAGACGTTGCGCAGATGGTAGTTGCGCAGCAGGCCGGTCCAGTCGCGATTGAACTTGCGCGCCACGCTCAGGGTCGACAGCCAGCTGTCGTAATCGCGATTCAACCACGGCACCGTCGCCTCGCCCGCGGCATCGCCGACCTGTTCGATGCGCCGCCATTCCAGGCGTCCGGCGATCGACCACAGCTCGTCCGGCCGCCATTGCGCGGCCACGCTGGCGGCGGTGGCCTGCTGGCCGCGGCCATCGAGCAGTTGCAGCTTTTCCAGCGCGGTCTGCAGGCTCCATGCCGCGCTCGGCCGCCACTGGTTGCGCAGGCCGTTGGCCCATTGCAGTTGGCGCGCACCGTAGGCGTCGTAAATGCGGTACTCGCTGAACACACTGCCGCCGTCCATGTACTCGCTGTCCAGGCCCCAGACGAAGGCATCGCTTTCGTAGGGGCTGGGCGAGCGGCGGCCGGTCGCATCGACGACGCCGTCGGCGGTGGCGACGCTGGACAGGCCGGTATTCCACTCATAGCGGCCGTACAGGCGGGTGCGTTCGCGCACGCGCCAGCCGGCGCCGAGCGCGGCGCGGCGATGGTCGCGATGATCGATATCCTGCTCGGCCTCGGCGGCGAGGTCGAAGCGCGGCCCGAGCCGCCACTGCAGCGCCGCGCGCAGCGCGGTGTATTCGACCGGCACGCCGGCCAGGCCGTTGCCGACCCAACTGCCGTAGCGCTCGCTCCAGCCGCTGCCGGTGTTGTACAGCGTCTGGCCCGTGCCCGGATCGATCGCGCTCGACGAACCGCCGTAGAAGCCGCCGCCGAAGCCGGGCGTGACCACGCCGACGCCGTAGGGCGCGGCCAGCGGCGCCGGCACGCTCAGGCCGTTGCCGGCGCCGTAGCGGCCGGCGCGTTCGTCGATGCGGTTGGCGCCGAACTCCAGCGTCAGCGCGTCGCTGGGCAGATAACGCACGCCGGCCTGCCATTGGTCGCGGCGCGCACCGCTCGTGCGGTCTTCGACATGACTGCCCTGGACGTACACGCTCCAGCGTTCGTCCAGGCGCCACAGCGCATCCACGCCGCCCTGCTTGCGCCCGCCGAGGAACGACGCCGAGGGATTGTTGAAGCCGGCCTCGCTCTGGCCGTAGAACGCCTGCACCTCGGCATGCTCGCCGCGATGACCGAAGGCCAGCCGCCAGGCATCGCCGTCGATTTCGCCGCCGCGCGCCGGATCGGCCGCGCCCGGCCAGGCGGTATAGGACTGACCCGGCACGCGGTTGTAGGCGCTGCGGCTGCGCGCCACCTCGCCGGTCAGCCAGGTGCCGGGGCCGAAGCGCCAGGTCGCGTTGGCGCTGGCCAGGCGGTACGGCGCCAGGGGATTTTCGTCTTCCACCGCGCTGGCGCCGATTTCGAACCGTTCGTTGATCCGGTACTGGCCGTTGCCGCCGTAGACCCAGTAGCGCTCGCCGCCCTGGTCGATCTCGTAGCTGATCCGCAACGACACCGGGTTGAGTGCGGCGTCCACCGACGGCAGCGCGCGCGCGAGCAGGACCCGGCCGCTGAACGGTTCGAAGCTGTAATCGACGAAGCGCTGCAGGGGCTCGGTCGAGACGATCCGCGAGGGCGCGTGGCGGTCGCGCACGATCAGTTCCACCCGCTCGCTGCCGAGCACCGCATGCGCGCTGTTGCTGACCGTGTACGGCCCGGACAGGCCGCGGCCGGGAAATTCCTCGACCACCTGGCGCAGGTTGTCGTAGGCGGCGAACACGTCGAGCGCGCCGCGTTCGCCTTCCAGATGCCCGCGCACGCCGGTCAGGGCGCGGTGGTACTGGCCCAGGTCGCGCAGCGCGGTCGAGGCCACCGCGCCCTGGCCGCTGCGCTGACTGAAGCCGTCGCCGGTGACGATGTCGCCATACAGCAGGTAATGGCGGCCCCGGTCCAGGCGCAGGTACAACCGGCTGTTGCTGCGCGCCTCGAAACCGACCATCGACGCGTCGCCGTACACCGGGTACCAGCGCTCCGGATCGATGTCGCGGAACAGCCGGTCGCGATCGGGCTTGTCGCTGTCGTAGGCCATCGTCAACAACGCGTCGCCGCGCACCTTGCCCTTGAGGAAGAACGCGCTGCGCAGCGCCGCGTTGCGCTTGCCGTCGCCGGAACGGCGCGACCAGTTGCGGATTTCGTCTTCGAAGCCGTCCTCGCTGCGCGCCTGCGACAGGCTCAGCGGGCTCTTGCGATCGAAGCGCACCACGCCTTCGACCAGGCCGACTGCGATCATGTCGCGCAATGCCGGCACGAAGCCGATCTCGCCGCGCGCCACCGCGCCGCCGGCGGCGACCCGCACCTGCACCGTCTGCGGCTCCACCGGCGCCAGCAGCCAGATGTCGGCGACGCCGTCGCGGGCCGGCAGTTGCAGGCCCGGCGTCAACGGGTCCGGATCGTTCGGCGCCAGCCCGGCTTCGTCGCTGACTGCGCCGGGCAACTGCCAGCGCCCGGCCGAAGCCTCCAGGGTCAGCATCGTCTCGCCGGCGACCGGCCGGCCGTCGCGATCGAACACGCGCAGGGTCAGGCGGGCCGGGGTCTGGCCGTCCGCCGGCAAGCGGTCCCGATCGACCTCGACCCGGATCGTCGCCGTGGCCGGCGGCAACTGCCGCCTGGCCAGCAACGGCGCCGGCAACGGCGCCTCGGATCGGAATTGGGCCTGGGCCTGGCCGCAGCTCGCGGCAATCGCGCAGGCCAGGGTGCTGAGCGCGCTCCGGCGCAGGAAACGTTCCGTTTGTCGCATATCCGTGCCATGCCTCCTACCACAACCCAAAGTGGGCTGTGCGGTTCGGACGAGGGGCACGGACTCAGGTGCCCGGCCACTCGCTTGCGCATAAATACGTGATGAAGATCACGAATTTGATGGGTACGCAAAGCGCATGCCAAGAACGAGAGTTTTGCTGGGACTGACTAAAAATTACTCATACATCAATCTAAATGTCACTAAATGACGACTTGCGTCACATTTTAGGCCGAGATCGGTCACTTGCAGGGCCCCTCGGTCGCCGCGCACAGCGCCCGCGGGCCCAATCCGGGCCTTGATCTCGAGCGCGGCGAAGCACAGTCGCTACCGGCGGACGGCCCCGACCGACAGACAGCACTTTCAAGTTGCGATAATTGCCACCCTTTACGCGCCCGCTCCGCCCGGACGGCGCAGCGGCGCCGGCCGGCCACGGCTTACTTGCCGCTGCGGGCCTTGCGCGCAGGCACCGGCACGCAGCGCAGGCAACGCCCGGACAGGCCTTCGTCGACGCGATAGAACTGGTGATGGCTGAGATCGTTGTAGCTCCACGGCCGGGTCACTTCGACGATCGAACGCGGCGCCAGGCGCGCGCATTCCTCGGCCGCGGCTTTGGACGCGCTGTGCCAGTGGTCGTCGACGATGCCGCAGGTCTTGGTGCCGACCTGGCCGCGGCCGGCCGGACAGGAATCCGGATCGCTGGGCGGCTGGCGCTGGTGGTAGGCCTTCAGATAGGCCGGACTGAGTTCGAACTTGGCGACCTCCTGTTCGGCGGTTCCCGGGTCCAGGCACCAGCCGATCGGGCGCGGGTCGTGGGCCTGCGCCGAAGCGGCGACGACGGCGAGAACGAACGACACGATCAATGGCAGGGTACGCATGGGACTCTCCTTATCGAGGGACGCGGTCGGACGCGAGGGCGCGGTCACGCTAGGCTCGCCCCTCCCCACTGTCCAACGAATTCCCGGGCCAAACCGGGAACGAATGCCGCCCGCGGCAATGCCGGCGCGGCCCGGACCCACGCCGCGGCGCGCGCGCGGGCGCCGCCGGTCGCGG
>NZ_HG424448.1 GCF_000336385.2 Lysobacter antibioticus HS124 | reverse complement strand
GCGGCCCGTGCCGGCTCGGCGGCCCGCGCCGGCGCCGTTTCGGCCGCGCCGTCCGCGCGTTCGTACGAAGCGCGGAACTTGGCCAGCAGGGGCAGGCCCAGGGCCTGCGACAGGCGATCGGTCTCGCTGGTGCCGTAAGCCAGGGCGACCGGCAGCACGCCGGCGGCGCGCAGGCCGTCGATCAGGGCCTGGGCGGTGGCCGCGTCCGGGGTCTGGCTGAGACCGCCGAAATCGAGCACCACCGCGGCGCGGCCGAACATGTTCGGCGCGCGCTGGACCCGGGAACGCATCTCGGCGACCAGGCGGTCGACATCGAGGGTGCGGATGCGCAGGTTGGCGATGCCGACCTGGCCGATTTTGAGCTCGCCGGCCTGTTCGTAATCCACGGCCACGCTCACGGGCAGGTCCCGGTGGGGCGCGGGGCGAGGGCGGCTGCGGCCTGGGCGGCGCGCGCCGCCGGCACGCGCCGCCGGGTCAGCCACTCGACCTCCGGCAGGGCGTCGCCGTAGGTGTCGCGCACCCAGGGATAGCTGCACAGCGGCTTCATGAGCATCGCCGCGCGCACGCCGGCCTCCTCCATGACGTGCTGGCCGACCTCGCGGAAGCCGAAGCTGCCGTGGAACAGCAGGGCCGGGTCGTTGCCGCCTTCCAGGAACACCTCGCAGGCCAACTGCGGGTAGCGCATCTCGGCATAGCTTTGCGCATCGGCGTAGAACGCGCGGCCGACGCCGCCGCCGCGGCGGCGGCTGGCGACCACGATGCGGTCGATATAGAAGAAATCCGGGTAACGCTCGCGGAACCAGCGGAAATTGCTGCTGTCGTGCGCGCTGTCGGCGCCCATGCCGATCAGGAAGCCGGCCAGGCTGCCGTCGCGCTCGGCGACGCGGAAGTATTCGGCGGTGTCGAAAAAGTGACGCAGACGGGCCGCATCCAGCGGCAGGATCGCGGGTCCGGCGGCATTGTTGAGGGCAAGGACGGAATCCAGCTCGTGCTCGCGCACGTCGCGGACGACGATCGACATTCCAGGCTCCAGGTATTCAAAAACCGGCACGCGTTCCGTGCCGGCGCGCCCGATTATCGCATGGCACCGGCCCGGCGGCGAACGCCAAGTGCATGACTTTCGGACGGCTGTGCTTGGCCTCCCGTACCGTTAGCATGCGTTCATGCTGGCCCGCCTGACCCACACCCGATTGCTGCGCTACGCCGGCCTGTTTACCTGGGGCCTGGTCGGCTCCTGGCTGCTGTCGATCTGGCTCGACCCGGACTACCTCCAGCCCAGCCACGGCGAGCTGTACCTGCAGATCCTGCGCTGGGTCGCGGTTTACATCACCTTCGGCGCGGTCTACTGGTGGATCACCCGCTCGCTCGGCGAGCGCCGGACCGGGCTGCTCGATTATCTGCAGCTGCTGGTGCTCGGCGGCTGCGCGATCGGCATCAGCTATTACTCCGGCAGCGGCCTGGGCAGCGTCCTGCTGATGGTCCTGGCCGGGCTGTTGCCGTGGATGGTGCCGGTGCGGATCGGCGTGGCCGGGCTGATGGTGCTCAACCTGGTCATCATCCCGGTGTTCATCGAGGCGGTGCAGATGCCGCCGCTGGTGGCGGTGCTGCAGTCGCTGCTGTACACCGGCTTCTCCGGCTTCGTGTTCCTGACCGCGATGGTCGCCAAACAGCAGACCCAGGCGCGCGAAGACCAGCGCCGCTTGAACGCCGAGCTGCGCGCGACCCGCGCGCTGCTGGCGGAGAGCGCGCGCATCAACGAGCGCACCCGCATCTCGCGCGAGCTGCACGACCTGCTCGGCCACCACCTGACCGCGCTGAGCCTGAACCTGGAAGTCGCCGGGCACCTGTCCGAGGGCCGGGCCAAGGAGCACGTGCAGCAGGCCCATACCCTGGCCCGGCTGCTGCTGACCGACGTGCGCGAAGCGGTCAGCCAGCTGCGCGACAACGGCGCCATCGACCTGGCCCTGGCGCTGCGGCCGCTGGCGGAGAACGTGCCCTCGCTCGAGATCCGCATGGACATCGACGAACCGTTGACCCTGGACGACCCCGAGCGCGCCCACGTGCTGCTGCGCTGCGCCCAGGAAATCATCACCAACGCCGTGCGCCACGCCGGCGCCGAGCATCTGTGGATCGACGTGCGCCGCAACGGCGACCACATCGTCATGAGCGCGCGCGACGACGGTCGCGGCGCCGATCACCTGGTCGCCGGCAACGGCTTGCGCGGGATGCGCGAGCGTCTGCAGCAATACGGCGGCCGCCTGAGCATCGAAACCCGCGCACAGGCCGGCTTCTGCCTGCAACTGACTCTGCCCGCCACCGCGGCCGCGATGGCCCGCGAAGGAGCTCTGACATGATTCCCAATCCCATCCGCGTATTGCTCGTCGACGATCAGACCCTGGTCCGGCAGGGCGTGCGCTCGCTGCTGGCCCTGGCCGACGGCATCGAAGTCGTGGCCGAGGCCGGCGACGGCCGCCAGGCGGTCGAGATGATCCCGACCCTGCGTCCGGACGTGGTCCTGATGGACATGCGCATGCCGGTGATGTCCGGCCTGGAGGCGCTGCAAGCGCTGGCGCGCTCGGGCTATCTGCCGCCGACCATCATCCTGACCACCTTCGACGACGATCAGCTGGTGCTGGCCGGGCTCAAGGCCGGCGCCAAGGGCTACCTGCTCAAGGACGTGTCGCTGGAGCAACTGGTCGGAGCGATCCAGACCGTGGCCGAGGGCGGTTCGCTGGTGCAGCCGGCGGTGACCCAGCGGCTGCTGTCGGGGCTGGAACACATGCGCAACGACTTCGTCAGCCTGGACCGACCGGACCCGCTGACCGAGCGCGAGACCGAGATCCTGCGCCTGATGGCCGGCGGTTTTTCCAACAAGGAGATCGCCAATTCGCTGGGCGTGGCCGAAGGCACGATCAAGAACCACGTGTCCAACATCCTCAGCAAGCTCGGCGTGCGCGACCGCACCCGGGCGGTGCTCAAGGCCTTCGAACTGCAGCTGGTCTGAGCCGGCGCGGTCGGGCCGGCCAGGCCCCGGCGGGCCGGCCAGGTCCCGCGCCGTTTCCCGCGCCGTTGCGACGGCGTCGCGGCCGCCGGGGCTCGACCATCGCCGGCTTGCGGACTTGTCCGGATTTGTGCATCGGCATCGCCGGCCGCGCGGCATACCCGGGCGAATGTGCTGGGGATAACGCAGGAAACCCCGGTTTTCAGCGGGTTTCCGCCGCTCGCGCGGCGGGCGGGAACGGCGACGGAACCGGGCCTGAGATTCTTGTTGTGACGGGTGCCCCTGCCGGGATTTATCTTGCTACGATTGTGGGTCTGCGCCCCGGCCCGACCCGGGCCCGGCCCTGGAGAACCTGAATGACCCGTCTTATCGAGATTCTGATTTCGCTGGCGATCGTCGCCGTGCTGTTCCTGGTAGTCGGCGTGGTTCTGCCGTCGAGCCGCCACCTGTCGCACTCGGTTGAGACCAACCGCAAGCTGACCATCGTGTTCGATACCTTGAACAGCCTGCGCCGCTTCAAGGATTGGAACCCGCTGGCCCTGCGCGATCCGGCCATGGAAATGAAGCTGGTCGGCAAGGAAGAGGGCGTGGGCGCCCGCCTGGAGTACTCGTCCAAGGAACGCGGCCTGGGCAAGGGCAGCTGGGAAATCGTCAAGAGCGAGCCGGGCAAGCTGGTCGGCTACAAGATCAGCAATCCGGAGCGCGGCGACAACAAGCGCACCCAGTTCACCCTGCGCCCGACCGGCAAGAACAACCGCAACGTCGAGATCACCCAGACCTACGACGTCGATTACGGCTGGGATCTGCTGGGCCGCTACTCCGGCCTGTACGTCAGCAGCAACGTCGGCGAAGACATGAAGATGGGCCTGGCGCGCCTGAGCAACATGCTCGCCACCGTGCCGAACTACGACTACGCCAAGCTGGCGGAAACCGATCCGAACAACGCGCCGAAGATCGTCGACCGTCCGGCCGAGAACGTGCTGACCGTGACCGCCGCGGTCGAGCGCAACAACGACAAGATCAAGGCCCAGATCCACGGCAACATGGAGTGGATCAAGAAGGTCATCGCCGCCAACGGCCTGGAAGCGGTCGGTCCGGTCCGCATCGTGACCAACGAGTTCGGCAGCGAAACCTACTCCTTCGACGTGGCCCAGGTCGTGCGCAAGATCGGCGACACCAGCCCGGAAGCGGCCAAGCTCGACGTCAAGGTCGACGGCGCCGGCAACCCGGTCAAGGCCGAGTATTGGCCGGCGACCAAGGTCGTCGTCGCCAGCAGCGGCGGCCACAACTTCGCCGGCCTGCCGCCGGTCCGCGACGCCGTCCGCGCCTGGGCGCTGACCCGCGGCTACACCACCAGCGAGCGTCCGTACGAAGCCTGGAAGGCCGGCATCGATCAGAGCTTCGATCCGGCCCTGGGCCAGTTCGACGTCTACTGGCCGGTCAAGTAAGCCGACCCGGCCCGCGCCTGGCGCGGGCCGACTGCAGCACTGCGAAAGCGCGCCGCACCTGCGGCGCGTTTTCTTTTGTCCGCGCGCAATCGCCCACCCGCCGCCGTCCGCCTGTGGGGGCGGCGCAAGCCGCGACAATCGAAGCGATTGACGCAAGCGCCGTCGCCGACGACGGTGCGGCCGGCGGATCGGGCATGTCGGCGCCCGAGGTTCGAATGCTTCGGCCTGTGCGGGGATACAGCACCGCTTCGGCTGGCGCGGCTGGCGCCGCTCCTGCAGGAGCCGTGCGCGCCGCTTTCCGGAATCGCAACTTCCGCACAGCGGCGGCCAGCGCCCGCCGCGCGCGGCGGCTGCTATCGTGATCGCCCGCCGACCGTGCGCAATCCGAACGCATGAACGCTTCCGCCGTTCCGCCCGAAGCTCTTCCCCCGTATCCGCGCGCGCTCGCTGCTGCCGGCGCCGTACTCGCCGCGCTCGCGGTGGCTTTGTCCGCCTATGCCGCGCATGTCGCCGACCCGACCGCGCAGTCGCGCCTGCAGACGGCGGCGGTGTTCGCCTTCGGCCACGGCGTCGCGCTCGCCGCGCTGGCGCCGCGCGCGCGGCGCCGGCTCGGCCAGCTCGCGCTGGCGGCCTTGCTGCTGGGCGTGTTGGTGTTCGCCGGCGGGCTGGCGTCGGCCTACTTCGTCGGCACGTCGACCCGCCTGCTGCCCTACGGCGGCAGCCTGATGATCCTGGCGTGGCTGGCCTACGCCGCCGACGCGGCGCGTCGCTGAGATGCCGCGCCACGCCCGCGGTTTCGACACCGAGGCGGCGCATGCCTGGCTGAGCAAGCGCGACCGCAAGCTCGGCGCCTGGATGCGCAAACTCGATCGGCACCGGCCGCAGCCCGGGCCGATGCCGGCCGACCCGCGTTGGCGCCAGCGCTTCGACCCGGTCGACGCCCTGGCGCGCGCGATCCTGTTCCAGCAGCTCAGCGGCAAGGCCGCCTCGACGATAGTCGGGCGGGTCGAGGCCGCGATCGGCAGCGAGCGCCTGCATCACGACACCCTCGGCCGCTGCGACGACGCGGCCTTGCGCGCCTGCGGCGTATCCGCCAACAAACTGCTGGCGCTGCGCGACTTGGCCGCGCGCGAAGCCCGCGGCGAAATCCCCGACCTGCGCCGCATGGCGACGATGAGCGACGACGCCATCGTCGGGGCGCTGGTGCCGATCCGCGGCATTGGCCGCTGGACCGTGGAGATGATGCTGATGTTCCGCCTCGGCCGCGCCGACGTGCTGCCGGTCGACGACCTCGGCATCCGCAAGGGCGCGCAACGCGTGCACGGCCTGGACGCCATGCCGGCGCCGAAGGCCCTGGCCGAACTCGGCGAGCGCTGGGGCCCTTATCGCAGCTACGCCAGCCTGTACCTGTGGCGCATCGCCGACTTCGCCGACGGCGCGGCCAAGCCGGCGACCAACCGTTCGCAGGACTGATTCGCAGGATCGGCGTCCGCCAGCGCGCGGCGTGCTGCCGGCAGGCGCGACGTAAGCCCCGACCCGGAGCACGCGGAAAATCCCGGGCCTGCTCCGCGGCACAGCGCCGCCGCAAATCGCGGCCGAGGCCTCCACGCCAGGGCAGGGGCGGCGCAAGCCGCGACCGGGGCCGCGCAAAAAACCGAGCGGCTGCGTCTCGCTGGATGCCGGACGCCACCGCCGCACCGCCGTAAAGCGCCGGCGCGGGCCTGTCCGGTCACGTAGGACGCATCGCGCTCAAGCCGCCGCGCAACGCCAATGCCAAGGCTCGTACACGATCCCGTGCGGGTTGTCGCGCGGATAGCTCATGACGTAACCGTAGCCGCCGGCGTGTTCGCGCAGCCAGGCGAAGGCCGGGGTGGTTTCGAAAGATTCTTCGGCCGGCGGCTCGCCGGGAGCGCCGATGTCCAGGGCCAGGCCGCTGTGGTGTTCGCTGTAACCCGGCGCGGCGTTGACGGTGAGGATCTGCTCGATGCGCTGGCCGCGGGCGAGTTTGCGTTCGAAGATGCCGAGCTGGTAGTCGTGGCTGCGGTAGCCGGAGATCGCTTCCAGGACGATGCCGTCGCGCTGCGCGGCCTCGCGCAGATGGGCCCAGGCGCGCGCGGCGGCGGGGTGCAGCCACAACGGGCGCGCATAGCGATCGCGGCCGGCGTAGGCGAGGCGGTCGGGTTCGGCGATCAGCGTCAGACCGGTGCGGGCCTGGTAGGCGTGGCCGTCCAGTCCCAAGGCGACGAGCCGGTGTTCGATCCGGTCCAAGGGCAGCTCGCGCACCCGCAGCAGACCCTCCCGGCGATAGTCGGCCGCGCGCTCCAGCGCATCCAGCGCGGCATCCAGCCCGGCCTCGCGATTCAGCCGGGGAATCAGCGGCAGCAGGCCCTCGGCCAGGTCGGCGGCGAGGAAGCGGCCGTCGCGCTTGCGCCGCAGTACGTGCTGGGCGCGGGCCAGGGCGCGCGCGTCGTGGCTGCTGCGCGCGCGCAACAGGCCGCCCGGCCAGAGTTCGATCTCGGGCGTGTTGATCAGAATGTTGCCGTGGCCGCGCATGGGCTCAGGTTAGCCCGCGCGCCGCGGCGGCGCCATGCGGAGAATGGCGGGGGCCATCGCGCTCAGGCCGGGCGCTTGAAGTACAGGCGGGTGCCGAGGATGGCCGGGTCGTGCTCGACCGCGACCAGTTCCCAGCCCTGCGCGCCGCGCGCATCGAGTTCGTCCTGGATGCGCTGGCGGGTCGGCGCTTCGAACAACTGGTAAGTGATCTCGGTAACGTGATGCGTCCACTTCGGGGCGGTCATGATTCGTTCTCGGCGGGCGGGGGCTCCGGCTGCCGCGGCAGCCGTCCGTTGCGACGCAGAGCGTCGCGCAGGACATATTCGATCTGAGCGTTGAGCGAACGCAACTCGTCGTCGGCCCAGCGCTGCGCCGCGGCGAGCACCTCGGCGTTGATCCGCAGCGGATAGGCCTTCTTCTCGCTCACCGCGACCGCTTCCGCTGGTTGTCGTCGGAATCGCGGTAGCTGCGCCGCGCCGCGGCGACGGCGCGGATCAGCAGCACGGCCAGGCCGTTGACTGCGACCAGCAGGGCGATGGTGACGCCGGCGGTGCGGCTCTGCTCGCCGTTCGCCCAGTAATACCCCAGGGCCGCGAACAGCATCGCCATCGCGGTCAGGGCCAGCAGGCGCGCGATGCGCGCGGCGACCGCGTCCGGGTCGCGCAGGCGCGCGGCGTCCAGGCCGTTGACCAGGTGCAGTTGACCGCGCGCGACCAGCACCGCGCAGACCAGGATCGGCAGCGCGGTGACGACCATGGCGCCGGGCAGGATGAAATCGTCCAGGTTCATCCGTCCGGCCCTCAGTACAGCGTGCCGGCGTTGACGATCGGCTGGGTGCTGCGGTCGCCGCACAGGACCACCAGCAGGTTGCTGACCATCTGCGCCTTGCGCTCCTCGTCCAGATGCACCACGCCGTTCTTCTGCAGCTCGGCCAGGGCCATTTCGACCATGCCGACCGCGCCGGCGACGATGCGGGTGCGCGCGGCGATCACCGCGTTGGCCTGCTGGCGCTGCAGCATGGCGTGGGCGATCTCCGGCGCGTAGGCGAGGTGGCTGATGCGCGCGTCGATCACGTTGACGCCGGCATCGGCCAGGCGCTCCTGCAGTTCCTGCTTGAGGTGCTGGGAGATCTCGGCGGCGTGACTGCGCAGCGACAGCTGGCCGTCCTCGTGCTGGTCGTAGGGATAGCTGGTGGCCATCGCCCGCAACGCCGATTCGGATTGGATGTGGACGAAAGTCTCGTAGTCGTCGACGTTGTAGACCGCCTCGGCCGAATCGACCACCTGCCAGACGATCACCGAGGCGATCTCGATCGGGCTGCCGTCGAGTTCGTTGACCTTGAGCTTGCCGCTCTCGAAGTTGCGTACGCGCTGGCTGACCTTGCGCTTGGAGTACAGCGGATTGTTCCAGCGCAGGCCATTGTCCTTGACCGTGCCGACGTACTTGCCGAACAGGCTCAGCACCGCGGCCTGGTTGGGTTCGATCATGTACAGGCCGGTCAGGCCGAACACCGCCGCCAGGCCGATCAGGACCGCGACGACCAGCAGCACGGGCTGGCCGTTGTGGGCGCCGGCCAGGAAGCCGTAGACGGCCACCAGCAGTACGACGAGCAGGCCCAGCAGCGTCGGGATGCCGGGCAGGGATTGGGTGGGGTTTTCCTTCATGGCCGCGTCTCGTCCGTAGGTCTGGAAATATTGATATCAAATTGATATCAAATTTCCCAGGGCCGTCCGTCGGAGGGCAGCCCGGCCGGCGTGCGGACGCACCCGCCGGGGCGACAAAGGGCAGGGGAGAGGGGCGCCCGCGAGGCGGGGCGCGCTTCAGGGCGCGATCCGGTACAGCGGTGCCGGAATGAACTCGCCGGTGGCGTAGAGGCTGCGGCCGTCGGCCGACCACCCCAGGGCCTCGGCCTGCGGCAGCCAGGGCAGGTCGCTGATCCGCGGCTTGGCGGCGACGGCCTCGGCCCAGGTCTGCCGCGGCGCCCGCGGGTACAGCAGCAGGTAGCGGTAGGTCATCACCGCCAGCGTGCGGCCGTCCGGCGAGACGTCGGCCGCGGTGACCTGGCCCTGCAGCTTGGCCCGGGCCGGGCTGTTGCGCAGGGTCTGCGCGTCCGGCTCGGGAATGCCGGCCAGGGCGCCGAGCCGGGTCGCGGTCTGCAGCGCATTGCCCGCCGGCATCAGCGGCAGGGCGAACAGCTCCGGCGGCCGGCGCTTCTTGGAGATCAGCAACACTTGCTTGCGCTGGACATCGACGGCCACCGCCTCGCAATCGCGCGCGCCGTCGGGCCAGCGGAACGCGATCGACCAGGCCGGCTTGAGGCGTGCGTTCTCGAGCTTGGCCGGCTCTTCGATCACGTGCAGTTGCAGGCTGCGGCGCAGGCCGCCGTTGTCGCCGGTGTCGGCGATCAGCAGGTAAGCGCGGCCGTCGAGTTCGAACGCGGCGATGTCTTCCCAGTCGGTCTTGGTGACGCCGTCGATGCGCAGCGTCGCCAGCCGGTCGCCGTGGGTCGAGACCGCGAACAATCGTTCGGGGTTGCCGCCGTCGTCGTGCATCCACAGCACGTCGGCGTGGCGACGCGAGGCCGCCAGCCCGCTGATCTCCGACAACTGCGGGTCCAGCATCATCCCGGCCATCTGGCTGCTGCCGTGCGCCGGCGGCGGCGATTCGGCCGCGCAGGCGGCCAGCAGCAGCGCCGCGCACAGCGGCAGCGCGCGGCGGGCGCGGGCGGCCGGCGGAGCGGTGGCGACGGTGCGCACGGCGGACCGAGGGCGGGGGAATCGCATGCGCCAAGGATCGCATGCGCGGCGCGCGGCGCCATAGCCCATCGGGCCGAGGCCCGCAGCCTGCGGCGCGCGATCCGGGAGGCGGGCGCTAAACTAGCGGCTCCATCGCCCGCCCGCTTCACTGAGGAATCCGCATGACCACGCTCGGCACGCCGCTGTCCCCGCACGCTTTCCGCGTGCTCCTGCTCGGTTCGGGCGAATTGGGCAAAGAAGTGGCGATCGAGCTGCAGCGCTTCGGGGTCGAAGTGATCGCCGCCGACCGTTATGCCGATGCGCCGGCGATGCAGGTCGCGCACCGCAGCCACGTGCTCGACATGCTCGACGGCCAGGCCGTCCGCGCCCTGATCGCGGCCGAGCGGCCGAACCTGATCGTGCCGGAGATCGAGGCCATCCACACCCAGACCCTGGTCGAGCTGGAACGCGAGTTCGCCGATCGCGGCAGCGACACCCGGGTCATTCCGACTGCGCGCGCTGCGCGCCTGACCATGGACCGCGAAGGCATCCGCCGCCTGGCCGCCGAGACCCTGGGCCTGGCGACCTCGCCCTACCGCTTCGTCGATACCGTCGAGGACTACCGCGCCGCGGTCGCCGCGCTGGGCCTGCCGTGCGTGGTCAAACCGGTGATGTCGTCCTCGGGCAAGGGCCAGAGCCTGGTGCGCAGCGACGCCGACATCGACGCGGCCTGGGACTACGCCCAGACCGGCGGCCGCGCCGGCGCCGGCCGGGTCATCGTCGAAGGCTTCATCGACTTCGACTACGAAATCACCCTGCTGACCGTGCGCCATGCCGGCGGCGTCACCTTCTGCGCGCCGATCGGCCACCTGCAGCGCGACGGCGACTACCGCGAAAGCTGGCAGCCGCAGCCGATGAGCCCGGTCGCGCTGGCGCGCGCGCAGCAGATCGCCCGCGCCATCACCGACGAACTGGGCGGTTGCGGCGTGTTCGGCGTCGAACTGTTCGTCAAGGGCGACGAAGTCTGGTTCAGCGAAGTCTCGCCGCGTCCGCACGACACCGGCCTGGTGACCTTGATCTCGCAGGACCTCAGCGAGTTCGCCCTGCATGCGCGCGCCATCCTCGGCCTGCCGATTCCGACCATCCGCGAGCACGGTGCGTCGGCGTCGTGCGCGGTGCTGGCGCAGGGCCATGGCGTGCCGGTGTTCTCCGGCGTCGATGCGGCGCTGGGCCAGGTCGACACCCAACTGCGCCTGTTCGGCAAGCCGCGGGTGGAGGGCCAGCGCCGGGTCGCGGTGACGCTGGCGCTGGGCGAGGACATCGAGGCGGCGCGCGCCAAGGCGCGCGAAGCCGCGGCGCAGTTGCGGGTCGAGCTGCGCTGAGCGCGCGGCCTCATCCCTTTCCATCATCACCGGAGCGACGATGAACGAGACACGAGGCTATGCGGTGTTCTTCTTCCCGCAGGCGCTGGAAGTGCTGGGCGACGCGATCCGGCCGTACCTGCTCGACGGGCCGGTCGGGCCGCATCTGCTGTGCCGCGAGATCGACACCGGCGGCGCCTTTACCGAGATGACCCTGGAAGGCCGCGATGCGGACGGCCGGGTGGTGTCGCTGGAGTTGATGGTCCCCGGCAGCATGGTGCGGATGATCGTGTCCGCGCACGGCGAGGGCTCGTTCGGTTTCGGCTCGCGCCTGCGCGGCGCGGCGCCGGCCGGTGCGACGCCTGCGGATGCCGCGGCGCCTGCGCCCGCGGCGCCGGATTCGCTCGCGACGCCGACCGCCAGCGGGCGCGATGAGCCCGAAGGTTGAGCGATGGCGAACCGCTGCGGGGCTTCGGCGCTCGCGGCCAAGTCGGGCGTTCGTCGCGATGACGCCGACGCGCTAAAATCCGCGCGGGCGCGGCCGGAGTCGCGCCAAGGAGGCGCCGCTGTCCGGCGCCGATGAGCCCCTAGGATGAGTACCGCCTCCACCGTCACCTTGTATCGCCCGGTCGGCCCGGAAGAACTGGCCCTGCTGCGCGACAGCGGCTTCAAGCGCTGGCCGCCGCGCCTGCCGGAGCAGCCGATCTTCTATCCGGTCACCAACGAACGCTACGCGGCGGAGATCGCCGAGCGCTGGAACGTCAAGGACAGCGGTTACGGCGCGGTGACCCGCTTCGAAGTCGATGCCGCTTTCATGGCCCGCTACCCGCTGCAGAGAGTCGGTGGCGCGCACCACACCGAGTGGTGGGTGCCGGCGGAGGAATTGGAGCAGCTCAACGACCACATCGTCGGCACGATCGAGGTGATCGCGGAGTTTCATCCCGGGGAGTAAGCGCGTCGCTGTGCTGAAGCGTACAGCGGTCGCCTGTAGGAGCGGCGCAAGCCGCGACCCCGGGACGTGCAGAGTATCCAAGGCCGACGTCATCGATCGAAGCCCGAAACCGTCGCCGGGGTAGGAGCGGCGCAAGCCGCGACCACGGGGCGCGCAGAGAAATCAACGCCTTCGCTATTGATCGAAGCTCGAAGCCGTAGCGCCGGCTTCTACAACAAAAGCTCCAAAGCCAAGCTTCCGTCCGCAAGCGGCCGGGTCACTTTCTTTGTCCAAGGCGACAACGTCCTACGGGATTTCCTTCGGTCAAAAGTAACCAAAGAAAACGCCATGGCTGTTTTCGGATCAAGAGCCGCTATGGGACGTGGCCTGCGCAGGGCTGCTCCGCACAGGCCCTCCCTGGCCTGGCTACGCACGGCCCGCATCCTTGCGGGCCGCCCTCCGGGGCTTCGATTTGTCCTCGCGAGATCGATGCGGCGCCAAGCTGTTCATGGCAACAGCAACAGCAACAGCAACGGCAACGGCAACGGCAACGGCAACGGCAACGGCAACGGCAGACGGTGCGTGGCGATTGTCGGGAGGCCGTTCTCGTAGCAACCGGAAGGTCGTTTCGACGTCGCCCCGTAAGGCATGGGCACATGCCGCCGGTGTCGGATGGAGATGATTAGGCGATGAGCAGTGCCGCTGCACCCGGCGGCGCGGGGGCGGGCCAACCGCCTGTGTCCAGTGCGAAGGCGTCGAGCGCGGCGGTGAGGCGCTTGCGTGCGCTGAGTGGAGTTGGCCTCGCTGGGTTCAATCCGCCAGATCCACCCACACCAGATGATGATCGCTGGCATCGGCGATCTTGGCCGCTTCGCTGCCGGCCCGCGGCCAGAACACGCCGCGCTCGCGCACGCTCCAGCCGCGCGAGGGCAGGACGTAGTCCAGGCGCAGGGTGCCGGCCTTGGGGCCGAAGTCGCCGGTGTGTTCGGCGGTGTCGCCCTTGCGCGCGAAGCCGTAGGCGGCGGCGCGTTCGGGGGCGCCTTCGCTGCGCGGCGCCGGGCCGGGGGCGACGCGCGGGTGGTCGAGCAGTTGCCTGATCGCGCCGGGCATGCCGTCGCCGTCGAACGGGTCGGCGTTCATGTCGCCGACGATGACGAAGCGCGCGTCTTCGGCAAGGCCGCCGCAGCGGCCCTGGTCGTCGCACAGCCAGGCCGGTGCGCCGCCGTCGAGGTAGCGCGCCCACAGGCCGATCTCGTCGTAGTTGCGCGCGCCGTTGCGGTCTTCGGGACCGTCGAATACCGGCGGGGTCGGGTGTGCGGCGAGGACATGCAGGACGCCCAGCGGGGTGCGCACCGGCACGTCCCAATGCGATTTCGACGACAGCCGCATCTGCGGCCATACCGCCGGCGAGTACCAGGGCTTGCCGGTGGCCGGGTCGCGCGGCTGGCGCGCGTTCGGCAGGTCCGCCCACTTGAAGGTCTGGAAGCTGCGCACCGCGTCGTCGTCGATCGGGTACTTGGACAGCACCAGCATGCCGTACTGGCCCGGGTGCAGGCCGTAGCCCCAGGCGTCGTTGCCGCGCGCGCGGTCGCCGCGCGCCGCGGTGCCGGACTGGCCGTCGCCGTCCAGGTCCAGGCCGCTGGGCACGCCGGTGTTGACCGGCGCCAGGTAGCGATAGGGGTAGCGCAGCGCTTCGCCGCCGCCGTCCTGGGCGACTTCCAGGTAGCGGCGCTGGAACAGATCGGCGGCGCGCTGCTGCGGGTCGTAGTCGAACTCGTTGAGCAGGACCAGGTCCGGGCGCACGCGCTGCAGCACCGCGGCGATCTTGCGCGCGTTGTCGTCGCCGGCTTCCAGGCGACGGATCAATCCGCCGGCGGATTCGTCGTAAAGCGAGGTGTTGTAGGTCGCCACCCGCAACGTGGCGCTGGCGTCGGTCTGGGAGCGCAGCCAGCCTTGCGGATCGCCGTGAACGTTCACTTGGGTGCAGGCGCCGAGCAAGGCCGCGGCGAACGCGGCGCAGAGAAGAGGGAGTCGTGACATGCGCGCATGATGGCACGGTCCTGCGGCAGGGTTGATTACAGGGGCAGGCGGCGGGACGGGGGCGTAAACGACGACGCCCCGGCAAGCCGGGGCGTCGCGGGTCGCAACGGGCGAAGCCGTCGCGGCCGGATTACAGGGTGCAGCCGAACGCGGCGTACTGCGCCTTGCTCTGGTCCAGCGCCATCTTGCAGGCCTGGGCCAGGCCGGCCTTGCCTTCCGGCGTCGCGGCGGCCTGCTTCCAGGCGTTGCGGCTGGAATCGATGCCGGTCTGGAACGCGGCGCGCTGGGCTTCCGGCACCTTGTCGGCCAGGCAGGCGGCGATCTTGTTGAGGTAGTCGTCGCACTCGGCGACGCCGACGCTGTCGGCGGCCGGAGCGGCAGCCGCGGCCGGATCGGTGGCGGCCGGGGTCGCGGCCGGAGCCGAGGCGTCGGCGGCCGGAGCGGCGGCGGCATCGGCGGCCGGAGCCGTCGCAGTGTCGGCGGCCGGGGCGGCGTCGGCCGGCTTGTCGGCCGGCTTGTTGCAGGCGGCCAGCGCCAGAGTGATGGCGGCAGCCAGGAACAGGGTGTTGAACTTCATCGCGGACTCCATGTGGCGGTGAGTGAATCGGGTGGCGGCTCCATTGCCATGCCTGGGCGGCGCCTTCCCGCGTGTCGTGGATCTAAGGTCACGACCGGGCAACGTGATACACGACCTGAACGAGACGAGTGTTACAAATGTGTAAAAACGCGCCAGTCGCGGCCGTCGAAGGCCTCCAGCGGGCGGAACCGGCGCTTGTAGTCCATCTTCGGATGGCCGGCGATCCAGTACCCGAGGTACAGGTGGCCGCGGCGCTCGCGCCGGGCCCATTCGATCTGGCGCAGGATCGCCAGCGTGCCCAGGCCACGGTCGGCGTGGTCGGGGTCGTAGAAGGTGTAGACCGCCGACAGCGCGTGCTCGACCACGTCGGTGACCGCGACCGCAAGCAGGCGGCCGTGGCCGGGTTCGCGCAGTTCCAGGAAGCGGTTTTCGCTCCAACTGCCGATCAGGAACTGGTCGAACTCGATCGCGCCGTGACCGTCCATGCCGCCGCCGGCATGACGCGAGGCGAGGTAGCGCTTGTAGAGATTCAATTGCTCGGTGGTGCGCTCGGCGGCGTGGACGCGCATCTCGACGGCGGCATTGCGCGCCAGGCAGCGGCGCTGGCTGCGGTCGGGAACGAAGCGCTCGACCGGAATGCGCACCGCGACACAGGCGCGGCAGGCGGCGCAGTGAGGCCGGTAGACGATGTCCCCGGAGCGGCGGAAACCCCAGCCCAGGGCGTGCGGGTACCAGTCGCGCAGGCGCGGATCGCGCGGGTCCAGCACCAGGTCGCGGGCGGTACGTTCCGGCCAGTAGCCGCAGGCGTGCTCGCCGGTGTGGAACAGGCGGAGGTCGTCGCTGTCCGGCTGCGGTTGCGTGCCCATGCGACCAGCATAGCGCCGCCCGCACGCGCCGCGCATGGCCTGCGTCGCTGTCTTGCGACTGAACCCCGCCGGGACCGTGTCAACCGCCGTCCGGCGCGGGCGTTGATCCGTCTATCGGCGCCGCGGTGGCGCCTGTCGCAGGAGTCAACGCATGAACCGTTCCTCCCTCTACGTCGCCGCGCTGGCGGCGTTCGTGTTCGCCGGCGCGGCCGTGGCCGTGCCTTCCGCCGACGCAGCCGCGCAGCAGGGGCCGCGGAGCCGGCTGGACGCCAACCAGGACGGCGTGATCAGCCGTGAGGAAGCGGCCAAGCTTCCGCGCCTGGCGGAGAATTTCGACCGTTTGGACAAGAACCGCGACGGCAAGCTGGACGCGAGCGAGCGTCCGCAGCGCCGCGGCGGGCGAGAGCACGGTGGCCGCCACGGCGGTCCGGGCGGCGTCGGCGCGCTCGACGCCGACGGCGACGGACGCATCAGCCGCGCCGAAGCGGGCAAGTTTCCGCGCCTGGGCGAGTCCTTCGATCGCATCGACCGCAACCGCGACGGCTATCTGGTACGCAGCGAACTGCGCGCCCATCACGAAGCCGAGCGTCCCAAGCACGAGGCCGAGCGCGCCAAGCGCTTCGACGAACACTTCGCCGCGGCCGATCTCAACCGCGACGGCAAGCTGAGCAAGATCGAAGTCGAAGAGAAGATGCCGCGGCTGGCGCGCAGCTTCGCCTTCTACGACGAAGACCGCGACGGCTTCCTGACCCGGGCCGATCTCAAGCCGATGCCGCATCGCTGACATCGCCGCAGACACGGCCGCCGCGACGACCGTCGCATGCCGCAGGCGACCGGGCATGCACCCCCTTGGGCGCGCTCAGCGCGCCCGCTTTTTTTTTGCGAATGCGCGCGCTGCGCTTTTTTGAACGTGCAGCGCGCGACGCGCGGTTCCCCACTCGCCGTCGGATGCATACACCGGCCTTCGCCGAGCGCGTGCCGTTGCCGAGGCGCGCTCGGCCTCAGCCGAAGCGCCCGGCGTGGTGCAGCGCGTAGAGCACGGCGGCGACCATCACGGCCGAACTCCAGGCCATCGCCTGCGGCCCCAGTATCCAGCGGTATGCGCGGCTCTGGCGCGGATCGCGGCCGGTGTCGCGGAAGATGCGTTCCAGACTCGGCGCCAAGGCGCGAGGCAGGGTGACCATGTAGATCCATGTCCCGGCGGCCAAGGTGATCAAGGTCAGCACGATCGGCACGAACCAGCCGCGGCTGAGTTCCAGGGACACCAGCAAGGACAGCGCCATGATCAGGCTGAGAGCGGTCATCTGCCAGATCAGGCGGACAATGCGCGCGCGCTCTTGAGGCGTGGCGGCGAAGGACAGCAAGTAGCGAGAGGTGAGGACGGTCGCCGTGGTGCCGCCGATGAAGCCGCCGATCAGCCCGCCCATCGACGCGTCGGTCCAGCTTGCGATGCGCAGCGACAGCGCCGCCGCATCCAGCGGTGCGCCGGTCACCGCCTCCGTCACCGGCGAAAGCACCCGCTCGACCACGAACACGAACACGCTGCCGACGAAGCCGCCGACGGTGCTGGTGATGCTGGCGCCGAGCTTGCCGGCCAAACCCGAACCCAGCGTGCCGGCCGCGACCGCCGCCGTGGTCGTGCCGCCCGGGCCGATCACGCCGAGCGCGCTGGCGACCAGGGTGGTGAAGCCCACCGACGGTGCGCTGGCCTGGGCGAACACGGCGAAGCGGTCCAGCAGCTCGGCGCGCACCGCGCTGCGCGCGCGCGACAGGCGCTTGCGCACGGCCGCGTCGCTGAGCCCAAGCAGGGCCGCGACCTGTTGCGAGCTCTGGCCTTCGCGGTAGTACAGCAGCAACACTTCGCGGCTGTCGTCGGGCAGGGCCGAGATCAATTCGGCGGCGGCCTGGGCGCGTTCGGCCTCGATCAGACGATCCATCGCCGTCGGCGCCGGGTCGGCCGCGGCGGCGATGGCGGCTTCGACGTCGTCGGCCTCCCGCGGCTGGCGCGAGCGCGCGCGCAGGTGGTCGTGGGCGAGGTTGCGGGTGATCTGGCGCAGCCAGGGCAGGAAGCTGCTGGGGTTGTGCAGCTTGCGGATGTTCTGCCAGCCGCTGATGAAGGCTTCCTGGGCGATGTCCTCGCTGGCCGGCACGTCGCGCACCATCGCCAGGGCGATCGCGGTGATCGAGTTCTGGCAGGCGGAGACGATCCGCGAATAAGCCGCGGCGTCGCCGTTGGAGGCCGCCGGCAGGTCCTGGCCGATCAGCGAATTGAGCGCCTCGGCGTTCATCGCGCGCCCTCCGCCCTGCAAGGCGACGAGGCCGGTGCGGCCGGTACGGCGGGGCGGAACGAGTGCGGGCAGGACATCGGGTCGGTCTCCAGGCGGCGGCATCGCGCGATGCCTGTCTCCCCAGACGTCGCCGCTGCGGAAATGTGACCACGCCGGGCGAGCGGCTGTCCATGCCGCCCGAACGCCGCAGACGGCCGCTGCCCGGCCGGCGGCTGCGGAAGCCGCCGAGCGAGCGTTCGGTCGTTCGGGATCGAGCGGTTGGGGCCGATCGGCCGAGCCGGCCGGCCTAAATTGGCCGGTCTAAATTGGCCGGTCGAGATTGGCCGATCGGGGAGCGCAGCGATCCGACGCTCGCGGACGGCAGGACAGGCCGGGTGCGTCCCGTGCCGGCTCAGCCCATCGCGCGCACGGTCTTGACCACCCGTACCACCGTCCAGCGGCCGTCGACGCGCTTGACCTCCAAGGTCTTGTAGGCCGCGGCGAGGCGGTGGTGATAGGCGCTGTACTCGATGGTGCCGGCATCGGCCGAACTCGGACGGAACGCGTGCACTTCGATCAGTTCGGCCGGCTGGCCGTCGCGGGCGCGGCTGCCCTGCTCCTCGTCGGCGACTTCGACGCATTGGCTGGCCGGTAGCAGGCGCAGGCCCGGGCGGGCCAGGGCGGTCAGCAGCTTGCGCGGCGCGTCGCGGCGATCCACCCGCAGGCACTGGGTGGTCTGATCGGCCTCGGCGAGTTGATGGGCGAACACCGCCTGCGCCAGCGCAGCCGGGGTCGCCGCGGTCTTGCCGTCGAAGGCGTGCGCAGCCAGGGCGACCTCGGCCGGGTCTTGCGCCGGGACTGGGGCCGGGCGGTTGCGCAAGTTGTGGAACATGGCCAGGCCCAGCACCACGGCGATGCAGACCAGTAGGCCGACCTTGATCCGCAGCGCGCGCTTCTGCCCCGGCGTGCGGGCCTGGTCGATCCGCGATTCGAAGCGGAACGGCGCATGGCTGGGGGCTTCGGCGCGGGTGCTGTCGATCAGCCCGGCCTCGCGCAGCAGATCGCGGGCGCGCAGTTGGTCTTCCGAACGGATCACCCACACCGCCGGCCGTTCCGGCGCCTGCTCGCGGTAACTGAAATTGGAGCGGCGGTTGCCCTTGTAGGAGCGGTCGTTGGTGACCCGCACTTCGATCCCGGCGTCGCGCAGCAATTGCGCCACGCCTTCGACGTTTTCCAGCCGCGAACTGCTGAAGACCTGCCTCATGTCATTCCTTCGCCGGCACGTGGCTCGCGGTGGCGGCGTCCTTGACCACGCGGATCAGGCCTTCCTGCGCGCTGCTGGCGACCAGGCGGCCGTCGCGGTCGTAGATCTGCCCGCGCGCCAGACCGCGCGCGCCCTGCGCGCTGGGGCTGTCGATCGAGTACAGCAGCCATTCGTCGGCGCGGAACGGACGGTGGAACCACAGCGCGTGGTCGAGCGAAGCCATCTGCACGTTCGGCTGGTAATAGCTGATGCCATGAGGAAAGGTCGCGGTGCCGAGCAGATGGAAATCCGAAGCGTAGGCGAGCAGGGCGCGGTGCAGCTCGGGCGCGTCGCCGACCCGCTCGCTGAGGCGGAACCAGACCTGCTGGTACGGCGGGCGCTTGGGCGGGTTGAGCTCGTCGCGCGGGTAGACGTGGCGGAACTCGAACGGCCCCTGCCGCGAGAGCCAGCGCTGGACTTTGTTCGGCAGCGTGGCCATGACCTCGGCCGGCACCGCCGGCGCCGGCTCGATGTCCTCGGGCTTGGGCACTTCCGGCATCGACAGTTGGTGCTCGCCGCCTTCCTGGTCTTCCTGGAACGAGGCGGCGAGGAAGAAGATCGGCTGACCGTGCTGGATCGCGGTGACCCGTCGCACCGAGAAGCTGCCGCCGTCGCGGGTGCGGTCGGCCTGATAGACGATCGGCGCTTCGATGTCGCCGGCCTTGAGGAAGTAGGCGTGCAGCGAGTGCGCGGTGCGCGCGGTCTGCAGGGTCGCCTGCGCCGCCGACAGCGCCTGGCCGAGCACCTGGCCGCCGAACACGTATTTGGTGCCGATGTCGCGGCTCTGGCCGCGGAACAGGTTGTCTTCCAGCCGCTCCAGCGACAGCAGTTCGATCAGTTCGGAGACGGGCGAGGTGGTCATGCGGCCGGGGCCAGAGGGCGAGGCCGGCAGTATAGCGAAGGGGCAAGACGGGCCGGCCGCCGGGCCGGCCCGCCGCGTCGCGGTTCAGCGCGGGCAGTAGCGCGGCGGCACGCTGCTGCGCAGGTCGGCGAGGAAGATCGCCGGCGCGTTGACGCCCGGGATCAGCCGGCCGTAGCCGGAGACGAAGGCGGTGCGCAGGCCGTCGGCGCTGATGCTGGCGTAGCTGCTGTCCTGCGGCGAGCCGTCCTGGTGACCGGGCGAAAGCAGCTCGGTCGCGCCGTTGCTGCGGTCGCGACGATACAGGCCGGCCGGGCTCCACGGTCCCTGCGACGGCGAGCTGAACGCCACATGCCGGCCGTCGTGGTCCAGGGCCGACCAGCGGCTCTGGTAGGGCGTCGGTGCGTTGCCCGGATTGATCGTGATCATCTCCAGCGTGCCGGCGACGGTGTCGCGGACGAAGATCTGCGGCGTCAGCGGCGACGCGCTGCCGGTGAGGTTGGGCGCGGAACTGCGGAAGGACACGTAGCGGCCGTCGCCGCTGATCGCGTCGACGTCGGTGGCGCCCTGGGTCGGGATCTGGCCGTCGCTGCGGCGGTCGACGAGCTGGTTGCTGCCGGTGCCCAGATCGCGCAGGTAGACGTGCGGGGTGGTGGACCAGACGATGTCTTCGGCGATCAGGTTGAGTGCGCCGCTGCGGAACGCGAGGCGCCGGCCCTGGGCGTCGATGCGCGGGTATTGGCCTTCGGCCGGCTTGCCGTCGCGGTCGCGGCTGACCAGGGCGAGGCTGTCGGCCTGCACGTCGTAAACGAATACGTTGGTGCCGGAGTTGTCGTTCGCGACCAGGTTGTTGGCGGCGGACTGGAAGGCCAGGTAGCGGCCGTCGGCGCTGATCGAAGGCTCGTCGCTGGGGCCGTCGCTGCCGGCGGCGCGCGCGGCGCTGACCCGGCGGATGCGTTGGGGATCGCCGACCGCGCGATGACGGTCGAGCAGGAACACGTCGGTGTGGCCGTTGCTGTCGTTGTCGCCGTAGACCAGATTGCTGGCGCGCGAGGCGAAGGCGACGTAACGGCCGTCGCCGCTGATCGAGGAGCGGCCGACCGAGCCGCCGGAGGAGTTGTTCGGCGCCTTGCCGTCCCAGGTGAGGCTGGCGATTTCGGTGCGGCGGCAGAACACGTCGTAGACGAACACGTCGGCGCCGAAAAAGCCGTCGACGCCGGGCGCGACGAAGCCCGACGCGGTCGAGCTGAACGACACCCACTGGCCGTCGGCGCTGAGTTCGGGGTAGTAGGCGTTGATCGCCGCGTTGGGGTTGTCGTGGGCGTGGCTGATCAATTGCAGGCGCGGTTGCGCGGCGAGCGGAGCGGCCGCCAGCGCGAGCGCGGCGGCGAGAGCGGAAATACGGGTCATGGTGAGGGCGTCCTTGATCCTGCGGGGAGAATGCGCGCCGCCGAGGCTGGCGCTGGCGCCGGCGCACTCCTGCCGGCGTGGGCCCAGTATCGAGCGGGGCCGGATCGCAGGGCGAGAACGAGACCGCGGTTTCGTCGCGTCAAAGCGGGGGGGCGGTCGCAAGGCCGGCCGCGCGGTCGCTCAGGGCAGGCGTTGCAGCCCGCAGGCGGCCAGCACCTGCGGCCAAGGGAAACGCGGACCCGGATCGCGTTTGCGCGCGACTTCGACCGAAGCGTCGTCGCTGGCCGCGACCCGGGCCGTGTCCAGGTCTTCGTGGCCGGCGATGTAGCGCAGGCCGGGCAGGCGCGTGCGCAGGTCGGCGAGCAGGGCGATCAGGGCCTGGATCTGCGCCGGCGGGTAGTCCTCGTCCATCGCCTGATGGCGCGAGTCCAGCCAATGCGGATAGCGCCCGGTGTTGACCAGTTCGATGCCGACCGAGCGCGGGTTGTAGCCGCGCACGTGGTGGGCGATGCGGTCCTCGGCGACGTAGCGCAGGATGCGGCCGTCGCGGTCGAGGTAGTAATGGCCGCTGTTGCCGGTGCCCGAGGCCGGGTACAGCTCGCGTTCGCCGTATTCGCGCGCGGTCGCCAGGTCCGGCAGTTCGGTGCAGTGGATCACCGCCAGGTCGATCGCGCCGGGGTCGCGCGCTTCCAGGCGGGCTTCGTAGGGCAGGGGCTGGACGAGGATGTCCGGCGGCAGGTTCAGGGGCGGCATGGGCCCGGATGCTACCATTCGCTTTCCCACGGAGCCCGCCATGACCCTGCCGCCCGCCGACTCCGCGCTCGGAAAACTGATGGCCACGCTGCCGCGACCCGGCCGGGTCGAGTGGATCGGCGTGCGCCCGGCGCGTGGCGTCACCATGCAGGCATTGGACGAGGCGATCGCCTCGGCCGGCGGCGGCCTCGACGGCGACCGCTACAAGGGCGGCAGCGGCAAGCGCGGGATCACCCTGATCCAGGCCGAGCACCTGCCGGCGATCGCCGCACTGGCCGGCCGCGATGCGGTCGAGCCCGCGCTCTTGCGGCGCAATATCGTGATTTCCGGCCTGCCGCTGATCGCACTCAAGGACCGCCGCTTCCGCCTCGGCGAGGCGCTGCTGGAGTGGACCGAATCCTGCGATCCGTGCTCGATGATGGAAGCGGCGCTGGGCCCGGGCGGCTTCAACGCGATGCGCGGCCACGGCGGCGTGTGCGCGCGGGTGATCGAAGGCGGGCGCATCCGCCGCGGCGATGCGTTGGTGCCGGCGGACGCCTGACGGCGCCCCGGCGCGCCGTCCGCGCCCGAGGCGCGGCGAATTGAAACCACTTAACCAGATCGGATCGATGGGCATTACCGGACACTGCATTCTCTCTCACGGCTTCGAGAGCGGCCCCGACGCGACCAAGGTCACCGCCTTGGCCGAGATCGCGCAACGCTACGGCTGGAGCCACGAGCGCCCGGACTACACCGATCTGGACGCCAAGCGCGAGGTCAGCTCGCTCGGCGACGTCATGGCGCGCCAGCAGCGCCTGTTGGAGCTGGCCCGCGCCGCCGCCACGCGCGGGCCGCTGTTGCTGGCCGGATCGAGCCTGGGCGCCTACATCTCGGCGCGGGTCTCGCTGCAGGTGCCGGTGGCCGGCTTGTTCCTGCTCTCGCCGCCGACCGCGATGGGCCCGGCGCCGGCGCTGGACGCCGCGCCGGTGCCGCTCAGCATCGTGCATGGCTGGGACGACGAATTGATTCCGGCCGCCGACGTGGTCGCCTGGGCGCAGCCGCGTCGCGCACGCCTGCTGCTGGTCGACGACAGCCATCGCCTGTCGGCGCACGTCGACGCCGGCGCCGAGGCGTTCGCGCGCTTGCTCGAGCGGGTGAGCGGGGTCGCGGCATGAAAAAGTTCTACGCCAGCTGCGGCAAGGGCCTGGAATACCTGTTGGCCGACGAACTGGTCGCGCTGGGCTGCCGTCGCGCCACCGCCGCCACCGCCGGCGCCAACGTCGAAGGCACGCTCGCCGACGCGCAGCGCGCGGTGCTGTGGTCGCGCCTGGCCAGCCGGGTGCTGTGGCCGATCGCCGAATTCGACTGCGCCGACGAGCACGCGCTGTATCGCGGCGTGGCTGCGGTCGATTGGACCGAACACCTGGAGAGCGTGCACACCCTGGCGGTGGACGCGCATGTCTCCGGCGACGCGATCACCCATGCGCGCTACGCCGCGCAACGGGTCAAGGACGCGGTGGTCGACACCTTGCGCGCGCGCACCGGCGCGCGCCCCGACGTCGATACCGAGACTCCGGACCTGCGCCTGAACCTGGTCCTGCGCAAGGGGCGCGCCATCCTTTCGGTGGATCTCGGCGGCGGCCCGCTGCACCGGCGCGGCTGGCGGCAAAAGCAGGGCGAAGCGCCGCTCAAGGAAAACCTGGCCGCGGCGGTGCTGTTGCGCGGCCAATGGCCGAAGGTCTACGCCGAGGGCGGCGCGCTGTTCGACCCGATGTGCGGCAGCGGCACCCTGCTGATCGAAGGCGCGCTGATGGCCGCCGACGTCGCGCCGGGCCTGCAGCGCCACGGCTTGCTGCCGCCCACGCGCTGGCGCGGCTTCGACTTCGCCGGCTGGCGCGCCCTGTGCGACGAGGCGAGGACGCGCGAAAGCGCCGGTTTGGCCGCGCTGCGGCCCGCATTCGCTGGCAGCGACCTGGACCCGCACGCGATCCGGGCCGCGCGCGAAAACGAGGCGATGGCGGGCCTGTCCGGCCTGATCCATTGGCAAGTCGCCGATGTCGCGCAATTGCAGGCCTTGCCGATCGACGCCGGCGCTGCGCCGGGAGTCGCGGTCTGCAATCCGCCTTACGACGCCCGTCTCGCGGCCGACCCCGCGCTCTACCGCGCCCTCGGCGACGCGCTCAAGCGGCTGGTGCCGTCTTGGCGCGCCAGTCTGTTGTGCGGCGACGCCGGGCTGGCCCAGGCCACCGGCCTGCGCGCCAGCAAGAAGTACCAGATCTTCAACGGCGCGATCGAATGCGCGCTGATCGTTTGCGATCCGATCGCCCGCATCGGCCATGCCGAGCAGCGCGCGCAGGCCGAGGACGCCGCACCTGCGCCGCTCAGCGAAGGCGCGCAGATGGTCGCCAACCGCTTGCGCAAGAACCTGCGCAAGCTCAAGTCCTGGCGCGAGCGCGAAGGCGTGACCTGCTACCGCGCCTACGACGCGGACCTGCCGGAGTACGCCGCCGCGATCGACGTCTACGCCAGCGACGAAGCCGAGCCGCGCACTTATCTGCACGTTCAGGAGTATGCGGCGCCGGCGACGATTCCCGAGGCCGACCAGCGCCGGCGCTGGAACGAGCTGCTGGCGGCCGCGCGCGAGGTGTTCGCGGTGCCGCGCGAACGGATCGCGTTGAAGACCCGCGCCCGCGGCAAGGGCGGCAGCAAGTACGGCCAGTTCGACCAGCGCGGCGAGTTCGTGGCGGTGCGCGAAGGCGCGGCGCGGCTGCGGGTGAATCCGTTCGACTATCTCGACACCGGCCTGTTCCTCGATCACCGGCCGATGCGTCTGCGCATCGCCGGCGAGGCGCGCGGACGCCGGTTCCTCAACCTGTTCGCCTATACCGGCGCGGCGACCGTGCAGGCGGCGGTCGGCGGTGCCGCGGAAACCACCACGGTCGACCTGTCGGCGACCTACCTGCAGTGGTGCGCGGACAACCTGCGCGAAAATGGCATCGCCGGCCCGCAACACCGCTTGGTGCAGGCCGATGCGATGCAATGGCTGGAAGCCGACCGCGGCCGCTACGACTTGATCTTCTGCGACCCGCCGACCTTCTCCAATTCGGCCCGCGCCGACGACTTCGACATTCAGCGCGAGCACGTGCGCCTGTCGCGCGCGGCGGTCGCGCGCCTGGCCGACAACGGCGTGCTGTATTTCTCCAACAACTTCCGCCGTTTCCGCTTCGACGACGAAGCGGTGGCGCAGTTCGCCCGCTGCGAAGAGATCAGCGCCGCGACCATTCCGCCGGATTTCGCCCGCGACGCCCGGATCCACCGTTGCTGGCGCCTGGAGCCGCGTTGATGCCGTCGCATTCGTCTTTTCGTTCCGCCGGCCGCGGCGCGGCCGAGGCTTGCCGATGAAGTCCGTCCGCAAGCCCGGTGCCTGGACGTTCTTCCGCCAATGGCTGAAGAACCCTTTGCGCGTCGCTGCGGTGGCGCCGTCCAGCGCCGAACTGGCGGCGGCGATGATCGCCGAGCTGCCCGACGAAGCGCGGCGGGTGATCGAACTCGGCGGCGGCACCGGCGCGATCACCCGCGCCTTGCTCGGCGCCGGCATCCAGGAGCGCGATCTGCTGGTGCTGGAACTCAACGAAGAGCTGCACGCGCACCTGCAGCTGCGTTTCCCGCGCGTGCCGGTGCTGCTCGGCGACGCGCGCATGCTGCCGGCGCTGGCGCGCGAGCAGGGCTATCTGGAAGACGGGCCGGCCGATGCGATCGTGTCCGGCCTGGGCCTGTTGACGATGCCGCATCCGCTGCAGCGCGACATCCTTGCCGCCGCGTTCGAATGCCTGCGCGAGGACGGGGTGTTCGTGCAGTTCACCTACGGCCCGAGCGCGCCGGTCGCCGAAGCGGTGGCGCGCGGACTCGGGCTGCAGGTGCGCCGCGGCGAATTCGTGCTGCGCAACGTGCCGCCGGCGACGGTCTACGTTTACCGCAAGCCGCAGCGCTGAGCCCCGGCGACGCCCGGCTCCCCATGGAAGCGGCGCAAGCGGCGACAACCGAAGGGAACGGGGCGTAAGCGTCACAGCCGAATCTCGCATCGCCGGGCTTTGCCTCGCGCCTGCCGCTGGCTCCATCGTGAACGCAGCGCCGGCATCGCTGCGGCTGCCACGGCTTAGCCTGCCTCCTGCAAGACAATTGTTCTTTATTTGTAATTGATGATTGCAGTTTTGGCGGTATTGTTCTGAATTTGTCGTGACATCCTGGCCGCCATCGCCGATCCGGCGTGTCGAATCTGGAGCGTCCCATGGCCCCCGCCACCTCTACCGCTTACGCCCGCGTCGGCCGCAAGCTGCGCGGCCAGCCCACCTCGGACGGCGCCGGCGTGCGCCTGACCCGGGTCATCGGCGGCCCGCAGCTGCCCGATCTGGACCCGTTCCTGCTGCTCGACGAATTCGGCACCGATCGGCCGGAGGACTACCTCGCCGGTTTCCCCGAGCATCCCCACCGCGGCTTCGAGACCGTCACCTACATGCTCGACGGGCGCATGCGCCATCGCGACAACCACGGCAACGAAGGCGTGCTGGTGCCCGGCAGCGTGCAGTGGATGACCGCCGGCCGCGGCCTGGTGCATTCGGAGATGCCCGAACAGGAGCAGGGCCGCATGCGCGGTTTCCAGCTGTGGGTGAACCTGCCGGCGCGCGAAAAGATGACCGAGCCCAAGTACCAGGAGTTCGCACCCGATCGCATCGTGCAGCTGGCGCCGGCGCAGGGCGTGCAGGTCAAGCTGATCGCCGGCCGCCTCGGCGATCTGCGCGGCCCGATCGCGCAGCCGGCCACCGATCCGGTCTATCTCGATGTCGCGCTCGCCGACGGCGCCGCCTGGGAATACGACCTGCCCGAGGGCCATAACGCTTTCGCCTATGTTTACGAGGGCGAAGCGGCGATCGGCGAAGGCGAGGATGCGCGCACGGTGCAGGCGCAGGAGTTGGCGGTGTTGGCCGGCGGCAGCCGTCTGCGCTTGCGCGCATTGCAGCCGGATACGCGCCTGATCGTGGTCGCCGGGCGGCCGCTGCGCGAGCCGGTGGCGCGTTACGGCCCGTTCGTGATGAACACCAAGCAAGAGCTCATGCAGGCCTTCGTCGACTTCCAGGAAGGCAAGTTCTGAGAAGGCCAGTTCCGAGAAGGGAAGGTCTGAGAGGCGAGTTCTGAGTCGAACCGTCGCGGCATGGACGCCGGGCGGCGCTCTGCGAAGGGCTGCGCGCGAGCGCGGCCCCGGCCTGCAGCCACGGCGGAAGGACGCTGCCGGTCGGTCGCCGGCGCGCGGTTGCACTGTTGCAATGGCCGACCGCTGCGGTCCCGCGCGTTGATCGAGTATGGAACGCAGCGCGGCGGCGTCGGCCGGAGCGACTGCGATGACGCGCGGCCCGCCGCGCCCGCATGGAGCAACCGTCAATGGCCACCCGAATCGATCCCAAGCAATTCACCATCGTCGCCACCTTCGTTTCCGCCGGCGTCGCCGCCGGCGCGGGCGGTTTCGTCATCGTCGGCGGCAAGCTCAAGAAAGTGCCGCCGCGCGGCATCAAGCAATTGCAGGCGGCGTACCAGATGCTCGAAAGCGCCGATGGCCTGGCCGCCGGCCGGCTGAAGACGCAGCTGCAGCAGAACGCGGTGGACCTGGCGCAGCAGGCCGTCGGCGCCTGACGCATCCGCCGGCCGGGGCCGACGCCGCAGGGCGCCGTTGAGTTCCGGCCTGCCGGCGCAAGCCGGAGTCCATTCCGCTTCGCCCGTCCGCAGGCGCCGTTGCGCCGCGCGAGGCCCAGCCATGCGGCGAGCGCGGCCTGCGGGTCGGAATGGATTCCTGCTTGCGCCGGTACCTGCGCGGTCGAGGACGCCGCCGCGAAGCCGCGGATGCGGCGCCGGACCGCGCGTGCCGATGGCGCGCTCCGGCAACGAAAAAGCCGCGCTTTCGCGCGGCTTTTTCGTACCCCGATGCGGACCGCTTCAGTCCTTGCCGAGCCAGCGGTAGATCGCGCCGCCGAGCAGGCCGCCGAGAATGGGCGCAACCCAGAACAGCCACAGCTGGCCGATCGCGGCCGGGCCGGCGAACAGCGCCACGCCGGTGGATCGGGCCGGGTTCACGGAGGTGTTGGTGACCGGAATGCTGATCAGGTGGATCAGGGTCAGGCCCAGGCCGATCGCGATCGGGGCGAAACCGGCCGGCGCGTTGCGGTGGGTGGCGCCGAGGATGATCACCAGGAACATCGCGGTCATGACCACTTCGGTCAGGAACGCGGCGTGCATCGAGTAGCCGCCCGGCGACATCACGTCGTAGCCGTTGCTGGCGAAGGTGCCGGCCGCGGTCGGGTCGATCGCGAAACCGGCGGTGCCGCCGGCGATCTGCAGCAGGACGAAACCGGCGAGGATCGCGCCGACGACCTGGGCGACGATATAGGGCACCAGGTCCTTGGCCGGGAAGCGGCCGCCGGCCCACAGGCCGAAACTGACCGCGGGATTGAAGTGGCCGCCGGAAATGTGGCCGAGCGCATAGGCACCGGTCAGTACGGTCAGGCCGAAGGCCAGCGACACGCCGAGCAGGCCGATGCCGAGCGGATTGCCGGCACCGCCGAAGTTCGCCGCCAGCACCGCGCTGCCGCAACCGCCGAGTACCAGCCAGAACGTTCCGATGAACTCCGCACCGAGTCGCTTGATCATGTCGTTTTCCTCCGAGTGATGGGACTTGCCCTCGGCAGGGGATCGGACGGTTGTCCCGTTTAGGCGGGGAACGACGCGTCGCGACCCCATTCAGCCGAGTCGATTCTCATGCTGGCGGATAACGTGAAAATGAGCAACCGGTCACAAAAGTGTGCCGAATGCGACGCCGCGCGCGAGCGCGGCAAAATTGCCGCGTCGCGTGTGCACAGCGGGTGAGGTCAGCGGGCGCTGCTCAGTCGGGCCGAGGAAAATCGCAGCCCCTCGGCTTGGCCGAGCGCCTCCTTGAGCTGTTCCGACGAGTTCGCCTGCAGCCAGATGTGCGCGAGCTTGCCGTTGCCGACGTCGATCAGCGTTTCGCGCACCTGGACATTGGGCTTGCCGGCCAGTTCGCCGCGGTACCAATGCATGGAACGGCCGTCGATGGAGCCGGCCTCGGCGCGGTCGCCGCGGCGCGGTTCGAACGGCGACTTGGCGGCGATGTAAAGGCCGAAGGCCTCGCTGCCGTCGCTGTTGCGGATCGCCCGGCAGAAGTCCGAATCGGGGCCGGCCCGATACTCCCAGCGCAGATCGGTGCCGTCGGGCAATTGCGGGCAGGCGCCGCCGTCGGCGGCGGCAGGGTCCTGCGCCTGGGCGCAGGCGACGAAGAGCAAAACCAACCATGGCCAAGCGTGTTGGCCTTTCCCACCTGACTTCACGACACGTCCCCCTGAACCTGGAATAGGTCAAACGGTGTTGAGAGCCTTTGCAGGTTGTGACCTTAGTTCAGTTCGAGTCGGTTGACAAACGTTAAAGCACTATTCAGGTAACGGAATGAACTCATGCTCTCCGGGAATAAGGCCGAAGCGGCCTTCGGTCCAGTCGAGCTTGGCCTGTTCGATGCGCTCACGCGAACTTGAGACGAAGTTCCACCACAGGTGCCGCGGGCCGTCGAGCGGTTCGCCGCCCAGCAACATGGCCTTGAGCGGGGTTTTGGCGCGCAGCCGCGGACGGGTGCCGGGCTCGAGCAACACCAGGTGTTTTTCCGGCAGATCGGCGCCGTCGAGCTGGGCTTCGCCCTCGAGCAGGTACAGCGCGCGCTCGGCGTGGCTGTCTTCGATGTCCAATTGCGCGTCCGGGTAGAGATCGATCGCGACGTAGAGGGTGTCGGCGAACACCCGCACCGGCGATTCCTCGCCGAAGCCGCGGCCGGCGACGATGCGCAGCCAGGCGCCGTCGCGGCTCTGCTGCGGCAGGGTCGCGGCGGGGTGGTGGTGGAAGGCCGGCGCGGTTTCCTCGAACGAGCGCGGCAGCGCGACCCAGGTCTGCATGCCGTGCAGCGCATGGCCGTCGGCGCGCGGGCCTTGCGGGGTGCGCTCGGAGTGGGCGATGCCGCGGCCGGCGGTCATCCAGTTGACGTCGCCGGGAGCGATGTCCTGCACGCTGCCGAGGCTGTCGCGATGGCCGATCGAGCCGGCCCACAGGAAGGTCACCGTGGCCAGGCCGATATGCGGATGCGGGCGCACGTCGATGCCGCGGCCGGGCTCGAACAGCGCCGGGCCCATGTGATCGACGAACACGAACGGGCCGATCGAGCGGGCCTGGATGGACGGCACGGCGCGGCGGACCTGGAAGCCGCCGAGGTCGTGGACGCGCGGGGCGATGATCGTGGTCATGGTCGCGATTCCTGCAGGATGATGCCCGCAGGGTCGCACGAGTGCGCGGCAATCGCGCTACCGGCCCTGCAACTCGGTGTTGCGGCGACGGCGTCGTGCGGC
Organism: Lysobacter antibioticus HS124; assembly: GCF_000336385.2. Lineage (GTDB taxonomy): Bacteria > Pseudomonadota > Gammaproteobacteria > Xanthomonadales > Xanthomonadaceae > Lysobacter > Lysobacter firmicutimachus. Next base: position 53,914 of record NZ_HG424448.1, on the reverse strand, counting down.
GCGACAGGCGCGCCTCGTGCCGAGTCGCCGGGCGAGAGCCGCGGATGGAACGCGTGGCCCGCGCCGGACGGCGCCGCGTTCATTTCGCGTCGATCTTGAGCGTCGCGTTGGGCGGATCGGCGAAGTCCAGGCCCTGCACTTCGATCGTCCAGGCGCCGGCGCTGCGGCGCGGATCGCTGACGGTGTTGAACGACAGCGCCGTGCGCGCGCCGTCGGCGGCGGTGAATTCGAACGCCAGCACCGCGTCGCCGGCCCATACGCATTGCAGTTTCGGCGGACAGCGCGAGTCGGCGCTGACCGCGGCGAAGCGCAGCCGCGCGCCGTCGGGGAGGACCAGGCTGTCGCCGCGCGCCAAGGCCGTCGCTTGGCCGGGCAGGGCCTGGCGCGGCGCGTCGCCGCCGGAACCGGCGTGGGCGCAGGCGGTCAGTGCGGCGACGGCGAACGCGAGGGCGGCGAATCGGGCTTTCATCGGCGACTCCGGACGGCAGGGCGGGAGAGAGTCTAGCCCTTGCCGGCGCCGCGCTGCGCCGACGCCGTTACGGCGCCGGAGTCGGTTCGCTTCCGGTTCGGGCGTCGGCGCGCGCGTTACTGGCCGGACGAGGATGCCGGCCCGGCGTCGCGGCTCACGCGCAAATGCGCGCGGCCTTGCGCATCCACCCGTACCCACATGCGCCGGTCGTATTCGTTCTCGCTCATCGGCTCGACCGCGCAACCGCACAAGGCGGCGGCGATGCCGGGTGCGGTATTGCTGTGCGCGACCACCAGCACCGTGCCTTGCGGCCAGTCGCGGCGTAGGGCGGCGGCGAAATCGGCGGCGGGCTGCTTGGCGTCGTAGAGCGTGACTTGCAGGCCGTGCGCGGCTGCGGCCGGCGCGGCGGTGCCCTGCGTGCGGCGATAGCCGGTCGCGTACGCAGCGCGCAGCGGCGTGCGCGCCAGCGCCTCGATCAGGCGGCGTGCGCGCGCATGGCCGGCTTCGGACAGGCTGGGGTCGCGCGGGTCGTCGTCGGCTTTCTCTGCGTGGCGCACGATCAGATAGGTGGCGCCGGCGGCGGTGTCCGCCACGGCCGGCGCGTCCGGCTGGGGCGCCGTGGCGCAGGCCGACAGCAGCGCCGCGCACGCGGCGAACGAAAGGCGGCGTAGAACGTTCATGACGCAGTCCCGGTTCGCTGAGGAATTCATGGGCGCAACAGATCGGCGCCGGCCTGGGCGATGACACCGTCCTGCGCGGCCTGCGCGCCGGACACGCCGATCGCGCCGATCACCTGCTCGTCGAGCAGCAAGCGCACGCCGCCTTCGATGGGAAGCGCGTTCGGCAGGCCCAGCACCACCGTGTTGCCGCCTTCCAGCAGCTTCTGGTGGAAGGCCGAGTCGCGGCGATAATTGGCGGCGTGGATGGCCTTGCCGATCGAGACCTCGACGCTGGAGTTGGGGGTGCCGTCCATGCGCTGGAAATGCAACAGCCGGCCGGCCTCGTCGACGATCGCGATCGCGACCTTCAGGCCGTCGGCGCGCGCCTTGTCCTCGGCCGCCTGGGCGATGCGCTTGGCGGCGGCGAGGTTGAGCACGGTGCGTTGGCTCAGTTGCTCCTTCAGCGGCGGCGCGGCGAAGCACGACGAAGCGGCGCAGACGAGGGCGCAGGCGAGCATTGCGGACGACAGGCGCGGCATGGCGGGCTCGGAGCGGGAGATGGAGCGAGAGTAGCCGCCTTGCGGCCGCGAGGGCAGTGCTGGTGGTCCTGCGAGGCGAAGGCAGAAGCAACTCCCCCCTGGCCTCTTTTCGAAGCCGGAATCGATAGGCGGGACGCCGTTGGGTGCGCTTTTGTGGGGATGGGCTGTCGGGACCGGCCGACGGGATCGGCAGAGGGGGCGCGAACGCTTTTCCCGCGGCCCCTTCGACGAAGGGGAGCGAGCGACCGCGCGGCGGGCGCGGCAGAGGTGCGGTTGCGGTCGCTCGAGGAGCAACGTCAGCAGCCAACCCTCCCGGCTCCCGCTTTTTTCCAAGGGGGAGCCGCAAGAGCGGAGCGGGGGCGCTCAGTGCTTGGTGTCGAGCAAGGTCAGCAGGCCCTTGGCCGCGGCCAGGCGCGCCGGCGGATCGGGCAGGTCGAGCTTGATCCTGAGTTTGTCCGGGCCGTCCATCTGATAAAGCTTGGGCTGGCCCTGGATCATCTTGATGATCGACATGGGGTCGACGTTGGGCCGCTCGACGAATTGCAGGCGGCCGCCCTTGTCGCCGAGGTCGAGTTTGCGGATGCCTAGCGCGGTCGCGCCGAGCTTGAGTTCGGCCACCGCGAACAAATGCTTGGCCGCGTCCGGCAGCAGGCCGAAGCGGTCGATCATCTCGACCTGCAGCTCGCGCAGCTCTTCGCTGTCGCGCGCGCCGCTGATGCGCTTGTACAGCGTCAGGCGGGTGTGCACGTCGGGCAGATAGTCTTCCGGAATCAGCGCCGGAATATGCAGTTCGACCTCGGCGCCGCGCGCTTCGGCCGAATCCACGTCGGGCAGCTTGCCCTGGCGGATCGAGCGCACCGCGCGTTCGAGCAATTCGGTGTACAGGCTGAAGCCGACCTCGGCCATCTGCCCGCTCTGGTCCTCGCCGAGCAGTTCGCCGGCGCCGCGGATCTCCAGGTCGTGGGTGGCCAGGGTGAAACCGGCGCCGAGCTCGTCCATCGAGGCGATCGCTTCCAGGCGCTTCTGCGCGTCGGCGGTGATCGAACGCTGATCGGGAATCACCAGGTAGGCATAGGCGCGGTGATGCGAACGGCCGACGCGGCCGCGCAACTGGTGCAGCTGGGCCAGGCCGAATTTGTCGGCGCGGTTCATGATGATGGTGTTGGCGTTGGGGATGTCGATGCCCGATTCGATGATCGTCGTGCACAGCAGCACGTTGAAGCGCTGCTTGTGGAAATCGAGCATGACGCTTTCCAGCTCGCGCTCGGCCATCTGGCCGTGGGCGATGCCGATGCGCGCTTCCGGCACCAGCTCTTCCAGCTGGCGCTTCATCCGGCCGATGCTTTCGACGTCGTTGTGCAGGAAATACACCTGGCCGCCGCGCGCCAGTTCGCGCTGGAACGCTTCGCGCAGCTGCATGTCGTCCCAGGGCACGACGAAGGTCTGCACCGCCAGGCGGTGCGCCGGCGGGGTGGCGATGATGCTGAGGTCGCGCAGACCGGCCATGGCCATGTTGAGCGTGCGCGGGATCGGCGTCGCGGTCAGGGTCAGCAGGTGCACGTTGGCGCGCAGCGCCTTGAGCGCCTCTTTCTGGCGCACGCCGAAGCGCTGTTCCTCGTCGACGATGACCAAGCCGAGGTCCTTGAAGCGCACGTCGCTCTGCAGCAGGCGATGGGTGCCGACGACGACGTCGATCTTGCCCTCGGTCAGCTTCTCCAGCTCGGCCTTGATCTCCTTGCCGGTCTTGAAGCGCGACAGCACCTCGACCTTGAGCGGCCAGTCGGCGAAGCGGTCGCGGAAATTGCGGTAGTGCTGCTCGGCCAGCAGCGTGGTCGGCACCAGCACCGCAACCTGCTTGCCGGCCGCGGCGGCGACGAAGGCCGCGCGCACCGCGACTTCGGTCTTGCCGAAGCCGACGTCGCCGCAGACCACCCGGTCCATCGGCTGGCTGCTGGACAGATCGCGGATCACCGCCTCGATCGAAGCGTGCTGGTCGGGCGTCTCCTCGAACGGGAACGCGGCCGCGAACGGCTCGTACATGGCCCGGTCCACGTCCAGCGCGAGGCCCGCGCGGGCTTGGCGTTTGGCCTGGATCTCGAGCAGTTCGGCGGCCACGTCGCGGACCTTCTCGGCCGCCTTGCGCTTGGCCTTGGTCCATTGCTCGCCGCCGAGCGAGTGCAGCGGCGCGGTCTCGACCGAGGCGCCGGAGTAGCGGCTGATCAGGTGCAACTGCGCGACCGGCACGTACAGCCGGTCGCCCTTGGCGTATTCGATTTCCAGGTATTCGCCGGGTTGGCCGCCGGCTTCGAGCACGATCAGGCCGCGGTAGCGGCCGACGCCGTGGTCCTCGTGCACGATCGGCGCGCCTTCGGACAACTCGCCCAGGTCGCGGATGATCGCTTCCGGCTCGCGCCCGACGCGCTTGCGCCGGCGCGGCTGCGAGGCGCGCTCGGGGAACAGCTGCCGCTCGGTCAGCACCGCCAGCGGCGGCTGGTCGAGGGCGAAGCCGTCCTCCAGCGGCGCGACCGCGATCGCGAAGCGGCTGGCGCCGTCGCGGAACGCGCGCCAGTCGGCGACCACCTCCGGGCGCAGTTGCGCGGCCTGCAGCACTTCCAGCAAAGCTTCGCGGCGGCCGGGGCTGTCGGCGGCGATCAGCACCCGGCCCGGGTAGTGAGCGAGGAAGGATTTCAGCGCTTCGGCCGGCGCGGCGTCGCGTGCGGCGACCGGCAGCGCCGGCGCCGGCTGGTCGCCGAGAGCGAGCGCGCGCTCGCGTTGCGCATGGCCTTCGCCGCACAGCTCGATGCGCCGGCCCTGGTTGAGCCGCTCGCGCAGGCCGACCGGGGTCAGGTAAAGCTGATCCGGCGGCAGCAGCGGCCGCTCGATGTCGTGGCGGCGTTGTTCGTAGCGCTCGCCGGTGTGGCTCCAGAACTGGTCGGCGGCGTCCAGCGCGCCGTCGGCGAGCACCGGCAGGACGGCTTCGTCGAGGTAGTCGAACAGGGTCGCGGTCTGTTCGAAAAACAAAGGCAGGTAGTACTCGATGCCCGACGGCGCCAGCCCGGCCTTGAGGTCCTGGTACAGGGCGCTGCGCCGGGTGTCGAGGTCGAAGCGCTCGCGCAGCGCGTCGAGCGCGCGCTTGAGCGAGGCCTCGTCCAGCGGCACTTCGCGTCCGGGCAGCATGCGCACCGCTTCGATCTTGTCGAGCGAGCGCTGCGATTCCGGATCGAAGGCGCGGATGGTTTCGATTTCGTCGTCGAGCAGTTCGATCCGGAACGGCGATTGCGCGCCCATCGGATAGACGTCGAGCAGGCCGCCGCGCACGGCGAAGTCGCCCGGGTCCAGCACCTGCGGCACGTGCCGGTAGCCGGCCGATTCGAGCCGGCGCTTTTCCGCGTCCAGGTCCAAGCGTTGGCCGACCGCGAGGTCGAAACTGCCGCCGACCACGTGGCGGCGCGGCGCCAGCCGCTGCAGCAGGGTCTGCACCGGCACCACGACGATGCCGCGCTTGAGGCCGGGCAGGCGGTGCAGGGCCGCCAGCCGCTGCGAGACGATGTCCGGGTGCGGGCTGAAGACGTCGTAGGGCAGGGTCTCCCAATCCGGAAACGCCAACACCGGCAAAGCCGGGTCGACGCCGAGCAGGGTGCGCAGGTCGGATTCGAGCTGGTGTGCGCCGTGATTGTCGCGGGCGATCGCGAGCAGCGGCGCATCGTGTTCGGCGGCGGCGCGGGCGAGCGCCCAGGCCAAGGCGGACGGCGAGGCCGGCGCGCGCCACCAGGCGCGCTGCTGGCCGGTCTTGGGCAGAAGAGAGGACACAGGGCAGCGTTGGTCGCGGGGGGCGCTAGGTTAGCCTCACCCCGGGATCGCGTCACGCCGTGCGGCGACGGCGGTTCGGCGTGGTCTCAGCCGGTGCGGCGCCGTCCGACCGCGCCACCGCGCACGAGCACGGACGCCGCGGGGCCGCAGCGTCCGGTCGCCGTAGCGCTTGGACGAGCCCGGATCAGGCGGGTGCGGATTTGTCCGAGTCCGAGCCGGAATCGCCGCCCAGCTCGGGTTCGCCGGCGCCTTCGGCCTGCGACGGCGGCTTGGCGCGCAGGTCCAGCACTACCCGGATCAGCCCCGGCGAGTCCTGCTGGAATTCGCGTTCGAAGCCCAGCGACTGCGCCAGCGACAACATCGGCGCGTTGTGTTCGAACACTTCGCCGTACAGCCGGTGCACTTTTTTGCCGCGCGCCCACTTCACCAGCCGGGTCATCAGATAGCGGCCCAGGCCCATGTTGGCGATATAGCGGCTGACCAGGATCGCGAACTCGGCATCGCGAGTGCGCTCGTCGATGGCGATCCGCGCGACCGCGCCGACCAGGGCCTCGCCGGGAGGGAAGGGTTCGGCGGCGACCAGGGCGAACTCGGTGCGCGGATCGATACGGGTGAAGCGCTCCGCCATTTCCGGCGTGAGTTCCTTCAGCGCGTACAAGAAGCGCTGACGCACTTCGTCGGGCTGCAGCAGAGTGAAACCGGCCCGCAGGGGCTCGGCATCTTCGGGCCGTACCGGGCGTATCAACACCTCGCGTCCGTTGGGGAGACGCTGGCGTTCGTGCCAGGGCGGCAATCGTTCACGCGTGGCCATGGGTCTGATAGTGGCACATTGTGACGGATTTAGCCCTTCCTCTTTGCGATACCCGTCCGAGGTCCCGACCGGCGGGCGTCGGTATCCGCGATGCGGCGGCAGCGGGACGAAGGGCGGGGTCCCGTGCGGGCCTCATCGGGCCTGGGGTTTGTTGACGCAATCCATGCCAGAAATGAGAATTGGTTTCATCATGGCCGGCTAACCGCGGCCTGACAACTGCCATTGGCCAGCCCAGCCTCCGCTGGAGTGTGCCTGGGGCGTGCCGACCTGCCGGCTGGGCGATGGTCGGCGGGGGCGATACACGGGCGCTCGCCACACCGAAGGCGAGCTGCGCCGGGTGTTCGGCGGGACCCGGCGCCGGCCGCCGACGGGAGCATCCTGGCCCGACGCATCGGGTCCCGATCCGCGCCCGGCGACAATCCGGCAAGCCCGCCTGTCGCGTCTGGACCGGTTCGTGGGCAGGGCGCCGGCCGCGACCGCCCGGTCGATGCCATCGCCCGGCGCAAGGGCCTTTCGGTCCTCAATCGCCAGTATCGGCAATGCTAGACTCCGCCGCTTGAAACCCGAAGGAGCAGTTCAGTCATGGCAGGTGGTGGTGATTCGACCCGCGCGATCCTGTTCGCGCTAGGCGCCAATTTCGCGATCGCGGTGTCCAAGGGCGTCGCGGCGTTCTTCACCGGCTCCAGCGCGATGCTGGCCGAGACCGTCCACTCCCTGGCCGACTGCGGCAACCAAGGCCTGCTGATCCTCGGCCTGAAGCAATCCAAGCGCCCGCCGTCGCCCGACTATCCGCTGGGTTACGGCAAGGCGATCTACTTCTGGTCGTTCCTGGTCGCGGTGATGCTGTTCACCGTCGGCGGCATGTTCTCGCTGTACGAAGGCATCCACAAACTGCAGCACCCCGAACCGCTCAAGCAGTGGTGGTGGGCGGCCGGCGTGCTGACTTTCGGCATCGTCGCCGAGGCGATCTCGATGCGCGCCTGCCTGCAGGAAGTGGCCAAGGCGCGCGGCCAGCGCACTTTGTGGCAGTGGTTCCGCGAAAGCCGCCAGGCCGAACTGGTGGTGATCTTCGGCGAAGACCTCGCCGCGCTGCTGGGCCTGGTGCTGGCGCTGATCGCCGTGATCCTGACCGTGGTCACCGGCAACCCGATCTGGGACGCCATCGGCACCGTCTGCATCGGCGCGCTGCTGATCATCGTGGCGGTGTTCGTCGCCATCGAAGTCAAGGCGATGCTGATCGGCCAAAGCGTCGACCCGCTGCGCCAGCAGCAGATCCGCGAGTTTCTCGACGCGCGCCCGGAAGTGGCGCGGGTCATCAGCCTGATCACCCTGCAACTGGGCAACGAGGTGATGGTCTCGGTGCAGGCCCAGATGCGCGAAGAGCACAGCGTGGCCGGACTGACCGAGCAGATCAACGCGGTCGAGCGGGCGATGAAGCAGGCCTTCCCGGAAGTGCGCTGGAGCTTCTTCGAGCCCGACGTCGCGCGCGGCGACTGAGGCCGCGCTGCGGCACCGCAAGACGAGGCCGGGAGTGCGCTGCGCTTCCGGCCTTTTCGTTGGCGATAATCGTTCCGACGACGAAATGGACCCCGAACGATGAAGACCGGCCAAGCGGTATTGCTGTCGATAGCGATCGTGGCGGCCGCGGCGGCGGCCTTGGGCGGGGTCGGTTACGTGGCCTACCGGCAGCTCGAAGGCAAGGTGGCGCAACGCAGCCGGGCGGGGCAGGAAAACGCCGCCGGCCCAATGCACGGCGCCGCCGGCGCAGACCGGCAGGCGGCCGGGGATGGCGGCAAGGGCGGCGGCTGCGCGATCCAGGACCACGACGCCCGCGCCCGCGCCGTGCTGGCGCCGGTGGCCGCGGCCATGCAGACCAGCCAGCGGCCGGTGGCGCGGATCGAACTGAGCGAACTGAAGACCGACGCGTTGCGGTTGAGCAAGGTCGGCGGCCGCGCCTATTGGGCGGCCGGGCGCGATTACCCGCGCGATCCCCAGGGGCGGCCGTTGTTCCTGCTGGCCCAGCTCGATTTCGCCGAACTGCCGGTGATGCCGGGCTATCCCCAGCAGGGCTTGCTGCAGTTCTTCGTCTCCGCCGACGACTACTACGGCGCCGGCCTGGACCGCGCTCACGGCGAGGACCGCATGCAGGCGCTGGCCGAACAACGCGGCTTCCGCGTCGTGTACTGGCCGCGCACCGATGCGCCGGCGGTCGCGCCGCCGGCGGGCACGGCGGCCGGCGAGGGCCTGCCGTTCGATCCGGCCCGGCCGCGCCGGATCCGTTTCGTCGCCGACCACGAAACCATCGGCGGCAACGACGCCGGGCTCGAGCGCGCCATCGGCCGCGACATCGATGGCCTGATCGCCGATTACCGCAAGGCCCATCCCGAGGACGAGGCCGAGGACGTCGCCGACGACGTCGCCGCCTATCTGGACCGTGCCGGACACAAGCTCGGCGGCTACCCCGACTTCACCCAGTCCGATCCGCGCGCCGCCGGCGATGAGCGCGTGCTGCTGTTGCAGCTCGACAGCGACGAGGACCTGATGTGGGGCGATTCGGGCATCGCCAATTTCTTCATCGACCCCGACGACCTGGCCCGCGCCGATTTCAGCCGCGTGGCTTATCACTGGGACTGCTACTGAGGCCGCCACGACGAGGCCCGCACCGTTCGACGCCGGGCAGGTGTGTGTCTGCGTCGTTATCGCCACGAAGACCGCGCGGCCTGTCTGGGCTTGTACGGGGGCGGTAACGGCCGGGGGCGCGCCCCCGGCCGTCGATCCGTGCGGACGATCCTTTCGGGCCGTCCCGCCGGATCAGGGCAGGACGCAGCCGCAGCGGCGATAGCAGTTGGAATACTCGATCCAGCAGCGGCTGCCGCCGCTGTTCTCGCAGTTGGTCAGCGCGGTTTCGCACCCCAGGCGGCAGGTGTTGTTGCAGGCGAAGGCGCCGGCGCTGCTGGCGATGGTCATGCCGAAGGCGAAGGCGCACACGGCGAGAAACCCGATCTTCTTCCTGATCATTCGAATTCCCTCTCTTCAGCCCGTCATTGGGCGGCGCCGTGATACGACGCCCGCCGCGCTCGCGCAAGCCGTCGCCGCCCGGCGCCGGCGCGCAGCGGCACGGCCGCGGGCATGCGGATGCGGCGCAAGCCGGCCACGCCAAGCGCGCGCGGCTCCCGCGCAGCGATGCCGACGTGCCGGCGGGACGGCGCGCACGGCGGCGCAAGCGTGCGCTGGAACGCGATTTCCGCTGCGTTGCAGCGTGCCGCTGCGCGGGGCTCAGTCGGGCCGCTTGAGCCAGTTCAAGCCGCCTTCGGCGGCAGAGGTTTCGCCGAGCGTGCGCGCCAATGCCGGCAGCACCGCGGTCAGGGTCTCGTCCAACTGCCACGGCGCGTTGAGCAGCAACAGGCCGCTGCCGTTCATGCGCAGCGGCGAATCGTCGGCGCGCACCAGCAGTTCGGCGGTCAGGATGGACTTGGCCGGCAGCGCGGCGGCGCGGCGGTAGAACGGCTGCAGCGCGCGCCGGCGCTTGATCGGATACCACAGCGCGTAACAGCCCTGCGGCCATCGGCCCAGGCCCTCGCGCAGCGCCGCCAGGGCGGTGTCGAACTCCTCCAACTGCGCTTCGTACGGCGGGTCGATCAGGACCAGGCCGCGGTTGTAGCGGGTGGCGCCGATCTTGGGCGGCAACAGCGCCTTCATCGCCGCGTAGCCGTCGCGGGCGTGCACGGCCATGCGCGGGTCGGCATGGAAGTGCTGCCGGAGCTGGCCGGCTTCCTCCGGCTGCAGTTCGCAGGCGGCGATGCGGTCGTCCTCGCGCAGGGCATGCGCCAGCAACCAGGGCGAACCCGGGTAGGCGGCCGGCCCGTGCACGCTGCGGCAGGCCCGCACCGCGGCCAGATAGCGCGCGATCGCCGGTTGTTTCGGCGCCTCGGCGATCAGCCGGCCGATTCCGCCCTCGGCTTCGCCGGTGCGCTGGGCCGAATTGCCGTCCAGGGGGTACAACCCGCGCCCGGCATGGGTATCGAGCGCGAACAGCGGCGCCGGCTTGACGGTCAGCGCATCGCACAAGGCCAGCAGGGCGACGTGTTTGAGCACATCGGCGTGGTTGCCGGCGTGGAAGGCGTGGCGGTAGTTCATTTTCGGCCGGGATTGGGTTTCGGGATCGGGGATTGGGAAAAGCAAACAAGCAGTCCCCGGGACATTATGGGGCCTGGGCGAGTCGCGCCGCGAAAGCGGCAGCCCGCAGGCCGAACAGGCATCATGGGCGACGCGGCGCTTCGCCCATCCCCCATCCCGAATCCCCAATCCCCGCCCCATGCGCATCCTTCTGGTAGAAGACGAATCCGCCATCGCCGACACCGTGTTGTACGCGCTGCGCGCGGAGGGCTACGAGGCGGTGCATTGCCTGACCGGGGGCGAGGCGCTGCGCGAGGCGGCGCGCGGGGCGTTCGACCTGGCGGTGCTGGACGTCGGCCTGCCCGACATCGGCGGTTTCGCGCTGTGCCGCGAGCTGCGCCGCGAGCGCGATCTGCCGGTGATCTTCCTGACCGCGCAGAACGCCGAGGCCGACCGTATCCTCGGCCTGGAGATCGGCGCCGACGACTACGTGACCAAGCCGTTCTCGCCGCGCGAACTGGCGACCCGGGTGCGGGTGGTGCTGCGCCGGCTGCGTCCCGGCGGCAGCGAGGCCGCGCCGGCGACCGAGGAGGGCTTCGTCCACGACGCCGAGGGCAAGCGCATCCGCTACCGCGGCCAGGCCCTGGACCTGACCCGCTACGAGTACGGCCTGCTGGCCGCTTTGTTGCAGCGCCCGGGCGCGGTGCTGTCGCGCGCGCAGTTGATGGACCGGGTCTGGGGCGATGCGCTGGACAGCGGCGACCGCACCGTCGACACCCATATCAAGACCCTGCGCGCCAAGCTGCGCGAAGTCGCCGCCGACGCCGACCCGATCCGCACCCACCGCGGACTGGGCTACTCGCTCGACAACGCCTAAGCCGGGGCCGCTCGTGCGCATCGGACTGCGGATCTTCCTCGGCTACTTCCTGATCGTCGCGGTCGCGGCGTTGTTGCTGGTGCGGGTGTTCGTGGCCGAGGTCAAGCCCGGCGTGCGCCAGGCGATGGAAGACACTCTGGTCGACACCGCCAACGTGCTGGCCGAACTGGCCACCGACGATTTCCTCGCCGGCCGCATCGACCGCGGCGACTTCGCCAAGCGCGTGCGCTCGCTGGACGGACGCGACGTCGGCGCGGCGATCTGGGGCTTCCGCAAGCCGGAAACCAGCTATCGCGTCTACGTGACCGACGCGCGCGGCATCGTCGTGTTCGACAGCAGCGGCGTCGCGGTGGGGCAGGACTATTCGCGCTGGAACGACGTCTACCTGACCCTGCGCGGCCGCTACGGCGCGCGCTCCAGCGCGGTCGATCCGGCGCGCCCGGACGACACCGTGATGCACGTGGCCGCTCCGATCCGCGACGAGCGCGGCCGGGTGATCGGTTCGTTGACCGTGGCCAAGCCGAACGCCGCGATCGCGCCGTTCATCGCCCGCAGCCAGGCGGTGGTGACGCGCTGGGGCTTCGTGCTGATGGGCGCGGCGCTGGCCATCGGGGTGATCGTGTCGTGGTGGCTGTCGCGCCAGATCGGCCTGCTGCGGCGCTACGCGCAGGCGGTCACCGCGGGCAAGCGCGCCGACCCGCCGGACGCCGCCGGCGAGTTCGGCGAACTCGGTCAGGCGTTGGAGACCATGCGTGCGCGCCTGGAGGGCAAGCAGTACGTCGAGCAATACGTGCATACGCTGACCCACGAAATGAAGAGCCCGTTGGCGGCGATCCGCGGCAGCGCCGAATTGCTGGAATCGCCGCCCGGCGATGCGCCGATGCCCGATGCCGACCGCGCGCGCTTCGCCGGCAGCATCCGCCGTCAGGCCGAGCGCCTGGCGCAGATGATCGACAAGCTGCTGGCGCTGGCGGCGGTCGAACATCGCCAACGCCTGGAACGGCCCGAACCGGTGGCGTTGGCGGCGATCGCGCGCGAGGCGGCCGAGCATTGCGCGCAGCGCATCGACGGCGCCGGCGCGCGGCTGTTGCTGGACCTGGACCCGAGCCTGCCGCCGGTGCGCGGCGACGCTTTCCTGCTGCGTCAGGCGTTGATCAACCTGCTCGACAATGCAGCCGATTTTTCGCCGCCGGGCGGCGAGATCGTGTTGCGCCTGCAACGCATCGGCGAGGCGCAGCGGGTCGAGGTCGGCGATCGCGGCCCCGGGGTGCCGGACTATGCGGTGGGGCGGGTGTTCGAACGCTTCTATTCGCTGCCGCGGCCGGCCGGGGGCAGCCGCAGCAGCGGTCTGGGGCTGTGCTTCGTCGCCGAGGTCGCGTCCCTGCACGGCGGCAGCGCGCAACTGCGCAACCGCGACGGCGAGCCCGGCGCGATCGCCGCCCTGTCCATTCCGGAGTAGGAGCGGCGCAAGCCGCGACCAAGGCACGCGCGGGCGCCCCGGCCTGCGCCATCGACCGAAGCCCGGCCCCGCCGCTTCTGCGCAAACGGGGCACGCGGCCGTGCCGCGCGCCGCCTTACCGAATGCTGCGGTCGGCGCGGCGGTCGATCGCGCGTGCGCCCGTCGCCGCCCAGGTTTCGGGCGCGGGCTGCGGCCAACGGCCGACCTGGGCGCGGGCGTACAGATAGCCTTGCTGCAGGACGATGCCCATCGATTTGAGCTGGGCCGCGTCGGCCTGAGTTTCCACGCCTTCGGCGATCAGGGCGATGCCGAGCTGGGCGGCGATCGAGACCAGGCCGGCAACGATCACCTGGCGGGCGCGGTCGGCGGCGATGCCGCGGACCAGGCCGATGTCGATCTTGATCAGGTCCGGCGCGCAATCGGCGAGCAACTCCAGGCCCGCGTAGCCGGCGCCGAAATCGTCGATCGCGGTGGCGTAGCCCCAGTCGCGCAACAACCGTTGCGCCTGACTCCAGGCGCTGCGCGCGATCGGGCTGGACTCGGGGAATTCGAACACGATGCGCCGGCCGTCCAGCCCCAGCGTCTGCGCTTGGCGGTGCAGTTCGTGCAGGGCGATCGGATCGCCGAGCATCGACGGGCCGAGGTTGATCGACAGCCGTTGCGCGCCGGGCAGGTGCGCGGCGGCGCGCAGTGCGGCGCGGGCCAAGCGCCGTTCCAGGTCGGCGCGCGCCGGCGCGTCGAGGCCGGCGAACAGCGCGGCGGCGCCGTCGCTGCCGGCGCGGCGGCCGAGCGCTTCGTAGGCGAACACCTCGCGCCGGTCGAGATCGACGATAGGCTGGAACGCGATGGCGAACGCGCCCGACGCGCTGCGGCGCTGCGGCGCGGACGGCGCGGAACGCGGCGGTGCGGGCAAGGCGCTCATCGCGGCCGCACCGCGGGAATATCGACCCGCGCGGTGCGCCGCACGCTGACTTCGATCCGGCGGCGGGCCGACGACTCGCGCAGCGACCACGGCAGCGGCAGGTTGTCGGCGACGACCTCCAGGGTGTGTTCGCCGACCGACACGCGCGGGAAGGCGAATTCGCCGTTGCTGTCGGTGCGTACGGCGTAGCGTCCGTCGAGCACCACGGTGACGTTGGCCGCGGCCTGTTCGGAAGCGGCACGCACGCCGTCGTCGTTGTCGTCGAGGAACAGCGAGCCGGCGACGTGGCCGGTGGCCGCGCCCGGCGCGCCACCGAGCACCGCCTGGCTGCGGCCGCGCTGACGGTCGTAACGCAGGCTCAACAGCGCCGAGCGCTCGCGCGGCAGGGCCAGGAACGGCGACTCGATCGCCAGCGGATCGAGCGCGAACGGCGAGCGTTGGCGGCCGCGGCTCTGGTAGACGGCCAGGTTCAGCGACCAGCGCGGAGCGATGCGCCAGTCCAGGCCGAGATTGAGGTCGGTGCCGCGCAAGGCGCTGGCGCCGTCGCCGTAAGTCCAGCGTGCATTGCCGTCGAGGCTGACGCGCGAGCCCAGGGCCAGGCCGCCGTAGAAGGCCAGCGTGGCGGTGCGGGTGGAACCGGCGTCGGCGTCGGCGATCTCGCCGTAGCCCAGCGACACCGACAAGCGCCGGCCGGCGCGCAGCGGCAGCGCCTGATCGATGCTGGCCTGCCAGCTGCGGCCGAGGCCGTCGCCGTCGGCGTGATCGAATTGCAGCCGGGTCTGGCCCCACTCGCCGCTACGGTCGGCGAACAACTGCAGCGCATGCGCGTCGCCGTCGGCGTGGCGCAGACTGAGGCTGGCGCCGTAGCCGAGCCGGCTGCTGGCCTGATAGCGCGCGTAGGCGGTGGCGTACTGGCCGTCGAAGCCGTCGCCGCTGATGGAGCGGATGTCGTCGACGCCGGCGTTCCATTGCCAGCGGCCGTACTGATAGCCCAGGCGGTAGTAGCCGCCGCGCACGTCCTGGTTGATCGGCAGCGCGCCCCAGGCCAGGCCGGGGTCGAGCGAAAACACGCCGTAGTGGTGGCGATAGCGGCCGCGCCGGGCGCTGGCGTCGATCCAGCCGCCGGCGGCGTCGCGGCCGTCGTTGCGGCTGCCGAGCAGATTGAACTGCACGCTGTCGCGTTCGCTGCGCCAGCCGGCCGCCCAGTGCGCGGCCTGGCTGTCGCCGGAGGCGAAGTCCAGATCGCCGCGGCCGTCGGCGACGATCCGGCCGCCGCTGCCCAGCACCGCCAGCGACTGGTTCCAGCCGGCGCCGCTGCGCCATTGCACACCGGCCGCCGCGACCCGGCCGTCGCCGGGGTCGAAGCCGGCCATGCGCCGGCCGTCGTAGACGCCGGCGCGGCCGAACGCGGCGTACGCCGAGGTGCCGTCGGCGTCCTGCCGCCATTGCGTGCTGGCACCGGCCAGCGGCGCGGTCGGCAGGAAAAAGCGGTATTGATTGCGCTGCAGCTCCGGCGCCGGCGTATTGAGCACGCCCAGGCCGTTGTCCACGCGCCAGCCGCCGTCGAGATACAGATTGCGTTGCCACAACGTGGCCAGTCCGCCCCAGTCGCGGCCCTCGTCGCCGTGCAGGCGATCGCTGCGGAACAGGTTGGCGTCCAGCGACAGGCTGCCGTGATCGGCGGTTTCCCAGAACCCGCCCGCCGAAAGGCCGTGCTCGTCGTAGCTGCGCTCGCCGCGCTCGCTGCGCGCCAGTTGCAGCTCGACGCGCAACGCGCGCGGCGGGCCGTCGTCGTCGGCCGGCGCTTCGTCCTCGTCCGGCGGCAGCGGCGCCAGCGCCTGCGGGGCGATGATCCGGTCGCGATACGCGCCGGCGGGAGGCGCCGTCTCGCTGGCGGCGACCGGCGCGGCGACCAGCGCGCCGGCGACGCACCACGCCAGCCGGCGCAGGACGAGCCGGTGCGAGCCGGGCGGAGGCAACCTCATCGGTTCAATACGGCGTCGAGTTCGAGCCGCTGCCGGTCCCAGTCCAATGCGCCCTCGAGTTTCAAGGGATAGGCGATCGGCGGCGCCGGCGTGGCCGGATCGTCGCCTTGCGGTTGCAATGCGATCGACCGGGTTTCGCCCGGCAGGATGGGCAGGTTGGACGGCGCGAAGGCGATCTTGCGGCCTTGCGCGTCGGTGCCGTCGATCAGGCCTTCCAGGCGCGAATGGGCGTTGCCGGCGTTGTGGATCTCCAGCACCGGCAGGTCGCGGCCGTCGATGCGCTGCACCGCCATCGCGCGGGTCTGAAGCCGCGCGGCGGCGTCGCCGACGGCGAGGTAGACGATGATGCCGATCCGCCCCGACACCGGCAGCGCGACCGAGCCGCGCACGGTTTCCGGTTCGCCTTCGAGCAGGATCGCGAAGCGGCATTCGCCGGCCGGCGCGTCGGCCGGCACCGCGACTTCGAAGCGATAGCGGCGCTTGCCCTGCGTGCCGACTTCGATCTGCGCCGCCTCCAGCCCCACCCAGGGGCGGCAGCTGTCCGGCGCCAGCGCTTCGTCGAAGATCGCCGCGCCCTGCGGGTCGAGGCGCCAGTCGGCGGTCTTGAGCGTGTAGCGCGCCGACGCCGGCGACAGATTGGAGATTTCGACCACGTTGCGATACGTGGTGCCGGGCCGGGCCGAGTCTTCGAAGCGCGGCGGCGAAACCAGGGCCGAAAAGCCCTGCGCGGCGACGCACACGGGCAGCGAGGCGAGCAGAGCGGCGAGGGTGCGCAGGCGGGCGAGGCGCATCACGGAGTGTCCAGGTCGACTTCGAAGGAAAAATGCAGTTGCTCGGCGCGCGACAGGCGCTGTCCGTCGGCCTGCAGGTTCAGGCGCACGGTGTCTTCGAGCAGCCCGGCCGGCAGCGGACCGGCATAGACCAGGGCGCGCTCGCCGGCGCGCAGCGCGCCCGGCAGCAGGCGGCCGCGGGTGGTCCATTGGGTCAGGATCGGGCCCGAAGGCGAGGCGGGCAGGGTCATGTAGACACGGCCCTGGCGGCCCTGCCAGGGCGACAGGTCCAGGCGGACCCGCACGGTCAGCGCACCGGACACGGTCTGGCGCGCGTGTTGGCCGGGCACGGCGTCGTCCCATTTCATTTGCACGTCGTTGTCCAGCACCTGGCTGGCGCTGTCATCGACGCGGAAGGTGGCGGCCTGGGCCAGGCCGGCGCACAGCGACAGCAGCGCGATCGCCAGCCAGCGGCTCATGGCGCGCTCAGGGTGTAGACCACCCGGCCGGTGTAGGTGCCGGCGGCGACCACCGCGTCGTTGGCATAGCGGAAACGGTGGCAGCTCTCGCGCCAGCTGTTGGCCGGGAAGCTGGCCAGGCTCTGCACGCCGCCGTTGAAGCTGCCGGCCGGAATCGGCTGGGTGCCGGTATCGCCGTTGCCGCTGCTGGCCCAGGCGATCTGCGAGAAGGCGATGCTGTCGCCGTTGCCGTTGCTCAGCCCGGCGGGCGAAGACACGGTCAGGCTGGCCGAGCCGGTGGTGGTCGGACGGCGGTAGAAGCCGCCGATGTAGACCTCGTCGGGCACGTTGCAGAAGGTGTAGCCGTCGTAGTGGCTGGTGGTCTGGGTGGCGTCGCTGGTCATCGGCTGGTCGGTGCCGTTGCCGAGCGCCGCGGCCGGCACGGTCACCGAGACTTTGTTGAGCGTGCCGCCGCTGCCCGGCGTGCCGCCGCCTTGATAGGTCCCGGTGAACACGCCGTTGCCGACGCGCAGATAGACCGCGCGGGTGCCGGGCGAGATGGTGACCACGAAGGCCTGGGCGGCGCCGAGCCACAGCGCGGCCAGCGGCAGCAGGGCCCAGCGGATCTGGCGGATGGCGCGCGGCGATGGCGTCATGACGGACGGTTCCGGTGCGGAGGCGGAAGCCCTCCCGCGGACGCGCCGCGGGAGGAGGGAGCGAAACGGACGGCGGAGCGCGCCGCCCGTCCGCCGCTTACGGCATCGACGCGGTGTAGGTGACGCGGCTGTTGTTGGCGTTGACGCCGCCGTACACGCCCGGGGCGACGACGTTGTTGTTGAGGTAGGTGTAGGTCCAACGCGCGCTGCGGTTGACGACCTTGCCGCTGGCCGGCGCGATGGTGAGCGGCGTCGAGGCGCCGTCGGTCAGCACCGGCGCCGGCAGGGCGGCGGTGTCGCTGGCGGTGGCGATCTGGCTGTAGGAAATGGTGTCGCCGGCGGCGCCGTTGCTGAGTGCGCCCAGCGCGGTGGCGCCGAGGGTGATGTTGCCGTTGTTGCCGACCACCTTGGCGGTGACTTCGCCGTTGCCGAGGTCGCCCGAGGTCGCGGTCGCGGCGACGGCGGCGCCGTTGCCGACGTTGGCGGCCGGGACGGCGAAGGCGATCTGGTTGACCGTCGCGGTGCTGGTGTAGTCCGCGCCGCTGCCGACGCGCAGGAACAGGATCTTCGGAATCGTGATCTGGAAGTCGAGCTTGGCGCTGGCGGTCAGCGGCGAGCCGGCGCCGGTGCTGTACTGCGATTCGGCCTGGGCGAGCAGCGGCGCGCCGGCCAGCAGGGCGGCGGCCAGAAGAGAGGTCGGGAGCTTGCGCATCATCGGGATCCAAAAGGAGGTGAGCGGCCGGGGCTCCGGGCGCTGACCGCAGGCAGAAGCAGGTTTCGTGCCAAAAAATGTGACACATAGCTCATTGAAATTGTTAACGCAAAGTGATTTTTGCGTGAGGACGAGTGAGTCAGAAGCTGACCTGCGGCGTCGGTTTGCGTCTTTTCGGGCCAGGGTCGGCACGTCCTCGGGGCTATTCGGGACAGGAATGGCGGGCTGAGGCGGTCCGGGCGGGGCGGGATCGGCCGCTTCCCCGTTCATGTTTGTGGATGCGCCGACGGCTCCAGGGGGCGGCGCCGAGAAGCGGCTTCGGCAGGCCGTAGCCGGGGGCGCGGCGGCAGGGGACGACGGCCATGCCGCTGAGCGGCCCCGGCGGTGTACCGGCCTGCCTGCCTCCGGAGGGCGGCCGTCGACGGGCGCGAGATCGTGGGCGCCCTGGCCCGCTCGCCGCGAATTCCGTTGCGCCGCTGCGATGTTCGAATCGGCGCGGTGCGCGCTTAGGCGCCGCGGCCGATTCCGCTGCCTGCGGCAGCGCCGCCGCCGTGCATCCGACCGCCGCGACGGCGCACCGCGGTCGAACCGTGGCGGGGCCGGCGAGCGCGCTTCACTCTTGCTTCACCGCAGCCACACCGCCGGGCCATCGCGTCCCCGCATGCGCTGCGCATGCTGCGCTCCGAGTTCGTAACCAGGAGCAGGACCATGCGGGTGTGGCTGAAGATGTTGTTGGTGCTGGGGATGACCCTGGCGATCCTGATACCGCTGTTGATGATCGGTGGGATCATCGACGAGCGGCAGGGCTATCGCGCCGAAGCGGTGAACCAGATGGCGCGCAGCTACGCCGGCGCGCAGGCCTTTTCCGGGCCGGTGCTGGTAGTGCCGTACGAAGAGACCTGGATCGAGCAGGAGAAGGACCTCGACGGCGCGATCAAGCAGGTGCGGCGCCGCGAAGTCGCGCACTGGACTTTCTTCCCGAACAAGCTCGAGGTCGAGGGCGAACTGCTGCCGCGCGTGCGCCAGCTCGGCCTGCACAAGGTGCGGGTGTACGACTGGACCGGCCATGCGCGCGCCGATTTCAGCGCGACCATTCCGGCCGACCCGGCAGTCGATTCAATCCGCAACGGCCGCGTGCGCAGCATCGGCCGGCCGTGGATCAGCTACGCCTTCGCCGACGTGCGCGGCCTGCGCGCGCCCAAGCTGCGTTTGAACGGCGTCGAGGCGGCGATCGAGGACGGTCTGGGCGCGCGCGACGGCGGCGGCATCCACGCCCGCCTGGCGGCGCCGGCGCCGGGCGCTCAGTTGCGCGTGAACACCGACCTGAGCTTCGTCCTCGGCGGCACCGAATCGCTGGCCCTGGTGCCGCTGGGCAAGAGCAACCGCTTCGCCCTGCATTCCAAGTGGCCGCACCCGAACTACGGCGGCAGCTTCCCGCCGAGTTCGGACGACATCAGCGAGAACGGCTTCCGCGCCGAATGGCAGGTGGCCTCGGTGGCGACCAACGCCCAGCGCCAGTACCTGGCCGGCAACGTGCTGCCGGTGGTGCGCCTTACCCGCGACGACGACTCCAACGAACCGATCGGCGAGGTCAACGCAGTGCAGGTGACGCTCAAGGACCCGGTCAACGTCTACACCCAGGCCGACCGCGCGACCAAGTACGGCCTGCTGTTCGTGTTGCTGACCTTCGTCGGCTTCTTCATGTTCGAACTGATCAAGCAATTGCGCATCCACCCGATCCAGTACGGCCTGGTCGGCTTGGCGCTGGCGATCTTCTTCCTGCTGCTGGTCAGCCTCAGCGAGCACATCGCCTTCGGCTACGCCTATCTGGCGGCGAGCGCGGCCTGCATCGGCCTGCTGGTGTTCTATCTCAGCGCGGTGCTGCGCAGCCTGGTGCGCGCGCTCGGCTTCGGCGCCATGCTGACCACGCTGTACGGCGCCCTGTACGGGTTGCTGGTGTCCGAGGACAACGCGCTGGTGCTGGGCGCCGGCCTGCTGTTCCTGATCCTGGCCACGATCATGGCGGTCACCCGCAAGGTCGACTGGTACCAGCTCGGCGGCGGGCTGCCGCGCCGTGCGCCGGTGCCGGACCCGCCGGTCGGCCCGCTCTGACCGCTCATGCCGCGCTCGGGTCCTCCCGGGCGCGGCGAGGCCGCGGCTGCGCAAACCTTGATACAGAAAAGATCGGTCCGGGAACGGCACGGCGGCTTGCGCGCTGACTAAGATGGACCGATGAAGAAGCCGATGCCCGTCATCCGCAGTTTCGCCGGGGTGGAGATCGCCCCTCATCTGCCGGCGCTGGCCGAACTGCGCATGCGCGTGTTCCGCGACTGGCCGTATCTGTACGACGGCGACGCCCAGTACGAGGAGCGTTATCTGCGCACGTATCGCGATTCCTGGCGCAGCGTGGTGGTGCTGGCCTTCGACGGAGGGCGCGTGGTCGGCGCCTCGACCGGGTTGCCGTTGAGCGACGAGACCGACGAGATCCGCGGGGCTTTCGACGGTCATCTGGTCCAGGTCGAGCACGTGTTCTATTGCGGCGAGTCGGTGTTGTTGCCGGAGTATCGCGGGCTCGGCGTCGGCCATCGCTTTTTCGACCTGCGCGAGGCGCATGCGCGCGCGCTGGGCGATTTCCGCTGGACCGCGTTCTGCGCGGTCGAGCGCGATCACGACGACCCGCGCCGGCCGGCGTTCCACCGCGGCAACGAGGTCTTCTGGCGCAAGCGCGGCTACACCCATCGTCCGGAACTGCGCGCCCACCTGAGCTGGAGCGAGGTCGGCCGCGGCGAACAGCCGCATACTTTGAGTTTCTGGCTGCGGCCGTTGGAGCGTGGGCGATGAGGCAGGCGGCATGAGGAGCGCGGGATGAGGATAGCGGTGGCCAAGTACCGGATCGGCGCGCCGCGCGATTTCGCCGAGTTCGCCGACAAGCAGGCGCAGTGGCTGGCCGAGGCGCGCGCCGGCGGCGCACAGGTGGCGGTGCTGCCGGAGTACCTGTCGCTGGAGCTGGGCGCGACCTTCGGTGCCGCCACCCAGGGCGACCTGCACGCCTCGCTGGTCGCCACCCAGGCCTATCGCGGCGCCTGGCTGGAACTGTTCGGCCTGCTCGCGCGCGAATTGCGCCTGCACGTGGTGGCCGGCAGTTTCCTGCTCGATCCGGGGCACGGCCGCTATCGCAACCGCTGTTACGCCTTCGCGCCGGACGGCGGCCGGGTGTGGCAGGACAAGCTGCAATTGACCGGGTTCGAAAAGCGCGCCGGGGTGATCGAGGCCGGCGACGAGCTCAAGGCTTTCGCCCTCGGCCCGACGCGCGCGGGCATCGCGGTCTGCTACGACATCGAATTTCCGCTGCCGGTGCGCGCGCAATGCGAGGCCGGGGCGCGGTTGTTGCTGGCGCCGAGCTGCACCGACACCGAGGCCGGCGCGACCCGGGTGCGGGTGGGGTGCCTGGCGCGCGCGCTGGAGAACCGTTGCTTCGTCGCCCAGGCGGTGACCGCGGGCGATGCGGCCTGGAGTCCGGCGCTGGACGTGAACACCGGCGAAGCCGCGGTGTACGCGCCGATGGACGTCGGCCTGCCGGCCGACGGCGTGCTTGCGCAGACCCGCGGCGGGCAGCGCTGGGCGTATGCCGATCTGGATTTCGCCGCGCTCGACGCCAGCCGCGAGCGGGCGCAGGTCGCCAACGATCGCGACTGGCCCGGCCAGCACGCCCCGGCGATTGCGCGGGCGCGCGTGCAGGCCTGGGAACCGCGCGGCTGATCCCCGGGCGTCGCGGACGCCGCGCGCCTGTAGGGGCGGCGTCCCACGGGGATTTCCTTCGGTCATAAGCTGCGACTCACCGAAGCGACCCGCGCAAGCGTGGCCCCAAGGAGCCCGCTTGCACGGCGCTGCTCAAGCCAGCGCCTGGTGTGCGAATCGCTTCGGCGGACGACGTGGTATGGCCTGGCTTCGGTTGTCGCGGCTCACGCCGCTCCTACAGGGGCCGGTTGGCGGCGCCGCTGGACGGAGCATGGCGATCGCGGCTCGCGCCGCTCCTACCCCTGGATGGACGACCCGCCAAGGCCGCATCGTCGTTCCCCTCTTTGCAAAAAAGGGGCAGGAGCGATTTGCTCTTCCCGAATCCCGAATCCCGAATCCCGAATCCCGAATCCCGAATCCCGAATCCCGCCCTCACCACAACGACACGCCGGGCACCAACCACAGCGACAGGCCGGCCAGTGCGCTGCCGATCGCGGTGGCGGCCAGCACGTCGCTGGGGTAGTGCAGGCCCAGCACCACGCGCGAGGCGGCGACGCTGGCGGTGAAGGGGATCAGCAGCCAGGCCAGCAGCGGGTAATGGGCCATGGCGACCAGGCTGAAAGCCACCGCGTGCAAAGTGTGGCCGGAGGGGAAGCTGAACTCGTCCAGCGGTGCGACCCAGGCGTGGATGCGTTGATCGGACGCGAACGGGCGCGGGCGCCGGGTCCAGCGCTTGAGCAGTTTGTACAGCGCCAGTGCGATCACGCCGGTCGCGGCCAGATGCAGCGAGGCGCGCAGGCCGTCGTAGCCGTCGGCGACGATCAGCGCGGCCATCAGCACGTACCAGAACACGCCGTCGCCGAGCCGGCTGATCGCGGCGAAGTAGGCGCGCGAGCCGTTGCGTTCGCCGAGCCGGTTGGCGCGCAGACACCAGCCGGATTCGCCGTCGCTGAGGCGTTTGCGCAGGGGCATGCGGTTCATGCGACCTCCTGGGGCGGTTTGCCGGGAGCGGTTTGGGGCGGAACGGTTTCGGAGGGCATTGGGCGGATAGCGCCGGCGGGTTCGGAGCCGTCGTCGGCGCGAAGCTGGCGTCCGGGCGTGTTGCGTTCGGCGAGGCCGCGCAGCAGCGCGTCGAAGTCGGCCGCGACCTGCTCCGGGCGCAGCCCGGCGATCGCCTCGCGGCCGGCGTGGGCCATCGCTGCGCGCAGCGCGTCGTCGCTGCCGATGCGCACCGCCGCGGCGACGAAGCCGGCGTCGTCGCCGTCGGCGATCGCGGCGCCGTCGCGGCCGTCGCGCAGATGCTCGTGGGCGGCGCCGTAATCGAAAGCTACCGTCGGCACGCCGCTCGCCATCGCTTCCAGGGTGACGTTGCCGAAGGTTTCGCTGTGGCTGGGGAACAGGAACAGATCGCCGCTGGCGAAGTGGCTGGCCAGGGCCTGGCCGCGCTGCAGGCCGCAGAAAATGAAATCCGGGTTGTCGCGTTGCAGTTTTTCGCGCGAGGGTCCGTCGCCGACCCAGACGAAGCGCGCCTGCGGCCGTTGCGCCTGCAGGGCGCGGAACGCGCGCACTGCCAGATCGAGGTTCTTTTCAGGGGCGATGCGGCCGACGTAGATCGCCGCCAGGCCGTCCTCGCCCAGGCCCCAGTCGCGGCGCAGGGCGGCGCTGCGCCGTTGCGGATCGAACAGCGCGGTGTCGACCGCGCGCGGCAAGCGCACCACGTCTTCGAAGCGGCGTGCGCGCAGGAACTCGGCCAACTCGCGGGTCGGCACCAGGGTGGCGTCGGCGCCGTTGTGGAAGCGGCGCATCCAGTCCAGGGCGATGCCGCCGAGCCAAGGCGCGCCGTAGTCGCGCATGTATTCGTCGAAACGGGTGTGGAAGCCGGTCGCGGCAGGAATGCCCAGGCGGCGCGCGGCGCGCAGCGCCGACCAGCCCAGCGGGCCTTCGGTGGCGACGTAGATCGCGTCCGGGCGCTGCCGGGACCAGGCCGCGCGCAGACGGCCGGCGCAGGGCAGGCCGAAGCGCAGGCCGGGATAGCGCGGCAGCGGCAGGCCGGGTACCAGCACTTCGTGCGCCTGGCCCCGCTCGACATCGCCGTTCTGACGCGGCCGCACCAACTCGACCGCATGGCCGCGGGCGCGCAGACCTTGTTCCAGCCCTTGCACGGTCAGGGCGACGCCGTTGATCTCCGGCGGATAGGTCTCGGTGACGATCGCGTAGCGCATGCGCGGCTCCCGGTTTGGGCAAGCCTGGGGGCGTGGCATGTCCCGGACGTGGCGCCGGTATGACCGCGGTATGACGCCGTCGCGGGCAAGCGGCAGGAGCGTGACCGGATGCGCATTTGTCCGCCGCGGAGCGGGTCCGGGCCGGGCCGTCAATGCCGGCACACTGGGGTCATGTTCCGGAGTGTTAACAACCCGATCCCTACAATCGCCCGATTCATTGGATCCGGGTCCCCCGCCGGTGCACCGACGCGAGCTACTCAAAACCGGGCTATCGCTGCCCCTGCTGGGCGCGGCCGCCTCCTGGACCGCTGTGGCGGCGGGTCCGGCGCAGGCGTTCGGCGCGGACACGGTGCCGGCGCTGGCGCGCGCGCTGGCCGCGAAACCCCACCGCGCCGGCGACAGCGAGCTGCCGCCGGCGCTGGCCGCGATCCCCTACGACCGCTACCGCGACATCCGTTTCGACCCGGCCCAGGCGCTGTGGAAGGCCGAACGGCTGCCGTTCCAGCTGCAGTGTTTTCACCGCGGCTTCCTGTTCAAGCAGCGGGTCGACCTGCATCTGGTCGACGCCGGGCAGGCCACGCCGCTGCTGTACCGGCCGCAGATGTTCAGCTTCGGCGCGGCGCCCAAGCCGCAGCAGGACGACCTGGGTTTCGCCGGGTTCCGCATCCATGCGCCGATCAACCGCGCCGATTACTACGACGAGGTCGCCGCCTTTCTCGGCGCCAGCTATTTCCGCGCGGTCGCCAAGGACCTGCTGTACGGCCTGTCCGCGCGCGGCCTGGCGCTGAACACCGGCGCCGGCCAGGACGAAGAGTTTCCGCAGTTCGTCGGGTTCTGGATCGAGCGGCCGACGCGGCGCGCGCGCAGCATCGTGGTTCACGCCCTGCTCGACAGCCCCAGCGTCGCTGGGGCGATGCGGTTCGCGATCACGCCCGGCGCCGAGACCGTGTTCGATACGCAGCTGCGGCTGTATCCGCGCGTTGGCCTGGCGCGGGTCGGCATCGCGCCGCTGACCAGCATGTACCACTTCGACGCGGCCAACCGGGTCGGCATCGACGACTTCCGGCCCTCGGTGCACGACTCCGACGGCCTGGCGCTGTACAACGGCGCCGGCGAGCAGATCTGGCGTCCGCTGCACAATCCGCGCACGCTGCAGGAAAGCGCGTTCCAGGACCGCCGCCCGCGCGGCTTCGGCCTGATGCAGCGCAAGCGCGCCTTCGCCGACTACGCCGACGCCGAGGCCCATTACGAGCGCCGCCCGAGCCTGTGGGTGGAGCCGCTGGGCGATTGGGGCGAGGGCGCGGTGCATCTGATCGAAATACCGACCGGCGACGAATACCACGACAATATCGTCGCCTTCTGGCGCCCGCGCGCGCCGTTGGCGGCCGGCCGCGAGTACCGTTACGACTACCGCCTGCATTGGTGCGCGCGCCACGCCTGGAAGCCCGAGCTGGCCGGCGTCGCCGGCACCCGCATCGGCGCCGGCCGCGACGGCGCGCGCCGGGTGGTGATCGACCTGGAGGGCGGTCGCCTGGCCGCGCTCGGCCGCGAGGCGCGCTTGCGCGCGTCGGTGTGGGCCTCGGCCGGTCGCGTCGTCGACGCGGTCGCGCACGCCAACGCCGGCACCGGCGGCTGGCGCATGGCCTTCGAACTGCAACCGCAGGATGCGCGCAGCATCGAGTTGCGCGCCGTGCTCGAAGACGAGCGCGGTCCTGTTTCCGAAACCTGGCTTTATCGTTGGACCGCATGAATCCCACCGCTCCGTTGCACCGTCCCAGCTCTACGCCGTACGAGGCTTTGCCGCCGGAGTCGCCGCTGGCGATGCCGGTGCAGTCGTTGTCCGCCGGCGCGCTGTCGCGGGCGCCGCTGCCGACGTTGCCCAGCGCGATGGGCTGGCGTCGCCTGTACGTGATCGGCGGCGCCGCGCTGCTGACCTTGATCGCGGCCTATCAGATCCTGCGCGTGCTCTACGTCGGCGGGCTGAATCTGCTCGAAGGCGTACTGTTGCTGCTGTTCGTGTTCCTGTTCGCCTGGATCGCGCTGGCCTTCACCAGCGCCTTGGCCGGCTTCGTCCTGATCCTGTCGCGGCGGCGCTGGCGGTTGGGCCTGAAGCAGGGCGGCGAACTGCCCGCGCTGGGCGAGCGCACCGCCTTGCTGGCGCCGACCTACAACGAAGACCCCGAGCGGCTGATGGCCGGTCTGCAGGCGATCTACGAATCGGTCGCCGCCACCGGCCAGCTCGACAAATTCGACTTCTTCATCCTCAGCGACAGCACCAAGGAACCGATCCGGCAGGCCGAGATCCGCGCCTTCCAGGCGCTGCGCGAGCGCACCGGCGGCCAGGCGCGGATCTTCTACCGCCGGCGCAAGAACAACGCCGAACGCAAGGCCGGCAACATCGCCGAATGGGTGCGCCGCTTCGGCGCGGCCTATCCGCATATGCTGATCCTCGACGCCGACAGCCTGATGACCGGCGAGGTCATCGTGAAGCTGTCGGGGGCGATGGAGCGGCATCCGGACGTGGCCCTGATCCAGACCCTGCCGATGATCGTCAACGGCCAGACCCTATTCGCGCGCATGCAGCAGTTCGCCGGCCGCGTGTACGGCCCGGTGATCGCCTACGGCATCGCCTGGTGGCACGGCGCGGAAAGCAACTACTGGGGCCACAACGCGATCATCCGCACCCGCGCCTTCGCCGATCACGCCGGCTTGCCCGAACTGCGCGGCCGGCGCCCGTTCGGCGGCACCGTGCTCAGCCACGACTTCGTCGAGGCCGCGCTGATGCGCCGCGGCGGCTGGGCGCTGCACATGGTGCCGGGACTGGTCGGCAGCTACGAGGAAGGTCCGCCGTCGCTGACCGACATGCTGGTGCGCGACCGCCGCTGGTGCCAGGGCAATCTGCAGCACACCGCGGTGCTGCCGGCGCGTGGCCTGCATTGGATCAACCGGCTGCACCTGCTGATCGGCATCGGCCATTACTTCACCGCGCCAATGTGGGCGATGCTGATGCTGATCGGCCTGGCGATCCCGCTCGACCATGCCGGTTTCTTCAACTGGGACAGCGTGCGCCTGCCGGGCTTCTCGCCCAGCGACTACTGGCGCGACCAGGACCCGGACCGGGTGCTGTGGGTGTTCGTGGCGACCATGGCGGTGCTGCTGGCGCCGAAGTTCATGGCCTACCTCGCGTTGCTGACCGAGCCGGACACCCGGCGCGGCTGCGGCGGCGCGGTCCGCGCCTTCGTCAGCATGCTCTTCGAGACCCTGCTGGCGGCGTTGATGGCGCCGATCACCATGTACGTGCAATCGCGCGGCGTGGCCGAAGTGCTGGCCGGCAAGGATTCGGGCTGGGAGTCGCAGCGTCGCGATGACGGCAGCCTGCCGCTGTCGGGCCTGGTCCGCAGCTACGGCGGGCTGAGCCTGCTCGGCTTGTTGATCGGGTCCATGGCCTATGCGATTTCGCCGCCGTTGGCGGCATGGATGTCGCCGGTGATCCTGGGGCTGATCGTGTCGATTCCGGTGGTGGCCTTCACGTCCTCGCGCGGGCCGGGGCAGTTTCTGCGCAAGCTCGGCATCTTCCGCATTCCCGAGGAAGTGACGCCGCCGCCGGTGCTGGTGCGGGCGCGGCAATTGCGCGCCGAAGCGGCGCAGCGTTCGGCGCACCAGGCCTCCGCAGCGCCGGTAGCGCAGAAGTAGGAGCGACGCGAGCCGCGACCGCCATCGTTCGATCTCGCCGCGTCTTTGTCCTGGGCCCCTGTAGGAGCGGCGTAAGCCGCGACCAAGGGACGCGCAGAGGAATCAACGCCTTCGCCATCGATCGAAGCTCGAAACCCCCGCGAGGTAGGAGCGGCGCAAGCCGCGACCGCGCTCTTGCGGTCTCACGGCGCATGCCGTTCGAAGGCTTCTAAAGCGTCAAAGCCAAGCGTCCGTCCGCAAGCGGCCGGGTCACTTTCTTCGTCCAAGGCGACAAAGCCCCACGGGATTTGCTTCGGTCAAAAGTAACCGAAGAAAACGCCATGGCGGTTTCGGATCAAAAGCCACTATGGGACGGAGTGTGCGCGGGGCTGTCCGCACAGGCCTTCCGTGGCTTGGCTGCGCACGGTCCGCCACCCTGCGGGGCTTCGATTTGTCCTCGCGAGTTCGAAGCGAGGCCAAGCGCTTCACGGCAACAGCAACAGCAACCGCGGGCGCTGGGCGTCCCTTGCCGTGCGGCGCCTGGAAGGATGCGGCCGCGAGCGTGGACTGCATGCGCCTCGCCGCGGTCGGCGCGGTCTGTGTGGCGGGGCTTACGAAGCCAGCAGCTTCAGCGCGATTCCCAGTCCCGCCATGTCCTGCGGTTCGCCTTCCAGGTCGGCGCGGATCAGCGGGCGCGATTCCAGCCAGCGCTTGGACACGGTCAGGGTCAGGGTCGAGCCCTCGACCTGGGCGTCGAGTTGCGGGATCGGGTCGGATTCGTGGGCGCGGTGCAGCAGCACCGCCAGGCGCAGCAGGGCCGAGCTGCGGCGGACCGCGGCCAGCAGGCGGTCGGGCAGGGCGTCGAACGCGGACTTGGGAATGCCGCGGCGGTGGGTGCGCACCAGCGCGGCGAGGAATTGCTGTTGCTGGCGCGAGAAGCCGGAGATGTCCGAGTTCTCGATCACGTAGGAGCTGTGCACGTGGTATTGGCTGTGGGCGATGGCCAGGCCGAGCTCGTGCAGGCGCGCGGCGCGCTGCAGCATCAGCCGGTCGTCGGCGTCCAGGCTCCAGCCCTGGGCGACCTGGTCGAACAGCCGCAGCAAGGTCGCCTCGACCCGCGCCGACTGCTGTTCGTCGATGCCGTAGCGCTTGACCAGCGCCGCTACCGCCGCGTCGCGCGGGTCGTCGGCGCCGCCGCGGCCGAGCATGTCGTACAGCACGCCCTCGCGCATCGCCGCCTTGCTGACCGCCATGCGCTGCAGGCCGAGCACGTTGAACGCGGCTTCTAGGATCAGGATGCCGCCGGCGATGATCGGCCGGCGGTCGGCCGACAGGCCGGGCAGGTCGATGGCCTCGATGCGCTCGGCCTGCAGCAGCCGGTCGCGCAACTGCGGCAGGGCGTCGGCGGTGACCGCGCCCTTGGTCAGCTTCATCGCCGCGCAGATCTCGCCGATCGCCTTGTTGGTGCCGGACGAACCCAGCGCCTCGTGCCAGCCCAGCGTGCGGTAAGTGCCGGCGAACTGCTGGAACTCGGCCGATACCTCGGTCAGCGCGTCGCGCCATTTCTTCTTCGACAGCTTGCCGTTCTCGAAGAAGCGGCGGGTGCTGGCGACGCAGCCGACCTGCA
The DNA here is from genome assembly GCF_000336385.2 of Lysobacter antibioticus HS124. Lineage (GTDB taxonomy): Bacteria > Pseudomonadota > Gammaproteobacteria > Xanthomonadales > Xanthomonadaceae > Lysobacter > Lysobacter firmicutimachus. The sequence continues at coordinate 24,412 of NZ_HG424448.1, read as the reverse complement.
GGCTTTCGCGCTCGATCGCCTCGAAGCCGCTGCCGACGATGCATTCGGTGGAGCCGCCGCCGATGTCGATCACCAGCCGGCGCTCGCCGGGCTTGGACGGTTGGGCGTGGGCGACGCCGAGGTAGATCAGGCGCGCCTCCTCTCGGCCGGACACCACTTCGATGGCGTGGCCCAGGGCCGATTCGGCCGGCATCAGGAAGGCCTGCGGCGCGGCCAGGCGGCGCACGGTGTTGGTGGCGATCGCGCGCACCCGTTGCGGCGGCACGTCGCGGATGCGCTGGCCGAAGCGCGACAGGCAGTCCAGCGCGCGCTGGCGCACCTCCGGCGCCAGCCCGCCCTTGCGGTCCAGGCCTTCGGCCAGGCGCACGGTTTCGCGCAGGCGGTCGACGGTGCGCAGCTGGCCGAGCACGTAACGTGCGACCACCATATGGAAGCTGTTCGACCCCAGGTCGACGGCGGCGAGCAGGTCGCCGTCCTGGAGCGGCAGGCGGGTGGTCGGGAACACGTTATTCATGGCGCGGAATTTTCGACTATCCGCACAGTTTGGCCAACAGGGTCGCCTGGGCCGAATGCGGCATGGCGCCGTCTTCGGGGACGATCCGGCTGTAGCGACCGTCGGCGCCGAGCTGCCAGGCGTTGAGGTTGTCGCTCAAATAATTGGCCAGCGCCTCCTCGTAGACCCGCGCGCGCAGGTCCGAATCCAGGATCGGGAAACCGGTCTCGATGCGCCGCAGCAGGTTGCGCTCCAGCCAGTCGGCGCTGGAGCAGAACAGGTCCGGCGCGCCGTCGTTGGCGAACCAGTAGACCCGGTGGTGTTCGAGGAAGCGGCCGACGATCGAGCGCACCCGGATGTTGTCGGACACGCCTTCCACGCCGGGGCGCAGGGTGCAGGCGCCTCGCACGATCAGGTCGATCTGGACCCCGGCCTGCGAGGCCTGGTAGAGGGCGCGGATCACCTGCGGCTCGTTCAAAGCGTTCATCTTGGCGACGATCCGCGCCGGCTTGCCGGCGCGAGCGTGCTTGGTCTCGCGGTCGATGCGCTTGAGCACCCCGGCGTGCAGGGTGAACGGCGACTGCAGCAGGCACTTGAGCTTGAGCGACGGCGCCAGGCCGGACAGTTGCTGGAAGATCAGATGGACGTCGTTGCCGATGTCGGGGTCGGCGGTGATCAGGCCGAAGTCGGTGTAGGCGCGCGCGGTGCCGCTGTGGTAGTTGCCGGTGCCCAGATGCACGTAGCGTTTGAGCTTGCGGCCCTCGCGGCGCACGATCAGCAGCATCTTGGCGTGGGTCTTGTAGCCGACCACGCCGTACACCACCTGCACGCCGGCTTCCTGCAGCCGGTCGGCCAGGCCCAGGTTGGCCTCTTCGTCGAAGCGCGCGCGCAGCTCGACCACCACGGTGACGTCCTTGCCGTTGCGCGCGGCCTGCACCAACTGCTCGACGATCGGCGAGTCCTTGCCGGCGCGGTACAGGGTCTGCTTGATCGCCAGCACGTTCGGGTCTTCGGCGGCCTGGCGGATCAGCTCCAGCACCGGCGCGAACGAGTCGAAAGGATGGTGCAGCAGCAGGTCGCCGTCGGCGACGGTGTCGAAGATGCTGTCGATGCCGGCCGGCACGCGCTGCTGGTAGGAGGGGAACTTCAGTTCCGGGCGCTGGACCAGGTCGTAGACCTGGATCACTCGGTTGAGGTTGACCGGGCCGTTGATGCGGTAGACCGCGTTCTCGGGCAGGTCGAAATTCTCCAGCAGCGTGCGCACGATCGGTTTCGGGCACTGCTCGGCGATCTCCAGCCGCACCGCGCGCAGATAGCCGCGGCCGATCAGCTCGTCGCGCAGGGCCAGGGCGATGTTGTCGACTTCTTCCTCGTCGACCAGCAGCTCGGAGTTGCGGGTGACGCGGAACTGGTAGGCGCCCTTGACCTCCATGCCCGGGAACAGCTCGTCGACGAAGGTCGACAGCACCGAGGACAGGAACACGAAGTCGTGCTTGCCGCCGGACACGTTCTCCGGCATCTGGATGATGCGCGGCAGCGAGCGCGGCGCGCGCACGATGGCCAGGTTGCCGGCGCGTCCGAACGCGTCCTTGCCCTTGAGCACGACGACGATGTTGAGCGACTTGTTGAGGATCTTCGGGAACGGGTGCGCCGGGTCCAGGCCCAGCGGCGACAGCACCGGCATGATCTCGTCGCGGAAATAGGCGCGCAGCCAGCGGGTCTGGCGCGCGTTCCAGGAGTTGCGGCCGAGCACGCGCACGCCGGCGTCGCTCAGCGCCGGGCGCAGCACGTCGTTCCAGCACTCGTACTGCGACTTGACCAGCTCGGCGGCGCGCTCGTGGATGCGCGACAGCACGGTTTGCGGCGCCAGTCCGTCCGGGCCCGGCGCCAGGCCGAGGTCCTGGGCGTGGCGCAGGGTGCCGGCGCGGATCTCGAAGAACTCGTCGAGGTTGGTGCAGGAGATGCACAGGTACTTCAGCCGCTCCAGCAGCGGCACCTGCGGGTCCTGGGCCTGGGCCAGGACGCGGAAGTTGAAGTCCAGCTGCGACAGCTCGCGGTTGAAGTACAGCGCGCTGTCGCGCAGCGGATCGGTATCCAGCGGTGTTTCCGTCATCGCGTTCATGGCGCTACAGCGGCGGTCCTAGGGCAGTGCTTCGGGAAGAGTATCGGAATAGCCGTCGTAGGCGTCGCGGCGGCGGATGCGGTCGGGACCGAAGTGGCAGGCGAAGGTGCTGCCGCGGCCGACTTCGCTGGCGATCTCCAGCCGCGCCTGGTGCAGGTGCAGCACGTGCTTGACGATCGACAGGCCCAGGCCGGTGCCGCCGCTTTCGCGCGAACGGCTGGTGGAAACGCGGTAGAAGCGCTCGGTGATGCGCGGCAGGTGCGCGGCCGGAATGCCGTAGCCGCTGTCGACCACCTCCAGCACGGCGCCGCGCGCCAGGCCTTCGTTTTCGGGGCGGAAGCGGATGCGGATGGTGCCGCCGGCCGGGGTATAGCGGATCGCATTGCTGACCAGGTTGGAGAAGGCGCTGTGCAGTTCCTTGTTGGAGCCGAACAGGTCGATCCCGGCCAGGTCGTCCATCGCGATCTCGTGCCGGCCCTGGCTCAGCGCGTTGGCTTCGCGCTTGAGCGTGGCCAGCATCGAGGCCATCGCCACGGTTTCTTCGGCGATCAGGCCGTCCTGCGATTCCAGCCGCGACAGGGTCAGCAGGTCTTCGACCAGCTGGGTCATGCGCTGCGACTGGCGTTGCATCTCGGCCAGCATCGGCGCCCAGTCCGGGTGTTCCTCCGGATCGAGCATGTCCAGATAGCCGTGGACCACGGTCAGCGGCGTGCGCAGCTCGTGCGAGACGTTGGCGACGAAGTCGCGGCGCATCTGTTCCAGCTGCAGCAGCCGGCTGACGTCGCGCGCGACCAGCAGCCACAGGTTCTCGGAGTAGGGGATCAGGCGCAGGCTCAGGGTGATCGCCGGGTTCCACGGCGAGGCCGCCTCCAGCGGCTCGGCGTTGCGCCCGGAGGCCAGCCAGTGCGCGAGCTGCAGCGGTTGCAGGCGCTGCACCACCGGCGCGCCGATGTCGCGCGGGTAACGCAGGCCGAACAGGCCGTTGGCGGCTTCGTTGAACCACTGGATGCGCTGGCTGTTGCGCTCGACCACCACGATCGCGTCGGGCATCGCCGCTGCGGCTGCGCGGTAGGCGCGCAGCATCTCGATCAGGCGGCGCTTGCGTCCGCGCATCTCGGCCTGGCTGCGGTGCAGCAGGCGGTCGAGTTCGTTCCAGATGCCTTCGCCCAGCGGTGGGGTCAGGCGCTGGCGCGCGGTGAGGCGGATCAGCACCCGGCGCAGGCGCCAGTAATGCCAGGCGACCACGCCCAGGGCGGCGGCGGTGACCACCGGCCAGGGATAGCCGATCAGAACGCCGAGTATGGCCGCGGCGACCAGGATCAGCGCGAGCTGACCCAGGGTGCGGAACCAGGCGGAGCGTGCGCGGGGCGGCATACCCCCAGCTTACGCGGCGAGCGAGGCGGAAAAACGGTACCCGGCGCCGCGAACGGTCTGGACCATGCCGTCCAGGTGGTGCGGTTCCAGGGTCTTGCGCAGCCGGCGGATGTGCACGTCGACGGTGCGTTCCTCGACGTAGACGCTGCCGCCCCAGACGTGGTCGAGCAGTTGGGTGCGCGAATAGACCCGCTCGGGGTGGGTCATGAAGAAATGCAGCAGGCGGTACTCGGTCGGGCCGATCTGCACCGGCTGGTCGCCGCCGCCGACCTGGGCGAACACGCGGTGCGCGGCGCCGTCGATGCGCAGCGGGCCGACGCCGACGCTGCCGTCCTCGTCGTCCTCGCGCGAGCGGCGCAGCACGGCGCGGATCCGCGCCAGCAGCTCGCGCGCCGAGAAGGGCTTGACCACGTAGTCGTCGACGCCGGCTTCGAGCCCGCCGACGCGGTCGTTCTCCTCGCCGCGCGCGGTCAGCATGATGATCGGGATCTCGCGGGTCAGCGACTCCTTGCGCCAGCGCCGGGCCAGTTCCAGGCCGCTGGTGCCGGGCAGCATCCAGTCGAGCAGGATCAGGTCCGGCACGCGGTCGGCGATGGCCGCCTGGGCCTCGCGGGCATCGCCGGCATGGACCGGCTCGTACTCGCCCTTGCGCAGGGCGAAGGACACCATGTCGCGGATGGCGGGTTCGTCTTCGACTATCAGGATGCGCTTCTGCACACGGTCACCGGGGGAGGCAGGGGAGGGCCTTGAAACCGCGTCAGTACACTACCGTTTTATGACTGCTCCGTGACATGGGACGGGCGGTCTTGAGCGGACTGTAACCGCAGACGCGGCCCCCTGGGCAGGCCGGCAAAGCCCCAGGCGGCGGGGCTTGTGCGGTGCAGGCGGCTGTTTCGCCGGCGATGCCTGCGCGATCGGCGACGCTCGAGTTTGGCCGCCAGATGACATGGGCATGGCAGCCGACCGTGTGCCGATGGCAGCCGTCGCGAGAGTCCGGCCCGCAGCGCGGCGTTTTACTGGCGCCGCAGGTCCTCGTCGCGCACGCCCTGGCGACGCAGTTCCAGCACCGCCGGGGTGATCGCGGCGATGCGCGCCTCGATCCGGGCGCGGGCGTAGTAGTCCAGGTCCGGCTTGCGCTTGAGGTTGTTGAGCTGGACCAGGGCCTGCTCCGGCCGGCCGCGCAGGTAGGCGGCCTCGGCATAGGCCTCGCCGGCGCGGATCGCGTCGCCGGCGATCTCGCAGGCCCGGGCGAAGGTCTGCTGCAACAGCGGGTCTTCGCCGCCGCCGCCGAGCAAGGGGCGCAGCACGGCCTGGGCGCGCTGGCCGGCGGCCGGGGTATTGCGGTCGGTCAGGACCTTGGCATAGCCCAGCGCGACCGCACGGTTGTTCGGGGTCTGGCGCAGCATGGCCTCGAAGCGGGTGTCGGCGGCGGCGGTCTTGCCGGCCTGGGCCTCGGCTTCGGCCAGGGCCAGGTTCAGCCACATCTGCCCCGGGTGCTTGCGCACCAGCGTCTCCAGCGCGGGCAGCGCCGCGCCGGGCTGGTTGCTGCGCATCTGCGCCAGGGCCTGGCCGTACGCCTGGGCGTCGCTGCGCGTGCCCAGGCGCTCGTACTCGCGCACCGCGTCGCGCGGCGAGCCGGCGCTGAGCACGCGGATGCGTTCGCGGGCGAAATCGAACACGCCGGTGCCGCCGGCGGTCAGGGCCTGATCGCTGATGCGGATGCCGTTGGGCAGCAGCGGGTTGTCGCTGCTGTCGGGCAGGCTGAAAGGCGTCTTGGGAATGCGTTCGACCCGGGTCGCGTCCGGGGTGGTCGTGATCGCGGTGACGCTGTTCTTGGCGGCGATCTGCTCGGCGCGTTCCTTGGCTTCGCTGATGCGGGTGGTGGTGACCGGGTGGGTCATCAGATAGTCCGGCGTTTCGCCGTACCAGTTGGCCTTGTTGCTGCGCGAGACCAATTGCATGCGGGCGAAGAAGTCGGCCATCGCGGTGGTGTCGTAGTGACTGCGCGACAGGGTCTGGATGCCGATCCGGTCGGCCTCGGACTCGTTGGAGCGGGTGTAGTTGATCTGCCGCTGCTGCATCAGGCCCATGCCCGAGCTGACCGCGGCCATGGTCGCGTCGTCGCTGGAATTGCCGCCGGCGGCCTGGGCGGCGACGATCGCGCCGAGCATCGCCAGCAGGATCGGCAACTGGTCGCGCTGGGCGCGCTCGACCCCGCGCAGCACGTGCTGCTGGGTGACGTGGGCGATCTCGTGCGATAGCACCGCGGCGACTTCGTCCTCGCGCTCGGCGGTCAGGACCAGGCCGGAGTTGACCCCGATGTAGCCGCCCAGGGTGGCGAAGGCGTTGATTTGGCGCTCGCGCAGCATGAAGAAGTTGAACGGCTGGCGCGGCTTGTCGCTGTTGGCGGCCAGGCGCGTGCCCAGGGTCTCCAGCCAGCTGTCGATCAGCGGGTCTTCCAGCAGGTAGTCGTAATGGCGCAGCTGGGCCAGCATCATCGCGCCGTACTGGCGCTGCTTGGCCGGCGTCAGCAGTTCGCCGGCCGAGGAGCCGATGTCCGGCAGCTTGGATTCCTGCGCCTGCGCGCAGAGGCTGCCGATGGCGAGGGTGACGGCGGCGGTGAGCAGGGCGATGCGGCGCAAGCGGTGGGTCCTCGGGCCGGCGGAGCCGGTCGGCTGGGCGCGGCGGCGCGGTTTCGCGCGCGCGCGGCGGATGCATGGCAGGATGCCGCCCGGATCGGCGGGCGGCGTGAATACGTCGTTAACTGTCGGTGCATTCATTTCCGCGGCGTCGGCATCGTGGCGTCGACGTCCGGGCGGCGGCCGGCGCGGCTCGCGGCCGCGCCGGGCCCTGTTCCGGACGCCGGCGTATCGAATGCCGGTGGAGTGCGTTCCGCCGGCGAACTTTAAACTTATCGACGCTACGCCCATATTCCGACCGCAATCGCATCCCAGAGTTCAGGCAGGAGAACCGTTTTGACCGACACCGCCCCCACGACGCCCGAGATCGTCATCTACACCACCGCGATCTGCCCGTACTGCGTCGCCGCCAAGAACTTCCTCAAGAGCAAGGGCCAGCAGTGGACCGAGGTCCGGATCGATCTGGAACCGGGCGAGCGCGAGAAGATGATCGCGCGCACCCAGCGCACCAGCGTGCCGCAGATCTTCATCGGCCAGACCCACGTCGGCGGTTACGACGACATGATCGCGCTGCACCGCGCCGGCGGCCTGGAGCCGTTGCTGGCCGGCTGAGCGGGCGCCCGGGCGGCAGCGCCGCCTGTGCCCGCGAACGACCGGCCAGGGACGGACCGGGCCCGATCCGCGGCCGGGCAAGCCGCGCCAAGGACGGCAAGCGCGCAAACGCATCCTCCGCGCGCCGCTCCTCCCTCCGTAGCCTCTCCAATCCAAGGACCTCGCGTGAGCCATTCCCCCGCCGACGACGGCGCCTCGTCGCAAAAAGACCGCGTCGCCGAATTCACCGCGTTCCGCAAGCGCATGAACGAGCGCATCCTGGCCGAACCCAACCAGGTCGTACGCCGTTTCTTCGCCCTCGACACCCAGACCTACCAGGCCGGCGCGCTGGACGTGAAGACCAAGGAACTGCTGGGCTTGGTGGCGTCGCTGGTGCTGCGCTGCGACGACTGCATCAGCTACCACGTCGCCCAGTGCAAGGAGGCGGGCGTCAACCGCGATGAGATGTTCGAGACCTTCTCGGTCGGCCTGGTGGTCGGCGGCTCGATCGTGATCCCGCACCTGCGTCGCGCGGTCGACTTCCTCGACCAGCTCGAACAGGGCGAGGCCCAGGCCCCGGCCGGCCACGACCACGGCTGAGTCTACTCAGCGCGGCGCAAGCCCTCTGTAGGAGCGGCGTGAGCCGCGACCCCGGAGCCCGGTGCCTCCGTTTCGCGACGGCGGGACCGGGCTTTCGTGTCTTGAGGGGGCGCGAGACTGGCGCCGTGCCGCAGGGCGGCCGCCTGCGCCGGCCGTCGCGCCAGCGCGGTCGCGGCTTGTGACCGGAGGGAATCCCTGTGGGACGCCGCCCCCACCCCGGAGCGCGAGCCCCGGGAACGCCCGGCTTGGCCGAATCGGTCCGCTGGACCCGGCACGGGGCCATCCGGCCTGGGTCCAGTACGGCCGCGAATGCAGGGCGGGGCCGCTTCCGGCATAATTGTGCGGTTAACACTTTCGTTTCGTGCGCCGCGCCACAGCGCCGCGCGCCCTACCGCTGGAAGAACTGCTCTCATGACGCAAACGATTACGGTCATCCGTGGCGACGGCATCGGCCCGGAGATCATGGACGCGACTTTGCACGTGCTCGACGCGATGAACGTCGGCCTGTCCTACGAGTTCGCCGACGCCGGCCTGGTCGCGCTGGAAAAGCACGGCGAACTGCTGCCGCAGGCGACCCTGGACTCGATCCGCACCCACCGCATCGCGCTGAAGAGCCCGCTGACCACCCCGGTCGGCGAAGGCTTCAGCTCGATCAACGTCGAACTGCGCAAGCGCTTCGACCTGTACGCCAACGTGCGTCCGGCCAAGTCGTTCCCGAACACCAAGTCGCGCTTCCCCTCGGGCGTGGACCTGATCACCGTGCGCGAGAACACCGAAGGCGCGTACATCGGCGAAGGCCAGTCGCTGTCGGAAGACGGCGAGACGGCGATGCTGACCCAGAAGATCACCCGCCGCGGCTCCGAGCGCATCGTCCGCTACGCCTTCGACCTGGCCCGCAAGACCGGCCGCAAGAAGGTCACCGTGGTGCACAAGGCCAACATCCTGAAGTCGACCTCGGGCCTGTTCCTGAAGACCGCGCGCGAAGTGGCGCAGCAGTACCCGGACATCCAGTGCAACGAGATGATCGTGGACAACACCTGCATGCAGCTGGTGATGCGTCCGGAGCAGTTCGACATCATCGTCACCACCAACCTGTTCGGCGACATCATCTCCGACCTGTGCGCCGGTCTGGTCGGCGGCCTGGGCCTGGCCCCGGGCGCCAACATCGGCACCGACGCGGCGATCTTCGAAGCCGTGCACGGCTCGGCTCCGGACATCGCCGGCAAGGGCATCGCCAACCCCTGCGCGCTGCTGCTCGGCGCGGCGCAGATGCTCGACCACCTGGGCCAGCCGGAAAAGGCGACCAAGCTGCGCGAAGCCATCGTCGCCACCCTGGAAGCCAAGGATTCGCTGACCCCGGACCTGGGCGGCGAAGGCAACACGATGTCGTTCGCCAAGGCCATCGCCAGCCGCGCCACGGCCTGAGCGATACCGCTGCGATCGATCGACGACGGGGCGCCTTCGGGCGCCCCGTTCGTTTTGCGGCGCACCGCACGCTTGCACGCGGCGCGCGGCGCTAGGCTCCTGCGGCGAGAATTCCGGCAGGACGCCGTCGCCTGCCCGAAGGGGGCCGCGCGCGCATCGATGTCCGCCACCGCTGGGGAGCGGCGGCGGCCCCGCATACCGGCGGTCAGGTTCGCATCGAGGAACGTCATGAAGATCAGGAAGATGAAGGGGAAGGCGATCGCATTCGCGGCGATCGCGTTGATCGGCGCCGCCGGCACCGTCGCGGCGATTCCGCCGCGCGGTACCTGCACCGCGGAAAACCAGGGGCAGCGGATCAAGGAATACGGACCCAACGGCACCTCGCGCATCTACCAATGCGAGGACGGGGTGTGGCTGCTGTACGCGATCTGCGATTACCGCGGTTGCACCATCGTGATCTGATCGATCCCGGCATGAGTCCGGCAGGACGCCGCCGACTGCCGGCCGCGCCGCCGATGCGCGCCTATGGCGCCGCATCGCGCGCGTTGTCCCGGCGGCACCTTGCATGCATTGAGGCATCCATGAAGATCAGGAAGATGAAGGGCAGGGCGATCGCGTTCGCGGCGATCGTGTTGATGAGCGCCGCCGGCACCGTCGCCGCGATCCCGGCGCCGGGCACCTGCACGGCCGCCAACCAGGGGCAGCGGGTGACGGAGCGTGCGCACGACGGCAGCTCGCGGATTTACCTGTGCGACGAAGGCGTGTGGCAGACCTATGCGATCTGCGACCGCTACGGCCGCTGCATCATCGTGATCTGAGCGGGCGTGGCGCCGCCGTGGGCCGTCCAGTGGACGACGGCCTCGCGCCGGCCGGCCATCGCGTTATCGACGGGGCGCCTGCGGGCGCCCCGTTTTCGTTGGTGCGCTGCCCTCATCCCCCTGCGGGCCCCTTCTCCCGCAAGCGGGAGGAGGGAAGAGCGGCCGGGAAGGAGGAGAGGGGATAGGTGGAAGGGAAAGGGGGAGGATGGGAGGGGGAAGGGGGCAACATAGCCGCGTAGCGCTCCCTCTCCCGCTTGCGGAAAAGGATTGGGGCGAGGGCGGATCAAGCGCGGCAGACCCAGCCGCCGGCTCCGCCGGCAACGAATATCCCCAGCCTCGGCCCGCCCCCGAATCCCGAATTCCGAATCCCGAATCCCGAATCCCGAATCCCGAATCCCAGCTTTCCACCCCCAGCACTCGACATCCGTGATGCTGCGCTGCAAAATCGCCAAGTTTTCTAATCCATTCGGATGAAGCGATGAATGAATCGTCCCGCCCTGGCGCGCCGTTGTCCCCGAGCGCGCTGGCGCTGAGCCCGCTGCTGGTGTTCCTGGCCCTGTTCTTCGGCGCCGGGCTGTACTTCACCGCGCACGGCGATGCGATGGGCTTCTACCAGCTGCATGCGCCGGTGGCGATCCTGCCGGCGCTGGCGCTGGCCGCGTTCATCGCCTGGCGGCGCGGGATCAAGCCGCTGGAGACCCTGCTGCAGGGCATGGGCGACCACAACGTGGTGCTGATGTGCCTGATCTTCCTGCTCGCCGGCGGCTTCGTCGAAGTGTCCAAGGCGATCGGCGCGGTCGACGCCATCGTGGCGCTGGGCGTCGGCAACGTACACCCGGCGTTGCTGCTGCCGGCGCTGTTCGTGGTCGCCGGCTTCATCTCGATGTCGCTGGGCACCTCGATGGGCACCATCGCCGCGGTCGCGCCGATCGCGCTGGGCGTGTCCGACGCTTCCGGCCTGGACCGCGCGCTGGTGCTGGGCGCGGTGATCGGCGGCGCCACCTTCGGCGACAACCTGTCGGTGATCTCCGACACCGCGATCGTCGCCAGCCGCACCCAGGGCTGCACCATGCGCGAGAAGTTCCGCGAGAACTTCAAGCTGGCGCTGCCGGCGGCGCTGGCCACCCTGGTGCTGCTCGGCTTCCTCGGCGAGACCGCGCCGGTCGACACGCCCGATCCGGTCTCGCCCTGGTTGATCCTGCCCTACCTGATCGTGCTCGGCCTGGCCATCGCCGGCATCGACGTGATCATCGTGCTCAGCCTGGGGTTGGTCGTGGCCGGCCTGTTCGGCGTGTTCTTCGCCGAGGACTTCGGCTTCGCCGCCTACACCAGCCACATCTGGGACGGCTTCGAGAGCATGGTCGAGATCACCCTGCTGTCGTTGCTGGTCGGCGGCCTGGGCGCGCTGATGAAGGCCGCCGGCGGGCTGGCCTGGCTGGCGCAGACGATCGGCAAGTTCGCCCGCGGCCACCGCAGCCGCCGCGCCGGCGAAATCAGCATCGCCGCGCTGTCGGCGACCACCGACGTGTTCACCGCCAACAACACGGTCGCGATCCTGATCAGCGGCGGCCTGGCCCGCGATGTCGCCCAGCAGCACGGCGTGCCGCCGGCGCGCGCGGCCAGCGTGCTCGACATCTTCGCCTGCGTGACCCAGGGCGTGCTGCCCTACGGCGCGCAGATCCTGCTCGCCGCGTCCTTGAGCAAGGTCTCGCCGCTGCAACTGGTCGGCAACGTCCACTACAGCTGGCTGCTCGGCGGCATCACCCTGGTCGCTATGCTGTGGCCTTCGCGCAAGCGCACGGCCGAGGCGGCGGTGGGCTGAACCCAGCGACACGCAGGACGATCGGCCCGATTTGTCCGCGATGCAGCCCGGCTTTGGCCGGGCTGCTTGCGTTGGGACGCGGAGCAGGCGCACAGGCGCACGCCGCCTTGCCGCGATGCGGATTCAGTCCTGCGTGCGCCCGGGGGCGTCGATCAGCAGCGCCTGGCCGGGCTTGAGCACGGCCTTGGCGGTCAGGCCGTTGCGCTGCAGCAGGTCGGCGACGCGGATGCGGTAGCGCTTGGCGATGCTCCAGGCGTTGTCGCCGCGGCCGACGGTGTGGCGGCGCGGGGCCTTGGGCTCGCGCGGCGCGGCGACGTCTTCGTCGACCGACGCCTCGGTGCGCGCGGTTTCGGCCGCGACGGCCGGGCCCGATGACAGGGCGCCCTCGACGACCGCGAGGTCGGCCGCGACCGGCCCCGGCGTGCCGACCGCCGGCGCCGCCACCGCCAGCAGCGGCGCGCGCTTGCCGCCGGCACGGGCGATGCGGCCGTCGCGGAAGGCCGGGTTCAGGCGCAGCAACTGCGCGGCGTTCTGGCCGGTGCGCGCGGCCCACTCGCCGATGCTGTCGACGTCGGAGGGCACCTCCACCGCATCCAGTCGCGGCACCGGCCGGTCCAGCGCGGCCAGCCACTCGTCGCGGTCGTCGGCTTGTTCCATCAGGCAAGACAGGGCGTGCAGCTTGCGCACGTAGGACGTGGTGATGTCGGACAGGCCGCTGAGGCGGTCGTGACGGGTCTGGGCGATCGGCGTGCCGGCGCGCTTGACCGCATTGAGCACGCGGTATTCGCCGGCGTTGTAGGCCATCACCGTCAGCCGCCAGTCGCCGCCGAACATGCCATGCAGGGTCTTGAGGTAGCGCACCGCGGCGCGGGTCGATTCGACCGGCGACAGGCGGCCGTCGTAGCCCTCGCGCATCGGCACGCGGTGGTTGCGCGCGGTCATCGCGATCATCTGCCACAGCCCGGCCGGGCCGGCGGCGCTGCGCGCGCCGGGGCGGTAGCCGCTTTCGACGAACGGAATCAGCGCGTACTCGGTCGGCAGGCCGGCCTCGCGCAGGGCGTCGACCACGTAGCCGAACAGCGGCAGCAGGTCGTCGTCGGAGGCGGCCAGGCGCTTGGGCGCAGTGGCGAAATGCTGGCGCCAGCGGCTGCTGGCTCCGGGTTCGCAGCTCGGGTCGGCCAACCCTTCGCGGAAGCGGCGATAGATCTCGCGGCCGTTGCGGGTCGCGGCTGCGGGCTCGTCGACGGCGGTCGCGGGCTTGGCGGTCGCAGGCGGTTCGGCGAAGGCCGCGGTGGCACCGCCCAGGCCGAGCGAGCAGGCCAGGGCCGCGCCCAGCAGCCGGCGGCGAGCGCCGCGCGCAGCGACGGCGTTCACGCCTGGAACCCGTCTTTCCAACGCCGCAGCTCGGCGAAGGCTTCGACCTCGTCGGCCGGCGCGCGGCCCAGGCGGGCGGTCAGGCTGCGCAGCACGGAAGCCTCGCGGCTGCGCAGGAAGGGGTTGGTCGCGCGTTCCTCGCCGAGCGAACTGGGAACCGAGGGACGTCCGGCGTTGCGCATGCTCTGGGCCTGTTCGATGCGGCGCGACAGCGCCGGATTGTCGGGTTCGACCACGCGCGCGAAAGCGCCGTTGGCCAGGGTGTATTCGTGTCCGCAGCAGACCCGGGTGTCGTCCGGCAGGGCCGCCAGCCGGGTCAGCGAGCTCAGCATCTGTGCGGCGGTACCTTCGAACAGCCGGCCGCAGCCCAGGCTGAACAAGGTGTCGCCGCTGAACAGCAGGCGTTGGCCGCCGTTGCCGCTGCGATCCAGGTAATAAGCCACGTGGCTGCGGGTATGGCCCGGTACCGCCAGGACCTGCAAGGTCCAGCCGGCGACATGCACCCGGATGCCGTCGTCGACCCGCACCGTGGCGTCGCCGATGCGCTCATCGTCGGGGGCGAATACCGGCAGACCCGGCCAGCGCTCGCGCAGCGCGGCGGTGCCGCCGATGTGGTCGTTGTGGTGGTGGGTCAGCAAGATTCCGACCGGGCGCAGGCCGTTCGCGGCCGCGGCCAGCACCGGCGCGGCGTCGCCCGGGTCGACGATCAGCGCGGTCTCGTCGTCGCTGCCGCACAGGGCCCAGATGTAGTTGTCGCTGAGGGCGGGCAGGGCGAGCAGCCGCATCGTCGGTCTCCTGGCGAACGCCGGCGCCGGATCGCCGGCGGGGCTGGGGCTCGGCTTGCCTGGCCGGCGCGGGAGGCGCACAGTCCGGGCGTAGCGGTCGCCGCGGTCCGGGAACGGCCTGGGCCGGTCGCCGGGTCGGGTTTGCGGGACAGGCGGCGCGCTGTCGCCGACGGTTCCGCCGCCGGCGGTAGTGTCACGGCGATCTGCGACCCTGGCGGCGCCCCGGTTCCGTCCGGAAGCCGCCTCCGGCGCAGCGGCGCTTCCCCGCCGGCTCCGCCCCGTCCCTGCGAGACGCGAACATGCCCGCCCTGTCCCACGGCCGTCAACCCGAGACCGACTCCGCCAGCGCCCTGCACTGGTTCGGCGAGGTCGCCGGTCAGGGGCTGCTCGAGGTCGAGGCGGCGGCGATGAGCCGGGTCCTGGCGGCCAGTCCGGCCTTGCCCTGGGCCTGGTTCGGACTGCCCGCGGCTTCGCCGCCGCGCGGGCGCGGGGTGGTCCTGCGCCGCAGCCGGCTCGGTTTCGACGGCGCGGTCCGCTGCCGCCTGCCGCTGCCCCTGGCCAGCGAGGCCTTCGGCGCGGTCCTGCTGCAGCACGTGTTCGACGACGGGGTCGACCCGCGGCCGCTGCTGAGCGAATGCGCGCGCATCCTGGCCCCCGGCGGGCGACTGTGGCTGGCGACCCTGAACCCCTGGAGCCCGTACCGTCTGCGCTGGGCGCGCAGCGGCCTGGCCGCGCGCGATGCCGGCCACTGGCAGGCGATGCTGCGCGTGTCCGGCTTCGCCGCCGATTCGGTCAGCCTGCAATGGCTGGGGCCGCGCTGGCGGGTCGCGCACGGCGACGCCGGGGTGGCCGCGGCCGACGTGTTCCGCGCCGGGGTCGCGCTGAGCCTGACCAAGCGCGTGCACGCGGCGATTCCGCCGGCGCGGCTGCAAGTGCTGCGTTGGCAGGGCAGCGGCGGTTTGATTCCGCGCGCGCAGCGTGGCTCGACCCGGGGCGCGCAACGGCGATAATGTCCGGCTGCCGTTCAAGAGAAGCCGTTGCGTGAGCCAAACCAGTACGGGCGTCGAAAAGACCGTCGAGATCAACACCGATGGCGCCTGCCTCGGCAACCCCGGGCCCGGCGGCTGGGCCGCCTTGCTGCGTTACAAGGGCCGCGAGCGCGAGCTGTCCGGCGGCGAGCCGGACACCACCAACAACCGCATGGAGCTGATGGGCGCGATCATGGCCCTGGAAGCGCTCAACGAGCCGTGCCGGGTGGTGCTGACCACCGACTCGCAGTACGTGCGCCAGGGCATCACCCAGTGGATCAACAACTGGGTGCGCAAGGGCTGGAAGACCGCCGGCGGCGACCCGGTCAAGAACCGCGACCTGTGGGAGCGCCTGCACGCGGCGACCCTGCGCCATTCGATCGAGTGGAAGTGGGTCAAGGGCCATTCCGGCGACCCGGACAACGAGCGCGTGGACACCCTGGCGCGCGTGCAGGCGGAACGGCTGCGGCCCTACCGACCGTAATGCACTGACGAGAATCCGCGAAGACCGGCAGCGGCGCACAGGCGCCTGGCACGCGACCAGGCCGCCCGGCATCGTGTCGGCCGCCGCGCGCTCCTTCCACGCATCTGAGACAATCCCCCCATGCGCCAAATCATCCTGGACACCGAAACCACCGGCCTGAGCTGGGAACGCGGCAACCGCGTGGTCGAAATCGGTTGCGTCGAGTTCATCGAGCGCCGCCCGACCGGCCGCACGTATCACCAGTACATCAAGCCCGATTGCGAGTTCGAGGCCGGCGCGCAGGAAGTGACCGGCCTGTCGCTGGAACGGCTGGCCAACGAGCCGCCGATGGAAGCGGTGGTCGAGGAATTCCTGGCCTTCATCCAGGGCGCCGAGCTGATCATCCACAACGCGGCCTTCGACGTCGGCTTCCTCAACAACGAGCTGTCGATCTGCGGCGCTCAGTACGGCAAGCTCGCCGACCACGTCAGCAACATCGAAGACTCGCTGCTGCTGGCGCGGCAGCGCTTCCCCGGCCAGCGCAACTCGCTCGACGCGCTGTGCAAGCGCCTGGGCGTGGACAACTCGCACCGTCAGCTGCATGGCGCGCTGCTCGACGCCCAGATCCTGGGCGAGGTCTACATCGCCCTGACCTCGGGGCAGGAAGAGATCGGCTTCGGCGACACCGCCGTGGCGACGCAGAACGCCCAGGTCAGCCTCCAGGTCGACCTCGGCGCGGCGCGGCCGCGGGTGGTGGTGCATGCGGACGAACTGGCCGCGCATCGCGTGCGGCTGGAGAAGCTGCGCAAGAAGGCCGGCAAGTGCGTGTGGGACCAGGTCCTGCCGGAGCCGGCGCTGGAAGCGGCCGAGGCCTGAGCGCGGGCCGCGCCCACGATGCAACGCGCCGGCAGGCGGCGCGTTTTGGATTTTTTTGAAAATCATTCGATTTTCGCGGCCCGTCTAAAGACGTCCAATCGCCTGCGGCGCCGCTTCAGTGGCTGCGCACCAGCACCACGGTGACGTTGTCCGAGCCGCCGCCGTCCAGCGCCGCGGCGACCAGGGAGTCGACGCACTCCTGCGCGCTGCAGTCGTTGTGCGCCAGCACCCGGGCGATGCTGCGGTCGTCGACCTCCTCGGTCAGGCCGTCGCTGCACAGCAGCAACTGCATGCCCGAGCGCAGCTCGCCGGTCATGGTCTCGACGTTGAGATTGCGCGGGTCGGTCACGCCCAGGGCCTGGGTCACCACGTTGCGGTGCGGATGGCTGCGCGCCTGTTCGTGGGTGATCGCGCCGTTGGCGATCAGCTCCTGCACATAGCTGTGGTCTTGCGACAACTGGGCCAGGTGGCCGTCGCGCCACAGATACACCCGGCTGTCGCCGACCCAGGCCACTTCGAAGCGGTTGCCGGCGATGCGCGCGGCGACCACCGTGGTGCCCATCGGCAGGGCTTCGTTGCGCCGCCGCGACATGCGGATGATCTCTTCGTCGGCGATCCGGATCGCCTGCGCCAGGGCGGTGCCGTTGCGCACCTCGCGCACGATCACCTCGCGCGCGAGCGCGCTGGCGACCTCGCCGTACTCGTGGCCGCCCATGCCGTCGGCGACCAGCCACAGCCCGAGTTCGCTGTCACCGTAGTAGGTGTCTTCGTTGAGTTCGCGGCGCAGGCCGACGTGCGTGAGGTGTCCGAATTCGATCATCTGCCGGTCGTGCCGTTCGCGTCCGTCGTGTGCGCCAATGCAATGAACGGAATCATCGCGGTCCAGCGGCCGCGTAGCAAGAAAGCGTGATCCCTGCACGGCTTCATGCACGAGGGCGGATGAAGGCCGTGTATGCGTTGAGGATCGACGTCGCCCGCTCGCGCGCGTGAACCGGCGTTGCGTGCGACGTGATCGTGTCCGCAGCCTGGCCTGCGTCGGCCCAACCGAGGATGAAGCCTGCGCCGCCGCCGTGCCGGACTCGGCGACGCGCTGTCGCCGCCGTGGCCGGGCGCGTCGCCGGAAAAACAAAACGGGCCCCGAAGGACCCGTCGTGTTGCGTATCTGGCGGAGAGGGGGGGATTCGAACCCCCGGTACGCTATAAACGTACGCCTGATTTCGAGTCAGGTACAATCAACCGCTCTGCCACCTCTCCGGGTGCGTGCGAGCCGAGAATGATACGGGCTGCCGCGCCCGCCGACAAGCGGTTCGTGCCGGAGCCTCCGGCGGCCCTTGGCGCCGCGGGCTACACTAGCCGCCCCTACGGCAATGAACGGCTGCGCGACATGTCCGAAATCCTGGTCCCGGTGTCCTTTGGCGAACTGCTCGACAAGATCGCGATCCTGCAGATCAAGTCCGAGCGCATGACCGACGAGGCCAAGCTGGTCAACGTGCGCAACGAGCTGACCGCGCTGGAGAAGACCTGGATGGCGCACCCGGCCGCCGGCCACGACATCGTCCGCCTGCGCGCCGACCTCAAGGCGGTCAACGAGCGCCTGTGGGTAATCGAGGACGACATCCGGATCAAGGAAAAGCGCCAGGAATTCGACGCCGAGTTCATCCGCCTGGCGCGTTCGGTCTACGTCGAGAACGACGAGCGCGCGCGGGTCAAGAAGCAGATCAACCTGGCCCTGGGCTCGACCTACGTCGAAGAGAAGTCCTACCAGGACTACGGCACCGGCCCGATCGGCTGAAGTCCGCGCCGCGGGCGTACCCGCAGGCTAGTGGCGGCGCGGGTCCAGCGCCGCCTCGTACAGGCGTTGCTGCAGGCTGGCCGGGTGGGTGGCCGCGTCCGGCCAGACCGGCTCGCCGCGACCGCGCGCCGGCGCGACGATGCCCAGCCCGGCGAACAGCCGGGCGAGCTCGCCCAGCGCCGCGGGATCGCCGCGGCCGAGATCGCCCAGCAGGGCCTCGATCAGGTGCCGGCCCGGCAGCAGTTCGAAGCGTCCTTCGGCGTCCAGCTTGACGATCGGCGCTTCGTGCAGCGAACGCTGCTCCGGGCCGTGCCAATAGCCGATCACTTCGCCCTCGTCGTTCTCGATCACGAAGCTGATGTAGGCGCTGACGCCTTCGATCGCGGCATGATGGGCGCGCACCGCCGGGTCGGCGAGGTCGCTGCGGCTCAAATACCCCTCCGGATCGAGCAGGGCCGGCTGGTAGTCGCGATCGATCACCGTGCAACCCAGTTCGGCGAGCAGATGCAGCAAGGGCGGATGCTGGCGCTGCCACAGACGCAGCAGCGCCTCCAGGTCGGCGGGCAGGGAACCGGGCGGCGGCGCGTGGAAATCGGCGAAGGCGGCCGAAGCCATGGGGGGCATCTCGGTGGGATCGGTTCAACGTCGCATCGGACCGTGTCGGCCAGGCGACGCCGCACTTCCATTAACGCAAAACCGAGCGGATTCAGGCCGCGCCCACGGCCCGGGTGGGGCGTGTCGGGCTGATCGGCGGCCCGTCCGATGCCCCCCCCCAGACCGCCCCAGACCGGGGCGAGCGGGCTGGCCTCGACGTGGAGGGGCGCACCGGTGCCGAGCAGAAGCCGGGCCGAACTCGGCCAGGTTCCCGGCCGCCCGGGAGGGATAACGCTCGCCGGTCCAGGTCGTCTCATCGAGCTCGGCGATTTCCCGGTCCAGGGCCTTGGCCCGTCCGGGGGCGTCCCTGGTCAAGTATCCGCGCCGGGCCTGCGCTGCGCCGAACAGCCCGGTCTTGCCCGTCATCCAGTGCCCGGCGGTGGCTTAACGCTCGCGCGCGACCACGAGCGGCGCCGGATGCCACTGACTCAAGCAAGCTCGTGTCGACCCGGCCGGTCGCGCCTCGGTGGTCCCAGAAGCACCGGTAGTCGTGGCGCCGGCCGGCGGCCGGCAAACGTTCCGGCGGCGCCGGCGGCGTATCGGCCGCGGTCGCCGGGCTCATGCGCCGGCGGCGGGGTGGTCGGCGCGATAGCGCTCGAACGCGGCGATGCCGTCCTCGACCGTGATCAGGTCCATCACCCCGGCGTGCTCGATCTTGCGGCCCCAGCCGATCTCCGCCGCGGGCTTGCCGAGGTACTTGCGCGCGGCGTCGTCGTAGCGGTCGGCGCAGTAGCGGCGGTCGCTGTAGGGCCCGCTGCGCGCCGGGTTGCTGGCCGCGTGCAGGCCCAACACCTTGGTGCCCATCGCGTTGGCGATGTGCATCGGTCCGGAGTCGGGAGTCATCAGCAGGTGGCCGCGTTCGAGCAGGGCCGGCAGTTGCTTGAGCGTGTCCTTGCCGACCAGATCCAAGGCCGGATGGCGCATGGCGGCGAGGATGGCGTCGGCGGTGTCGCGTTCGAGCTGGCTGCGGCCGCCGCACAGCACCACCCGCCAGCCCTGGCCGGCGGCGTGGTCGGCGACCGCGGCGTAGCGTTCGCTGCGCCAATTGCGCAGGACATGGCTGGAGCAGGGCGAAATCAGCAAGGTCGGCACGCCGTCCTGCGGCCATTGCGCGCGCGCCCATTCGCGCGCCTCGTCGGGCACCGGCAAGTCCCAGCGCACCTCGGTCTGGCGCAGGCCGAGCGGCTCGCAGAAGCTGCCGATCGCGTCGAGCACGTGGATGCCGGGCCGGTCGGCGATGCGTTCGTTGACGAACAGGCCGTGCAGGTCCTTGGAGCGCGAGCGGTCGTAGCCGATCCTGCGCCGGGCCGGGACGAAGGCCGACAGCAGGTTGGCGCGCGCGGCCACCTGCATCTGCAGCAGCGCCTCGAAGCGCCCGCCGGGCAGTTCGCGCTGGCGCAGCGCGCGGCGGACCGCGCGCATCCCGGCCAAGCCGGTCTTCTTGTCGTATTCGACGAACTCGACCCCCTCCAGGCCGTCGAGCAGGCGTCGCTCGCCCTTGCCGATCAGCCACACGATCGAGGCCTGCGGCCGCGCCGCGCGCAGGGTGTGGACCAGCGGCACGACATGGGTCACGTCGCCCAGCGCCGACAGGCGCAGCAGGCACAGGGAAGGCGAAGAACTGAGAGGCGATTGGGTCACGTGCTTGTTAGACTCGGACGGATGACGGGTTATGACGCCGCCGAGGGACTGACGCCGTACCGCGACGACAGCGGTTACGGTGCGATTCTGTTCGACCGCGAGCGGGTGCAGCAAGCGCAGCCGGAGTGGTTCTCGCCCGCGCATTGGGGCGCCAAGGCGCAGCCGGTCGACAGCGGCGGCCGCGGCGGGGCCTGGTTCGTGGATGCGCCGTTCGGTCAGGTGGTGCTGCGGCGCTACCTGCGCGGCGGCCTGGTCGCGCGTTTCAACCGCGATCGCTATTGGTGGCGCGGTGCGCACCGAACCCGCAGTTTCGCCGAGTTCCGCCTGACCCGCGAGGTCGCGCGCAAGGGTCTGCCGGTGCCGATGCCGGTCGCCGCCTGGTACCGGCGCGACGGGCTGCACTATTACGCGGCGATCCTGATCGAGCGCCTGGGCGACGTGCGTTCGCTGGCCGACCGCGCCGCGGTGGCCGGCGACGGCGCGCCCTGGGAAGAGGCCGGCCGATTGATCGCGCGCTGCCATCGCGCCGGGCTCGACCACGCCGACCTCAACGCCACCAACTTGCTGTTCGACAGCGGCGGCCGCGGCTGGGTCATCGATCTGGACCGCGGCGCGATCCGCATCCCGGCCACGGCCTGGCGCGAGCGCAATCTGGCCCGGCTGCTGCGCTCGCTGCTCAAGCTGCGCGGCGCGCGCACGCCGGCCGAGGTCGAACGCGATTTCGCCCGACTGCGCACGGCCTATGACCGCGCCTGGGAACGTGGTTACTGAAAGAGTGATCGGTCAAAGGCGAGGGTGGGCATGAGTTGGCGGTTGCGTCTGCACGGCGTCGGCAATGCGTCGGCGGTGGAATTGGGGTCGGCGATGGCGACGCTGGAGCGCGACGGCGAGCCGTGGCTGACCGTCGACTGCGGCGGCGAGGGGCTGACCGCCTATCTGGCCCACTACGGCCGGATGCCCGAGGCGCTGTTCGTCACCCACACCCACCTCGATCACGTCGCCGGCTTCGAGCGCCTGTTCGTCGCCCATTACTTCGACCCGCAGCGGCGCGGCAAGGTGCGCCTGTACGTGCCGGCGCCGGTGGTGCCGCTGCTGCACCAGCGTGTGGCCGACTATCCCAACGTGCTGGCCGAGGGCGGGGTGAACTTCTGGGACGCGTTCCAGCTGGTCCCGGTCAGCGGCCATTTCTGGCACGACGGCCAGCGCCTGGAAGTGTTCGCCACCCGCCATCACTGGCCCGACAGCGCCTTCGGCCTGCGCCTGCGCGGCAGTGCGATCTGGACCGGCGATACCCGGCCGATCCCCGAGGTGCTGGCCAAGTACGCCGATGCCGGCGAGCTGATCGCCCACGACTGCGCCCTGCACGGCAATCCCTCGCACAGCGGCATCGAGGACCTGGAGCGCGAGTACCCGCGCGAATTGCTGAACCGCTGCGTCCTGTACCACTACGGCAGCCGCGAAGAAGGCGACGCGCTGGCCGCGCGGGGGTATCGTGTGGGGAGGCCGGGCGAGGTGATCGATCTGGCCGAGCCCCTCGAGACCCAGGTGCCGTCCTAGGTGAATGCCGTTGCCGCGCAGGAACTTGCCGCACGGGCCGCTGGCGCAGCGGCGCCGGCGCTGCCGCTCGACCGGCTCGGGCGGCCGCTGCGCGACTTGCGCCTGTCGGTCATCGACGCCTGCAATTTCCGCTGCCCGTATTGCATGCCCGCCGAACGGGTCGGCGACGACTACGGCCTGGACGCGGCCGGGCGGCTGAGTTTCGACCAGATCGAAACCCTGGTGCGCGGCTTCGTCCGCGTCGGCGTGCGCAAGCTGCGCCTGACCGGCGGCGAGCCCTTGCTGCGCAAGCGCCTGCCCGAGCTGATCGCGCGCCTGGCGGCGATTCCCGGCCTGGACGATCTGGCCCTGACCACCAACGGCTCGTTGCTGGCGCGGCACGCGCGGGCGTTGCGCGAAGCCGGCCTGCGCCGTCTCACCGTCAGCCTGGACGCGCTCGATCCGGATTTGTTCCGGCGCCTGTCCGGCGGCCGCGGCGAGGTCGCCGACGTGCTCGCCGGCCTCGACGCCGCGCACGCCGCTGGGTTCGGGGCGATCAAGCTCAACTGCGTGGTCCAGCGCGGAGTCAACGAAGACCAGGTGCTGCCCCTGGTGGAACGCTTCCGCGCCGGCGGCGACGTGCTGCGTTTCATCGAATACATGGACGTCGGCAATTGCAACGGCTGGAGCCAGGCCGGGGTAGTGCCGTCGCAAGCGTTGCGCGACCGCATCCATGCGCGCTGGCCGCTGCGCGCGCTCGACGCCAACTATCGCGGCGAGGTCGCCTCGCGCTACGGCTTCGCCGACGGCGCCGGCGAGATCGGTTTCGTGTCTTCGATCAGCGCGCCGTTCTGCGGCGACTGCCACCGCGCCCGGGTGTCCGCCGACGGGCGTCTGTACACCTGCCTGTTCGCTGCCGAGGGCAGCGACCTGCGCCCGCCGCTGGCCCAGGGCGAGGACGCCTTCGCCGCCCATCTGGCCGAGCTGTGGTCGCGACGCGGCGACCGCTATAGCGAATTGCGCGCCGCCGATGCGCCGCGCCCTCGCCGGCACGTGGAAATGTTCCTGATCGGCGGTTGAGCGCAGCCGGAGGCTTGTCGTGTCCATAGCGCGCACCCGACAGCGTCCCGACGGGACCGCGACCGCCGTCGCGGCGGTCCCGGCCACGCCCGCCGGGCGCTTGGGCGCGCTCGGATTCGTGCACTGGCCGGGTGCGGTGTCGGCCGCCTGCGTGGCGCAGGCGGGCGCGCAGGCCGATCCCGCTGCGCAGGCGATGGACGAAGACGACGCCGGCACGCGCGATCTGCTCGCCCATCCGGCGTGCGCGGCGCTGGTGGCGCCGCTGCGGCGGAGGCTGGCCGGGGTCGGCGCGCTGGATCGCGATGCCGTCGCGGTGCAATGCACTCTGTTCCGCAAGAGCGGCGCGCGCAATTGGAAGGTCGGCTGGCATCAGGATCTGTGCGTGCCGGTCGCCGGCCGGGTGGAGTGCGCGCAGTTGAGCGGCTGGTCGCGCAAGCAGGGCGTCGATTTCGTCCAGCCTCCTGCGGAGTTGCTGGAGCGCCTGACGATCGTGCGCCTGCATCTGGACCCGTGCGAAAGCGACGACGGCCCGTTGCGCGTGGTGCCGGCCTCGCATCGTCACGGCCGCTTGGGCATGGCGCAGGCCCGGGCATTGCGCGCCCGTTCCGGCGAGGTCGAGTGCAGCGCGCAGCCCGGCGATCTGCTTATCATGCGTCCGTTGTTGCTGCACGCCTCGTCCAAGGCGGCCCGGCCGCAAGGGCGGCGGCGCGTGCTGCATTTTCTGTTCGGACCGCGCGAGCCGGGGTACGGACTTCGCTGGAGTATGACGATTTGAGCGCCGAGCCCACCCTGACCCACATCGACCGCGACGGCCGCCCGGCGATGGTCGACGTGTCCGCCAAGGCGGCCACCGCGCGCGAGGCGACGGCGCGCTGCCGGGTGACGTTTCCGGCCGCGGTCGCGGCGCAATTGCGCGCCAGCGGCCTGCGCAGCAAGAAAGGTGCGGTGATCGACACCGCGATCGTCGCCGGCACGATCGCGGTCAAGCGCACCCACGAACTGATTCCGTTCTGCCATCCGCTGCCGATCGATGGCTGCCGCATCGCCATCGACTGGGACGGCGAGCGCAGCCTGGCGATCGACTGCGCGGTGCGCACCGTGCATCGCACCGGGGTCGAGATGGAAGCGCTGACCGGCGCCACGGTCGCGGCGCTGACCGTGTACGACATGTGCAAGGCCTTGTCGCACGCGATCGTGCTCGGACCGGCGCGCCTGCTCGGCAAGCGCGGCGGCAAGCGCGATTTCGGCCGCAGCGGATTCGACGGCGACGCGACTGCGGCGGCCGCGCAATCGCGGCGG
>NZ_HG424447.1 GCF_000336385.2 Lysobacter antibioticus HS124 | reverse complement strand
CGCTACTGGCAGGACGGCAGCGGATCGGTCCGCAAATTCACCGCCAGGCCCGGAAACCATATGAACGAAAAAGGCCCGCGCAGTCGCGCGGGCCCATCGGGCGCTTGAATGGGCGCGCCCGGATCGGGCGTGCGGTCGCCTCAGGCGGCGATCAGGCGCACCCGGGCGAAATTGCGCTTGCCGACGGCCAGCACCCCCTCGAAGCCCGGGGCGAACAACTGCTGGGCGTCTTCGATCACGTTGCCGTCGATCCGCACCGCGCGCTCCTTGAGCTTGCGGTTGGCCTCGGAATTGCTCGGGGTCAGGCCGGCCGCGGTCAGCAGGGCGGCGATGCGCAGGCCCTCGGCGGGCACGCTGAGGTCGGTCAGCGGCAACAAGGCGGTGTCGCCCTCGCCGCGCACCGCGGCGTTCCAGCCGGCCACCGCCTGCTCGGCCGCGGCGGCGCCGTGGAACCGCGCCGCCAGTTCGCGCGCCAGGCGCAGCTTGAGGTCGCGCGGGTTGAGCTGGCCGGCCTCGATCTCGCCCTTCAGGCGCGCCGCCTCGGCGATGCCGATCTCGAAGCTGAGCAGGTCGATCCAGCGCCACATCAGCACGTCGTCGATCCTCATCGTCTTGGTGACGATATCGATCGCCGGCTCGTTGATGCCGATGTAGTTGCCCAGCGACTTGGACATCTTGTTGACGCCGTCCAGGCCTTCCAGCAGCGGCATGGTCAGCACGATCTGCGCCGGCTGGCCGTGGTGCTCCTGCAGGCCGCGGCCCATCAGCAGGTTGAATTTCTGGTCGGTGCCGCCGAGTTCGACGTCGCACTGCAGCGCCACCGAGTCGTAGCCCTGCACCAGCGGGTAGAGGAATTCGTGGATCGCGATGGGCTGCTGGGCGGCGTAGCGCTTGGCGAAGTCGTCGCGCTCGAGCATGCGCGCCACGGTGTGCTGGGCCGCCAGCTTGATCATGTCGGCCGCGCCCATCTGCCCGAACCACTCGGAATTGAAGCGGACCTCGGTGCGGTCCTTGTCCAGCACTTTGAACACCTGGTCGGCGTAGGTCTGGGCGTTGGCCAGCACGTCCTCGCGGGTCAGCGGCTTGCGGGTGACGTTCTTGCCGGTCGGGTCGCCGATCATTCCGGTGAAGTCGCCGATCAGGAAGATCACCTGATGCCCCAGGTCCTGGAACTGGCGCATCTTGTTGAGCAGGACGGTATGGCCCAGGTGCAGGTCGGGCGCGGTCGGGTCGAAGCCGGCCTTGATGCGCAGCGGGCGGCCCCCGGCCTTCATGGACGCGCCGAGCCGCGCCTCCAGCTCGTCGAGCTTGAGGATTTCGTCGGCGCCGCGGGCGATCAGGTCGAGGGTTTCTTGTACGGATGTGGACACGGGGGACTCTGGGACTCGTCGGGTCGGCCGCGGCCGCGCTTTGCGCAATCGGTCACGGATTCAGGTTAATTGGGAGTTAAACGAAAACGGCCTCGTTCGATGCGAAAACCCCATTCAGCTCAAGGGTTTGACGCGTACAACTCGCGTGTCTATGGTAACGCCGCAACGCGGCCTTCACACCTCGAACGAGGGATCGATCCATGACAGTACCCGAGCAGGCTTCCAGTGTGGGCGCCGAACGACGCGAACGCCTGAAAGCCCTGCGCGAGGCCGCGCTTCGACGCCCCGTGCTGGCGCGTCATATTTCCGATGGTTTCAACGGCCGCTGGTCGGGCCGCCAGTGGGTGCAGGCCGGCCTGTTCGCGACCCTCGGCATGATGGTCGCGGCGATCGTGCCGGGCTTCAGCCAGCCCGCGCCGACCCTGCGCGCCCATGAGCCGCGCCAGTCGCTGGCGCTGGCTCTGCCGCCGCTGCCGCTGGCGCGGGTGCGCGGCCAGAACGGCGACAGTTGGCAGTTGGTCCGGGTAGGCCGCGGCCAGACCCTGGGCTCGGTGTTCGAGGATCTGGAGATCCCGGCCTCGACCCTGAGCAAGATCCTCGAACAGCCCGGCGCGAAAGATGCGCTGACGCGGATGAAACCCGGCACCGAACTCGCGTTCGACATGCCGGTCGACGGCAGCCTGCGCACCTTCCGCTACGACCGCGACGACAGCCACCGCATCGAGCTGAGCATCGCCGGCGACAAGATCACCCAGAAAGTCATCAACCGACCGACCGAGACCCGCACCGTGGTGCTCAGCGGCAAGGTCGGCAAGTCGCTGTTCCGCTCGGCGCGCAAGGTCGGCCTGACTCCGGCCAACATCAACACGCTGACCGACGAGATCTTCAAGTACGACATCGACTTCAACGAAGACGTCGGCGCCGACGACCGCTTCAGCGTGGTGGTCGAACAGACCTGGCGCGAAGGCGAGTTGCTCAAGACCGGCCCGGTGCTGGCGGCGACCTTCACCAGCGACGGCAAGCTGCACACCGGTTTCCGCTTCGAGCGCGGCGGCAAGGCCGAGTACTTCACCGGCGACGGCCGTCCGCTGAAGAAGAGCTTCATCCGCATGCCGATCCCCTACGCCCGCCTGACCTCGGGTTTCGGCTCGCGCCGTCACCCGGTGCTGGGCCGGATCCGCATGCACACCGGCGTCGACTACGCCGCCGGCACCGGCACCCCGATCATGGCCGCCGGCGACGCGCGGGTGCAGTTCGTCGGCTGGAAGGGCGGCTACGGCCGTGCGGTGATCCTCGATCACGGCCGCGGCTACACCACTCTGTACGGGCACATGTCCAACTTCGGCCGGGTCAAGCCAGGGCAGCGCATCGGCCAGGGCACGGTGATCGGCTACGTCGGCAGCTCCGGCCTGGCCACCGGCCCGCACCTGCACTACGAATTCCGCATCAACGGCGTGCACCGCAATCCGCTGTCGATCACCATGCCGCCGCCGGAGCCGCTGAGCGGCATGGCGCTGGCGCAGTTCCGCACCCAGACCAGCGTCGCCCTGGCGCGCATTCGCCAGGTCGAGAACATCATCTACGCCGATGCGGGCCCGGCCCCGGCCGCGCCGGCCAAGACGGCGGCCAAGACGACGGCGAAGAAGAAGACCACGCGGGCCTGAGCGGCCGCCGCGGGTACGCAACGAGAGCCTCTTCGGAGGCTCTATTTTTTTGCGCCAGTTGTTAGCCTTCCACGATGGGACACAGGGAAGCCGCGCCGTGACTGAAACCTCTTCGACCCGCTCGGACGCCGGCGCGGGCCTGCCGCCCTCCGGCCTTTGGGAGCCTCGTCGTGGCTGAAACCTCCTCGACCCGCTCGGACGCCGGCGCGGGCCTGCCGCCCTCCGGCCTTTATCTTGGACTGATCTCCGGCACCAGCGCCGACGGGATCGATGCGGCGCTGGTGCGTTTCGCCGCCGGCACGCCGACCCGTTGCGAACTGGTGCTGGGCCGCACTTATGCCTGGGAAGCGCGGCTGCGCGAGCGCTTGGTCGAACTCGGCCAGGGCGGCGATGCGCGCGCGCTGGAAGAACTGGGCACGCTGGACGTGCAGGTCGCCGAAGCCTTCGCCGACGCCGCCACCGCGCTGATCGGCGAAGCCGGGATCGCCGCGGACGCGGTTGCCGCACTGGGCTCGCACGGCCAGACCGTGCGCCATCGCCCGGCCGGCGCCGGCTACGACGGTCGCCACCCCTTCACCTGGCAGATCGGCGACGGCGCGGTGATCGCCGAGCGCAGCGGCATGACCACGGTGGCCGACTTCCGCCGCCGCGACGTCGCCGCCGGCGGCCACGGCGCGCCGCTGATGCCGGCCTTCCACGCCGCCCTGCTGCACGACCCCGGCGAGGATCGGGCAGCGCTCAACCTCGGCGGCATCGCCAACTTCACCCTGCTGCCGGCGCGCGGCGAGGTGCGCGGCTTCGATACCGGGCCGGCCAACTGCCTGCTCGACGCCTGGGCGCTGCGCCACCTGGGCACGCCCTACGACGCCGACGGCCGCTTCGCCGCGTCCGGCGCGGTCGACGCCGGACTGCTCGCGCGCCTGCGCGGCGAACCCTGGTTCGCCCTGCCGCCGCCGAAGAGCACCGGTCGCGAACAGTTCCACCTGACCTGGCTGGAGGCGCAGTTGCGAGGCGGCGAGGCGCCGCAGGACGTGCAGGCGACCTTGCTGGAACTCAGCGCGATCACCGTCGCCGACGCCCTGCGCGCGCACCAGCCGGCGACCCGACGGGTGCTGGCCTGCGGCGGCGGGGTGCGCAACGGCGCCTTGCTGGCGCGGATCGCGGCGCACCTGCCCGGGGTGACGGTGGAATCGACCGCGGCTTATGGCCTGGACCCGGACTTCGTCGAAGCGATGGGCTTCGCCTGGCTGGCGCGGCAGACCCTGGCCGGGCTGCCCGGCAACCTGCCCAGCGTCACCGGCGCGCGCGGGCTGCGCGTACTCGGCTGCGTGCACCCGGTGGCCTGAGCCGCTGCGGGCGGCGGCGCAGGCCGGGCAGGCGGATTCGCCTGTCGGGACGGGGCGACCGCCCTGGGCGCTGCGATGCTGAACGTTGCGGTGCGCGCGGCGCGGGCTTAGGCCGGATCGCGGTCGAGGCGGTACTCGTCCAGCAGGTCCAGGCCGCTCAGGTCCGGCCCGACGGGCTTGGGCGCGACCGGCTCGGCGCGGCCGATCTTGGAGAAGCCCGGATCGCTGGGGATGCCCTCCAGCGCGGCGATGGCCTGCTGCAGGGCGATCGCGTCGGAATCGTCGAAGCGGCCGACCATCTCGGCCTCGACCGCGAACAGGCCGTTCTCGATCAGGTACAGCGCGGTACGCGGCAGACTCCAGCCGCGCGTTTCCGCGACCCGACGGATGCGGTCGGCCAAAACGCCGTCGAGGTTGTGCAGGATGATGTCGGTCACTGCCGGGAAAGGTGCCACCGCACACTGACGACCGCAACACAAAGTTGGCGGATTCGTGTTCAGGTACTCGACTGCCCCCGGCGCCGCGCCGATCCGGCACCGCCGTGCCGCCGTTTCGGCGAGACGGGAACGCCGTTCAGCCGCCCCGTCTTCAGCCGGCTGCCGCGGGCGGGCGGCGCAAGGCCAGCACGATGCACAGCACCAGCGCCGGCACGCCGATCAGCGCAGTGCCGACGAAGAACAACGAATAGGCTTCCAGCAGGCTGCGGTCCAACGCCAGGTGCTCGACCGCCACCCCAGACAGCCCCTTGAGCAGCTTGCCGAGCAGGGCGTAGAACGAACTCAGCAGGGCGTACTGGGTGGCGGTGTAGCCGACGTTGGTCAGGCTCGACATGTAGCCGACCAGGGCCACGCCGGCGTAGCCGTTGCAGAAGTTGTCGATCACCATCGCCGCGGTGAACACGCCCGGGTCGTTGCCGTGGATGGCCAGGTAGGCGAAGGCCAGGTTCGAACCCGGGCCGAGCACCGCGCCGGCGAGCAGGGTCGGAATGAAGCCGAAGCGGACCGCGGTCAGGCCGGCGGCGGCGACCCCGGCGATGGTCGCGACCAGGCCGAACGAGCCGCGCACCGCGCCGACGGTTTCCTTGGCCACGCCAAGGTCGGCGTAGAACGGATTGGCCATCGGCCCGAACAGGAAGTCCGGCAGGCGATACAGGCTGATGGTCAGCAGCATCAGCAGCGCCCAGTGGCCGTGCTGACGGAAGAAGGCCACGAACGGACCGACCAGGGCGTCGAACAGGCCCTGCAGCGTGAACAGCGCCGGATGCGGCACGGCCGCGGCCTGCAGCGACGCGGCCGGCTCGCGCGCGATCAGGGTCGCCAGCACGCCCACGCCCATCAGCGCCGCCATCGCGCCGTAGGACAGCGACCAGCCGGCCTGCGAGGCCAGGATCAGGATCAGCGAGTCGGTCACCAGCAGGGCGCCGCGGTAGCCCAGGGTCGAGGTCGAAGTCAGCAGGCCCTGCTGCTCGGGATTGGAAGCGCTCTCGATGCGCCAGGCGTCGATGACGATGTCCTGGGTCGCCGAGGCGAAGGCCACCACCAGCGCCAGCGCGCCGAACACCAGCAACTGATTCAGCGCCACTCCGCCGAGCAGCAATTGGCCCTGGCGCGGCTCGACCAGGGCCATGCCGATCAGGGCGACGGCGGCGACCACCTGGGTCAGCAGCATCCAGCCGCGACGCCGGCCCAGCCAGCGGCCGACCACGGGGGCGTCGAGTTTGTCGACCAATGGCGCCCACAGGAACTTCAGCGAATACGCCAGGCCGACCCAGGACAGGAAGCCGATCGTCGACAGCTCGATGCCGTTCTCGCGCATCCAGAAGCCGAGGGTGTTGCCGACCAGGTAGATCGGGATGCCCGAGCTGAACCCGAGCAACAGCATCACCAGCACCTTGGGCTCGCGCAGGTTGGCCAGCACCAGGCGCCAGCCCTTGCGCGCCGGCGCCGCCGCGCGCGCGCCCGCGGCGCCGGCCTCAGAGGTCATAGTCGACGACGAAGGGGGCGTGGTCGGAGAAGCGCGGCTCCTTCAGGATCGAACAGCCGCGCAGCCGATCGCGCAGGCTCGGAGTGGCGAACTGGTAGTCGATCCGCCAACCCACGTCGTTGGCGCGCGCCGCGCCGCGGTTGCTCCACCAGGTGTAGTCCTGGCCCTCGGCCTTGAGCGTGCGGTAGGCGTCGACCCAGCCGCTGTCGTCGGCGCACACGCCGTTGAGCCAGTCGCGTTCGGGCGGCAGGCAGCCGGAGTTCTTCTGGTTGCTGGTCCAGTTCTTGATGTCCAGGCGGCTGCGCACGATGTTCCAGTCGCCGCACAGCACGTAGTCGCGGCCGCTGGCCAGCCACTGGTCGAGAATGGGCTTGAGCCATTCCATGACTTCGAACTTGAAGCCCTGGCGCAGCTCGCCGGACGAACCGGACGGGATGTAGAACGAGACCACGCTGAGGTTGCCGTAGCGCGCCTCGATGTAGCGGCCCTCGTCGTCGAACGGGGCCCAGCCCAGCGCGGTGCGGACCTCGTCCGGCTCGCGCTTGGAGTAGATCGCCACGCCGCTGTAGCCCTTCTTGGTGATCGCGTCGCGGAAGAAAGCGCAGTAGCCGTCGGGCAGGAAGGCCGGGCCGGCCAGCTGGTGCTCCTGGGCCTTGGTTTCCTGAACGCAGAGCACGTCGGCGTCCTGGGTCTTGAACCAATCGAAGAAGCCCTTGGTCGCGGCCGAGCGCAGACCGTTGGCGTTGAAGCTGATGATGCGCATGCGCGCTCCACGTCAGGGGTGCGGGGATCATAACAACGGGCACGGGTATCATGCCGGCCATGTCCTCGCCCCCGGCCTTTCCGACCGCCCCGCCGCCGGCGACCGCCGATGCGCCTGTGCGCGTCGTGGCGGTCGACGCCGCGCTGGCGCCGGCGGTGCGCGCATTGCAGGTCGCGCCCGAACAATGGCCCTTCGTCGGCGACGCGAGCGCCAACCTCGATCAGGCCTGGGCCGATCCGGCCAGCGAGGCGATGGCGATCCTTGCCGGCGAGCGGGTGATCGGTTTCTACCGCCTGGATTTCGCGACGGCCGCGATCGCCGGCCGCGCCTTCGCCGAACCCAGCGTCGGTCTGCGCTCCTACGTCGTCGACCGCGATGCGCAAGGCCGCGGCTACGGCCGCGCGGCCATCGCCGCCTGCCGCGACGACGTGCGCCGACGCCATCCGCAGCGGCGTTTGTTGGCCCTGACCGTCAACGTCCGCAATGCCGCCGCCATCGCCGCCTACCGCAAGGCCGGCTTCGCCGACACCGGCGAGCTCTACCACGGCGGCAGCGCCGGGCCGCAGCACCTGATGCTGCTGCGCCTGCAGTCGGCTGCCGATTCCTCTTCCCCCGATCCCGTTCGCGACGCCCCATGACCGACCACCGCTCCCGTTTCCTGCAACTGGCCCTCCAGGCCGAGGCCCTGCGCTTCGGCGAATTCACCCTGAAGTCCGGCCGGGTCAGCCCGTACTTCTTCAACGCCGGCCGCTTCGACTCCGGCGCCCGCCTGGCCGGCCTGGCGGCGTGCTACGCCGACGCGATCGAGCAGCACGGCCTGCAGTTCGACCTGCTGTTCGGCCCGGCCTACAAGGGGATTCCGCTGGCGACCGCGCTCGGCTGCGAATACGCGCGCCGCGGCCGCGACCTGCCGTTGGCGTTCAATCGCAAGGAGGCCAAGACCCACGGCGAGGGCGGCACCCTGATCGGCGCGCCGCTGGCCGGGCGCCGGGCGCTGATCGTCGACGACGTGATCACCGCCGGCACCGCGATCCGCGAGGCCCTGGGCCTGATCGGCGCGGCCGGCGGCGAAGTCGCCGGGATAGTCATCGCCCTGGACCGGCAAGAAGCCGTGGACCCGGCACAATCCCGACGCTCGGCGGCAGAAACTGTCGCAATCGAACACGGCTTGCCCGTGATCTCGATCGCCGGTCTCGACGACCTGCTGGCCTTCACCGGCGAAAGCGCGGAATTCTCCACGCAGCGCGAACGCTTGCTGGCCTACCGTGCCGCCTACGGCCGCGGCGACGCGGCCTGAACGGTCTTCCGCGGCGACCGGCGCGCCGGCGCCGCGGGATCGAACCGTGACCGCTGCCGCAACCGGCGCGCATGCCATGGCCCGACTCTTGCTTGGTTTTGCTCGAATGACCGCGGGTTCCGACGGTACGAGGGCGCTATGAACCGAATCCCATCCCTGACCGCGGCTGCCGTGCTGCTGGCGCTGGCCTTGCCGTTCGCCGCCGGCGCCCAAGAGCAGACCGCGAAGAAGAAGCTGTACTGCTGGAACGAGGGCGGCCGCAAAGTCTGCGGCGACGCCCTGCCGGCCACGGCGGTGGACAGCGCGCGCACCGAGATCAGCTCGCGCAGCGGTCTGCCGGTGGGCCAGGTCGGGCGCGCCCTGACCCCGGAAGAGCGCATCGCCGCCGATCAGGCCGCGCGCGCGGCGCGCAGCGCGGCGATGGCGGAAGAGGCGAAGAAGCGCCGCGACCACGCCATGGCCGAGTCGTATTCGACCGAGGAAGAGCTGCGCAATTCCTTCCAGGAGCGGATCATCCTGCTCGACGAGACGGTCAAGGCCTCACGGCTCGGCATCGAGGGCCGTCGCCAGACCCTGCTGAGCCTGCTGCGCAAGGCCGGCGAAGCCGAGCTCGGCAACAAGCCAGTCGACAAGTCGCTGGCCGACAACATCCGCCACCAGCACGACGAGCTGCTGCGCCAGCAGGATCTGCTCAAGCAGCAATTGGTCGAACGCAGCCTGGCCGACGAAGACCTGGCCACCGCCCTGCTGCGCTACCAGTCGATGCGCAAGCGTCCCGGCCAAGGCTGAGCCGAGCGGCCGGCGGCCGGACGGTTTCGTCGCCGGCGCCGTCGTCCCAACGAAAACGCCGCGGCCAGGCCGCGGCGTTTTGCTGGGTTCCTCGCCGGCGGCGCCAGTGGCGCCGCCTTAGGCACGACGCTCAGAACGGCAAGGCCAAATCCGGCTTGAGCGCCAGCAACTGCTCGCGGAACGCGTCCTGGATCCGCTTCAACGCCTCGACGTTGTCGGCGTCGAAACGCATGACCAGGATCGGGGTGGTGTTGGACGCGCGCACCAGGCCCCAACCGTCGCTGAAGTCGACCCGCAGGCCGTCGATGGTGGACAGCCGCGCCCCGTCGAAGCTGGCCTCGTTGCGGAAGCGCTCGACGAAGCTGTGCGGGTCGCCGTTGGGTGCATCGACCTTGATCTCCGGGGTCGAGATGCCGTTGGGCAGGGCGTTGAGGGTCTCGCTCGGGCTCTGCGGCTGCGCGGCGAGGATCTCGAGCAGACGCGCGGCGGCGTAGATGCCGTCGTCGAAGCCGTACCAGCGTTCCTTGAAGAAGAAGTGGCCGCTCATTTCGCCGGCCAGCTCCGCATCGGTCTCGCGCATCTTGGCCTTGATCAGCGAGTGCCCGGTCTTCCACATCAGCGGGCTGCCGCCGTGGCGCAGGACATGGCCGGGCAAGCGGCCGGTGCACTTGACGTCGTAGATGATCATCGCGCCGGGGTTGCGTTCCAGCACGTCGGCCGCGAACAGCATCAGCAGGCGGTCCGGGAAGATGTTCTGGCCGTCGCGGGTGACCACGCCCAGACGGTCGCCGTCGCCGTCGAAGGCGATGCCGAAGTCGGCATTGAGGCGGCCGACCATCTTGATCAGGTCGTTGAGGTTGTGCGGCTCGCTCGGATCGGGGTGGTGGTTGGGGAACTCGCCGTCGATCTCGCAGTACAGCGGCGTGACCTCGGCGCCGATCGCCTCCAGCACGCGCGGGCCGACATCGCCGGCCACGCCGTTGCCGGCGTCGACCACGACCTTGAGCGGGCGGTCGATCTGGATGTCCGAGGCGATGCGCTGGACGTAATCCTCGGAAATGTCGCGATGGCTCAGCTGGCCCGGCTCCTGCGCGGTGTGCAGGCGGCCGCCGACGATGCGGCGGTAGAGGTCGGTGACGGCGTCGCCGGACAGGGTCTCGCCGCCGACCACGATCTTGAAGCCGTTGTAGTCCGGCGGATTGTGGCTGCCGGTGACCGAAACGCAGGAGCCGGCGCGCAGGTGATAGGCGCCGAAGTACACCACCGGCGTCGGCGCCATGCCGATGTCGACGACGTTGCGCCCGGCCTTGCGCAGGCCGGCGATCAGGCCTTCGACCATCGTCGGGCCGGACAGGCGGCCGTCGCGGCCGACCACGATCTCGCTGAGCCCCTGCTCCTGCATCACCGTGCCGATGGCGTGGCCGATCTTCTCGGCGACGCCCGCATCGAGGCTGCGTCCGACCACGCCGCGGATGTCGTAGGCGCGGAAGATGCCCGGATCGACGGCCAAGGGACCGGATGCGGCGGCTTGCGAGGATGGGGTCATGTCGTGAGCGTCCGGCTGGGGAGAGGCCGATATGGTCTCAGCCAGCGTCTGAACCGGACCTTCGTCCACCGCCGGCGGCGGCGCGTTGAAGCGTTGACGCAGGCGCGCCAGCACGAACCCGAGCACGGCGAAAATCACCGCGGCGATGAAGCAGGGAATCGCGCCCAGGCCGAACGGCCCGCCGGCCACGTCGGGCACCGCCGCCGCCACGCGCAGGTCGCTGCCGGGGATCTTGGCGGCGAGCGCTTCGGCGCCGTTGCCGAGCGCGGTGTCGCCGCGCTCGATCACGCTGAATCCGCCCTGGCGCAGGGCCAGGTAACTGCTGCCGTCGACCGGCGCGTTCTCCAGCGCGGCGCTGATGCGCTGCAAAGGCAGCTGCAGATACGCCACGCCGACCAACTGCTCGCCGACCCGGGCCGGCGCGGCCAGGGCCAGCACGGGCTTGCCGCCGGCGCGCACGATCGAGGCCATCGGCTTGTCGGCGACCATCGCCGCTTCCATCGCCGCCAGCCGGCCGTAGCCGCCCTTCGGCAACTGGGCGTAATCGGGGGCCAGATCCTGAGCCAACACCTCGCCCTCGCTGGCCCCGGCCCAGCCGCGGGTCAGCTGCGCCGAGGCGGCGGCGAAATCGCCGGCCTGCAGCGCGGCCTGCATGTCCGCCGCGGCCAGGCGCTCGCGCAAGCGCTTGTGCTCGACTCCGAGCGCGTTGTGCGCCTCGCCCACCGCCTGGTCGCGCAACTGGCTGATGTCGGCGCGGCGCTGGGTGTCGACATGCTGCTGCACGCCGCTCCAGCCCAACCACAGCGCCAGCACCAGGCTGACCGCCGCCAACGGCACCAACGCCGGCTTGAGCTGCGCGGCGCTGATCTGCGGTTTTTCCATCTTCAGATCGACCATTCCAAGATCCTTTCCCCTGTCTGTGCTACGCGCACGACCCGTTCAGTGTGCACCGGAGGCGGCGACCGATTCCGTCGACTACGCCTCGCGCCGAGCTAGCAGGCCGCGCGCCCCGCACATTCCTAGCAGGTTGCGTGCCATCGCCCCCCGGCGCCGGCCCGCCTTGCGCTCAACGCACGCCGGTATGGCCGAAGCCGCCGGCGCCGCGCTCGCTGCTTTCGAACTCCTCCACCACCTGCAGGCTGGCGCGCACGATCGGCAGCACCACCAGCTGGGCGATACGGTCCCCCGGCTGCATCGTAAAAGCCTCGCGGCCGCGATTCCACACACTGATCAGCAGCGGCCCCTGGTAATCGGCGTCGATCAGGCCGGTGCCGTTGCCGAGCACGATGCCGTGCTTATGGCCCAGCCCGGAGCGCGGCAGGATCACCGCGCACAGGCCAGGGTCGCCGAGGTGGATCGCCAGGCCCGAGGGCACCAGGGCGGTGTCGCCGGGATGCAGGACCAGCGATTGGTCCAGCGCGGCGCGCAGGTCCAGGCCGGCGCTGGCCGCGGTGGCATAGCTCGGCAGCGGCCATTCGCCGCCGTGGCGCGGGTCGAGGATCTTGATTTCCAGGGTGTGGTGCATCGAAAGCGTTCCGCTGAGAGAAAAGAGTCGGTCCGGCCCGCGCTGCGGCGCCGGCCCCGGGCCGCACGGGCGGCGGAAAGCGGGCTGGCGCGGCGTCAGGCCGGCCAGCGTTCCAGGATCAGGTCGAGCAGGCGGTCGGCCAGCTCGGTCTTCGGCGCCGGCCCCAGCGCGCGTTCGCCATCGATCCAGTACACGGTCAGGGCGTTGTCGTCGCTTTCGAAGCCGCTGCCGGCGACGCCGACGCGGTTGGCGGCGATCAGGTCGACGCGCTTCTTCTCCAGCTTGCCGCGGGCGTAGAACTCGACATCGTGGGTCTCGGCGGCGAAACCGACCACCAGGGTCGGCCGCTGCGCGTGCACGGCGACCTCGGCCAGGATGTCCGGAGTACGCACCAGCGCCAGGGTCAGCTGCTCTTCCTTCTTCTTGATCTTGCCCGGGGCGACCTCGGCCGGCGCGTAGTCGGCGACCGCCGCCGCGCCGATGTAGGCGTCGGCCGGCAGCGCGCCGATCACGGCCTCGCGCATCTGCCGCGCCGAACGCACGTCGATGCGCTCCACGGCGGCCGGGGTCGGCAGCGACACCGGGCCGGCGATCAGGGTCACCCGGGCGCCGCGGCGCGCGGCGGCCTCGGCGATGGCGAAACCCATCTTGCCGCTGCTGCGGTTGCCGATGAAGCGGACCGGGTCGATGTCCTCGAAGGTCGGCCCGGCGCTGACCACCAGCCGGCGACCGGCCAGGTCGCGCAGGTCGCGTTCGCCGCCGCTCATGCGCCGGCTCCGGCCAGCGCAGCGACCAGCTCGTGCGGTTCCAGCAAGCGGCCCGGCCCCGATTCGGGTTCGGCCATGCGGCCTTCGCCGGGGCCGAAGAAGCGGACTCCGCGGCTGCGCAGGGTGGCGACGTTGGCCTGGGTGGCCGGGTGCCCCCACATCCGATGATTCATGGCCGGCGCGATGGCCACCGGCGCCTCGGACGCCAGGCACAGGGTGCTGATCAGGTCGTCGGCGAAGCCGTGGGCGAGCTTGGCGATCATGTCGGCGGTGGCCGGCGCGATCAGGATCCGCTGCGCCCAGCGCGCCAGTTCGATATGGCCCATCGCCAGCTCCGCCGCCTCGTCCCACAGCGAGGTGCGCACCGGATGGCCGGACAGGGCCTGGAAGGTCGCGGTGCCGACGAAACGGGTCGCGTTCTCGGTCATCGCCACGCGCACCTGAGCGCCGGCATCCTGCAGGCGGCGCACCAGGTCGGCGGCCTTGTAGGCGGCGATGCCGCCGCAGACGCAGAGCAGGATGCGCTGGTCGTGCAGCGTGGGTTGGGAATCTGGCGCCATGTTCGGCAGGGGCTCTTCGATACGGTGCGGACAACGGACACTGAGCGGGGGAACGTGATGCGGTCGCGACGGCACTCGCGTCGGCCGATCCCTACCCTGCTCCGGGCACCTAGCTTACCCGATGCGCCGGATCCGCCCGATGGCCGCCCCGGCCGGCGCCGCGGAGGCTGTGCGCATGAGAATCCACGAATGGCCCAGCGCGGAACGGCCGCGCGAAAAACTCCTGGCCCGCGGCGCCGGCGCGCTGTCCGACGCCGAGCTGCTGGCGATTTTCCTCGGCTCGGGCCTGCGCGGCCAGGACGCGGTCGGCACCGCCCGTAGCCTGCTCAGCCGCCACGGCCCGCTGCGCGCCTTGCTCGAACAGCCGCCGGCCCAGCTGATGCGCATGCGCGGAATCGGCGCCGCCCGCGCCTGCGCGCTCAAGGCCGCGCTGGAGCTGGCCTCGCGCAGCCTGCACGCCGAGCTCGAACGCGGCGCGGCCCTGTCCGACCCCGGCTCGGCCGGGTTGTATTTCGCCCAGCGCCTGCGCGGCCTGCAGCACGAAGTGTTCGCGGCCATGTTCCTGGACGCGCGGCACCGGGTGATCGGCTTCGAGGAGCTGTTCCAGGGCACGGTCGACGGCGCCGAGGTGCATCCGCGCGAGGTGGTGCGGCGCGCGCTGCAACGCAACGCCGCGGCGGTCATCGTGGGTCACAACCACCCCAGCGGCAATGCCGAGCCCAGCCAGGCCGACCGCCAGGTCACCGCCCGGCTGCGCCATGCCCTGTCCCTGGTCGATGTGCGCCTGCTGGATCACTTCGTGGTCGGCGACGGTCGGCCGGTGTCGATGGCCGAGCGCGGCTGGATGTAAGGCGACGAACGAATGCAGGGCCGTAGCGGGCGGGTCGCCGGGGGCATGGCGGAAGGAACGACGGACGGGGCGAGCGCCGACGCCAACGGGAGACGAGCGGGCAAAGGCGAGGGTGCGGGTACGCTCCGGGTCGGGCACCGCATTCTCGGCATGACCGGCAGCGCAGCGATCGCGGGCCGGCGTCGGAAGAGCCGGTCTTCACTCATTCCTCACCCCTGTGTCCTCACTTCTATCGCCGTCGCCGCCGCCCCGGGCAGCGGCGGAAGCTAGTAAAATGCCCGGTTCCGTAACGCCCGCGAACACGCCCATTCCCGTGAAAGCCACCCTTCAAGCGCTCGTCGCGCAGGCCATTGACGCCCTGCGCTCCGCCGGCACCCTGCCGGCCGATCTGCCTGCGCCCGATTTCGTCATCGAGCGTCCCAAGACCCGCGCCCAGGGCGACTTCTCGACCAACGCCGCGATGCTGCTGGCCAAGCCGGCGCGCGCCAATCCGCGCGAGATCGCGCAGAAGCTGGTCGATGCGCTGCCGGCCAACGCCGACATCGCCCGGGTCGAGATCGCCGGGCCGGGCTTCATCAATTTCCATGTCGACGAATCCGCCTGGCGCCGCCAGCTCGGCGAAGTGTTCGCCGACGGCGCCGGCTACGGCCGCAACGCCAGCGGCGGCGGCCGCCGCGCCGGGGTCGAGTTCGTCTCCGCCAATCCGACCGGTCCGCTGCACGTCGGCCACGGTCGCGCCGGCGTGATCGGCGACTGCATCGCCCGCGTGCTCGCCGCCAACGGCTGGGACGTGGCGCGCGAGTTCTACTACAACGACGCCGGCGTGCAGATCAACAACCTGGCGATCTCCACTCAGCTGCGCGCGCGCGGCCTCAAGCCCGGCGACGAAGGCTGGCCGGAAGCGGCCTACAACGGCGACTACATCGCCGACGTCGCCCGCGCCTATCTGGACCGCGCCACGGTCGAATTTGAGAACCACGCCGTCACCGGCAAGGGCGACATCGACGACCTCGACGCGATCCGCCAGTTCGCCGTGGCCTACCTGCGCCGCGAACAGAACGAGGACCTGGCCGCGTTCGGCGTCGGCTTCGACGTCTACTTCCTGGAAAGCTCGCTGTACGAGCAGAACAAGGTCGAGGAGACCGTGCGCGAGCTGGTCGCGCACGGCCACACCTACGAGGAAGGCGGCGCGCTTTGGCTGCGCAGCACCGACTTCGGCGACGACAAAGACCGGGTGATGCGCAAGTCCGACGGCACCTACACCTACTTCGTGCCGGACGTCGCCTACCACCTGAGCAAATGGCAGCGCGGCTACGAGCGCGCGATCACCGAACTGGGCTCGGACCACCACGGCAGCCTGGCGCGCGTGCGCGCGGGCCTGCAGGCGCTCGACCAGGGCATTCCGCCGGGCTGGCCCGAGTACGTGCTGCACCAGATGGTCACGGTGATGCGCGGCGGCGAAGAAGTGAAATTGTCCAAGCGCGCCGGTAGCTACCTGACCCTGCGCGATCTGATCGACGAAGCCGGCCGCGACGCGGTGCGCTGGTTCCTGATCGCGCGCAAGCCCGATTCGCAGCTGACTTTCGACATCGACCTGGCGCGTTCGCAATCGCTCGACAACCCGGTCTACTACGTCCAGGTCTCGCATGCGCGCATGTGCGGCCTGATGCGTCAGTTGGCCGAACGCGGCCTCAGCTACGATCAGGCCGACGGCCTGGCCCAGCCGCTGGACCTGAACGACGCCGCCGCGCACGAGCTGGTGGTCACCCTGTTGCGCTACCGCGACGTGGTCGCGGCCGCCGGACGCGACCTGGAACCGCACCAGATCGCCGCTTATCTGTTGGAATTGGCGCAGACCTTCCAGACGTATTACAACGATCACCAGTTCCTGGTCGACGACGCCCATCAACGCCATGCGCGCCTGGTCCTGGCGATGGCGACCAAGCAAGTCCTGGCGAACGGTCTCGAGCTATTGGGGGTCCAGGCCCCGGAGGTGATGTAAGTGGCTGCACGTCGCGGAAAGTCCCAGGCCAAGCGCAACCATCAGAGCAACGAGAGCCTGCCCGGCTGGGCCTGGGGCGTGCTCGGGTTGTTGCTGGGCGTGGTCTTGATCCTGGTCGCGCCGAAGTTCCTCAAGTCCGAAGGCGACGGTTTCTTCCGTCCGCAGCCCAACCCCGACGCCCAGCCGGCGGCGGTGGCGGCCGACGAGGAATCCGTCGCGCCCGAAGGCGATACGCCTGCGCGCGCGGCCGCCGGCGAGCGCGCGCAGGCCGCCAAGGCCGAGCCGAAGGCCGCCGAGGCCAAGGACACCGACTACGACTTCTACACCCTGCTGCCGGGCAAGGAAGTCGAGATGAGCGATGCCGAACTCGCCGCGACCGAGGCCGCCGAGGAGCAGCGCCGCGCCGCGCAGCAGCGCCGCGCCAACCAGGCCGCCGCCACCCAGATCGCGGCGAACGGCTCGTCCGGCCAGACCGCGCCGGCGGCGACACCGGCCCGGCCGTTGCCGGCGCCGGTCGCGTCCAATCCGCAGCCCGCCGCGCAACCGGCGCAGAACGCGCCGGCCACGGCCAGCCTGCCCAAACCGGTCGACACCATCGCTCCGCCGCCGGCACGGCCGAACGCCGCCGCCCAGATCGCGGCGTCCGCTCCCGTCGGCGCGACGCCCAAGCCGCCGAGCGTCTCGGCCAGCCAGGGCGCGGCGGCCAAACCGGCCGCCGCGGCGGCCGCGATCGACGACAAGACCCGCTACCTGCTGCAGGCCGGCGCCTTCCAGGCGTCCGGCCAGGCCGAGGAGATGAAGGCCAAGATCGCCATGCTCGGTCTCGGCGCCCGGGTCGAGTCGGCGCAGATCGGCGGCAAGACCGTCTACCGCGTGCGCATGGGGCCCTACGGCACCGCCGGCGACCTGGCCGAGGCCAAGCGCAAGCTCGCCGACGGCGGGCTGCCGGGGATGGCGATCAAGGTGCAGTAAGCGCCGCCGCATCGCGAACGACGTACAGGCCGGGCCTAGCGCCCGGCCTTTGTTTTTTCGTCGACCGCACGCGGACGACATCGGCCGCCGGGCAGCGCCCGGCGCCGCCGAGGTGACGCCGCACGTCGGCGCAGTGACGCCTTCCGGCAGTGCGTGCCGTCACAGCGCGACGTCGGTCACCCTGATCGTCACTTCCGGCCTATTAGACTTCGCCGGCTAGTCGTCGTTGGGGAAGTAATGAACAAGCGCGTATTGAACGGCTGCCTCGGTGCGGCAGGCCTGTTGTTGCTGTTCGCGATGGTCACCAAGCTGTCCGGCCTGGACGCCCGGCAGATGATCGAAACCGGTGCCGGCGCGATTCCGTTGCTCGATATCGCCGCGGCCCTGGTGGCGATGGGGGTCGGCGGCGCGATCGCGCGCCATGCGCAATTCCGCTGGATCGCCCTGTTGCTGATGGTCGCGATGTGGACCCTGACCCTGTTCGCGGTGGTATCGATGGCCCTGCCCGACAGCCCGCCGCCCATGCGCAGCATGTTCGGCGCCCTGCGCTACAACGCGATCGCGATCGTGCTGACCGTGGTGGCCGCGTTCGTCGGCGCGGTGCTCGGCGAACGCCTCGGCCGCGGCCGGTTCGGCGCGCCGGCGCATTGAACCGGTCGCTGCGGCGCGCGCGCCGCAGCCTTCGCCCGGATGCGGCTCAGCCTCGCTTGAGCGCGATCAGCGCGGAGGTATCGGCTTCGCCGTAGCCGCGCTCGATCAGTTCGGCGTAGTCGGCCAGCGCCTGCTCGATGGTGTTGGTGCGCACGCCGCTGTCGCGGGCCATGCCGTGGACGATGCGCAGGTCCTTGAGCATGTGCAGGCACTTGAAGCCCGGCGCGAATTCGCTGCGCAGCATGGTCTCGCCGCGCTTTTCCAGGAACCAGTTGCCGGCCGCGCCGGCCATCAGCGTCGGCAGCAGCCGTTCCGCGTCCAGGCCCAGCTTTTCGCCGAGGGCCAGGCCTTCGCACACCGCTTCGTTGATCCCGGCCACCAGCACCTGGTTGACCGCCTTGGTCGCCTGGCCCGCGCCGGTCTCGCCCATGTGGGTGATGCGCGCGGCATAGGCGCCGATCACCTCGCGCACGCGCTCGAGCTGGGCGGCGTCGCCGCCGACCATGATCGACAGCTTGCCGTTGCGCGCGCCCTCGGCGCCGCCGGACACCGGCGCGTCGAGGAAGCCGATGTCGTGCACCGCCAGCAGCGCCGCCGCACGGCGCGCGGTTTCCACCGACACGGTCGAGTGATCGACCACGATCGCCCCGGGCTTGAGCACCTCGGCCAGCGCAGTCACGTTCTCCAACACGTCGGCGTCGAGCGACACGCACAAGATCACCACGTCGCAGTCGGCGAAGTTGGCCGCGGAGCGGGCCGCGCGCACCTCCAGCTCGGCCGCCAAAGCGTCGGCCCTGGCCTGCGTCCGATTGCCGACCGCGGTCAGCATGCCCTTGCCGTGAACGTGCCGCGCCATCGGCGCGCCCATCGCTCCCAGACCGATCACCCCTGCTTTCATTTCGACCTTCTGCCCGTGCGGGCGCTTATGTTGCAAAAACTGAATGGAGCATCGACCGCGAAACCGGACCGGACACGGCCGGCGCGCACGCCGATCTTTTCATGGACGGCGGCGGCGCGCCCGGGTCCGCGGACCGCAGCCGTGCGGATACGTGAACGCTTCAGCGCCGATTCGGTGAAACCGGTCCGACGCCGCTCAGGCCGCCTGCCACTCGAACACGTCGATCCGCGACGAGCCGGTCAGGTGCAGCGGATCGCCGAACGCCAGCACCCGCGCCTCGTCGATGTCGCTGGCGCGCAGCACGTAGGCCCCGCCGCTCTTGTCGGAAAAACCGCCGGCCAGCTCCAGCCGGCCCCGATCGCGCAGGCCGTCGAGGAAATCGCGGTGCGGACCGATCTGCGCCGTGTCGAACTGCGGCAGGCGCATGGCCATGACCAGATAGCGGTTCATCGTGTCGTCCTCAGGCCAGCGGCGCGTCGTCGAGATAGGTATAGCCGGTCAGCCCCGCCTCCAGCGCCTGGTCCAGGCGCTGCGCCTCGTCGGCCGGCAGGTTCGCCGCCGCGACCTTGGCGCGGTAGGTCGCGCGCAGGTCGGCCAGCTTGTAGCCGACGTAGTCGAGCATGACGTCGGTGGTGTCGCCGCGGCGCTGCTGCGCCAGCCGGTAACCGTCGCCGTCGACGCGCACTTCGACCGCGTCGGTGTCGCCGAACAGGTTATGGATGTCGCCGAGAATTTCCTGGTACGCGCCGACCAGGAAGAAGCCGAGCCGGTAGCTCTGGCCCGGATTGAGCGTGTGCAGCGGCAGCGAGCTGTCCAGGCCCTCGGTTTCGACGTAAGTGTCGATCTTGCCGTCGGAGTCGCAGGTCAGGTCGGCGATCACGCCGCGCCGCGACGGCGCCTCGTCGAGGCGCTCGATCGGCGCGATCGGGAACACCTGGTCGATCGCCCACACGTCCGGCATCGACTCGAACACGCTGAAATTGACGAAGTACTTGTCGACCAGGCGCTCGTTGAGCTCGTCGAGCAGGTCGCGATGGCTGCGCTCGCCCACGTCCAGGCGCGCGCGCACCGCATGGGCGATGGCGTAGAACAGGTCGTCGATGCGCGCGCGATGGGTCAGGTCGATCTGGCCCAGCGCGTACAAAGACAGGCCCTCGCCGTGATGATGTTGGGCCTCGTGGAAGAGTTCCACCGCCGGGCGCTGGTCGAGTTCGTCGTGGATCTCGCGCAGATGGCGGATCACCGCCGGCTCGTCCTCGTGCGCCGGCGGTACCCGGCCTTCCGGCGCCTCCTCGATCTCCGAGACGTTGGCGACCAGCACGGCGTGATGCGCGGTCATCGCGCGGCCGCATTCGGTGACCAGGCGCGGCGGCGCCAGGCCGTATTCCTGGCAGGCTTCGGCCAGCGGCTGGACGATGTTGGAGGCGTACTGGTTGACGCCGTAGTTGATCGAGCAATAGCTGCGCGAGCGGGTGCCTTCGTAGTCGATGCC
Source organism: Lysobacter antibioticus HS124 (assembly GCF_000336385.2). Lineage (GTDB taxonomy): Bacteria > Pseudomonadota > Gammaproteobacteria > Xanthomonadales > Xanthomonadaceae > Lysobacter > Lysobacter firmicutimachus. The sequence continues at coordinate 27,093 of NZ_HG424447.1, read as the reverse complement.
CAAGCCGCCGCCGACGTCCATGTAGCGCACCTTGGCGCCGAGCTTGGACAGTTCGACGAAGTAGCGGGTCGCCTCGCGCATGCCGTTGGCGATGTCGCGCACGTTGGAGATCTGCGAGCCCATGTGGAAGTGCAGCAGGCCCAGGCAGTCCTGCAGGCCGTTGTCGCGCAACTGCTTCCACAGATCCAGCACCTGGCGCGGGCTGAGGCCGAACTTGGCCTTGTCGCCGCCGCTGTTCTGCCATTTGCCGGCGCCCAGCGAAGCCAGGCGCATGCGCACGCCGAGGCCGGGCTTGACGCCCAGGGCCTTGGCCTCCTCGAACACCAGCGCCAGCTCCGACGGCTTTTCGACCACGATGAAGGTCTCCATGCCCAGCTTGCGCCCGATCAGGGCCAGGCGGATGTACTCGCGGTCCTTGTAGCCGTTGCAGACGATCAGCCCGCCCGGCCGGCTCAAGGCCAGCACCGCCATCAGTTCGGGCTTGCTGCCCGCTTCCAGGCCGAAGCCGTCGCCGGCGTGCGAGGCCAGCGTGCCGGCCACGCCGTGATGCTGGTTGACCTTGATCGGGTACACCGCGGTGTAGCCGCCGGCGTAGTCCCAGTCCTGCATGGCCTGGGCGAACGCGGCCTGCAGCTTGCCCAGGCGGTCGCCGAGGATGTCGGGGAAACGCACCAGCACCGGCAGCTTGGCGCCGGCGGCGCGTGCCGCATCGACCACCTCGGGCAGGACCACGGTCGGGCCGCGCTCGCCGCGCGGCTTGACCACGATGCGGCCGGCGCCGTCGATGTCGAAATAGCCCTCGGACCAATGCGGAATCGAATAGGTCTTGCGGGCCTGATCGAGCGACCAGTCGGACATCGGCGTGCTACCAGCGTGCGGGGAGGAGCGGGCATTCTAGCGTCGTCCGCCCCCCGGGTCCCGCCCGGCGGGGGCGTCCGCGCTCAGCCGCGGACGTAGTCGGGCCCGCCCAACGCCTGGATCCGCTTGGCCACGGCCCGTTCGGCGCCGGCGTCCAGGACGATGCACGAGCCCGGCAGCTCGATCGCGTCGACCACCTTCTGCAGCGCGCCCGACTGGCTCCAGCGCCAGCCGCGGGTTTTCACCAGCACCACGTAATGCGGCACGCCGCTGTCGTCGCCCGGGATCGCCTTGCGCGCGATCCAGGCACGGGCGACGTTGCCGGCGCGTTGCAGCCCGGTCACGGCCACGGCAAGCGCCTGCGGCGCCAGCGCATGCGGCAGGAACTCGTCCTTGGCGCCGATCTGCTCGCGCGCCTGCAAGGCCAGCGCGCGTTGGCGCTGCAAGGCTTCGATCCGACGCCACACGGCCTGGTGGCCGGCTCGGTCGCCGATCTCGCGGTAATGGCGCTCCAGCACCGACAGGCCGGACTCGAGCAGGCGCGGGTCCAGGGCGATGGCGCGCTCGACATGGTCGACGCCGGCGACGTCGTTGCGCGCCAGCAGCCAGGCGCCGTAGCGGCCATGGCTGAGCGCGTGCTCCGGCAGGGCCTGCAGCGCGGCGCGATAGAGCGGGCCGACATCGCTGTCCGGCCGCAACTGCTCGACCAGCGAAGCGTACTCGGCACGCTCCTCGCCGCTGAGCGCGTCCGCGCGCGCGTCGAGTTCGCTCAGCCGGGCCTGATCGTCGGCATGCCGCAGGTGGCTTTCGCGCCACTGCGGCCCGGCCTGTTCCTGCCATTCCCGGCTGAACTGCCGCTCCAGCGCGTCGGCCAGCGGGCCGAGCAGGACCTGCGCCGCATCGGCCGCCGGCGCCGCAGGCGGCGCGGGCGTCTGCGCCAGGGCCTGCAGACGCTGGCTCAGGGTCGGATGGGTGTCGTCCAGGTCCGGCGCCCGTCCCAGCAATTCCTGCAGCCGCGCCGGCGCCTGCGGGTCCGGCTGGGCCAGGTCGGCCGCCATGTCGCGGAACAACAGCGCCGGCGGCTCGGGCTGGGCCGGCACGCGGCCCTGCACGGCCGGCCAGAAGTCGCGCTCCAGGCGCGCGTCGCTCAAGCCCAGCCGCTGCAGAGCCTGCGCCAGCGGCGCCGCGCCGACCACCCGCGCGGCGGTGGCGTCGGCATCGTATTCCTGTGCCCGGGCCAGCACGAAGCTGTAGGCGTCGAAGTAGGGCGCGTACCAGCCGAAGAAGCGCACGAACGCCGCGGTCGTCCAGGAGCGCCGCTCGGCCAGGCCGTGCAGCACCCGGTACCAGCCGGCGCGCACGCGGTAGATCCAGCCGGAAAACCGGCTGTGGCCGCCGCCGAAATGACCGAACTCGTGCGCGATCACCGCCGCGAGCTGGTCGCGGTCGAGCAGTCGCATCAGCGGCAGGCCGAGCACCAGATAGTGCTCGTGGCCGAGCAGGCCGAGCGCGCGCGGCACGCTGGCCGCACCGGCGTTGAGCGAGGAATCGAGCAGGATCGCGCGCAACGGCGGCGCTCCGGCCTCGCGGCGCAGGCGCTCGATTTCGGCTTCCAGGGCCGGTGCCTCGCCCGGCTGCAGCGCGTGGCCGGCCGGCGGCTCGAACTTCACCCACAGCGCCTTGAGCATGAAGCCGCCGAAGGCGACCGGAATCCACACCACCTTGATCAGCTTGAGCAGCAGCAAGGGACTGATCGCGACCAGCGCGGCCACCAGCCCGACCGACAGGCCCAGCGCCAGCAGCACGCTGCCGCCCAACACCGCAAAGCCCAGTGCGGCCAGCAGGCCGAGCTTGAACTTGTACGTCCCCGGCGCCCGCTGCGCCTGCGCTTCCAGCCGACCCACCAATTGCCGGTATCGCTCCATGGTCGCCATCCCGGCGCTCCCCTTTCCCTGAATGCGGTCATCATAGACCCGGCCCGCCGCCGCAGGCGCCTGCATTACAGTCCCTTACAATATCGCCCCCTCGCCTTCCCGCCGCGCCACCGTCATCGGCGCGGCTTACCCTGGAAGCGCGTCCCGTCACCGGAATCCATCGGCATGAGCAGCAACACCTCCTGGCATTACGAAAACTTCGACCCGACCGGTTCGTCGATCGGCTATCGGATCACCCGCAAGCTCGACGAGGTGCAGTCGCCGTTCCAGAAGATCGAGATCTACGAGACGACCGACTGGGGCAACCTGATGCTGATCGACGGCGCGGTCATGCTGACCACGCGCGACAACTTCCTCTATCACGAGATGATGTCGCACCCGGCGCTGTTCACCCATCGCGCGCCCAAGAACGTGGTCATCATCGGCGGCGGCGACTGCGGCACCCTGCGCGAAGTGCTCAAGCACGACGGTGTCGAAGAGGCCGTGCAGTGCGACATCGACGAGCAGGTCACGCGCATGGCCGAGAAGTGGTTCCCGGAACTGTGCGAGCGCAACGCCGACCCGCGCGCGCAGCTGCTGTTCGACGACGGCATCGCCTACATGGCCAACCGTCCGGCCAACAGCGTCGACATCGTCATCGTCGACTCCACCGATCCGGTCGGCCCGGCCGAAGGCCTGTTCAACAAGGCTTTCTACGACAGCTGCTTCCGCGCCCTGCGCGAGGACGGCATCCTGGTCCAGCAGTCCGAGTCGCCGCTGATGCTGCTCAAGCTGATCCAGGAAATGCGCACCGAAATGGGCAAGGCCGGCTTCCGGACCTTCAAGACCCTGCCGTTCCCGCAGCCGTGCTACCCGACCGGCTGGTGGAGCTGCACCCTGGCGCGCAAAGGCGACGGCTTCGAATTCCGCCAGGCCGACGCACAGGCCAAGGGCTTCGCGACCCAGTACTACAACGCCGGTATCCACCAGGGCGCGCTGTCGACTCCGGCCTTCGTCGCCGAAGCGCTGGGCGAGTAAACGCCGCAGCCGCCCGTCCGGCGCCGATGCGGCGCCGGACGACGCACTCGAGTCCGGCAGGCGCCGGGCTCCGCGCCGCCCGAAACCGTGCCTTGCGCAACGCAATGCACGTATTGCGTGCCCGCCGCGCACGCACGCAACCGCGCCAACGGCTCGACGGCCTCGGTCGCCAAACTGCGCGAACCGCTTTTGCGCTCGCACCGCTCGCGAGAGGTGTGCGGGCGCTTGGATTGTGCGACTTCAGGCGCGCGAGCCCGATAGAGCCCATGCATATGTACCGTTGAAACAATCTATTTCCCAAATGGGAAATCGCCCCGCATCGTAGCCCGCAGACACCGGGCACTCGACGAAGCCGCCGCATCGCACTGGCGATCGGCGGCCCGAACTCGCATTCGGCATCTCCTCACGCACACCGATGCAGGCGCGCGACTCGCCTGCCGAGCAGCGCCCCGCTGTTTCGGCCTGCCTCGACGTTGGATGGAGCGGCGACGGCGACCGATGCGCCCGCACGCTTTGAGTCACAGCCGACAGGAGTATGTATGTCCCAGATTCTGCGTTCCGCCTCGATCGTCGCCGCGCTCGGGGTCGCCGCCTGCAGCGGCCAGGCCAGCCGTCCCGCCCCTGCGCCGTCCGCGACGGTGGAGATGATGCCGGCCTCCGGCAGCCGGGTCAGCGGCAAGCTGGTCGTGCGTCCGAAGGGCGACCGGATGTACGTGAGCGGCGAGATCGCCGGACTGGAACCCGGCAGCACCCATGCCATCCACATCCATGAGAAAGGCGATTGCAGCGCCGCCGATGCCAGCAGCGCCGGCGGCCATTTCAATCCGGCCGGGCAACCGCACGGCCAGGTCGAGCATGGCGCCCATCACGCCGGCGACATGAACAATCTGGTCGCCGATGCCAAGGGCGTGGCCAAGGTCGAAGCCTACGCCAGCGGCGTGGCGCTCGGCGGCGGCGCGGCCAACGACATCGCCGGCCGCGCGGTGATCGTTCACGCCGCGCCGGACGACTACAAGAGCCAGCCGACCGGCAATGCCGGCGCGCGCCAGGCCTGCGGCGTCATCGAACTCGCGCTCTGAGCGATCGCAGCGATCCGCGTGGATCGCTGCGACGGCGCTCTTTGCCGACGATACGAGCGCCAGCCTGCGCTGCGAACACGTGCCGGCCAATGCCGGCAGCGCGTGCACGCCGGTGGCGATGCGCCGTGTCCGCCAGGCCGGCGGGCGTCGCTGCGCCCTCGCCGCTCAGCCGAACAGCTTCGCCGCGCCGACGTTGAACGCATACCCGCCCACCGTCAGCACGCCGAACAGGATCGCCGCCAGCAGCATCGGCTTGGCGCCGGCCTGCTTGATCGCGCCGACATGGGTGCGTAGCCCCAGCGCCGCCATCGCCATCGCCAGCAGCACGGTATCGAGCTGCACGATCGCCGCCTTCGCCGTCGCCGGCAGCAGATGCAGCGAGTTCAGTCCGCTGACCGCGACGAAGCCGAGCGCGAACCAGGGGACCACGATCTTCGACGCGCGCGCGGCGCCGTCGGCCGCGCCGACGCGCGAAGACAGCAGCAACAGGAACGGTGCCAGCAGCATCACCCGCAGCATCTTCTCGATCACCGCCGCCGAGGCCGCGGTCTCGCCGACCGCGCGCCCGGCCACCACCACCTGGGCGACTTCGTGGATGGTCGAACCGGCGTAGACGCCGTAAGCGTGTTCGCTCAGGCCCAGATACGGATACAGCCACGGGTACGCGAACATGCCGACGGTGCCGAACACCACCACCGTCGCCACCGCCACCGACACCTTGTGCGCTTGCGCGCGCACCACCGGCTCGGTCGCCATCACCGCCGCCGCGCCGCAGATCGCGCTGCCGGCGCCGATCAGCATCGACGTCTCGCGGTCGAGCTTGAGCCAGCGCGTGCCCAGCCAGGTGGCCAGGCCGAACACGCTCGCCACCACCACCGCATCGATCGCCAGCCCGGCCCAGCCCACCCCGGCGATTTCCTGGAAGGTGACCCGGAAGCCGTACAGCACGATGCCCAGCCGCAGCAGCCGTGCCTTGCAGAAGTCCACACCGCTGCCGGTGGCCGGCGCCAGCGCCGGGAAGAAGGTGTTGCCGGCGGCGATGCCGAGCACGATGGCCAGGGTCAGCGCGCTCAAGCCCAGCCCCTGCAGCGCCGGCAACGTGGCCAGGCCCATCGCCGCGGCGGCGATCGCGCCGGTCAGCGCCAGCCCCGGCCAGAACCCGTGCTGCCGGTGAACCCCGAGCGGGGCGGCGGGGGCGGACGAGGTCGGATTCAGGGCGGACACGGTGGCGGGCTCCGGCGGAAACTGGCGCCACGGTAGGCCTGCCCGTTCAGGGAGTCCAATACATATAATTCAAGCATCCATGAGCTGGACTCATGCAATGAACTTGCACCTGCTGCGCGTATTCCTGACCGTGGTCGAGCAGCAAGGCTTCTCGCGCGCCGCCGAGGCCTTGTTCGTCAGCCAGTCGGCGGTGTCCAAGGCTGTGCGCGAACTCGAACACCAGCTCGACCTGCCGCTGATCGAACGCAGCGGCGGCGACGCCAAGGCGGTGCGCGGGGTGCGCCTGACCGAACACGGCCGGGCGGTGTTCGAACATGCGCGGGCGATCTTCGCCCTGGAACGGATCGCGATCGAAGACGTGCGCGATCGGGTCGAGCTGCGCCAGGGCCGGCTGCGCATCGGCGCCAGCACCACCATCGCCGGCTACTGGTTGCCGCAGCGGATCGGCCCGTTCGTGCGCCGCCACCCGGGCCTGGCCTTCGAACTGGTGGTCGGCAACACCGAGGAGGTCAGCCGCGCGGTGATCGATTGCGCGGTCGACCTGGGCTTCGTCGAGGGCCGGGTCGAAGACCCGCGCATCGAGTCGACGCTGTGGCGCAGCGAACCGCTGCGCCTGATCGCCGCCTCCGGCAGCGCGCTCGGCGCACGCCGCCGACCCTCGCTGGAGGAATTGGCGCGGCAGACCTGGCTGCTGCGCGAGCCCGGATCGGGCACGCGCCAGGTCGCCGAATCGCTGTTCGCCGCACACGCCATCGTCCCGGCGCGGGTGATCGAGATCGGCAGCAACGAGGCGATCGCGCGCGCGGTCGCCGCCGGCGCCGGCATCGCGCTGCTTCCGGAAACCGTGATCGCCGACCTGGCGACCATGCGCCGGGTACGCACGATCGGCTTCGACGGCGGAGACGGCGACCAAGACCGGGCCTTGAACCGACCTTTGTACCGGCTGGAACTGGTCAACCGCCCGCGCGCGCCGGCCCTGCAAGCCTTCCTCGACGCCGACCGCGAGGATTGAAGGCTCCGGCGATCCCCGATCACCGCGCAGCACGGGCGAGGAGCGGCGCAAACCGCGACCGCCCTCCTCGGCCGCCGCACACGAAAACAATCGTCCGCGCAAACACTGTCGCTCGCACACGCGCCCGTGCGCCAACGGCGTTCGAAACGATCTTTGCGCGCGCGAGCCTGCGATGCGCCGGCGCGAGCGCCGATCGATCGACGCCTTCTCCAGAGCGAAACGGCGCGCTACGGCGACGCCGCAGCCGACTTACAACGCGTCGCCGTCCAGCTCTCCGGTGCGGATGCGCACCGCGCGTTCCAGATCCCAGACGAAGATCTTGCCGTCGCCGATCTTGCCGGTGCCGGCCGCTTTCATGATCGCCTCGACCACGGTTTCGACCTGATCGTCGGTGACCGCGACCTCGAGCTTGATCTTGGGCAGGAAGTCGACCACGTACTCGGCGCCGCGATAGAGCTCGGTATGCCCCTTCTGGCGGCCGAAGCCCTTGACCTCGGTAGCGGTGATGCCGGCCACGCCGGCCTCGGCGAGCGCTTCGCGCACGTCGTCGAGCTTGAACGGCTTGATCACCGCCATGACCATCTTCATACGCCTGTCTCCACCGCGCCGATTGCGTCCGCCGCACCCGGATCGGTGCGGCGACTGGCGCGCAGGATAGCGCGCCGGCGCGCCGCGACCTAGCCGCGCGCCGTCCGCCCGCCGTCGCGCGGCGGGATGGACGGCGTTCACATCGCCAGCGCGGCATGCGTCGGAGGATGGCAACGCTGGATGAAGACTCCGGCGAACCGCCCGAACCAAGACTTGCCGGCCGCGTCGGCGCCATGATGTAGTGACCGCCTCATCCACTCCGGACTTTTCCCACAGCCCGCCGCGGCCTCGGCCGACGGCGTCGCCCCGGTCCGACGCCGACACTGGCGTCCTGCCGGAGGAGCACTTCCCCTCATGATCGACCTGAACGCCATCGACGACCTCGCCCGCCGCCTCAGCTCCCTGGTTCCGCCGGGTTTGCGCGAAAGCCGCGAGGAATTGCAACAGAACTTCAAGTCGGTGCTGCAGACCGGCCTGTCCAAACTCGATCTGGTCACCCGCGAAGAATTCGAAGTCCAGCGCGCGGTGCTGCTGCGCACGCGCGAGAAACTCGAAGAACTGCAGCGCACCGTGGCCGAACTCGAAGCCCAGCTCGACAACGCGTCGACGCCGCAGCACTGACGCCCGACGGCATCGCGCCGTCGCGGCGCTGACAGGCGCCCGCCCACGGGCATCGGCGGTGCCGGTGCCCTCCTCCTTCTTCCCCTCGCCCCGCGCGCGGCGGCCGAATCTGCGGCGATGCGGCCTTTTGCCGCACCCTGTAGCGACCGTCGCCGGTCATCGCTGCCGCGCGCGAACGGCCTGAGTTGCGGCCAAGGAAGGCGCAAAAAAGACAACGCTCACTCGCCGCCCATCGAGGCATCGAACACTCGCGTCCTCCTGCCCCCGCGATGCAGGCCACCGCGACGAAACTCACGATGGCCCAGCGCGGCTATCGCCGAGCGAGCCCGCGCGCGACGCAGCCGCGGCAATCCGCCTGCCGCGCCCCTTGCAACATCGCCTCTCCCCGCGCAGCGCTTGCTCCGGCGCCACACTCGCCGCCGCACACTGCGATGCGGCATTTTCCGACGACCGCGCGCCGCAGCCACCGACGGCATCGAACTGCGCCCTCGCCCAGACTGCGGCCATCGTCATCGGAACCGGACCATGCCTACACGATGCCCGCCGCCGCCCGCCAGGAACCGGCGATGAACCTCGCCCTCGTCCACAGCCGCGCGCGCAGCGGCGTACGCGCGCCCGCGGTGCGGGTCGAAGTGCACCTCGGCGGCGGGCTGCCGTCGATGTCGATCGTCGGCCTGCCGGAGGCCGCGGTGCGCGAAGCCAAGGACCGGGTGCGCGCGGCGATCCAATGCGCGCGCTTCGAGTTTCCGCAGCGGCGCATCACCGTCAATCTGGCGCCGGCCGACCTGCCCAAGGACGGCGGCCGTTACGATCTGGCGATCGCGCTCGGCATCCTCGCCGCCAGCGGCCAGATTCCGCTCGACGCGTTGGGCGAATGCGAGTTCCTCGGCGAACTCGGCCTGACCGGCGAACTGCGCGCCGTCGACGGCGTGTTGCCGGCGGCGCTGGCCGCCGCGGCCGCTGGCAGGCGCTTGATCGTGCCGGCAGGCAACGGCGCCGAAGCCGCGTTGGCCAGCCGGGTCGAAGCGCGCACCGGCCGCACGCTGCTGGAAGTCTGCGGCCAACTCGCCGGCCGGCAAACCCTGCCGCTGGCGCAGGCCGTGCCGCTGCAGCACGCACCCGGACCGGACCTGCGCGACGTGCGCGGCCAGGCGCAGGCGCGGCGCGCGCTGGAGATCGCCGCAGCCGGTGCGCATCACCTGCTGCTGATCGGTCCGCCCGGCTGCGGCAAGACCCTGCTCGCCTCGCGCCTGCCCGGCCTGTTGCCCGAAGCCAGCGAAGACGAAGCCCTGGAAACGGCCGCCGTGGCTTCGGTGGCCGGCCGCGCGGACGGTCGCGGCCTGGACCCGGCGCGCTGGCGCGAGCGCCCGTTCCGCGCCCCGCACCACACCGCCAGCGCGGTCGCGTTGATCGGCGGCGGCGCCGACCCGCGTCCCGGCGAGGTCTCGCTGGCCCACCATGGCGTGTTGTTCCTCGACGAATTGCCCGAATGGGAACGGCGCGCGCTGGAAGTGCTGCGCGAACCGCTGGAATCGGGCACGGTGACGGTGTCGCGCGCGGCGCGCAGCGCCGAGTTTCCGGCGCGGTTCCAATTGGTCGCGGCGATGAATCCCTGCCCCTGCGGCTGGGCCGGCGACAGCAGCGGCCGTTGCCGCTGCGCCGAGGAAGCGATCCGCCGCTACCGCGCGCGCATCTCCGGGCCGCTGCTCGACCGCATCGACCTGCACCTGGAGGTGCCGCGACTGCCGCCGGCGCAACTGCGCCCCGACCAGCCCGAAGGCGAGAGCAGCGCCTGCGTGCGCGAACGCGTGCTCGCCGCGCGCGAGCGCCAACACGCGCGCGCCGGCCAGCCCAACGCCCGCCTCGACCAAGCCCAGACCGAAACGCATTGCCGCCTGACCGCGCGCGATCAGGCCCTGCTCGAGCGCGCGGTCGAAGGGCTGCAATTGTCGGCGCGGTCGCTGCACCGGATCCTGCGCGTCGCCCGCACCATCGCCGACCTCGCCGGCAGCGAAAGCATCGCCACCGCGCACCTGACCGAAGCGATCGGCTACCGGCGCGGCGAACGCGGCAGCGCCCATGCGCCACAGGCCGCGTAGCGCGAGCGGTGCCCGCTCATGGTCCGGACGATTGCGGCCGGACGATCGCGGCCCGCCGGCTACGCGCATCGTCCATCACTCAGCGATGCTGCGACGCTGCGGACCGCTATCGGGCGAACCTCTTCGCCCCGCCGACGCAGATCACCGCGCCCAGCGTCACCGCCAGCATGGTCCAGCTCACGTTTTCGTGCAGCAGCAACGCAGCCAGGCCCAGGCCCATGAACGGCTGCAGCAACTGCAATTGCCCGACCGCGGCGATGCCGCCTTGGGTCAGGCCGCGATACCAGAACACGAAACCGATCAGCATGCTGAAAAGCGAGACATAGGCCAGCCCCAGCCAGGCCGGTACACCGACGTGGCGCAACGAGGCCGGCGTGGTCCATACGGTGATCGCGAGCATCGCCGGCAGCGCCAGCACCAGCGCCCAACTGATGACCTGCCAGCCTCCCAGCGTGCGCGACAGCCGTGCGCCTTCGGCGTAGCCCAGGCCGCATAGCACGATCGCGGCCAGCATCAGCAAGTCGCCGCGCAGCGAGGTTTCGATCCCGCCCCAGGCGGCATAGCCGACGACGAACGCGCTGCCGAGCAGCGAAAACAGCCAGAACGGCGGCCGCGGACGCTCGCCGCCGCGCAGCACCGCGAACACCGCCGTGCACAGCGGCAGCAGGCCGACGAACACGATCGAATGCGCGGCGGTCACGTGCTGCAAGGCCAGGGCGGTCAGCAAGGGGAACCCGACCACACAGCCCAGGGCGGTGACGGCGATGGACGGCAGGTCCGCGAGTTGCGGCCGCGGCTGCCGCAACAGCACCAGCAGGGCCAGGCCCAGCACGGCGGCGATGGTGGCCCGCGCGCAGGTCAGGAAGGTCGGATCGAAATCGGCGACGGCGATCCGCGTCGCCGGCAGCGAGCCGGCGAAGATGGCCACGCCGATGAAACCGTTGATCCAGCCGCGGGTGCTCGTTTTCACCGAAGACTCCTTCATCGCCGGCGCCCAGCAAATCACCCGGCGGTCGGCTCGAACAGGCACAATCCCAATACAATTCGAAGTGACTGTTATGGCAATAGAACCAGCACAGTCGAAGGAGATCGGATGCAACGCAAGGGCACGCGCATCGCCGCGGTGATGGCGGACGTCCGTTCGAAGATCGCCGCCCGGGCCTATCTGCCGGGGACGCGCCTGCCCTCGGTGCGCGCCCAGGCGCGGGCGATGCGGCTGTCGGTCTCGACCGTGGTCGAGGCGTATGAGCGGCTGGCCGCCGAAGGCGCGGTCGCCTCCCGTCCGGGCTCGGGCTTCTACGTCGCCGGTCCGGCCGCGCCCCTGGCGCTGACCGACATCGGCCCGCGGCTGGACCGTGCGATCGACCCGTTATGGGTCTCGCGTCAGGCGCTGGAAACCGGTGCCGGATCGCTCAAGCCGGGCTGCGGCTGGCTGCCGGCGTCGTGGATGTACGAAGCGGGAATGCGTCGCGCCCTGCGCGCGCTGGCGCGGGCGGACACGCTGGAGCTGACCGACTACGCCACGCCGCTGGGCCATCCGGCGCTGCGCCGTTTCCTGTGCCGGCGCCTGGCCGCCACCGGGGTCGAAGCCGCGCCCGAACAGCTCCTGCTGACCGAATCAGGCACTCAGGCGATCGACTTGATCTGCCGCTATCTGCTCGAACCGGGCGATACCGTGCTGGTCGACGATCCGTGCTATTTCAACTTCCATGCCCTGCTCAAGGCGCATCGCGCGCACGTGGTGGGCGTGCCCTACACCGCCAACGGCCCGGACCTGGAGCGCTTCGAGACTGCGCTGCGCGAGCATGCGCCGCGGCTCTACATCACCAACTCCGGCATCCACAATCCCACCGGCGCGACGCTGTCGCCGGTGGTCGCCCATCGCGTGCTCAAGCTCGCCGATGCGGCGGGGCTGGCGATCGTCGAGGACGACATCTTCGCCGACTTCGAGCTCGCGCCGGCGCCGCGCCTGGCCGCGTTCGACGGTCTGGCGCGGGTGGCGCATATCGGCAGCTTCTCCAAGACCATCTCCGCCTCGCTGCGCTGCGGCTACATCGCCGCGCCGGCCGGTTGGATCGAGGGCCTGACCGACCTGAAGATCGCCACCAGTTTCGGCGGCGGACGCCTGGCCGCCGACGCGGTGCTGACCGCACTGACCGACGCCGGCTATCGCCGGCACATGGAGGCGGTGCGGCTGCGCCTGGCCGAGGCGATGGACAAAACCCTGAGCCGGCTGCAGGCGCTCGGCATCGAGCCCTGGCTGCGGCCGCAGGCCGGCATGTTCGCCTGGTGCCGGCTGCCCGACGGCAGCGACGCCGCCGCCATCGCCCGTACCTGCCTGAAGGACGGAGTGGTCCTGGCGCCGGGCAATGCCTTCAGCCAGTCGCAGAGCGCCGGCGATTTCCTGCGCTTCAACGTCGCCCAATCCGCCGACAGCCGGGTGTTCGAGGTCCTGGCGCGCGCCATCGCCGCTCCGCCGTAACGCCTCACCGGCGCCTGCCCGTCGCATGCCCGATCCGGGCAACCCCGCCCCACGCGCCCCAGAACCAGCGACATCGGTCGCCGCCGCCGCGGCGCGCGGCCACGACGACAACGTGCGCGGTAAGCGACGAGCATGCCGACTGCGGTGCGCCCCATAAGAAACAAAGCCTTAGGCCGTTTTATTCCCGTTTTATACCCGCGGCTGCGCTGGCTTCGGCGCGCCGCGGCCACCTACCCTGGACCGGTCTCCCAGCCACAGGAAGTGCTCATGTTTTGCATCCGTGCTTTACCTCCCCTGATCGTCGCCGTTGCCGCCGCCATCGCCTTCGTCCCCAGCGCCCGGGCGCACGAAACCCTGCCGCCGGACTGGTGCCTGGACAGCAAGCGCGAAGCCGAGATCGTCGCCAAGTTCGAGTTCGACGGCGACGAGCTGCGCGAAGTGGCCGACAAGTGCGGCATCGTCGAGCACGACGACTGGCTGACCGCCAGCGCGACGCTCGCCGCCTATTGCAAGATCGTCACGCCGCTGAAGGACGCCGTGCCCTTCGTGTTCGGCCCCGACAGCTATGCCGGCGAAGGCCACCACGCCGAGTATCGCCTCGACGACGGCGCCACCGGCGTTTGCGCGGTGTGTCCGCCGCGGCCGGCCAAGTGAACCGATGCGGCAGGGACGCCGCTCACACCATCGCGTCGCGACGGGTATAGGCCAATACCGCATCGACGCGTTGCTGCAAGGCGGCGCGGCTGTCGGCCGGCAGCCCGTCGCAACGGCTCAGTACGTAGTAGGCCGAGCGCAGCACGTCGCGCCAGCGCGGATTGCGCGGCAGTTTGGACACGGCCAGATAACGCTCCAGCGCCCGCGCGCGCAGGCGGCCGTCGTCGATGTTGACCCGCCAGATCCGGCTCTTCTCCGCCAGTTCCAGGCGACCGGTGCCGGTGGCGCGTTCCCAGGCTTCGAGCGTGGCCAACATCAGTTCGACCAGACTGCGGCGGAAGCCGTCGCGCATCGCCGCGTCGGCGGCGCCGTCGGCGGCCGCGACGGACGCCGCGCCGACCACGACACCGGGCTCCGCGCCGGTCGCATCCGTCGCATCCGTCGCATCCGTCGCGGCCGTTGCGGCGATCGGCGCGCCGGCCGTCGTAGCGGCGTCGCTCGGTTGCAGCGCCAGCACCACCAGCCCGTCGCCGCCCGACCAGGGTTCCAATGCCGCGATCAACGGCCGGCCCTGACGCGTGGCCAGCGACAGGCGCTGCGCCGCACTGTCTTCCATGCGTTCCAGCGCCGAGGCCAGGGCATGGCCGCCGGCCTCGTCGAAAAACCCCGCCAGCGGCTGCCCGACCAGGCCCTCCTCGTCGCCGGCGCCGAGGCGCAAGCGGCCGGCGCGGTTCACCGCGAGCACCTGGCCTTCCGCATCGAGCAGGCACAACGCGTCGTCGCGGCTGTCGAGCAGGGCCTGCAGCAGGCTGCGGTCTTCGGCCAGGGCGTCGGCCTCGCGCCGATAGCGCGCCAGCTCCTCCTCGTGGCGCACGCGCCGCGCCTCCTCGCGCAAGCGCTCGCGCTGGCGCCGCCGCTGCAACAGCAACCACACGCCCAGCACCGCCGCCAACCCTGCCGCTCCGGCGAACCACAGCATCAGCGTGCGCTGCTGGAACTGCGCGCTGCGCAGTCGGTTTTCGCTCTCCAGCGCGGCGATGGTGCGTTGCTGCTCAGCGGATTCGAAACGCACCCGCAACCAGTCCAACTGACGGTCGTGCTGGGCGCGCGCCAGGGCGATCGCCTTGGCGTGCGCTTCGCGCAGGGTGGCGTTGGCCGCGGCGGCCTCGCCGGCGCTTTCCTGAGCGGCGGCCAGCGCTTCGAGCAAGGCCACCCGCATCGGATCGCCCTCAGGCACCGCCGCCAAGGCTTCGCGCAATCGGGCCGCGGCCACCGCCGTGTTTCCGGACAACTGCGCGGTGCGCGCGATCTGCAGCTGCAGCGCCGGCGGCAATGGCAGCTTCCAGGCGTCGGCCAGGGCCAACGCGGCGGCGCTCCAGCGCTGCGCCTGGGCGATGTCGCCCTGCGACAGCGCGACCCGGGTCAGGCCGTCGTGCACGCGCAATTCGTACACCCGGTTGCCGTCGGCGCGATAGGCCGCCAGCGCCTCCTGCAACCAGGCAGAGGCCTGGCGCGCATCGCCGGTGTCCAATGCGACCTCGGCCATGGTTTCCAGCACATGCGCGGCTTCCACCGGCTCGGCCTTGGCCCGGTACGCGGCCAGGGCATCGCGGTAGTAGCGCATCGCCGGTTCGGTTTCGCCGAGTTCGCGATAGACGTCGGCGAGATTGTTCAGCACCGCGCCGGAGACCTCGCCGCGCGCGCGCTGGATGTCCAGGCTCGCGGTAAGGCTGCGCAGGGCGCCGCGGAAATCGCCGAGCCGGCGCAAGGCCGCGCCGACGTTGCTCAGGTCGCGCGCGGTCGCGGCGCGATCGCCGAGTTCGGCCGACAGGGCGGCCGCGCATTCGAAGCGCGTCAGCGCCTGCGGAACCGCTTCGCGACGGAAGTCGAGGATGCCGCGACGGCGCACCAGCTCGTAACGCAGGCCGGCGTCGCCGGGGTTGCCGATCACCGCTTCGGCGCAATCCAGCGCGCGCTCGGCCTCGTCGAGACGTCCCGCCTCGAGTTGCGACTTGGCCTGCGCGAACAGCGCCGCGGCGCCGCCGTCGGCGGCGGTAGGCGCGATCTTGGCCCGTTGCAGGCACAAGGCCGGCTGCGGCAAGGTCCGGGCGGCCCGCGGCGGGTCGCACTGGGCCGCGGCCTGCGCGCTCGCGCAGACGCTCGACACGGCGACGGCGATCCAGGCGCCCAGCCACACCGCCGCGCGAGTCCGCACCGGGGGACGACAACGAACCGCCTCGGCCCATCCAGGCATCGCGCCGCCCCTAGTCCTTATCCGCCGGCATGCCGGCAGCCGGCCCCGGGCCGTCGGGGGCGATCGCATCGTCCGGTCGCGCGGGCCGGCGTCCGCCGGCGCAGGCGCGCTGCCCGCAGACCCGCACGCTGTGCCGGTCCGCGACCCCAAGCTTGCTCATCTGCCACCTGCCTCATGCGGATATGGGCCCAGCGCGGAGTGCGTCCGTCCGGGCGAAACACCTCGTCCTTGTCGGGGTCGGGCCCAGCTTAGCAGCCCGCTCAGGAGCGCTGATAGCCGGCCCGACCGCGGCGCGGCAAGCCGGGAGCCGCGGCCGGCCGGTGCGCGGCGCCCGATCCGCACCGGACGTCGCGACGGCGCCGAACGTGCCGGCGACGGCAGCGCTCCGTTGCCGATGCCTGAGCCTTTCGCCGGCACGCCATCCACCGCCGGCGCAGGCCGGGCCGGTGCGCCGTGCGCGCTCGACCGTGGCGAGGCAGGCATCGCGAAGACACGCGACGAAGCGCCTGCACAGCGAGCCTCTTCGAACACAAGCCGACGCCCGCGAGCGTCGATGCGTCCGTGACGCGAGTCGCGAACGCACGCATTCGCTACACATCCGATCGTGCGGAAACATCTCGAAAACATGTCGTTTCGATGACAAACGGTATCCGTGATCTCCCTAGCTAGTCGATCCCTTCGCTTGTTGTTCTAATCCGCCGACCTCCCCTCAGCGCAGGCGATCGCCCCATGGGCTTCCCGACTCTCGACGGCGTTTCCTACTACCCGCAGTACTTCCAGCAGCCGGCGCAGACGGTGCCGCCGCCGCAACCGCAAGAGCAATTCCACACCGTCGAAAACGGCGAGAGCTTGGAGTCGATCGCGCAGAAGTACAGCACGCCGGAAGCGCCGGTCACCGCGCAGGACATCGCGGACCGCAACCAGATCGACGCCGGCGACGTGCAGCCGGGCCAGAGTCTGATCGTGCCGACGATCAAGCAGCACGCCGCACCCAAGGCAGCGCCGAACGCCACGCCCGAGCAGGGCAAGAGCGACCAGGCGATGAGCAAGTACCTCACTGCCGAGGACAATCTGACCGCATTCGAGAGCGGCTACCAGCGCAACCACAACGACCCGGACTATCAGCCGCTGCGCAGCGGCTACGCCAGCCAGGCCGATACCGCGCGCACCGAACTGCGCGACGCGATCGGCGCCGAGATCAAGGCCGAATTCGCCGCGCACTCGCGCCCGACCGGCGACATCTTCGACAGCAAGGCGATCGAGCAGTACGGCGCGGCGGTGATCAAGCGCTACGAAAACGACCCGGCCGGCAAGGCCGCGGCCGAGGCCGCGGTCAAGGACTTCGGCGTGCAGCACGAAGTCGACACCGCGCTGTCGACCGCCAACGCCATGGGCGACGCCAAGGGCGCGGTCGAATCGCTGAGCCGCGATCTGTCCAAGCTGTCGCCGGAGGCGCAGTCGCGGTTGCTGTCCAGCCCGGGCTTCGACAAGCTGATGGACGAGAAGATCGTGCCGTCGTTCACCAAGCCGCTGCAGGGCGAGCCATGGGAGAACGCGCGCAACGGCGCGAGCGCACCGCCGAAGGAAAGCCTGCTGCAGTTGCAGGCCT
This sequence comes from Lysobacter antibioticus HS124, assembly GCF_000336385.2. Lineage (GTDB taxonomy): Bacteria > Pseudomonadota > Gammaproteobacteria > Xanthomonadales > Xanthomonadaceae > Lysobacter > Lysobacter firmicutimachus. The sequence goes on along the minus strand of NZ_HG424447.1, from coordinate 9,662 downwards.
TGGTCGAGAAGGCCGATCCGCGCGTCGCCAACGAACTGGCCGGACGCGGCGTCGATGCCCTGAACGATTTCTTCCAGCGCGCCGAGAAGGACGGCTACAGCATTCGTCTGGGCATCGAAGGCACCACCGCCCTGGTGCAAATCGCCGGACGCGTCGGCAACACGGCGGACGGCCTTGCGGTGGTCCAGCGCATGGCCGACCTGCCGGTCGACGCCAGCCAGATCCATCTCGCCGTGGCCGACGGCGCGCGTCCCGACCTGCTGGTCGCGATCGCCAAGGCCGGCGGCGGCGACCGCATCACCGCCACCGCGATCGAAGGCGTAAAGACCTATGCCGGCAGCCTCAACGGCGATGTCGACAAGCTGGCCAAGGCCACCGACGAGCTGACCTGGCTGATCAGCAATCACGGCGGCTCGATGACGCCGGATCAGCTCAACAAGGCGATCCAAGACTACACCGCCGACAAACTCAAGAAAGACCCGAACTGGGAAAAGAACATCCAGGCGATGGAGGAAAAGGTCGCCCAGGGCGGCCAGACCCTGCTCGACCAGATCGAAAGCCTGAGCAACCTGCCGCCGGACCAGAAGGCCGCCGCCGACAAGGCCATCGAGGGCATCCTCGGCGACAGCAAGTCCTCGTACGCGATCAGCCTGGCGCTCAAGAAGCATCCGGAATACATCGACAGCGAGGCCGGCAAGCGGCTGATGCAGAAGAACGCCTACGACGCCAAGCTCGGCGAGCAGGGGCTGAAGCTGACCAAGGAACTGGCCAACGCCTACATCCGCAACGACGTGCTCTCGGCGGCGCAGAACTACGACCCGCGCAACCCGGCCAGCATCCAGCAGGCCGAGCAGGCGATCGAGCGGCTCAAGAACCCGACCCTGGTCAAGGCGCTGGGCATGGACGTCGACAGCAGCAAGTACCAGAGCTACGTCAAGCTGGTCGATGAGCTGAAGAAGAGCTTGCCGGCGGCCGGCGACGGCACCCAGCAGATCGTCGACAAGCTCAAGACCCACGCCGAGGCGATGGACAACGTTGACAAGCGGTTCACCGCCGAAGGCCATCGCCCGACCTTCGAGAAGAACCAGCCGGTCGGCCAGGTGCTGCGGATGGTCGGGGTCGGTTTCGCCACCATCGGCTACCTCAATTCGCAGGGCAAGGCCAACGACGGCCAGTTCACCCTGGCCAACCGCAACGACATCAAGGCCATCGTCGACGCCGCCTCGCTGGGCCAGAAGGGCACCGAGCTCGCGGTCGGCCTGGGCATGGTCGCCGAGAATTCGGCCCTGGGCCGCTTCGGCGCCGGCAACCGCGCCAACGACAACACCAGCCTCGATCCGGGCCGGATGACCCGCGCCGACCGCGTGTTCGGCCACCTCAGCGCCGGGCTCGATTACTGGGCGGCGGCGACCAGCTACTCCGCAGGAGACAACGTCCGCGCCGGCTTGTACGCGGTCAGCGGCGTCGGCGGCACCATGGCCGCGCTGTCGGGCACCAGCCTCGCCGCTTCGCTCGGCGCCGGCAGCTGGCTGGGACCGGTCGGCATCGCTCTGGTCGCGATCGGCACCATCGGCCTGACCATGAAGGATCGGGTCGATCACTCCAATGCGCACATGAACGAAACCTCGGCCAAGTTCCTGAGCCATGCCGGTTTCGGCGAGGCCGCCTCCACGGCGCTGGTCGATCAGAGCGGCGAAGGCTGGAGCCCGGTGACGCTGCTCGCGCGCTATGCCAGCGACAAGGGCTACAAGCTCGACGACCCCGCCGACCAGCAGAAGTTCGCGCTCTGGATCAAGGGGCTGGACAGCGGCAAGCTCGAGCGGCTGCGCGACGAGATGCACCACGCCCTGGACGACATCGACGGCGACGTCGGCAAGTTCGGCGGCGACACCACGGTCTATCGGCCGGAGAAGTTCATTCACGGCGGCAACGGCATGGCGGTGAAGGTGCCTGCGAACATCAGCACCATCGGCCACCTGGATGCGGTCATCCGCGACCTCGGCCTGCCGGAGTTGCCGAAGGCCTGAGGCGTGGCGCGCCGAGCGCGGCGCTGCGGTGCAGCGAATCGTCCTTCCCCCTTTTTTTGGGGGAAGGCGTCCGGCGGCGGATGACAAGCGCCTACGGGTTCGCGCAACTCGAGCGGCTTCCTCCTTTTAAAAAGGGGTTGTCGTCATTCGCTTTCGCTGCGCCCTGCGTGGCCCGCTCAACCCGCTGCGCGCGCCAGCATCGCCAGGCTCTCCTCGGCCAAACTGCGCGTCAGCGCGTACGCCGACAGATCCCGCCCCAGCCGCGCCGCCTGCCCCGACCACAGCGGGGTGAAATCGGCGCCTCCGGCGGCTTCGGCCTGCGCGCGCAACGGCGCCAAGGCACCGCCGGCGAGCGGGAATTCCGGGGCCAGCGGCGACATCGGGCCGAGTTCGCGCATCAGCCGGTTGACGATCCCGCGCGCCGGCCGGCCGGTGAACAGATTGGTCAGCGCCGTGCCGTCGTCGCGCGCCTCGCGCAGGGCTTGACGGTGCATAGGCGACAACTTCGCTTCGGGACAGAACAGATACGCCGTGCCCAGCTGCACCGCGGCTGCGCCCAGCGCGAACGCGGCGACGATGCCGCGCGCATCGCCGATGCCGCCGGCGGCGATCACCGGCACCCGCACCGCATCGACCACCTGCGGCAACAGCGCGAACAGGCCGAGCTGGGTCGAGACGCCGTCTTGCAACGGGCCGTCGTAGAGAAACACGCCGCGATGGCCGCCGGCCTCCGCCCCCTGGGCGACGATCGCATCGCAGCCGTTCGCCTCCAGCCAGCGCGCTTCGGCCACCGTGGTCGCCGAGGAGATCACCCGCGCTCCGGCCGCACGCACGCGTTCGAGCAAAGGCGCCGCCGGCAGGCCGAAATGGAAACTGACCACCTGCGGCCGCACCTGCTCGACCAGCTCGCAATAGGCCTCGTCGAACGGCGCACGGCCGGACGGCGTCAGCGGCATCGCCGGGTCCAGGCCGTATTCGCGGTAGTAGCCGGCCAGCCGATCGCGCCAGGCCGCCTCGCGCGCGGGGTCCGGCTCGGGCGGCCGATGACAGAAGAAATTGAGATTCAGCGGCGCCGCGGTCGCCTCACGCACCTGCCGGCACTGCGCCAACGCCTGCTCGACGCCGAGCATCGCGCACGGCAGCGAGCCGAGCGCGCCGGCCTGCATGGCGCCGATCGCCAGCTCGGCCAGATTCGGCCCGGCCATCGGCGCCTGCACGATCGGCAATGGGATGCCGAACAAGTCCTGGATACGGCGGTCGGGCCACATGCGCGCGCACCTGTCGCAACGGAGCTACAGCATGACATCGTCCCGTGTGCGTCGTCTCGCCGCGGCCGGTACGCAGCGTTGCGCGCTACTGCGGCGCTCGCGGCCAGATCGCGCCGCTGGGATCGAACTCGGTATTGCGCATGCGTTCGCCGCGCCAGCCGAAGCCGCAGATCGCCAAGGGGCCTTCGACCAGCGGGTCCAGGCCGAACGCGCGCTCGATATCGACCTCGTTGATCGCCGCGGTGACGAACGCCCCCAGGCCCAGCTCGGTCGCGCTGAGATACAGGGTCTGCGACAGGTGGCCGCTGTCCAGCACCAGGGCTCGATAGGCCTTGGCGTGGTAACGGTATTTCCAGAAGCTGCGCGCGTAGCGCGGCGTCAACACCGCCATCGCCGCGGCGTCGGCGAACCAGTGCTGGCCGGCCAGGGCGCGCAGCGCGAACGCATGCAGCTCGCCTTCGGGCGCCGGCAGCGGTTCCAGCGCGTGCTCGACCGGGTGGTAGTGATAGAGCCCCGGGGCGATGCCGTCGACCCGCTGCACGATCAGATAAGCCTCGGTCGGGTGCAGGCCGCCGCCGGAAGGCGAGTGCTTCTTGAGGAAAACGGTATCGTCGGCGACGGCGACCATCGACTGCGCGGCGAACACGCGCTGCAGCATGTGCGCGAACAGCTCGCGGCTCAGCGCGCGCTCGGGATCGAAGTTGCGGCAGGTGGCGCGCTGCGCGAGCAGGCGGTCGAAGTTGGTGTCGCCGACGCGCGGCAGGGCCAGCGTCGGCCCGGCATCGGCGCGCGAGGGCGCATGCGCCGGCGGCGCGCCGAGCTTGCGCCGCAGGTCCGGCGCGGTGTGCAGTTGGTTGGCCTCCATCGCGCCGACGCTGTCCAGGCCCTGCCAGCGCGCCAGCCGGTGCATCATCGCCGCGGCCGGCCACCAATGCGCCTCGCGCAGGCGTTCGTCGCGCTCGCGCAGCGCCGCCCGCGCGGGCGGGTCGCCGTCGCTCAGCACCAGGCCCACGTCGAGCAGGCCCGCCAAGGTCGCCGCGTCGGCGTCGAAAGCCGCCGCCTCGCTCCATTCGCCCGGACTGATCCGGCCGAGCAATTCGCGCTGCGCCGCATCGATCTCGATCTCGCCGTCCAGGTGCGCGGCCAGCGCCAGCCAGCGGCGCTGCCGCGCCAACCCGGCGCCGCCGGCCAACAGCGACGACAGATCGAACGCCACGTCTTCGCGCGGCTCCAGGAACAGCACGCTGCAACGGCGGATACGCATGAACGCCCCGAGTGGTGGTAGGACCGCCGCCGCGCGGCGCGTGCGGCGCGCGAATCGCGCCGGCAGGCGCCATGATGCCGGGCGATGCCGCAGGCAGCTAGCTGAACGCGTTCATTGGATCGCCATTGGCCGACCGTTCTGCGCTTTCGCGTGACTGCTCTGTGGAGCCCGAAGGTTGTGAGTCGCTCCATATCAGGGATAAATTCCGCCGCAGACAGATCCAAGACGGATCTTCACAAGGGGAAACAGATGTCCATCGAAAACACCGGCCAGGGCGGGCATCCGCCGTTGGCGCCCGAAATCGCCGACAAGTTGCTCGACTTGCTCAGCTCGGACGACCAGTTCCGCCAACTCTTCGCCAGCAACCCCGAAGGGGCGCTGCAGAGCGTCGGCCTGGCGCCGCTGCAGAGCGAAGCCGCGCTGACCGGCGGCAGCTGCCTCAACGTCAGCTTGCTGGCGAGCAAAGAGGAACTGCAGGCCTCGCGCGACGTGCTGCGCGATTACTTCACTTCGGCCGGCACCCACACGGTGGTGTTCGTGCTCGAGTTCGGCCATGTCCAGGCCACCGCGGCCGGCGCCGTCGGCCCCGGCGGCACGATCGGTTCGGGCGGCGGCACGCTGAGCTGAACCGCATCGGCGATTCCGCGCGGCGCCGGGCCGGGGAGCCTGCCGCCGCGACGGAACCGCCCGTCGCGCTCCGTCGTATCGACCTCGCCGCCGTCCGATCGCGGCACAGATCGCGCCGGATCGCGCTGCGGTCCGGCGAACGCTCGAGCAGCGCCGCCGCCGGCACCCGGTCGAAGCCGATGCGGCGCCTCAGCCCGCGGCGGCGACCGGCGCGAGCACCTGGATCAGGGCCGCCGTGCGCGGCGCCTCGCGCCGGGCGCGCGCAGCATCGGCCACGTTCATCGCCAGATAGACCTGGCCGCCGATCGGCTCGGCGTAAGCGCGGCCGCGGTGGTCGGCGATCCAGCGGTTCTCGCTCGCCGCCTCTTCCGCCCGGCCGGCCGCCAGCAGCGCATCGCGCAACGCGACCCGGGCCTGGAACGGTTCGCTGCCGTCGAGCAGAGCGCGCAGTTCGCGCACCGCGCGTTGCGGATCGCCGCCCAGGCGCGCCTGCTCGGCATAGGCGATCCGCAGCAGCTTGCGCGATTGCCCGTTGCCGCTGACATCGACCAGCCCGGCCACGCGCGGCAGCAAACGTTCGGCGACGCCGCGCTCGCCCTGGCGTTGCGCCAGCCGCACCGCGGCCAACGCGATCGCCGACAAGTCGTCCTGGTCGGCGCTGCCGGGCTTGACCGCGTCGTTGAGCACGCCCTGGGCGAACTGTTCGATCTCGCTCGCGCTGGGCGGGTTCTGCCCGGATACGCTGCGTACCAGCAAATCGGTGAAACGCATCGGATGCCGCACCAGCAGCCCGGCGTCGCGCGCCGCCTCGGCGGCCTTGCGCGACAGTTCGCGCGCGCGGGCCAGGTCGTCCTGGTCCAGGGCCACGGCGATGCGTTCGAACTGCACGGTCAGGTTGGCCGAGCCGATGTCGCCGTCGGCGCTGAGCGCGTCGAGCATCCGGTTGGCCTCGTCGAAACGGCGCATCGCCGCCAGCGCGGCAGCGTGGCGACGGTTGGGCGGGTAGTGGCCGCTGGCCTCGGCCTGCTTGAACGATTCGATCGCCTTGGCGTAGCGCTCCTGCGACAAATGCACCCGGCCGGCCAGTTCGAAGGCGACGTTGCGCAGCGGTTCCTGCGGCGCGGTCGCCGCGGTGGTCGCCGCCAGCGCGCTGTCGAAACGGTTGGCGAGGAATTCCGACCAGGCGTACTGGTAGCGGCCGGCGAAGTAGTCCGGGTAGACCCCGGCCAGCAGCTTCCACTTCGGCGGCGCGCGCAGCGAGGGCTGCGGGCCGAACTCCGCCGCCCAGGCGTCCAGGTACAGCGCTTCGCGCGGAGTCAGGTGGTCGCGCAGTTGCTGCGCCTTTTCCAGATAAGGCCGCGCCGCATCGGTGTCGGCGTTGCTGACGTAAACGCGCATCACGCCCATATGGGCGAGCGCGAAATTCGAATCGATCTGCACCGCGCGCTGGAAGTACTGCAGGGCCTCGTCGAACTGGCGGTGCGCATAGGCCTTGCTGCCCAGGGCGTAGGCGCGCAGCGCGTCGAGGTTGCCGGTGGCGACCTTGGGCAGCGGTTCGGAGTCCTTCTCGATGTTCTTCAGCGCTTCGCCGAGCTTGCCGCGCAGCGCACCGGTGACCTCGTCGATCGAGGCCAGGGCCGAGGCCGCGCCGACGCCGTCGGCGGATTCGGCGTAGACCGTGGTCTGGGTGTGGGGATCGATGACCTCGGCGCTGACCCGCACCCGCCCGCCGACCTCGGCCACGGTCGGCAGGATCACTGCGCGCGCGCCGTCGCGCAGCGCGATCTCCGAGGCGATCGCGCGGTCGAGCACGGTGTCGGGCTTGCGATGCATGCGGTCGAGGGTGTCGCGCGCCTTCAGATCGGACAGCACGTTGACGTAGCGCGACTGCTCCAGGCTGATCCGGAACGCCTGCTCCAGCGAATCGTCGAGCACGCTCTGCCCGGTCAGATTGCGCAAGTCGCCGACCACCACCCAGTCGCGCTGGTTGAAAGCGATCGCCGGCTGCGGCCGGGTCGCGAACCAGATGCCGGTGCCGATCACCGCCAGCACCGCGATCTCGGCCGCCAGCGCCGCCGGGCGCCGCCACAGCGGGATGTCGCGCCAAGCCTTGGGCCCGTTCGGCGGCGCGCGCAGCGGCGCGATGCCGGGCTCGCCGACCTCGTAGATTTCCTGGGGCTCGGGCACGCCCTTGAAGCGCCAGCGGCCGTGCGATTTCCACAGCAGCTGCTGGCCGCGCTCGCCCAGCTCGCGCGCGGCGCGATGGGCCAGCGGCTCGGCCACCGCCGAGAGCAGGATCTGGCCCGGCCGCGCGGTCGCCATCAGCCGGCCCGCCATCGGCTTGGCCAGGCCCTCGACCTCGACCGGCTTGGCCCCGACCCGCACCGCCTCGTCGCTGTTGCGCCAGGTCAGCACTTCGCCGACGTGCAAGCCGGCGCGGGCCTTGAGCTCGACCTTGCGGCTGGCGCCGAGTTCGCGCAGGCCGCGGGCGTAGTCCAGGGCGAAGCCGAGGCCGTCGATCGGGCGCTCGAACAGCAGCAGCAGGCCGTCGGAGCGGTCGATCAAGCGCCCGCGCCAACGCTGCTGCAGCTGCAGCACCAGACGATCGTGCTCGCGGAACAGACCCGCCGCCGGGCCGTCGCCGAGCCGTTCGACCAGAGTGGTCGAATCGCACAGGTCGGTCAGCAACAGGGTCCGCAGTTGCGGCCCGTCGGGGTTCGGGCGATGGGCGTCGTTCATCAACGGCATCCTTGTCGACGACGGCTCAGGCCGGCGTCAGTTCGGCATCCTGCCAGTGCACCCGATTGCCGCCCAGGCGCTTGGCCTGATACAGCGCGCCGTCGGCATGCGCATACCAATCGTTCCAATCGTACTTGGCGCTGACCAGGCAGGCGCCGACGCTGACCGGGCAGATCGTCGGCGGCGACTGCGGGATCGCCAGCAGGCCGTGCACGGTCGCGACGATGAATTCGGCGAAACGCATGACGTCCTGGCGGGTCGAGGCGGCCACCAGCAGGCAGAACTCGTCGCCGCCGAGACGGCAGGCGATGTCCTCCGGCCCGGCCACCGAGCGCAGGATGTTGGCCACGCTCTGCAGCACCCGGTCGCCGGCCAGATGTCCGTGGTCGTCGTTGACCTGCTTGAAGCGGTCGCAGTCGACCAGGATCAGGCCCATGGTTTCGGGCATGCCCAGGGCGCGGCTCTCCTGCAGGTGCAGGGTCAGGCCGCGGCGGTTGTACAGGCCGGTCAGATCGTCGGTGCGGACCAGCTCTTCGGTCTGGTTGAGCTGGTGGGTGGTGGCGTAGAGGCTGTCGAGCGCGGCCTCCAGGTCCTGATTGCGCCGGCGCAGGCGCCGGATCAGGCTTTGTTCGTTGAGCACCACGCGCATGATCGCGCGGCGCAGAAAATGCGAGACCAGGGCCGGGTCGCGGTCGACCAGGCGCTGGAACTCCTCGTGGCGCAGTTCGACCAGCAGGCCGTCGGTGGCGGCGATGGCGTCGGCGCTGCGGGCGTGGTCGCCGATCAGCAGACCGAGCTCGCCGAAGAATTCGCGCACGCCCAGGCGCTTGGTCACCAGGTCGTCGCCGAAGTCGAGCAGCACCGCGCCGCGGGCGATCACGAACATGGTGGTGCCCAGTTCGCCGCGACGGAACACGACCTGGCCGGCTTCGACCCGGCGCGGCCGGCCGATCTCGGCGAACAATTCGAATTCGCCGGGCGTCAGGACGGCCGTCGCCGCATCCGTCGGCGCCGCGGTCGCAGTCGTATTGTCGGTCTCACGGGCCATCGTCGGCACCGTCACGTCGCGATTCATCCCGATCTCCCCACACCCCGCGTCCTGTGGGGTCACAGCGGCAGGATAGCACCTGGTCTGAACGGCTAACGCCGTGCACCGGCTGGATCGGCCAGCGCTCCGCCGAGGGCCCCCGGTCTATTCACCGCGGGGCCATCATGGCACGGCGCCCGCGGCGGACGCATGTTGCAGCGACGCAACCCCGCGAGCCCCCGCGCACCGTCGGCGGACGTGTGCCGGCCTACTTATTAATGGGGGTAGCCGGGCCAGCCCGGGGCCCGGGGTGGTGGCCTGTTCAGCAGCCCCGTGGCGCGTCCCGGCAAGCGGCCGTCCTAGCCAATTGGTCGTAGCAAGGCCGCGACAGGCGTGGCGGCCCTATGCGGGCCGGGTGGTATCGGTCACTCGCGGCTAGGCCGTGGGGTCTCGGCCTGCCTACTCCCGCTTCCCCAACTCCTAAGGCGTTGCCGTTGCCGTTGCCGTTGCCGTTGCCGTTGCCGTTGCCGTAAAGAGATTGGCACCGCATTGAACTTGCGAGAACGTCCTGAAGCCCCGGAGGGCGGCCCGCAGGCAGACGGGCCGTGCGCGGTCAGGCCAGGGAGGGCCGGTGCGGACCAGCCCCGCGCACGCTCCGTCCCATAACGGCTTTTGATCCGAAACCGCCATGGCGTTTTCTTTGGTTACTT
>NZ_HG424446.1 GCF_000336385.2 Lysobacter antibioticus HS124 | reverse complement strand
CCAGAAGCTGTCGGAGCGTCGCGCCAAGGCCGCTTACGACTACCTGACCAGCAATGGCGTCGACGCCGGTCGCCTGCAGGGTCCGGTCGGCTACGGCGAGAGCCGCCCGCTGGAATCGACCCCGCAGACCTTCCCGGCCTGCAAGAGCGAGGTCAACCGTCGTACCGAGCTGAACGTCCAGAACTAATCGTCTGGAACGGCGCAGGCTCCGGCCTGCGCGCGGCAGCACCCACGAAGCCCGGCCTCGCGCCGGGCTTCGTTTTTTTCCGCTCGGCGCCGGCCGCGCCGAAGCTGACCAAGCTGAATTGAGCATCGCGCGAAAAAACCTCGATAACCGCCTGATTTCGCGGGTTGTCCGGCGCGTTCGCCGCGCCTACACTGGCGCATCGTTCAACGGTGCGGCGATGCGTTCGCGCCGAACCCGGGAGATCCACATGCGCCGAGTCCTTGCCGCCACGTCGTTGTTCCTGTTCGCCGCCGCGGCGCAGGCGCAGACCGCCAATTGCGCGGCGCTCACCGCCGCGCGCGCGCAGCCGGTCGAGCCGACCCTGATCGCGCCGATCGCGCCGGAACTGGTCGCGCCCGCGCACCAGCTCGGCGCGCCGAGCGGCGTGCTGTCGCAGGCGCTGGACGAAGCCCTGTCGGTCGACCAGGTGCTGCTGCGCATCCGCCTGGAAGGCTGCAACGTGGCCAAGGCCGCGCCGGCTTCGACCGGCATGCCCTCGGCCAACGACCCGGCCGCCTACAAGCCCAAGACCGAATTCGACAACACGCCGTGGCGCTTCAACATGAGCCAGGGCGGCAAGCGCATGACCGCCGACGAGTTCAGCGCCTGGATGAAGGCCAAGGGCGTGCGCGTGGCCAAGGGCAACGGCACGGCGGCTGCGCCCGCACCGGCGCCGGTCGCCGAAGCCGCGCCGGCCGCGGCCGAGAAGGGCAAGAAGAAGTAAGCCGCGCCAGCGGCGCAAGCGATGCGGCCGCGGGCATTGCCTGCGGCCGTTTCGTTTTTGGCGCCGTGCGCGGCGGTCGCCGTCGTTTCGCAGCCGAGTACCGAGTCGTCGCCTTGAGTCCGCCTCCGCCCCGCCATGGTCTGGCCCGCGTGCTGTCCAAGCAGGGCCTATGCTCGCGCAGCGAGGCGGCGAAATGGATCGCCGCCGGGCGCGTCGCGGTCGACGGCCGGGTGGTGCGCGATCCGGAGTTTCCGATCGTGCAGGGACGTCAGCGCATCGCCGTCGACGGTCAGGCGATCGAAGCCGCGCAACGCCTCTATCTGATGCTCAACAAGCCGCGCGGCCTGGTGACCACCGCCCAGGACGAGCGCGGCCGCGACACGGTCTACCGTTGCTTCGACGGCGCTCAGCTCGACGGCTCGCCGTTGCCTTGGCTGGCGCCGGTCGGGCGGCTGGACAAGGCCAGCGAGGGCCTGCTGCTGTTCAGCAACGACCCGCAATGGGCGGCCGCGATCACCGACCCCGAGCGTGGCCCGGACAAGACCTACCACGTACAGGTCGACGCGATTCCCGACGCCGCCCTGCTCGCGGCCTTGCATGCCGGCGTCGCCGAAGACGGCGAGCGGCTGCGCGCCAAGTCGGCGACCCTGCTGCGCGCCGGCGAGCGCAACGCCTGGTTGGAGATCGTGCTCGACGAGGGCCGCAACCGGCAGATCCGGCGCCTGCTGGCCGCGTTCGACCTGGAGGTGCTGCGGCTGGTACGGGTCGCGATCGGCGCGCTGGCGCTCGGCGATCTGGCCAAGGGGCAATGGCGGCGGCTGGACCCGCAGGACCTGCAGCGGCTGCGCTGAGCGTGCCGCGGCGCACCCTGGCGGCAGCGGAAATCCGACCGCAGTAACGGTCGCGGGCGCCGTCCGCGGCTTATGGTGGGCGCCGGAAACGCCGCTGCGCTCCGCGCGCGGCCATCGCGCGACAAGGAGGTGCGCCGCCGGCCCGGGCCATGCCCGCAGGAGGCCGGCCCGATCGGAGCATCGCAAACCCTAACGTGGTTCCCATCGCGCCTTGCGGCCCCCGGCCCGCGGCGCGCCGACTCGTCATGCCAAGGAGAGACCTACGATGTCGCAGCAAACCCTCACGCCCGCGCGCAAGCCCCACGCCTGGACCCAGCGCCTGCGCGCTCTGCTGGTCGCCGCATTGTTGAGCTTCAGCGCCGGCGCCATCGCCGATCCGGCGATCGCCAACCAGATCCTGCAAGCGGTGCGTTACGACCGGCAGGTCCTGGACATGGATCTGCAGATCGCCAAGATCCACGTGCAGAACGGCAACGTCGCCCAGGCGCGGCTCTACTACACGCGCGCGCATATGGACGCGACCATGCTCAGCGTCCAGCTGGCCAAACTGCAGCAGCAGAATCTGGATTCGCTCAACCGCGGCCTGTACAGCAACCGCACGGCGATGGAGTTGGCGGTCTCCAAGGGCCAGATGGCCAAGCTGCAAAGCCAGTACATCGAGATGGACCTGGCGATCCTGTCGCAGCTGCCGACCTCGATGGAACATCGGGTCAAGCTGGATATGGATCTGCTGATGTTCAACATGACCATGCAGCAATTGGAACAGGCGATGCGCGACGCTTGAGCGTGCCCGGCCCGACGGGGCGGCCGCTGTGGCCGCCCCGTCCTGATAGTGCACCCGCTCGGAGAAATAGGGTGATGGCCGACCGCTAGGATGAGTGAGCCGTGCGAACTACGCCGCCTTTTCCTAATTCACCACGCAGGTGAGCGTTACCGTCACGCTCGCACCGTTAGCCAAGGTGCCCAACGCTACGCCGCTTCCCAATTGCGCCAGGGTCAACCCGGCCGGGCAGGCCGTGCCGGTGCAGGTCGGAGGCGCGGTGCAGGTCAGGCCGATGCGGCTGCCGGGCGGGTCGGTCAGGATCGCGCCGGTCACCGCGTCCGGGCCGTTGTTGGTGACGAGGATGGTATAGGTCGTGGTTGCGCCCCGGGTCAGCGTGTCGCCGGCCTGGTCGTTAGGCCCCGAGCCCGGCGTATTGGTCTTGCTGATCGACAGGTCCGACAGGCTGCGCGTATTGGTGTACGTGCAAGTGACCGTTTCGCCGGTAGCCAAGCCGATCGTCGCCGTCGCCCCGCTGGTCGTGGTTCCCCCGCTGGGATCGCTGCAACTCAAGCCGGTCAGGTTCCAGCCCGAGCCGGCCGCCGCCGCCACTTCCGTCACCGTGTAACTGCCTGCGGCCAGACCGGTGAAGGTCCTGGTATTGGACAGCGTAGCGTCGGCATCGTCGTCCAGGCTGAAGCCGCTCAGGCCCGTGCCGGTCGTAGTGAAGGCGAAATCCTGCGCATCGTTCGGCACCGCGTCCTTGACGATGGTGATCGTGCCCTGCTTGGTGTTGGTGTACGTGCACTGCACCTGATCGCCGGTGCCCACGTTGCTGAGCGTCGCCACTCCCGTCGCCGGATCGGTGGCGATCGTCGGCTGCGTGCCCACGCTGCCCAGGTCCGTACAGCTCAAAGCGGTCAGCGCGAACCCCGCGGTCGGCATCTCGGTAATCGTCACCGTCGTCGTGTTGGCGCCCGACAGTCCCTCCACGCTGGTGTTCGTCACCGCCGAGCCCGATACCGTAGTCAGCACCTGCGGACCGGCCGGGTTGACCGTCGTACCGGCCAGCGACGAGGTCTGGGTAAAGTTGAACGTCCCGTCGCCCCCCACCGTATTCTTCACGATCACGATGCGCGGGTTGCGCACGTTGTTGAACGTGCAAGTCACGTCAGCGCCGGGCACCAGAGTCACCGTCGCCGTGCCGTTCGGCGAGCCGCTCGGGGCGGCGTTGTCAACATTGGTCGAGAACAGGCTGCCTACCGGCGCGCCCGCAGCATCTGCGCAGACGATGTTGACTAGGTCGTACTGATTGATGTCGGCGCTATTCAACTCGTTGAGAGCGATGGTCCCTGCAGGAACAATGTTGCTGTAGGTCTGGGTCGCGGTCAGTGAAGATCCTGATGCCACCGAGGGATTGAGTTGGAAGTTGGTTGCTGTGGCCGCGTTCGGCGAACCGGTCGCCGTTGCCGGCACTCCCGACTGGCTGAAATCGAAGGCCGCGCCTTGACCCGTCGGCACCGACTTCACGACGCGCAACGTCGCGTATTGGATCAGGCCGATATTGAAATTGGGATGGATGCCGCTGGGATCGTCGGAGCGCAGCACATTGAGGATGCCATCGCGCGGCTGCACGCCGGTGGAGCCGTAGGTGGCATTGGGCGTTTCGCTGATCACGGTATGGCCGCTGGGCCAGGAGGCAGTGTTGATCGTCTGCCCTGGGGCGGGCGCTGAATTGAGCAGGACGAGCTTTTGCCCGATGTCGGCCGTGGACCACGCAGCCAAGTTGAGCGCGTAGGTGCCGTCAGCGGCTATCTGAACGAAATCGATGACTTTGCCGTTGTTTCCGATCGCTGCCACGTATGGCAGCGTTGCGCTGAACAGGCCGTCGCCGGCGTCGTAGAGGCCGTTCTGGTTGTTGTCCAGATAGATTCGGCCGCTGATCGTAGCGGTGGCCATTTCGATCAGGATGTCGTCGACCACCAAGTCGTTGCCGGAGGTGGTGACGAAAGCAGGCGCGGAATTGTAGAAATTGAAATACAGGGCCGAGCCGGCGTAATTGACCGGCAATTGGAACTGCAGGGAACGATTGATCCAAGGGATCACGTTCTGAACCGCAGGCACCGAATCATCCGGCGGCGGGGTGATCCCAAAAGCAGGGCCCCCGGCATTGGAAGCGCGCGGCAAGGCCGTTGCGCCGTTGGGGTCGCTGCCGTACAGGATGCCCGTGCCGTTGGCCCCGTCGCGCACGGTCATGCCGATGTACGCATCGAAATAACCGCCGCCCGCGTACGAGCGCAGGATATTGGCGGCCCAATAGTTCAAACGGTAGCTTGCGCCGGGGATGTCGGCCACCGCAGTGCTGTACAGGTAGTAGGTGCCGTTGGCCTCACCCAGGCGAGCCGGATTGGCGTTGAACAACGCCATGTAGCCGGTGCCGGTGGTGTGGTCCCCGCCGTGCTGCCATTGATTGCTGTACCCGAAGCCGAAGTCGTCGCTGTAGGTCGGGTTCTTGGTGACCGAGTATTGCCCGTCCGCCACCCCGCCCGTGCCGTTGTAAACGGTGGTGTTCGTGTTGGGCGCATAGTCGGTGGTGCCGGGGTTGAGTTCGACCGTCGGACTAGTACTGACGTTCGGCGCCCCCGTTCCGAATGTTTCGTCGACCAGCGCCCGCCAGGTCGACTGCGCGTGTGCGACCGGCATTGTCAGCAACGCCGCGGCCAAGATCGTAATTCGCCCGATCGGGTGCCGGGCGACGCTGCGGCTCCGGTAAGGCCGCGCTGCCGTCGCGCCGGCCAGGGCTGTATGCATGGTTCTCATCGAAGCGGCCTCTCTAGCTGTCCAGACGAATTCGCGACAGCGCTCGCCGCGGCGAGGGGCGTCCGGCCGTCGACTCGGTACCACCGGCCGAGCGGGCGAAGCGGGTCCCGCCCGGCGCCGCACCCGGCACCGGAAGTTCGGGCCATTGATAAAAAGGAGGAGACCCAAGCAGTTCGTGCGCTTGCAGATCCTGCGCGGTCAAACGGGCGCGAATTGGCGCATTTCGTCGCCCTGGGGCGACAGCCTTTGTGAGCATTCGGAGGTCGCCCCTCGGCGGTGGTTACGTTGCGAATGTAGAAACCGCTCGCCGCAGACCGCGGGAGGCATTTATTCGCCATTTATCCCGGTTTGCCGGGTCGGCTACGGCGGCCTTGGAACCCGGCCGAACCAGAAAGCCCCGCGACGTCCCGTCCTGCCGAAACGGGAAGGGAACTCGCGGTTGCGCTACAGGCGCTCGATTGCGCGCCCGATTGCTCAAGCACTTTTATCGGGCGACGGGTTGCTATCCCGAAGCCGGTCCTCAACCCTGCCGGCGAGAGGATGCTGTGCCGTGCGCGGAAGGCCCCGAAGGGGGCGAGCGAAGGGGGCATGCATGAGAACCAAGCCGAGTCCTTCGATACCCGCTCACGTAGGCGGGAAGGGGGGGTGGGTCAGGCTGCTCGTCTGTTTGGCTGGCTGGGCCGCGGTAATGGACTGGCGGGAGGGTTTTCGCCGTCGGCCGATCAGGCAGAGCGTCGAGAAGATCCGGTTGGCGGCACGGACACCAGGCCTTCCGCGAGCGGGGCCCGGTTACTGCGTCCGCATGCCCCACCTCAGCGGCGCACCCGCACCATTTCATTGGATGGATGCGCCATCGGAGCTCGGCCTGAGCTTCCATCGCGATGCGCGACAACGCGTCGGGCACCACACCGAACGACGCGTCCCGGCCTCTGCCCCTGAATCCCTAGTCTCCCATCCCGTCGCCTAGGGGCTCCCGCCAGCGCGCCAGGCGCGCATCGAGCAGCGCCGCGACCACGTCCCGCGCCCGCGCATCGCCGGGGCCGCGCGCGTCGTGGCTGGCGCCCTTGCCGTGATTGCAGGGCGCGCAGGCGAGGGCGAGGTTGCGCGGGTCGTCGGCGTCTTCGCCGACCTGTGCGGTCAGCGCCGCCGCGGCGCGACGGCCGAACCAGGCGCTGGGCACCACGTGTTCGAGCGAGGCCGAGCCGATCGCTGTGCCGTCTTCGCGCAGGGCGAGCGCGCGCCGGCAGTGCAGGCAGCGCGTGCGCCACACGCCGTCGGCAGGGGCGAAGCTCGCCAGCGCGTCGGTGCGCACGGCTTGCAGCAAGCGGCGGCGCAGAGCGGCGCGCACGGGCTCAACAAACGCGAACGGCGCCGGGAGTGCCGGCGCCGTCGCGGAAGCGGTCGGTGTCCGCCGTCACCGGTGGCTCAGCCCTGGATCACGCCGAGCTCGCGGCCGATCTTGACGAAGGCGTCGATCGCCCGATCCAGGTGTTCGCGGGTATGCGCCGCCGACATCTGGGTGCGGATGCGCGCCTGGCCCTGCGGCACCACCGGGTAGAAGAAGCCGATCGCGTAGATGCCTTCCTCGAGCAGGCGTGCGGCGAACTTCTGCGCCAGCGGCGCGTCGTACAGCATCACCGGGCTGATCGGGTGCACGCCGGGCTTGACGTCGAAGCCGGCAGCGGTCATGCGCTCGCGGAAGTAGGCGGTGTTCTGCGCCAACCGTTCGCGCAGTTCGCCGGCGGCCGACAGCATCTCGAAGGCCTTGATGCCGGCGGCGACCACGTGCGGCGGCAGCGAGTTGGAGAACAGGTAGGGACGCGAACGCTGGCGCAGCAGTTCGACCACTTCCTTCTTGGCGGTGGTGAAGCCGCCGAGCGCGCCGCCCATGGCCTTGCCGAGGGTGCCGGTGAAGATGTCGATCTTGTCCATCACCCCCTTGACCTCGGCCGAGCCGCGGCCGTGGGCGCCGAGGAAGCCGGTGGCGTGGCACTCGTCGATATGGACCAGGGCGTTGTACTTCTTCGCCAACGCGGTGATCTCGTCCAGCGGGGCGATGAAGCCGTCCATCGAGAACACGCCGTCGCTGGTGATCAGCTTGGTCTTGCAGCCGGCCGCGTCGGCGGCCTGCAACTGCTTCTCCAGGTCGGCCATGTCGCAGTTGGCGTAGCGGAAGCGCTTGGCCTTGCACAGGCGCACGCCGTCGATGATCGAGGCGTGGTTGAGCGCGTCGGAGATGATCGCGTCGTTCTCGCCCAGCAGCGGCTCGAACAAGCCGCCGTTGGCGTCGAAGCAGGCGGCGTAGAGGATCGTATCCTCGGTGCCGAAGAAGCCGGCGATGGTCTTCTCGAGCCGCTTGTGCAGGTCCTGGGTGCCGCAAATGAAGCGCACCGAGGCCATGCCGAAGCCGTGCGTGTCCAGCGCGTCCTTGGCCGCCTGGATGATGTCCGGATGATCGGCCAGGCCGAGATAGTTGTTGGCGCAGAAATTCAGCACCGTGCGCCCGTCCTCGAGCACGATCTGCGCCGACTGCGGGCTGGTGATGATGCGTTCGGACTTGAACAGCCCGGCGGCGCGGATCTCGTCGAGGGTGTCGGCGTAGTGTTGGGTCAGGGAGGGCATGGGATTGGGGATTTGGGATTCGGGGATTGGCAAAGCGAAACGGCGCAGCGGCGAGGAAGCGGTTGGGGAGGGATCGCGTCGACGAATCCCCATTCCCGAATCCCGGCTCTCGTCAATTCCAGCTAAGCACGACCTTGCCCGCCTTGCCCGCTTCCATCAGGTCGAAGCCCTTCTGGAATTCGTCGATCGGCAGCTGGTGGGTCAGCACCTTGCCGAGCGGGAAGCCGGACAGCACCAGCTGGGTCATCTTGTACCAGGTCTCGTACATCTTGCGGCCGTAGATGCCGTGCAGGGTCAGGCCCTTGAAGATGATCTTGTCCCAGTCGGCGCCGGCGCCCTTGGGCATGATGCCGAGCATGGCGATCTTGCCGCCGTGGTACATGCAGTCGAGCATGTCGTTGAAGGCGCGCGGGTTGCCGCTCATCTCCAGGCCGACGTCGAAGCCTTCCATGTGCAGGTCGGCCATCACGTCCTTGAGCGACTGGTTGGCGACGTTGACCACGCGGGTCGCGCCCATGTCGGCGGCCAGCTTGAGGCGGAAGTCGTTGACGTCGGTGACCACCACGTTGCGCGCGCCGATGTGCTTGCAGATGCCGGCGGCGATGATGCCGATCGGGCCGGCGCCGGTGATGAGCACGTCCTCGCCGACCACGTCGAACTCCAGCGCGCAATGCGCGGCGTTGCCGTAGGGGTCGAAGAACGCGGCCAGTTCGCTCGGGATCTGGTCCGGGATCGGCCACAGGTTGCTGGCCGGCATGACGATGTATTCGGCGAAGGCGCCGTTGCGGTTGACGCCGATGCCGGTGGTGTTCGGGCACAGGTGCTGGCGGCCGGCGCGGCAGTTGCGGCAATGGCCGCAGACGATGTGGCCTTCGGCCGAGACGCGCTGACCCGGGCGGTAGCCGGTGACGCCGGGGCCGAGGTCGACGATGCGGCCGACGAACTCGTGGCCGATCACCAGGCCGGGCTTGATCGTGCGCTGGCTCCAGTCGTCCCACAGGTAGATGTGCAGGTCGGTGCCGCAGATCGCGGTTTTCTCCAGCTTGATCAGCACCTCGTTCGGACCCGGCACCGGTACCGGCACCTCTTCCATCCAGATGCCCTTGCCGGCTTCGCGCTTGACCAGTGCCTTCATCGTTTGCGTCATGGGGTCGTTACCTGAGAGCCGCGGCGCCGCCGCGCGGGAAAGAAGCGCGAATTATACGCCGCCGCCCCGGGGCGGGCCGGGCCCGGGTTTGCCGGGGTCGGCCGGCTTGGCCTATCGTCGCGGCTTCGTAATGTCCCGGAACGACCATGCGCCCCCGTGTGTTAGCCCTGTCCCTGGCCCTGTGCGCGACCGCCGCCCAGGCCGATGAAGGCATGTGGATGCCTTCGCAATTGCCCGAGATCGCGCGCCAGCTGCGCGCCGCCGGCTTCCAGGGCGATCCCGCCGATTTGGCCGAGTTGACCCGCGCGCCGATGAACGCGGTGGTCAAGGTCGGCGGCGCCACGGGTGCCTTCGTCTCCGCCGACGGCCTGGTGCTGACCAACCACCACGTTGCGTTCGGCGTGATCCAGTACAACTCCAAGCCCGAGCGCGACCTGATCCACGACGGCTTCGTCGCCGCCGACCGCGCCGCCGAGCTGCCGGCCAACCCCGACTTCCGGGTGCTGGTCACCACCGGCTTCGACAAGGTCACCGAGCGCGTGCTCAAGGACGCGCGCGGCAAACGCGGCCGCGCCTACTACGACGCGGTCGACGCGGCCAGCAAGGCGCTGGTCGCCGAATGCGAGCGCGAAGCGGGCTATCGCTGCAGCGTCGCCAACATGTACTACGGCACCGACTTCTATCTGATCCGCCAGCTCGAGCTGCGCGATGTGCGCCTGGTGTACGCGCCGCCGGACAGCATCGGCAACTACGGCGACGAGGTCGACAACTTCGTCTGGCCGCGCCACAGCGGCGACTTCACCTTGCTGCGCGCCTACGTCGGCAAGGACGGCCAGCCCGCCGACTACTCGCCCGACAACGTGCCCTACGCGCCGCCGGGGCATCTGCAGGTCGCCACCGAGCCGGTGCGCGAGGGCGACTACGCCATGCTCGCCGGCTATCCGGGCGTGACCTTCCGCCACCGCATGGCGTCCGAGTTCGTCCAGCAGATCGAGTGGCAGCTGCCGTCGCGAGTGGATCTGTACGCGGGCATGATCAAGACCATCGAGGCCGCCGCCGGCAACGACCCCGAGGCCAAGGTGCGCTACGCCGCCCAGGTCGCCGGCTTCAAGAACACCCTCAAGCGCGCCCAGGGCGAGCTCGACGGCCTGCGCCGCAGCGACGCGGTGCGGGTGCGGCGCGAGGACGAGGCGGCGATGCTGGCGTGGCTGGATAAACAGGCCGGCGCGCGCGCGACCCGGGCCGATATCGACTCGACCCAGAAGGTCCTCGACGCCGGCGCGGCCACGCGCGAGCGCGACCAGTTGTTGACCGCGATCCGCAGCCAGGCGCAACTGCTCGGCGCCGCGTTGACCGTGCAACGCCTGGCGCTGGAACGGGCCAAGCCCGACGCCGAGCGCGAATCGGGCTATCAACAGCGCGACGAGACCTTGATCGCCGGGCGCCTCAAGCAGATGCAGCGCCGCTACTGGCCGGCGGTGGAGAAGGAGCTGCTGCGTCATCTGCTGCTGCAGTACAAGGCGCTGCCGAAGACTCTGCGCGTGGCCGAAATCGACCGCGTGTTCGAAGGCGAGGACGAGGCCGCGCTCAAGCGCAGCATCGATGCGCTGTACGCGCACACCGGTTTCGGCGAAGAAGCCGCGCGCCTGGAGGCGATGAAGAGCGACGCCAAGGCGCTGCAGTCTTCGGACGATTCGCTGCTGCGCGCGGCGGCGGCGCTGACGCCGGCCTTCCTGCGCATCGAGGAAGAGGGCAAGGTGCGCGAAGGCGAACTGCTGCGCCTGCGCCCGGCCTACATGCGCGCCTTGATCGCGTACCGGCACTCCCAAGGCCGCGCGGTGTACCCGGACGCGAACTCGACCCTGCGGGTCAGCTACGGTGCGGTCAGCACGATGGACCCGCGCGACGGCGTGCGCTACCAGGCCCTGACCACGGTCCAGGGCATCCTCGAGAAACACACCGGCAGCAAGCCCTTCGACGCGCCGCAGCCGCTGCGCGAGGCCATCGCCAAGGGCGATTTCGGCAGCACCGCCGATCCGCAGCTCAAGACCCAGACCGTCGACTTCCTGACCAACCTGGACACCACCGGCGGCAACTCCGGTTCGCCGGTGCTGGACGCCCGCGGCCGCCTGATCGGCTTGAACTTCGACAGCAACTGGGAGGCGGTCAGCGCCAGTTGGATGTACGACCCGCGCTACAAGCGCGCGATCCACGTCGACATGCGCTACCTGCGCTGGCTGCTGGCCAAGGTGTATCCGGCGCCGCATCTGCTGAAGGAAATGCAGTTGCCGGCGGAATGAGGCCGGAACAGGAGGCGGCGGACAGCGGGGCGGCTTTCCCTGTCCCGTCTGCTGATCCTCGGCCAAGCGCTATCTCATTGATTCCGTTGCAAGTTAAACTCGCAATCCATTTTTCTTCGTCGATCAGGGGTATACGCATGCGCTACACGACATTGGCCGCGGCCGTCGCGGCCGGGACGCTGGGCTTGGGCCTGGCCACGACGGCCGGCGCCGTCGAAGGCATGTGGGTGCCGCAGCAGTTGCCGGAGATTTCCGCGCCGCTGAAGAAGGCCGGACTCAAGCTCGACGCCAAGCAACTGGCCAACCTCACCGGCGATCCGATGGGCGCGGTGGTCTCGCTCGGCGGCTGCACCGCCAGCTTCGTCTCGCCGCGCGGCCTGGTGGTGACCAACCATCATTGCGCCTACGGCGCCATCCAGCTCAATTCGACCGCGCAGAAGAACCTGATGCGCGACGGCTTCAACGCCGCCACGCCGGGCGAGGAAGTTTCGGCCGGTCCGGCCTCGCGCATCTACGTGCTGGATTCGATCCAGGACGTGACCGCGCAGATCAAGGCCGCGATCGACGAGGCGGTCGAGCCGATCGACCGCACCCATGCGCTGGAGACCGTGCAGAAGCGCCTGATCGCGCAGTGCGAGGCCGAACCGGGCTACGGCTGCGAGGTCTACAGCTTCTTCGGCGGCAGCACCTACCGCCTGTTCCGCCGCATCGAGATCAAGGACGTGCGCCTGGTCTACGCGCCGCCCGGCAGCGTCGGCAACTACGGCGGCGAAGTCGACAACTGGATGTGGCCGCGCCACACTGGCGACTTCTCCTTCTATCGCGCCTATGTCGGCAAGGACGGCAAGCCGGCCGCATACTCGAAGGACAACGTGCCCTACCAGCCCCGGCACTACCTGAAGATCGCCGACAAGCCGCTGGGCGAGGGCGATTTCGTCATGGTCGCCGGGTACCCGGGCCGCACCAACCGCTACGCCCTGGCGGCGGAGTTCGACGCCACCGAAGGCTGGGCGTACCCGACCATCGCCCAGCACTACAAGAACCTGGTCGCCCTGGTCGGCGAAACCGCGAAAAAGGACCCCGAGATCGGGGTCAAGTACGCCAGCACCGTGCGCGGCTGGCAGAACACGCTGAAGAACTACGACGGTCAGCTGGAAGGCTTCGAACGCGTCGGCGTGTCCAAGAAGAAGCACGCCGACGAAGACGCGGTGTTGGCCTGGCTGGGCAAGCGCGGCAAGGCCGGCGCGCCGGCGCTGGCCGGTCACGCCAAGCTGGTCGAGCTGATCGAAGCGTCCAATGCGCACCGCGACCGCGACCTGGTGTTCTCGCAGCTGCGCCGCTTGGGCGTGGTCGCCGCCTCGGGCACGCTGTACCGGCTCGCGGTCGAGCGCGCCAAGCCCGACGCCGAGCGCGAGCCCGGCTATCAGCAGCGCGACCTGCCGTCGATCAAGGCCGCGCTGGAGCAGATGGAGCGCCGCTACGACCCGCGCATGGACCGCGAGCTGCAGGCCTATTGGCTGCGCGAGTACCTCAAGCTGCCGGCCGGCGAGCGCATCGCCGAACTCGACCGTTGGCTCGGCGGCAACGACGAGAAGGCGATCAAGCGTGGCCTGGACAAGCTAGCCAAGACCAAGCTCGGCAGCACCAAGGAGCGCCTGGCGTTGCTCGACGACGACCGCGCCGCGATGGACAAGAGCCGCGATCCGGCGATCCAGCTGGCCAAGGCGCTGTACCCGGCGGTGCTGCGCCTGGAGCAGGAAGGCAAGGCCCGCGACGGCGAAGCGCTGGTCGCGCGCCCGGCCTACCTGCAGGGCGTGATCGACTACCGCAAGAGCAAGAAGCAGGCGGTCTACCCGGACGCCAACTCGACCCTGCGCATCACCTTCGGCAACGTCAAGGCGTACACCAAGCTCGACGGCAGCAAGCAGGCCGCGTTCACCAAGCTCGAGGAAGTCGCGGCCAAGGCCACCGGCGAAGAGCCCTTCGACGCTCCGCAGAGCCTGCTCGACGCGATCGCGGGCAAGCAGTACGGCGGCCTGAGCGACAAGCGCCTGAAGACGGTGCCGGTGAACTTCCTGTCCGACCTGGACATCACCGGCGGCAACTCCGGTTCGCCGGTGTTGGACGGCGAGGGCAAGCTGGTCGGCCTGGCCTTCGACGGCAACTGGGAATCGGTGAGCTCGAACTGGCTGTTCGACCCGACCATGACCCGGATGATCTCGGTCGACCAGCGTTACATGCGCTGGATCATGCAGGAGGTCTATCCGGCGCCGCAGCTGCTGACCGAGCTGGGCGTGCCGATGCAGAAGCCGAAGAAGTAAGACGCTTCGCGCCGCGGTACCAGGGATCCAAAAACGCCGGCCGCCTAGCGGCCGGTTTTTTTTTGCGCCGGCCGCGTACGGCTCGTAGGAGCGGCGTGAGCCCCGACATCCGAAGCGGTGTATGCAAGCGCGGCGGCCGGGCTGCGGATACCGGAATTGCGGTGCCGAACCGTGTCGCGCCGCTTCGGCCGATGGCGTGGTATTTCACCGTTTCGGATGTCGCGGCTCACGCCGCTCCTACAGGGACAGGGTTCGCAAGGACTGCGCCTGCTCTTGCTAATCCCCAATCCCCGCGTTAACGGAAATTTAGCGCCCGTACCCGCGCAATCTGAGCGTTGGGTGAAGCCATGTCCCGGCCGGCCGCCGCGCGATCGCCGCCGGCCGCATCCGGCATGGCCTTGGCCGAAACAGCCGGGCTAGACTCGTCCTCCCTTCGAGTCGATCGGACGTCTGGATGCGATACACGGTGCTGGCCCGCGCGGTGGTTGTGGCAGGAGGCTTGTTCGGCCTGGCGGCCTGGAACGGTCCCGCGCTTGCGGTCGAAGGCCTGTGGACGCCGTCGCAATGGCCGGAACTGGCGCCGCAGCTCAAGCAGGCCGGCCTGCGCGCCACGCCCAAGCAACTGGCGCAGTGGGCCGATCCCAAGGGCGATCCGCTCGGCGCGGTGGTGCCGCTGGGCAGCTGCACCGCCAGCTTCGTCTCGCCCAAGGGATTGTTGCTGACCAATCACCATTGCGCGCTCGGCGCGATCCAGCTCAATTCCACCGCGCAGAAGAATTTGCTGCGCGACGGCTTCCGCACCGGCACCAACAACGACGAGGTCTCGGCCGGGCCGAACGCGCGGATCTTCGTGCTCGACTCGGTGCAGGACGTGACCGCGCGGGTGCAGACGGCGCTAAGCGCCGCCGCCGATCCGCTGGCGCGGATCGCCGCGCTCGACGCGCTGGAGCGGCAGCTGATCGCCGAATGCGAAGCCGAGCGCGGCTATGCCTGCCGCTTGTACAGCTACAGCGGCGGCAACCGCTATCAGCTCCAGCGCAATATCGAGATCCGCGACCTGCGCCTGGTCTATGCGCCGCCGGACAGCATCGGCAACTTCGGCGGCGAGAACGACAACTGGATGTGGCCGCGCCACACCGGCGACTTCGCTTTCTATCGCGCCTACGTCGGCCAGGACGGCAAACCGGCGGCGTTCGCCATCGACAACGTGCCCTATCAGCCCAAGCGCTGGCTCAAGATCGCCGACAAGCCGCTGGGCGCTGGCGATTTCGTCGCCGTGGCCGGCTTTCCGAGCCTGACCAACCGTTATGCGATGGCCGACGACTTCGCCGCCAACGCCGACTGGACTTATCCGACCGTGGCCGGGCATTACCGCCGCCTGGCCGCGCTGGTCGAAAGCGAGACGCGCAAGAGCCCCGAGATCGCCGGCAAGTACGCCGCGACCGTGCGCGGCTGGCAGGGCGCGGCGGTCAACTACGACCGCCAGCTCGAGGGTTTCCGCCGCGCCGGCGCGGTCCAGGCCAAGCGCGAGGAAGAAGCCGCGCTGCTGGCCTGGCTGCGCAAGCAGGGCGCGGCCGGCGAGCCGGCGCTGGCCGCGCATGCGCGCCTGCTCGAACTCGGCGCGCAGGCGCGCGCAGTGCGCGAGCGCGAGCTGATCCTGGGCCAGCTGTTCGCGACCGGCTCGCTGGGCGCGGCGACCCAGCTCTACCGCAACTCGATCGAGCGGGCCAAGCCCGATGCACAGCGCGAGGCGGGCTATCGCCAGCGCGACGCGGCCGCGTTCGAGAACGGCCTGCGCCAGGCCGATCGCCGTTCCGATCCGCGCGTGGACCGGGCGCTGTACGACTACTGGCTGCGCGAGTACCTCAAGCTGCCCAAGGAACAGCGCGTCGCCGCGCTGGACCAGTGGCTGGAAGGCGACGACGAGAAGGCGGTCAAGCGCGCCCTCGACCGTCTGGGCAAGGCGCGCCTGGGCACGCCGGAGCAGCGCGCCGGTTGGCTCAAGGCCGACAGCGCCGCGTTCGAGAAGAGCAAGGACGGCGCGATCCAGTTCGCGATCGCGGCGATGCCGACCCTGCTGCAATCCGAGCGCGACATCCGCAACCGCGCCGGCGAAACCCTGAGCGTGCGGCCGGCCTACCTCAAGGCGCTGGCCGATTTCCGCAAGAGCCAGGGGCGCGTCGCCTATCCCGACGCCAACGGTTCGCTGCGCCTGGGCTACGGCACGGTCGTCGCCTACACCAAGGACGGCGGCGCCAAACCATTGCCGTTCACCCGGGCCGAGGAGATCGCCGCGCGGCATACCGGCAGCGAGCCGTTCAAGGCGCCGCCGGTGCTGCTGGAGGGCGTGCGCACCAAGCGCTACGGCGCGCTGGCCGACAAGCGACTGGGCTCGTTGCCGGTGAACTTCCTGTCCGACCTGGACATCAGCGGCGGCAACTCGGGCTCGCCGGTGCTGGACGGGCAGGGCAAGTTGGCCGGCCTGGTGTTCGACAGCAACCTGGAGTCGGTGAGCGCGAGCTGGGTGTTCGATCCGGCCGCGACGCGGACGATCTCGGTGGATCAGCGCTATATGCGCTGGATCATGCAGGAGGTGTTCCCGGCGCCGCGCCTGCTGGCCGAGATGGGCGTGCCTGCCGGCGGCAAATAGCGCCGCTTTTGTAGGAGCGGCGTCCCGCGGGGATTTCCTTCGGTCATAAGCCGCGACCAACCGCAGCGGTGCAATACCACGCTGCGGCCGAAGCTCCGCTGCGACAAGACCAATCGCCTTTGCCGGGTCGGTTCTGGCTTCGGAAAGTCTCGCTCGCGTACATCGCTTCGGTTGTCGCGGCTGACGCCGCTCCTACAGGGGCGAGCGAGGCCGGCTCGTGTAGGAGCGGCGTCAGCCGCGACCAACCGCAGCGATGCAATACCACGCCGCCGGCCGAAGCCCCGCCGCGACTAGACCAATTGCCTTTGCCGGGTCGGTCCTGGCTTCGGGAACTCCCGCTCGCATACATCGCTCCGGCTGTCGCGGCTCACGCCGCTCCTACAGGCGGCCGAGCGCATGCGGCGAATACAAGCGCGCCAACGACGAAGGACCGGCGAGGCCGGTCCTTCGATGCCGAACGCGCGCCAGGAATCAGCGCGGATTGCAGACCAGGTGGCCGACGCTGTACTTGGCGGTGCGGACGCCGGATTCGGTCAGCACGCCTTCGCAGCTCATCTGGGCCTGGCCGACGACGTTACCGCTGGCGTCGAAGTAGACGTAGAACTCGCCGATTTCGTCCGGACCCGGCGGGCGGGCGAGGGTGGTGGTGGCGACCAGGGCGGCGACCAGGCCGAGACCGAGGGCAAACGACTTACGCATGGCGAACTCCTTATCGAGCAGTGGCGTTGCTAGGAAGATCCGGCGCAGGGCCGGATGTCGGCGATGTCCGCGCAGCACGCGCGCGCTGCGCGCCGGGCGTCGCTCGCGCCGGGCGGCGTTCGTGCGTCGCGCGCTGTTAGGACCGGTACGTTCGGTACCGTAACGACGATGCGTCCGCGAGGTTGCGACGCGCGCGGTCCCGGCCGCGGCTGCGTGCGATGCGCGGACGCAGACCGCGATCAGTTCGGATCCGGATCGCAGATGAAATAGCCGTCGCTGTAGTTCTTGGTGAACTTGCCCCACGAGGCGCGGGTGTTGTCGCAGTTGATGGCCTGATAGCCGACCACGCTGCCGTTGTCGTCGTAGTAGTAATAGAACTGGCCCGGACCGGTGGGGCCGATCGCGGCGACTGCGGCGCCGACTGCGGCGATCGCCGCGAAGCCGAGCGTCAGAGCGAGTTTCTTGCGCATGGCGTTCTCTCTTCGATGCCGGCAGAGCGCCGGCGCGAAGACGCTAGGACGACGGTCGCGATTCCACAATGTGCCGGCGTGCTCGCAATCGTATCTTTGTGACGCGGGTCCGCGGCGCAATCGTAAATTGCTTATTCCTGCACACCTGCCCTTGCGTCGCCGGACGCGGTCCGGGCAGCGCGCGAACGCACTTGCACGCGCGAGCGCGCTGACTTAGGCTGCGCGGGCAGTCGCGGATTCCCATGCCAGCCGGCCCCGTCTCCCGACCCGTGTTCGATGCCGCCCCGCGCGGCGCCGCCGTCGGCGGCATCGCGGCCCGTCCGTTCAGGGCCCGAGATCTTTCCGTAGTGCCGGCTCGCATTCGCTCCGTCGTCTGTCCCCACACGACCTGGAGCTTGCGATGAAAGTACTGGCCTGCGATGGCATTCATGAAGACGGTCTGGCCCTGTTCCGCGAAGCGGGCTGGGACGTCGTCGTATCCGACCCGATCAAGGATCCCGCCGCGCTGGCGCAGGCGCTGAACGGGGTCGATGCCGTGCTGGTGCGCTCGGCGACCAAGGTCCCGGCCGAGGCGCTCGCCGACGCCGCGCAATTGCGCGTGATCGGCCGCGCCGGCGCCGGCGTGGACACCATCGACGTCGAAGCGGCCACCGAGCGCGGCATCGCGGTGATGAACGCGCCCGACGGCAACACCCTGGCCGCGGCCGAGCACGCGATCTCGCTGCTGTTCGCCCTGGCCCGCCACATCCCGCGCGCCGACGCCGGGATGAAGGCCGGCGAGTGGCCCAAGGCCGGCCTGACCGGCTTCGAGCTGGAAGGCAAGAAGCTGGGCGTGATCGGCCTGGGCCGCATCGGCGGCACGGTCGCGCGCAAAGCGCAGGGCATCGGCATGGAAGTCGCCGCGCACGACCCCTTCCTGCCCGCATCCGCGGCCGGCAAGGGCAGCGTGCCGCTGAAGACCCTGGACGAACTGCTGGCCTGGGCCGACGTCGTCACCCTGCACATCCCGCGCACCAAGGAAACCACCAACCTGTTGTCGGAAGCGCGCATGCGCGCGATGAAGCCGGGCGCCTATCTGATCAACGCCGCGCGCGGCGGCCTGGTCGACGAGGCCGCGCTGCTGGCGCTGATCGAGGAAGGCCACATCGCCGGCGCCGCGCTCGACACCTTCGTCACCGAACCGCTGCCGGCCGATTCGCCGCTGCGCGCCAATCCCAAGCTGATCCTGACCCCGCACCTGGGCGCTTCGACCAGCGAAGCGCAACAGGCGGTCAGCACCATCCTGGCGCGGCAGATCATCGATTTCGCCGCCACCGGCGCGGTCGCCGGCTGCGTCAATCTGCCGCCGCTGACCGCCGAGGCGGCGCGCGAAGTCGGCCCGTGGATGCCGCTGATGTCTTCGCTCGGCCGGCTCGCCGCGCGCCTGATTCCGGCGCCGACCCGGTTGGAGATCACCTACGCCGGCCGCACCGACGCGCTCGACACGCGCCCGTTGACCCGGCTGCTGGTGGCCGCACTGCTCGGCACCGCTTCGGGCCGGGTGACTCCGGTCAACGCGCTGCAGGAAGCCGCGGCGCGCGGCCTGACCGTGGCCGAGACGCTGGGCGGCGACGGCGACGGTTTCGATCGCCTGCTCAAACTGCGCGTGGTCGGCGAACAACGTACCCGCGAGATCGAGGCGACTCTGCACCGCGGCCCGCGCGTGGTCCGGCTGGACGGCGTGGAAATCGAGTTCGACCCGCAGGCGCACGTGCTGCTGCTGCGCAACGAGGATCGCCCGGGCATGATCGGCGCGGTCGGCTCCAAGCTCGGCGCGGCCGGCGTCAACATCGTCAATTTCGCCCTCGGCGCGGCCGGCGACGGGCAGGCGCGCGCGGCGATCACGGTCGACCGCCCGGTCGACGACGAACAACTCGCCGCCCTGCGCGCGACTCCCGGCATCCTCTCCCTGGCGCAGGTCTGATCATGCGGATATTGCTTGCCCGTCACGGCGAAACGCCGTGGAACGCCGAAGGCCGCTACCAGGGCCAGGAAGACATCGCCTTGTCGCCGGTCGGCGAATCCCAGGCCAAGGCGCTGGGCGCACGTCTGCGCGACGTGTCGATCACCCGCGCGGTGGCCTCGCCGCTGAGCCGCGCGCGCGCCACCGCCGAGCTCGCTCTCGGCGACGAGCGCGCGTCGATGCTCAAGCTCGATCCGGGCCTGATGGAGATCGCCCACGGCACCTGGGAAGGCCTGCTCGCCAGCGAGATCCGCGAGCGCGACGGCGACCGCCTGCGCGCTTGGCGCGAAACCCCGCACGAGGTGTTGATGCCCGGCGGCGAATCGATCGTCCACGTGCTCGATCGCGCCTGGCCTGCGTTCGCGCGCGCCTGCGACGGCCTCGGCGACGACGACACCTTGCTGGTGGTCGCCCACGACGCGGTCAACCGGGTGCTGCTGTGCAAAGTGCTCGGCATTCCGCTGGCCAAGCTGTGGACCTTCCGCCAGGCACCGACCACGCTCAACCTGCTGGAAGGCGACAACGTCGATCGGCTCGACGTGGTGCGGCTGAACGACTGCAGCCACCACACCGCGTTGTTCGGCGAAGCGGTGCACCGGGCGTTGTAAGCCGCCGCGGCCGCCGTTAGGGTGCGCGTGTCCGGACGGCCGGGCCCGCGCGCCGCGCGGGCGGCCGCCGGAGCGAAGAGGAACGGACTCGGTGGCGGATCAAGACGAATCCGGCGAGCGCGGCTCGCCGTTGTGGGTGCCGGGCGGCTGGGCCGGCCTGCTGTTGTTGCTGGTCGCGGGGCTGGCGGTGTTCGGCTACACCGCGGTGACCTTCGTGCCCGCGCCCTGGCTGGCCGGGCCGGTCGGCTACGGCTTGGCGATCCTGTCGGGGCTGGGGCTGCTGTGGCTGTTTCCGCGCCAGTCGCTGTCCGGCAGGCACAGCGTACAGTCGCTGCCGTTGCCGCAGCCGCTGGTCTTGGGCCTGTTCGGCATCGCGCTCAGCGCCATGAGCTGGTTCGCGCTGACTCTGGGCTTGCCGGGCTTGATCAACGAAGTGGCCGGTCATCGGGTCGAGGAGCCCTCGGTCATGCTCGGCCGGGTCCAGCACAGCCGGCGACGCTGCGATTACCGCATGGTCGGCGGACTGGCCGAGCGCACGCTGCGCGGCTATCTGTGCGTGGATCGCGACTTGGCCCTGCGCCATCTGAACGCGCCCGGCGCCGTGCGGGTCGTCGGCCGGCGCACGGCGCTGGGCTTGTCCGTGGTATCGGTCGAAGCCGAGCGTCCGGGCCGCCGCACCGATTCGACGACGCGCTGACCGCGGCGCTGGCGTCCGGCGGCATACTCGCCGCTCCGCCGCTCCGCCGCTCCGGTCCGCCGGCGCGGCTATCGTCGCTTTGCCCGCCTGGGCCGTCGCGGCCGGTGGCGCCGGCCGGCCTTCGCATCTGCGAAAATGCGCCGATGAACCGCACGCTCGCCGACTGGCTGTCCCACATCGAACGCATCCACCCCAAGTCCATCGACATGGGCCTGGACCGCATCCGCGAAGTCGCCCAGCGGATGCGCCTGGGCCGGCCCGGGCGCCGGGTGATCACCGTCGGCGGCACCAACGGCAAGGGCTCGACCGTGGCCTTCATCGAGGCCATGGCCCGCGCCGCCGGCTGGACGGTCGGCGCCTACACCTCGCCGCACCTGCTGGCCTACAACGAGCGCATCCGCATCGACGGGCGCGACGCCGCCGACGCCGACATCGTCGCCGCGTTCGAGGCCATCGAGGCCGCGCGCGGCGAGACCGCGCTGACCTATTTCGAATACGGCACCCTGGCGGCGCTGTGGTCGTTCGAGCGCGCCGGGCTGGACCTGGCGATCCTCGAAGTCGGCCTGGGCGGGCGCCTGGACGCGACCAATCTGGTCGACGCCGACGTCGCCGTGATCACCACCGTCGATCTCGACCACCAGGACTACCTCGGCCACGACCGCGAAAGCATCGGCTTCGAGAAGGCCGGCATCGCCCGCGCCTGGAAGCCGTTGGTGCTGGGCGACGACGACCCGCCGTCGAGCGTGCTGCGCCATGCCTATGTCATCGGCGCTTCGGCGGTGCGCGCCGGCTGCGACTTCTTCTTCGCGCCGACGCCGCCCGAGCCCGGTCAGCCGCCGCAGTGGCGCTGGCGCGAGGTCGGTTTCGGCGTCGACCTGCCGATGCCGGCGCTGGCCGCGCCGGTGCAGATGCGCAACGCCGCGGTCGCGATCGCCGCACTGCGCGCGCTGGGCAAGGCGCCGAACCGGCAGCAACTGGCCGAGGGCGTGGCCGCGGCGCGGGTGCCGGGGCGCTTGCAGCGCTTCGAGCGCGACGGGGTCGAGATCGTGGTCGACGTCGGCCACAACCCGCAGGCCGCGCGCGAGCTGGCCGCCTGGCTGACCGCGCAGCCGGCCGCCGGCCGCACCCAGGCGGTGTTCGCCGCGCTGGCCGACAAGGACGCGCCCGGCGTGGTCGCGGCCCTGGCCGAGCGCATCGACGCCTGGCATCTGGCCGGTCTGGGAGATGCCGGCGCGCGCGGACAGAGCGCGCAAGCGCTGGTCGAACGCCTGCGCGGCAGCGCCGCCGGCACCGGCACGGCGCATGCGGACGTGGACGCGGCCCTGGCCGCGGCGCGCACCGATGCACGCCCGGGCGACCGCATCCTGGTGCTGGGTTCGTTCCACACCGCGGCCGCGGCCCTGGCCTGGCTCGGCGCGCACTGAGCCGGGACGGCCGCAGGGCCGTGCCGAGTCGGGCGTTTCTGAATGCATCGCGCCGGCGCGCGTCCGAACCCCGGCCGGCGCCGCCGACGGGGGTATAATTCGCGCCGGTAACCGGTCCGCGAGCATCCCATAGCGATGGAACCTGCCCTGAAACAGCGATTGATCGGTGCGATGGTGTTGGTCGCACTGGCGGTGATCTTCCTGCCCATGCTGATCAAGGGGCCCGCGCCTGAAAGCGGCGCGTCCGACGTTCCGCTGTCCCTGCCCGACGCGCCCAAGGGCGACACCGAAACCCGCGAGCTGCCGTTGGTGACTCCGGGCGACGCGCCGCAAGGCGGCGTGGTCGGCCTGGACGGCGCCGCGCCGGCCGGCGACAGCCAGACCCTGCCGACGGTCGATACCGCGGCGCAGAACCAGGGCATGCATCCGGCCGCGACCGCGGGCGGCAACTACGCGGTCAGCTTCGGCAGCTACGCCAGCGCCGGCGACGCCGACAAGGTGATCGCCGCGCTGCGCGCCGCGCGCCTGCCGGGTTATCAGGAAACCGCATTGGGCGCCGGCGGGCGCACCGTGCACCGGGTCCGGATCGGGCCGTTCGCGACCCAGGCCGACGCCGAGGCCGCGCGCCTGGGCTCGACCAAGGTCCGCAACGACGTCAACGCCAAGGTGGTGGTGCTCGACGCCGACGCCGCCGAACCGGCCGGCGCCGCGCCGGTCGCGACCGCGCCGGCGGTCAGCGCGCCGCAACCCCTGGCCGACAGCCCGCCGGCCAAGCCCGCGCCGCTGCCGGCGGAAACGGCCAAGCCCGTGGCCGCCAAGCCTGTTCCGGCCCAGCCCCAACCCGTCAAGCCCGAACCGGCCAAGCCGGTGGCGAGCAAGCCTGCGGAAACCAAGCCGGCGTCCAAGCCGGCCGAAACCAAGCCGGCCGAAACCAAACCCGTCGCCGAGGCCAAGCCGGTGCCGGCCAAGCCCGCCGACGCCGCCAAGCCGGCGCCCAAGCCGGCCGCGTCCGGCACCGGCTTCGCCGTCCAGCTCGGCGCCTTCGGCAATGTGGAAGAAGCCAACAAGCTGCGCGATCGCGCGCGCGCCGCCGGCTTCAGCGCCTTCGTCGAACAGGTCCGTACCGACAAGGGCACGCTCAACCGCGTGCGCCTCGGTCCGGTGGTCAATCGCGCCGACGCCGACAAGCTCAAGGCCCAGGTCGCGGGCAAGCTGGGCGTCGGCGACGCGCTGGTCAAGCCGCACCCGTAAGCCAACGGGCGACGGCGCAGCAATCAGGGGCCGGCGCAGGGCGCGCCGGCGCAACGCGCATCGTGGACGCGCTTCGAGGCGGGGGATCGCCATGATCGAGGTCGCGCCGATGCGCAGAGGGAGCGGCACGCTATGACGGCATTGGATTGGGGTTTGGCGTTGATCGTCGGCTTGTCGGCCTTGCTCGGCCTGGCCCGCGGACTGATCGGCGTGGCGGCCTCGCTGGCGGCCTGGCTGCTGGCGGGGGTGGCCGCGGTCGTGTTCGGCGGCGACGTCGGCCGCAGCCTCGGCGACGGCCAGGTCGGCTGGGGCGAATACCTCGGCGGTTATGCGCTGTGCTTCGTCGTGGTCTGGGTGGGCGTGGGTCTGATCGGCTGGGTCGTGCGCCGGATCGCGCATTCCTATGGTCTGTCGGAGATGGACCGATTGCTGGGCCTGGCGTTGGGCGCGGTGCGCGGAGTGATCTTCGCCTGCGCCTTGCTGGTGTTCCTGGGCATGACCACGCTGCCGCGCGAACGCGCCTGGCGCGAGTCGGGCCTGGCCGCGGTGCTGATGCCGGGCGCCGAACTGATGCGCAGCGCCTTGCCGGAGGCGATGGCGCGCAAGGTCGACCTGGAGGGCCGCGGTACCTCATTGCAGGCCTCGGTGCAGGAACAGGCCGAAGGCCTGGAAAAGGAGTTGAAAGGCCGCCTGCCGAAAGGATTGCCGGATGCGCTCGGCGACCCGGCGGCGACTGCGGCCGGCAAGCCCCAGGGCGGAGCGCTGCCGCAGGCCTTGCCGGAAGATCTGGGCGGGCTGTCGCAGGCCTTGCCTGCAGCGGTGCGCGACCTCATACCGGGGGCGAACCGCGGCGCGGACCGCGCGCAAACGGGACGGGTCGAAGGCGATCCGGCCCAGGTCGATTCGGAACGGCGCGACGACAAGCAGGTGCAGTAACGGCCGCGCGCATCGGCGCAGCGGCCGGCGGACGACGGACCGGGACGACGGCAAGGCGAAACACGGCGGATGGCGCGGCACGGCGCCGGGCGGAGCGCGAACGGGCGCAGCGTGGAATCGCGACGGGGACGGCCCCGGCGCAAGGCAACACGATCGAAGCAAGACTTTCTTTCATCGCGGCGGTGCCGTCGACCGGCGCCGCGCAGACACCAGACTCTCAGCAGGATTCAAGCGCTATGTGCGGCATTCTCGGAATCGTCGGCAACACGGATGTCGCCGCCCAGCTCTACGACGGCTTGACGGTGCTGCAGCACCGCGGCCAGGACGCGGCCGGCATCGCCACCGCCGACGGCAGCCGCCTGCGCGTGCACAAGGGCAACGGCCTGGTCAGCGATGTGTTCGACGAAGCCTCGATGCGCCTGCTCGAAGGCCGGGTCGGCATCGGCCACTGCCGCTACCCGACCGCCGGCAGCGAAGGCTCGGACGAGGCGCAGCCGTTCTACGTCAACTCGCCGTTCGGCATCGCCCTGGCCCACAACGGCAACCTGATCAACACCGATACCCTGCGCCGCGAGGTGTTCGAGCAGGACCGCCGCAACGTCAACACCGAGTCCGACTCGGAAGTGCTGCTCAACGTGTTCGCCCACGAACTCGACCGCCAGCGCGCGCTGACGGCCGAGGCGGCCTTCGCCGCCATCGAGGGCGTGCACCGCCGCTGCATCGGCGGCTATGCGGTGGTCGCGACCGTGCTCGGCCTGGGCCTGGTCGCGTTCCGCGACCCGCACGGCATCCGCCCGCTGGTGCTGGGCAAGCGCAACGTCGGCGGCCAGGACGAATACGCGGTCGCTTCCGAATCGGTCGCGCTGGACCTGCTCGGCTTCGAGCGCGTGCGTGACGTGCGCCCGGGCGAAGGCATCGTGGTGACGCCGCGCGGCGAGCTGTTCGCGCACCAGTGCGCCGAGCCGCGCAAGCACACGCCGTGCATCTTCGAGTACGTGTACTTCGCCCGTCCCGATTCGATGATGGACGACGTCTCGGTGCACAAGGCGCGCATGCGCATGGGCCAGACCCTGGGCGAGAAGATTCTGCGCCTGCGTCCGGACCACGACATCGACGTGGTGATCCCGATCCCCGACACCTCGCGCGATTCGGCGCTGGAGATCGCCAACACCCTCGGGGTGAAGTACCGCGAGGGCTTCATCAAGAACCGCTACGTCGGCCGCACCTTCATCATGCCGGGGCAGGGCGAACGGGCGAAATCGGTGCGGCGCAAGCTCAACCCGATTCCGCTGGAGTTCCGCAACCGGGTGGTGCTGCTGGTCGACGACTCGATCGTGCGCGGCACCACCTCGCGCCAGATCGTGCAGATGGCGCGCGACGCCGGCGCGCGCAAGGTCTACCTGGCCTCGGCCGCGCCGCCGGTGCGCTACCCCAACGTCTACGGCATCGACATGCCCTCGGCCGAGGAACTGGTCGCGCACGGCCGCAGCGACGAAGACGTGCAGACCTTGCTCGGCTGCGACTGGCTGATCTACCAGGACCTCAGCGACCTGGAGCAGGCGGTGTCCGGGCCCAAGCACCGGATCGAGCATTTCGATTCGTCCTGCTTCAACGGCGACTACGTCACCGGCATCGAGCCGGGCTATTTCGAGCGCATCCAGCAGCTGCGTTCGGACGACGCCAAGAAAAGCCGCCGCGCTTCGTAAGCGCGGCCTGGACGGACCCGGCATGGACTTGTTCGACGCCGCCCGCGCCTGCCTCGACGCGGATACGCCCGAAGCCAAGGTCGAGCTGAGCTTCGCCTATGCGGCGGCGTTCGAACGCGGCGAACTGGCGATTCCCGCCGATGCGCCGCCGCCGCAGCCGATCCGCATGCCGGGCCGGCCGCCGCGGCCGGCGCTGGTGCACCCGCGCGAACTGCCCAAGCGCGGCTTCGGCACCGCCGAAGGCCGCGCCGCCTTCATCCACGCCATCGCCCATATCGAGTTCAACGCCATCGACCTGGGTTGGGACGCGGTCTACCGTTTCCGCGGCCTGCCGGCGCAGTTCTACGCCGACTGGGTCGGGGTGGCCCAGGACGAAGCGCGCCACTTCGGCCTGCTGCGCGCGCGCCTGCGCGAGCTGGGCTACGACTACGGCGATTTCGACGCCCACAACGGCCTGTGGGAAATGGCCGAAAAAACCGCCCACGACGGCCTGGCGCGAATGGCGCTGGTGCCGCGCGTGCTGGAGGCGCGTGGGCTCGACGTCACGCCGGGGATGATCGTCAAGCTGCGCTCGCTCGGCGACACCGACACGGTGGCGATCCTGGAAACCATCCTGCGCGAGGAAGTCGCCCACGTCGCCGCCGGTTCGCGCTGGTTCCGCTGGTACTGCGAGCGCGCCGGAGTCGATCCCAATCCGCGCTTCCGCGAACTGCTGGCCGAGTACGCCCGCGCCGTGCTGTACGGGCCGTTCAATTTGGAAGCGCGCAGCGCCGCCGGTTTCGACGAGGAAGAGCTGCGCATGCTCGAGGCCTTCGTCGAGCGCTGATTCCGCGCTGCGCCGCAGCAGCCGGCGGGCAGGCCGGGACAAGCCAGCCGCCCGATGATGTGCCATCGTCGCGGTTCCGCACCAGGGAGAGGTAGGGGATGAAGCGATCCATCGCACTGGCCGCGCTGTGGGCGGCGAGCGCGGCCGCCGCGCCGCCGGCGCTGACCGGCGAGGACTATGCCCGCGCCGAAAAGCTGCTCGACTACCGCCTGCGCGGCACGATCAAGAACGCCCGCATCGAGCCGCAATGGCTGGCCGACGGCCGCTTCTGGTACCGCCGCGACGGCGAGCAAGGGCCGGAGTACGTGCTGGTCGACCCGGCCGCGCGCGGCCGCCAACCGCTGTTCGACCCGCCGCGCCTGCACGCGGCGATGCGCGCCGTCGTGCCGGCGGCCGCGGCGCCGCAACCGCTGGCGGTCGAAGCCGACGGCGATGCCCTGCGCCTGCGCCTGCGCGGCGACGGCGAGCGCGAACTGGACTGCGAGCTGCGCGAGTATCGTTGCCAAGCCATGCCGGCGCGCAGCGATCCCTTGGCCCTGGTCTCGCCCGACGGCGCCCGCGCGGTGTTCGTGCGCGATCACAACCTGTGGCTGCGCGACCTGCGCAGCGGCGCCGAGCGCGCGCTGACCCGCGACGGCGAGCCGCACTATGGCTACGGTACGCTGCCCGACTTCGCCCTGCGCGCGGTGCCCAGCCGACAAGGCCGCTGGCGCGCGCCGCCGTTCGCGCTGCGCTGGTCGCCGGACGGCCGGCGCCTGTTCGGCACCCGCTTCGACGAACGCCGCGTCCAGCCCTATCCGATGGTGGCGATGGCGCCGGCCGACGGATTCCGGCCCAAGGTCTACGATGTGCGCCTGAGCCTGCTGGGCGACGCCGAGAGCGTGCGCGACGAATGGTACGCGGTCGATGTCGACAGCGCCGCGGCCGACGGCGCTGCGGTGCGGCGGATCGCGATTCCGCTCGGCTGGAACAACGTCGCCGAAGCCGACGTGCTCGGCTGGTCCGGCGATGGCCGCCGCGCCTACGCGGCGATCGCCCGCTACGACCGTCCGGCGCGGATGCGCCTGGTCGAGGTCGACCTCGACCGAGGCGTGCTGCGCGAGGTGCTGGAAGAGCGTTCCGACACCCGCATCCAGCTCAACGACTACCTCTACAGTCGTCCGGCGGTGCGCATACTGGCGGCGCGCAATCGGGCGGTGTGGTTCTCCGAGCGCGACGGTTGGGGCCATCTGTACCTGGTCGATCTCGGCGACGGCCGGGTGCTGCGCCGGCTGACCCGCGGCGATTGGCTGGTGCGCGATCTGGTCGGGGTCGACGAGGCGCGCGGCGAGTTGTACTTCACCGCCGGCGGACGCGAGCCGGGCGATCCCTATCAGCGCCGGCTGTACCGAGCGAGCCTGGACGGCGGCGAGCCGGTGCTGCTGACGCCGGAAGCGGCCGACCACGCGGTCGACCCCGGCGCCAGCGCGATCCTTGGCGGCGCGCCGAAGCAATGGCTATCGCCGAACGGCGATTACGTGGTCGACAGCTATTCGACCCTGGACGCGCCGCCGCGCACGGTGTTGCGCTCGACCCGCGACGGCGCGGTGGTGATGGAACTCGAACGCGCCGACGCCTCGGTCGCCTACGCCGCCGGCTGGCGCCCGCCGCAACGGGTGCGGCTGAAGGCCGCCGACGGACGCAGCGATATCTATGCGACCGTGTTCCTGCCGCCGGGCTATTCGGCGCAGAACGCGCAGCCGAAGCAGTATCCGATCATCGACGGTTTCTACGGCGGCCCGCAGATCACCAATGCCCCGGTCGCCCTGGCCGATGCGGTCGCGGCGACCAACCCGGTCTCGCGCGCCAGCCTCGCCGCACTCGGGTTCGTCGTCGTCACCATCGACGCGCGCGGCACGCCGGGGCGCGCGCAGGCCTTCCACGACGCCAGCTTCGGCCCGTTCGCCGATCCGCAGATCGACGACCATGTCGCCGCGATCCGGCAACTCGCCGAGCGTTATCCCGGCCTCGACCTCGATCGGGTCGGCGTCTACGGCCATTCCTTCGGCGGCTATACCTCGACCCGCGCGATCCTGCGCCGCCCCGAGTTCTACCGGGTCGCGGTATCCTCGGCCGGCAGCCACAACTACCAGGGCATGTACGGCGGCGGCGTGCACGGCCTGGAGCGCCTGCTCGCTGGCCCGCCGGTGTACGGCGAGTCCGGCCCGCGCCGGCCCGCGCCCGACGCGGTGCCCGACAACTACCGCGCGCTCGACAACGCCAGCCTCGCCGACCGGCTGCGCGGCAAGCTGCTGCTGGTCTACGGCGACCTCGACGAGAACGCGTTGCCGGCGACGACGGTGCAGTTGACCGCAGCGCTGATCCGCGCCGACAAGGATTTCGATCTGCTTTACCTGCCGAACCAGGACCACGAATTGTTCCGCAACGACGCCTATTACACCCGGCGCATGTGGGACTACTTCGTGCGTCACTTGATGGGCAGCGAACCGCCCCGCGACTACCGCCTGCAGCAGCCGGCGAAACCGGGACTATGAGTACGCTAAGAATGGTCTCGTGGCAAAGAGGGCTTCAAGTTGTCTCGTTGATCAAAGATGTTCGAGATTTTTCTACGAGATCGTTGGCGTCGGCAAAAGAAGAGGTCGAAAGGCTGCTTGATGGTCATTCGGTCGTTCTTCATTTTTCAACCGACGAAAAGAAAGACGAATTCAAAAAAAGAGCAGAGCGTCTGGGGGTGGTTTTCGAATAAGAGCTGGGGCTCGACGACCTAATGCGAGTGCCTAAGCTGGGCTCGCGATTCGGGAGGGCGACGGGGCGAAGGGTCGTCAGATGAAACATGCGGCATTTGATAGGAATGCGCTGCTCAAGAAGCTGGCGCGATTGGATCGATGGCGGAAACTCGGATTCGGCATCCTATGCTGTGACAGGCTCATGCCCAACTATCAAAACTTCCAGCAAGACGCCGAGTGGGGCGATGTGCTGTTTCTGTGCCGCGCGCTGGAACTGGCCCGATCCGATCTCGGTGGTATCGGAAGTGATGCGAATTTAGTACGGCGGTTGATGACCGAATGCGAACAATTGGCGCCGAGCTCGGAGGATTTCACTGCGCTGCGGACTGCTTCGGCCCAGGATGCCTGTTTCGCTGTTTGCAGCCTGCTCGAGCACCTCGTCGATGGAGGAGCGGAGCGCATTGTTACGATTGCGACTTATGCTACGGATTCGGTGGATCTCTATGTCCAGGAGACCGAGGGCATGGATCCCGACGATGCAAGGCTTGAAGCCGGAATTCTCGAACATCCGCTCATGCAACAGGAGTTGGATCGCCAGCACTGCGATCTTGAACTCGTGTCGCGCTCGGCCCTGAGTCGTGCCGATCTCGCTCGCGCGATTTCTACCGATTCTTCAGGCAGTAGGGGGAGCCTTGAGCTGCCAGGTTGACGCTCCATCTTGAGGGGTAGGGCTCGATTCTTTAGTCGCACGCAGTCGGTGATATGGATATGGCGCACTTCCAGGACGGTTCCGATTACTGCTATTCCGAGTACTTCGAAGCTCCCGGCACGGTCAACGTGGGGTGGCTTGGGAACGGGATGTCGTTCCCTCGGTATCCTCCATCGGAAGAACTGCTGTCGTTGATTTGGCAGTACACACAATTCTCGGTCGCCCGAGCGCGGGGTGTGCACTATCGTGACCTGTGTACATCGGCGCGATGCGTCGAGGAGCGAGACGGGCTTGCCTTGTTGCTCGGAGCGGCGGAGATGAGGGTGTTCGGTTCGGAAGGCGTGATCTATGCCGCACCCAACATGCTCTATCACTACGTCAGAGTTCATCACTATCAGCCGCCCGAAGCCTTCGTGCGCGCTTTGCAGGAGCAGCCTGCGCCCCCGGACCCGTTCTACTTCGAGCGGTTGAGCGCGCTGGGGCTGGAGTGGAGCGAGGCGCTTGTGTACACGCCTTCGATGATCCGTCCTCGGCTTAGGCCGGACTGAGATGCCGACGATCTAGTGAGCTCGTGCCGACATCTCTTATGATTGCTCCCCAGTCGATCGAGTGGCTGGCGATCGGCGATGTAGCGTATCGCGCATACTTTGCTGGCATGATGCAGCGGTGTGCGACGGGCCGGTCGGGCTTTGTCCGAGACAGGCCTGAGGCGGATAGGCCGAATCCTGGCGTCTACTCGAAAGCCGTCAAGAACTGCATGGTGCTCGATCTTCCGCCCGTCGACGAGGTCGGGCCTATCGAGTTAGCGAGATTGCACGAACTACTTTCGGCGAGCATCGAAGTTTGGACTCCGGACGCGGCGATAGCCACATCGATGGAGCGGATGATGCAACGTGGGGGAGGGGTGCCTTGGACATCGAAGGGCTGGTTCAATTATGAGCGTCGCAGCGGCATCGCCCAAGGTTGATAGGGCGTCGAGCATGGTCCTGGCACCGGATCGATTGCCCACCGGCTTTGTCTACCCGGCGCAATTCCTGCGCATCGTGGAACTCGGCCTGCTTGATCTGGAGCCATGGTGCCTGCTCGGTGGCGAAGCGTTGCGCGCGGCGAACGAAGGTCTGCGTGCGCGCTACCCGCAGCGCTCGTTGGTGCCGTTCGCGCGGCGCCAGGACAACGACGATACCGCTTGCTGGGACGCCGCAGAGCCGGATCGGGTGGTGGTGATACACGACTTTGCATCGAGTGGCTGGGAACGGCGCGCCAGTTACGACAGTTTCTACGAATGGCTGCGGCAGGCTATCGACGATCTGATAGATTTCGATCGCGGTTGATTCGGAGTACCGGAAGATTGCAGCGAAAGCTGTTTCGCGAGTCGAAAAGCTAGGAGGTCGAGGTGCTCGAAAATGAAGTCTTCGGGGTCAGGGCGGCCGTTCGTATCTACTATCCGGGCGATATGCATGATCTGGCCGCCCTGCTTGCGGATGCCTTCGAGATCGACGGCTTCTCGATCGAGCCCGAGGAGTACGAGCCATTCGAGGAGGTGGGTTTCGCTGAAGCGTTCGGCTTCGAGGCTTGGCTAAGCCGATGGCCCGAGGAAGATGGGGCATGGTTTGGATTGGAACTGTGCACCGACGATTCGATCGAGGAAGTTCTGCACGGCAGGATGCACGATATTTCCGGGTGGCTTGCGCGATTTGTAGCCAACACGTGCAATCTGCCTGCGATTGCGGTGCATGAAAGATGGGGCGTTGATCGCGAGGGAGGCTAGGGTGTCCAGCATAGAATCCGAAATGATCGAGGCCTTCATTAGCGGCTTGAAAGACGGCGGTTGCTCGAAAACGGAAACGATCTCGAAGGTTGCTGAGAAATTCGAAGTCGACTTGGGGCGTGCCAAGTTGCTAGTCCACGAGAGCCTGGCCTGGCGAAAGCAGAAGATGGAGCACGACCGTTTTGTCGATACTATCGTCGAGGCCATCGAGGATGAGCGAAAAGGCCGCAGGAGCTAAACCTTGTTATGGATACTCATGAAACGGTCACCGAATGGAGCGACATCGAGTTCGGTAAAGCGTTTGGTTTCGCCCCGGGCGATCAAATCTGGCGACGCTACAATCGGGAAGTGTGGCCTCAATATCGCAGCCGCCGGAG
This sequence comes from Lysobacter antibioticus HS124, assembly GCF_000336385.2. Classification (GTDB taxonomy): domain Bacteria; phylum Pseudomonadota; class Gammaproteobacteria; order Xanthomonadales; family Xanthomonadaceae; genus Lysobacter; species Lysobacter firmicutimachus. The sequence continues at coordinate 61,163 of NZ_HG424446.1, read as the reverse complement.
TTCTTCTCTGTCGGGATATCCCACCTGTCGCCTTGAAGAATGTCGTAGCTTGAGCTTCGGTTGCATCGTCTATAGCTTGCTATCTGGATAAGGCAGGACGGAATGCCCGCAATCTGGTGCGCCTGCGGCGAAAAACTCGATTACAGCCTGATCCCCAACCCGATCGAATGGCTGGCGATCGGCGATGTGGCGTACGACGCTTATGCCGGCCAAGTCGACGCCGAAGCCTTGCATCGCGAGATGAAGAGCATCTTCGAGTGCCCAGCGTGCGGGCGGCTCGCAGCGTTCTGGGAGGGGTTCGGCAAACCGCCCAAGTTCTATGCGCCCGAATAGCCGCGGCACTCCCGCGCGATCGGTGCGGCCATTGAATTGGTAGTTGCGGAGCCGGTCTTGGGTTGGTCGGTAGGCTGATACGACATGGACAACAGTGCGAGTTCGGACCAGGCACGGGAAGTCGTGCTTGAATTGCTGCGAATTGGACTCCTGGCGATCCGCTGCCGCGCGGTCTTGTCCATACGTTACTGGAGTCGGAAGAAAGAACTGGAGGAATGGGGCGAGCTTTGCCACTCCTTGCCGGCCGTGTTGATGGGAGGTTGCAAGACTGAGGCCCTGCGGTACTTCCTCGAATGGAACGTCGCCAGCTTCGTGCAGCGGTACCCGAGCCGCGACGGCACAGACTTCAAGCAGGCCTGTGCGTTGTTCGAAGAGCTTGCTGCCGAGGTCGGTCCCGTCGAGCCAGCGTAGCCGGTGCGACCGGCGTAACGCGGTTCTTTGCGGACACTGGCTGAGCCGGCATCAGTGGTCCGGCGCCAGCGGGCTCGCTACCGATGAGGCGGCGGCGATCGGTCGGCGGGATCGTCCGATGTCCTCGGACTGCGGCTGCGGTCAGCGACGACGATTTCTTCGCGTGCCGCTGCGGGTCGATAGCGGCAACGCCGCATCGCCATCCCCGCACATCCAAACCGCGGACTCGATCAACTGACGCGGATCTGAAATACCCCGTTCACACCGAGTCGACAGACTTCCGGGCTTCGCTCTGACGCCGCCCAAGAGCGGACTGCGCATCGCGCGGCGGCCACTTTGATCTGGAAGTCCCCTGAAATGACGACGACGAAGACGACGCTCCTCGCCGCCTCGATTTTGCTGTGCCTGTACGCCGGCCGCGGCCAGGCCGCCGAAGCCGCTCCCTTGCCCGCAGCGGCCGCCGACAGCGGCGCCGCCGCGGCCCCGGCCGACGACGCGACCACGCTGGACACGGTGTCGGTGGTCGGCACCGGCCAGACCCGCCAGGTGCAGGCCCTGGGCCGCGCCGAACTGCAGCGCGAGGCCGCCGGCACCAGCCCGCTGAAGGTCATGGCCAAGCTGCCGGGCGTGCACTTCCAGAGCTCCGATCCCTGGGGCAACTACGAGTGGTCGAGCAAGCTCAACATTCGCGGCTTCTCGCAGCAGCAGCTCGGCTTCACCCTCGACGGCGTGCCGCTGGGCGACATGAGCTACGGCAACCACAACGGCCTGCACATCGGCCGCGCGATCAGCAGCGAGAACCTGTCCGGCGCCGAGCTGTCGCAGGGCAGCGGCGCGATCGACACCGCGTCCTCGGGCAACCTCGGCGGCACGCTGCGCCTCTTCAGCTCCGATCCCTCGGCCGAGTTCGGCGTGCGCCTGGCCCAGACCGTCGGCAGCGACGCCACCAGCCGCACCTATGCGCGCCTGGACACCGGCGACCACGGCGGCTTCAGCGCCTACCTCAGCGGCGTGTTCCACACCACCGACAAGTGGAAGGGCGAGGGCCCGCAGCGCAACTCGCAGTTCAACGGCAAGTTCGTGTTCTCCGGCGAAGACTTCCGCATCAGCGGCTATGCCGATTCTTCGCGTCGGCGCGAGACCGACTACGCCGACCTGTCGCTGGAATCGGCCAAGCGTCTGGGCATGGATTGGGACAACTACGCCAAGGACTGGCAGCGCGCGATCGACGCCGCACAGGGCCGCTTCCGCGGCGGCGTGACCAGCCTGGACGATGCTTACTACATCGCCCGCGGCGTGCGCGACGACGACCTGGCCTATGTCAGCGCCGACTGGAACGTCACTCCGGACGTGGTGCTGGCGGCGACCGCCTATTACCACCGCAACGAGGGCCAGGGCCATTGGGCCACGCCGTATTCGACTTCGCCGACCGTGCCGTTGCGCATGCGCACCACCGAGTACGACATCGAGCGCACCGGCTTCATGCCCAGCCTCAGCTGGCAGATCGGCAACCACCGCCTGCAGGCCGGCCTGTGGCTGGAGAAGAACGATCACGGCGTGCAGCGCAATTTCTACGATCTCAACCGCAATGAGCCGCCGAACGAGATCTTCTTCTACCGCAATCCGGACCAGCGCGTGTTCCGCCAGCGTTTCGACACCGATACGCGCATGTACTACGTGCTCGATCACATGGAGTTCGCCGATGGTCGCCTGGCGGTCGACGCCGGCTTCAAGGGCCTGCGCGTGGAGACCGACGGCAAGACCCTGATCGGCGGCGCCAGCCGCGCCAGCGGCAAGCTGGTCTCGGAGGACAATTTCCTGCCGCAGATCGGCGCGCGCTGGCAGCTCAGCGAACACGAGGAAATCTTCGGTTCGTACAGCGAGAACCTGTCGGCGTTCCGCACCGGCGTCAACGGCCCGCATTCGACCTCGCAGGCGGCGTTCAACGCTGCGGTGGCGACGCTGGAGCCGGAAAGCTCCAAGACCTTCGAAGCCGGCCTGCGCACCAGCCGCGATGCGATCGAGGCCTCGGTCGCGGTGTACCGGGTGAACTTCGAGAACCGCCTGCTGGCGATCGCCCGTTGCGCTGGCATTGTCGGCTGCGCCTCCAGCTTCGCCAACGTCGGCGACGTCGAGAGCCGCGGCGCGGAAGTGACCGTGCTGTGGAAGCCGCTGGCCGGCTTCAGCTGGTACCACTCGCTGGCCTTCAACGACTCGCAGTACGAATCCGACTACCTCGACGGCGCCACCTTGGTGCGCACCCGCGGCAAGCAGGTGGTCGACGCGCCCAAGCGCCTGTACGCCACCGAGGTCCGCTGGGAGCGCGACGGCTTGCAGCTGCAGCTCGGCGCCAAGTACACCGACAAGCGCTATCTGACATACCTCAACGATTCCAAGGTCGATGCGTTCTGGATATTCGACGCCGCCGCCTCGTACGAGTGGAAGGACCTGTCCTGGGCCGACGCGTTCAAGCTGCAGTTGAACGTGACCAACCTGTTCGACAAGGAATACTTCGGCAGCATCGGCACCAACGGCTTCGTCGCCTCCGATCCGCGCGGCTTGAACTACACCCTGCAGTCGGGCGCGCCGCGGCAGGTCTTCCTGACCGGCGAACTGAAGTTCTGATCGGAGATGAAGGATCGCGGCGGCGTTGCGGCGTCGTCGCGGCCGGCGTTTCATCGCGACGCCGGCTCCATGGCGCCGGCGTCGTCGTTTCGGACACTGACCGGTATCAGTCGGCGGCGACTTGCACCACCGCCGCCGGCGCACCGAATTCTTCCGGCCACGCCGCCCAGGCCACATCGGTCGGGCCGACGTCGAACTGCACCACCTTCCACGCGCTGCCGCGCCTGGAGAGCAGGGCATAGGTGCCGTCGCCGTCGAGGACGCCGTCGCGCTGGCGCTCGGCATAGCGCGTGCGCAGGAAGTCGATCGGCTTGCCGTCGGCGGTGCGTGGGCGCACCGAGGCGAAGGCCCAGCCGTCCTGTTCGCGCAGCAGATCCACCCGCAGGGTCACCGGTTGGCCGAGATCCTTGGCCAGCACTGCTTTCAATGCAGCCAACAGCGGCGCGCGGCGCGGATCGCCGATACCGACCTCGATCGGCGCGGCCGCGGCGGACGGCGCTGCGCCGGCCGCGACATCGCGCAATTGCGTGAGCACCCATTCGCCGCGTGTGGCCTGTTCGACCGTGCCTTCGACGGTGCAGCCGGTCGCGCAGGCGGCGAGCAGGCGCTTGCCCTCGGCGCTGCGCGCCTGGACTTGCAGATTCATGATCGAGCCGGCGGCACGCTCGACTTTGGGATCGTTGCGGTCGCCGACCTGGATCACTCGTTCGTTTTCCATCGCCAGGTCGACCGCGTTGAAGCGCAGTTCGATCCAGTCCGCGCCGGCCCCGACCGACTCGACGACGAAGCGGCCGTCGAGGCGGTGCGCGGCGTCGCCGTCGGGTTGCAGGGCCAGATCGCGCAACGCCTGGAGGCGCCGATCGTAGGCGGCGCCGACGCAGGCCGGGCTGGTGCAGGCATCGCGCTCGCTGCGCCAGCGACGCTGCGCGTCGCGCACCGCGGCGTCCAGCAGGCCGCGTTCGGACAGGTCGCGCCAGGCTGCGGCCAGATCGCGGTCCTTGGCTGCGAGCGCGGCGTCGGCGCAGACCGCCGTTTCGCCGTAGCTGCGGGCGGCGGCGCAGTCGAAGCTGGCGCGGATCGGGCCGGCGGCCGCCACAGCCGCCGCAGGCGCAGTGGACGGCGTCGCCGCGGGGGCGATTTTCGCTGCGGTTCCTGGCGTATCGGCGGCCGGCGCCGCGGCGCGCTCGCAGGCCGGCAATGCGGCAAGCAGGGACAGGCAGAGCAGGGCGGTCGGCAGGCGCATGCGGGCGTCCTCGGGGGTTGATCAGCTCAGGCTTTGCAGGCGCGCGCCGTCGCAGTCGACGCGCAGCACCGAGCCTTGCTCGTACCAGTCGCCGAGTACGATGCGTTCGCAGGCGCGGCCGCCGACCTCGAGCGCATGCACCGCCGGACGGTGGGTATGGCCGTGGATGATGCGGTCGATGCCGTAGCGGGCGAAGGTCTCGGCCACGGTCTGCGGCGAGACGTCGGTGATGGTTTCCATGCGCCCGGCATCGCGCAGCCCGGCCTGGTGCGCCTTGCTGGCCGCGCGCGCCTGCTGAGCGAAGGCCAGCCGTGCCGCCAGGGGCTGGGCCAGGAACTGCGCCTGCCAGGCCGGATGGCGCGTCTGGGCGCGGAACTGCTGGTAGGCGACGTCGTCGGTGCACAGCTGATCGCCGTGGCCGATCAGGGTCGGGCGGCCGTACAGCAGCACCACCGACGGGTCCGGCAGCAGGCGCATGCCGGCGCGGGCGGCATAGTCGGTGCCGAGCAGGAAGTCGCGGTTGCCGCGAATGAAATGCACCGGCACGCCGCTCTCGGCCAGGGCCTTGAGCTCGGCCGCGACGAACGCGCCGGTCTCGGCCGGGTCGTCGTCGCCGACCCAGGCTTCGAACAGATCGCCGAGGATGTACAGCGCATCGGCGCCGCGCGCCTCGTCGCGGACGAAGCGGCCGAACAGCTCGGCGATCTGCGGCCGCTCGGGGTCCAGGTGCAGGTCGGAAATGAAAAGGGTGGTCATGAGTCTAGTTTAGGCCAGCCCGGCGCCCGCACCGGCATGGCCGCGGACCTCCCAGGGCCGGTTCCGGCGGCCCGACGGCCCCGGCCGCGTCCATCCGCTAAAATAGCCGGTCTTCCCGGATCCGCCCGAGCCCCGCATGACCCGCACCCGCTTCGCCCCCAGTCCCACCGGCTACCTGCACATCGGCGGCGCGCGCACCGCGCTGTACTGCTGGCTGGAAGCGCGCCGCGCGGGCGGGCAGTTCATCCTGCGCATCGAGGACACCGACCAGGAGCGCAGCACCCAGGCCGCGATCGATGCGATCCTGGAGGCGATGGACTGGCTGGGCCTGGACTACGACGAGGGCCCCATCTACCAGACCCACCGCCTGGCGCGTTACCGCGAGGTCGCCGAGCAGATGGTCGCCGCCGGCACCGCCTATTACGCCTACGAGACCAAGGAGGAACTCGCCGCTGCGCGCGACGCGGCGATGGCGGCGAAGGAGAAGCCGCGCTACAGCGGCGCCTACCGCGACCGCAACGAGCCCTATCGCGACGACCCGAACCGGGTGATCCGGTTCAAGAACCCGCTCGAGGGCACGGTCGCGTTCGACGACAAGGTCAAGGGCCGGATCGAGATCGCCAACAGCGAGCTCGACGATCTGGTGATCTTCCGCGCCGACGGCTATCCGACCTACAACTTCGCCGTGGTCGTCGACGACTGGGACATGGGCATCACCGATGTGGTGCGCGGCGACGACCATGTCAACAACACGCCGCGCCAGATCAACATCTACCGGGCGCTGGGCGCGCCGGTGCCGCATTTCTCGCATTTGCCGATGATCCTCGACGAGGAGGGCAACAAGCTGTCCAAGCGCACCGGCGCGGCCGACGTGATGCAGTACCGCGACGCCGGCTATCTGCCGCATGCGCTGTTGAACTACCTGGTCCGCCTGGGGTGGTCGCACGGCGACCAGGAAATCTTCTCCATCGAGGAGATGACCCGGCTGTTCCAGCTCCAGGACGTGAACTCCAAGGCCTCGCGCCTGGACGCGGCCAAGCTGGGCTGGCTCAACCAGCAGTACCTCAAGAACGACGATCCGGCCGAGGTCGGCAAGCACCTGGCATGGCATCTGCGCCAGCAGGGCTACGACCTGGCCGCCGGCCCGGCGCCGGCCGACGTGGTGATCGCGCTGCGCGACCGCGTGCAGACGCTCAAGGACATGGCCGAGCGCGCGGCGGTCTGGTACGGACCGTTGCGGCAGTACGACGAGGCGGCGGTGGCCAAGCACCTGACCGCGGCCGCGCACGCGCCGCTGAGCGAGGCGCGCACGCGTCTGGCCGCGCTGGCGGCGTGGACCGCGGAGAGCGTGGCGGCGGCCCTGCACGAGACGGCCGAAGCCTTGGGCCTGGGCATGGGCAAGATCGCCCAGCCGATGCGGGTGGCGATCACCGGCACTCAGGTCAGCCCGGACATCTCGCATACGGTCTATCTGGCCGGCCGCGAGCAGGCCTTGCAACGTATCGACGCCGCCCTCACTAAGATTCCGGCATAGGTCGAATCGATCAGGCCCGCGCCGCGCTACGGAGTCCGCCATGAGCACCCACACCGCCTGCACCGATCCCCAGCACCACGTCCACGATGGCGACGCCTTCGTGCACGAGGTCGAGCGGGCCTGCGAGCAGCGCGGCCTGCGGCTGACTCCGATCCGCGCCCACGCGCTGCGCCTGATCGCCGACGCCGGCCGGCCGATGAAGGCCTACGACCTGCTCGACCGGATGAAGGCGACCCACGACGCTGCGGCGCCGCCGACCATCTATCGCGCGCTGGATTTCCTGCTCGAGCACGGCTTCATCCACAAGCTGGCCTCGATCAACGCCTTCGTCGGCTGCCATCACCCGGGCGGCGCCCAGCACGCGGTGCCGTTCCTGATCTGCGACAGCTGCCAATCGGCGACCGAACTGGAAGACGAGCGCATCGTCGATCTGCTCGAAGCCCGGGCGCGCGCACTGGGCTTCGTGCCGCAGGCGCAGACGCTGGAAGTGCACGGCATGTGCGCGGACTGCGTGCAGGCGAAGGCGGCGCAGGGCTAGGCTTTCGCCGCCGCCAACCCGGCCAGCGCCGGCCGGCTCTCGCGGATCGGCAGGTTCGCCGCGGCGGCCAGCAGCGCCAGCACGATGTCGGCGTACCACATCCAGGTGTAGTCGCCGAACCTCGCCATCGCCAAGCCGCCGAGCCAGGCGCCGAAGAAGCCGCCGATCTGGTGCGAGAGCAACGTGAGGCCGAACAGCGTGCCCAGGTAGCGCGGGCCGAACAGCTTGCCGACCAGGCCGGCGGTCGGCGGCACCGTCGCCAGCCAGGTCACGCCGAGGCCGGCGGCGAACAGGTAGAAGGTCAGCGGCGTGGGCGGCGAGACCAGATAGATCGCGATCATCGCCGCGCGGCTGGCGTACATGCCGGCCAGCAGGTACTTCATGCGGAAGCGTTGGCCGAGCCAGCCGGCGGCGAGGCTGCCGGCGACGTTGAACAGGCCGATCAGGCCCAACGCCATCGCCGAAACGTTGTCCGACAGTCCGCACAGCGCGATTTCGCCGGGCAGGTGGGTGACCAGGAAGGCGATGTGGAAGCCGCAGGTGAAAAAGCCCACATGCAGCATCCAGTAGCTCGGCTCGCGTACCGCGATGCGCAACTGCTCGCGCAAGCCGATGCCCGCGGGCGCCGCGTTCGTCGCACCGGCCACCGCTGCGGGCGATTCGCGCCGGCGCAGCGGCCAGGCCAGCGGTAGCGTCGCCACCGCGGCCGCGGCCAGGGTCCACATCGCCGCCATCCAGCCGGCCGCCGCGATCACCGCTTGCACCAGCGGCGCGAACACGAACTGGCCCATCGAACCGCCGGCGTTGATCACGCCCGAGGCCAGCGAGCGCTTTTCCGCCGGAATCCGTTGCGCGGTCGCGCCGATCAGGATCGAGAAACTGCCCGCGCCCGCGCCGGCCGCGCCGAGCACGCCCAGCGTCATCAGCAGGCCCCATTGCGAGGACACGAACGGAGTCAGGCCCATGCCGGCGATCAGCAGCACGCCGCCGAACACCAGCACCCGGCCGGGGCCGCGCTGATCGGCGAGGGCGCCGAACACCGGTTGCACCGCACCCCAGACGAACTGGCCGATCGCCAGCGCGAAGCTGATTTCGGCGATGCCCAGGCCGGTGCTGTGGCCGATCGGTTTGACCAGCAGCCCCTGCGATTGGCGGATGCCCATGGTGATCATCAGCATCGCGGTGGCGGCGAGCAGCAGCGGCCAGTAGGACGCGGGTTTGGCGGAGGGCGCGGGGTTCATGCGGACGCTCGCTGACGAACGGCGGGGAAGGAGACCGGCGACCGATCGGGCGTCCGCAGGGCGCGGAGCGATGTCGCGGCGAAGCCTTGGGCCCCGCTTTCGCGGGGATGACGGCAGGCGGGAAGCGAGGCAGGCGCGGCGCCGGCGGCGTTCATGGGGCGTCGCCCTGCAACTGCGCGATCGCGCGGTCCAACTGCGCGTGCAGGGCGGCGACGCCGTCGGCGCCGAGGCCGCGGTCGATTTCGTCCTGAGCCATGCGCCACAGCGGTTGCGCGCGTTCGATGGTGCGGCGGCCGGACGCGGTCAGGCGCAGGCGGCGTTGGCGCGCGTCATCGCCGGGCACCGATTCGATCCAGCCGGCCTCGACCAGCGGCTTGAGATCGCGGCTCAGGGTGCTGCGGTCCATGCCGAGTTCGCGCGCGATTTCGCCCAGCGGGCGCCCTTGGCCGCCGGTGCGGCGCAGGATCGAATATTGATTGAGATTGAGCCCGGCCGGCGCCAGCGCCTGGTCGTAGCGTTGGCTCATCAGCCGCGACAGCTTGCGCATGCGGAAGCAGGTGCAGACGCTCGGCGCGGTCGGAGGAAAGGCCATTGTGTGTATATACACCTATTTGTGCGGCCGACGCAAACGCCGGCGAGCGCCGGCGTTCGGTGGGCTGGGAACTGGTGCGAGCGCCGGCGGCGAACCCTGCCGGCGGCGCTCCCGCCCGCAAGCCGAATGCGGGCGGCGCCAGGACGTCCGATCCGGTGCCGCTGTCGGCCGTCAGAAGAACATGCGCACGCCGAACGCGACCCCGCGGCCGGGCAGGGGCGCCACGTCCTTGAGGAAGGAGGTGTGCGCGCGCGCTTCCTTGTCGAGCAGGTTGCTGCCGTCGAGGAACACTTCCCAGGCGTTGCCGGCGGCGGTGTCGGCGTGCCAGGCGACATGCGCGTCGACCAGGGTATAGCCCGGCGTTTCGCTTTCGAACTCGGCGACCCGGTCCTGGCGTGCGTAACGCACCGCACCCAGCGAAGCGCGCAGCGGGCCGCGCGCCCAGCGCAGTTCGCCGCCCAGGCGCCACGGCGCGATGCGCGGCAGGTTGCCGCTCTGCGCCAGGTCGGCGGTGTAGTCGTGGCTGTGATCGCCATGCGGCACCGCGAACGCGACCTCGCGCGTGCCGCGGCCGTCGAGCTTGCCGCGCACCACGTCGCCGAACACACGCAGGCCCCAGGTGCCGGTGTCGTTGTCGAGGAAGGTCCAGTCGGCCTCGGCTTCGGCGCCGCTGAAGCGCGCATCGCCCTGGGTCCACAGCCGCACCGGGCCGTCGTGCTCTTCCACGCCGGTGTCGGCCAGGTAAATGAAGTCGTTGTAGCGCACGTGGTACAGCGAGGCGCTCAGCTTGAGCGGGCCGTTGTGCCAGTGCAGACCGAGCTCGGCGCGGTTGGCGGTCTCCACGTCCAGGGTCGGACTGCCCAGTTCGATGCTCGCGGTGGCCACGTGCAAGCCGTTGGAGTACAGCTCTTCGGCGGTCGGCGAACGCTGCGCGCGGTCCAGGCCGAACGACAGGTGGAAGTCCTCGCTCAGATTCCAGCGCGCCGAAGCCGACAGGCTGGTGGTATCGAAATCGCGGTCCGGTCCGATCGCGCCCTCGTCGACGTCGATCTCGTTGCGGTCGTGGCGCGCGCCCAGCTCCAGCTTGACCGGGCCGAACTCGCGTTCGCCGATCCAGAACAGGCCGCCGTCGCGCGACTGCGACGGCGGCACGAAGGCTTCGTCGCCGATCGCGCGGAAGTCGCGCTTGGCCAACTGCAGGCCGAACGCGCCGTTCCAGCCGCCCCAGGGGCGATGCACCAGTTCCAGCCGGCCCTCGGTGCTGGTGTTGTCGAACACGGTGCCGACGGCGGCGCCTTCGTATTCGGTATGGGTGTACTCGGTGCGGGCCACTTTGGCCCGGATCGAGGCGAACGGACCGACCTCGTTGAGGCCGCCGCGCACTTCGGTGCGGCGCTGGTCCATTTCGATCCGGACCGCGCCTTCCTCGCCCTCGGCTTCGTCGCCGTGATCGTGGCCGTCGTCGCCGTGCTCGTGTTCGTGGCCCGGCACGCCGTAGCGGGTGTTGAACAGGCTGTAGCTGGCGCCGAGGAAGCCGCGTTCGCCGACCCAGGAAATGCCGAGCGCGCCGGCGTCGGTGCGCACGGCGCTGTTGCGCAGCACGCCGCGGTCGGCCGGGTCGGCGACTTCGCCGGCTTCGGCGCGATGGGCCGCGCTCTCGGCATAGCCGGGGATGTCGTAGTCGCCGGTTTCGCGGTGCAGGGCGTCGAAGTGGAACACGACATGGCCGGAGGCCGAGGTGCCGTCGAGGCGGACCATGCCGGTCTTTTCGTCGTTGACCGTGCCGCCGCGCAGTTCGGCGCGGCCTTGCAGCGGCTGCTCGGTGGCGCGCTCGGGAATGCGGCCGTCAATGACGTTGACCGCGCCGCCGATCGCGCCGCTGCCGTAGAGCAGGGTGGCCGGGCCCTTTAGCACCTCGATCTGGTCGGCGAGGAAGGGTTCGATGCTGACGGCATGATCGACGCTGACCGTGGACACGTCGCCGGAGCCGAGGCCGTCGCTGAGCACCTGGACTCGGGCGCCGTCGAAACCGCGCACGATCGGCCGGCCGACGCCGGGGCCGAAGTAGGAGCTCTGCACGCCGGGCAGCTTGGCCACGGTCTCGCCGAGCGAGTTGGCCTTGGCGCGGTCGAGCTGTTCGCCGGCCAGCACATCGACCGGGCGAGTCAGGTCTTCCGCGGTGCCAGGCAAGGGCGTGGCCTTGACCTCGATCGCGTTGAGGTCGGTGGGCGGGTGGCGATCGGCCGGCACGGTGCCGGCCTCCTGGGCCTGAGCGATGAATGGAACAGCCAGTTGCAGGGCCAGGGCTAGCGGCAGCAGCCGCGGCAGGGGACGTCGGGGCATGGGTTCAGGTAAAGTGTTGGGAGCGACAGGTCGTAATGTTATATTATAACCAAGTCGCGATGTCCCCCTCCCAGAAGTCATCATTAACAAACCGTCATCCATGCCCGACCTGCGTCCCCGCAGCCTGATCGACCGCATCGGCGCCTTCGGCTCCCTGCTGTGCGCGGTGCACTGCGCGCTGCTGCCGCTGGCGATCGCGCTGCTGCCCTCGCTCGGCGTGGCCGGCTGGTTCGACGGCCGCTTCGAGCTGGCGTTCGTGATCTTCGCCACCTTGCTCGGCAGTTTCAGCGTCGCCTGGGGCTATCGCCGCCACCGTGCCGTGCGCGCGCTGGTCCTGCTGCTGCCGGGCGTGCTGGTGCTGTGGCTGGGCCTGCTGTATCCGCCGCTGCACCATTCGCTGTTGCCGCATGCGGTGGTGATGACCCTCGGCGGCACCCTGGTCGGGCTGGCCCATCTGGCCAATTTGCGCCTGAACCACGTTCACGTCCACGACGCCCACTGCGCTCATTGAGCCCCGCCGCGGGCCTGGAACCGACGCTTATGCTAGGCTTCGCAGCCTCGCGCGCGCCGTGCGGCGCCGGCACCGGTCCTGCGGACCTGCCCGGTGGCTGCGCCTGTCGCCAGCGCGGACACCATTCGAACCAATCGATTCAACGCACAACGTCTTAATTTAGGAGCACGACCATGGGTAAGGGCGACCGCAAGACCGCCAAGGGCAAGCGCTACAACTCCAGCTACGGCAACGCCCGCAGCAAGGCCGTGACCAAGGCCACCGGCTCGGCCGCGGCGCCGGCCGCCAAGAAGACCGCCAAGAGCGCGGTCAAGGCGCCGGCCAAGAAGGTCGTGGCGAAGAAGGCCACCAAGGAATAAGCCGGCCTCCAGGCCCGCAGGTTCGAACCGAAGCCCCGCCTCCGCGGGGCTTTTGTTTTGTCGCACGGTTTTGTCGGCGGGCGGCGCGATGCCGGCAGACAGGATGTAATTTTTTCATTAAGATGCGCGCCGTTCCCGAGGATGGGAACTTCATCGCCAATCAAGGAACAAGGGGATTTATGAAGAAGCAACTCGCGCTGGGCCTGGCCCTGGCCCTGGCGTCGACCGCCGCCGCTGCGGAAGGTCTGAGCTACACCCACATCGAAGCCGGTTATTCGGTGCAGCAGTACGAAGTGCGCAGCCTGACCCCGGGCCTGCGCGTGCAGGATCCGAAGGCCGACGGCGGCTACATCGACGGTTCGATCGCGTTCGGCGAAGCGCCGTTCTACGCGTTCGGCAGCTACCGCAAGGGCGAAGACAACAACGTCGGCGTGCGCTTCAACAACGTCGACCTGGGCGACATCGACGTCGATGCCGACCAGTTCAAGATCGGCGTGGGCTACCACCACACTCTGTCCGAGCGCGTCGACTGGGTCGGCGAGCTGAGCTACATCCGCACCGAGCTGGACTCGAACGTGCTGTCCGACGAGATCGACGGCGACGACTTCCGCGGTTCGGTCGGTCTGCGCGGCAACCTGGCCAAGAACTTCGAAGGCTGGGCCAAGCTGAACTACACCGACGGCGACATGTACGACAGCGAGTTCAGCGGCACCGTCGGCGCCCTGGTCAAGTTCAACCAGACCTGGGGCATCGTCGGCGAAGCCGAGTTCGGCGAGCACGCCAAGCAGTACACCATCGGTGTCCGCGCCAGCTTCTGATCAGCGCCTGCACGATGACAAAAGCAAAGCCCGGCCTGCGCCGGGCTTTGCTTTTTTGCGGGACGGGGATTCGCGATTCGGGATTCGGGATTAGGGATTCGGGATTAGGGATTAGGGATTAGGGATTAGGGATTAGGGATTCGCGATTAGGGATTCGGGAGGATTCCCCTGGGTGCCGGTTGGGCTTGCCTTCGCTATGCGGCGCGCGAGTTGCGGCGACGGCGGGCCGGCGCCGCAACTCGCTTCGGTTGGCGCCGCCGCGGGCTCAGTCCGGCGCGTCCTGCACGATCACGTACTGCTTGCGGAATTCCAGCCCCTGTCCGGCCGTGCTCGGCCAGGTCGCGGCATAGGCTTGCAGGCTGGCCAGCCCCGGCGCCCAATCTTCGCCGTTGACCCGGCAATCGGCCTGGCATTCGCCGTCGTGGTGATCGCGCGAGGCGAACAGACGCAGCGCGAACACGCCCTCGGCCTGCAGCAGCGGACGGAACGCGTCCAGCGATTGGGTGAACAGACAGCAGGGGCAGAAGCCGTGTTCGCAGGCTTCCGCGTCCTCGTCCGGGTCCGGGTTTGCGGCCTGTTCGGCCGGGGCTTGGCCGAAGTGCGCCACCGGTCCGAACACGACGCGCCGCGACCGTGCTTTCGACCCGTCTTCGCCGTCGAAGTCCATGCGCATGCTCATGCAGGCTTCGGGTTCGACCCGCGTCGCGTCGAGCAGGGCGATCAGGTCGGTGCGTGCCCATTGGCCGAACCCGCGCCGTACGGCATCGTCGAAACCTTCGCCGGTGGCGTGCTGGTACTCGAACAGGCCGAGCGGGAAGCAGCGCGGGTGGTGGCACTGGATGGTGCTGGCGGTACGGATGACGCCGTTGTCGAGCTCGGTGAATTCGACCAGTTGGGGAAACGCGAACAGACCGTCGTCGCCGATCTCGATCCAGCCGTTGTCGTAGGCGTGCGCGCGATGGCCGGACTCGGCCAGTACTTCGGCCAGGGTCTGGACCAGGTCGAACGGCTCCAGGAATTCCTCGCCGTGTTCGTCCAGCAAGCGCAGGTGACCGTCGGGCGAACCGCCGGGGTTGGCCTGGAGCAGCTCGAACGCCGGACCGGTCGCGGAAGCGCTCATCGACGCACCGCCTGAGCCTCGACCGCGCGCCATACCCGCAGCAGGTTGTCGCCGAGGATCTTGCGCACGGTGTCGTCGGAATGGCCGCGCCGCTTCAGGCCTTCGATCAGGTTCGGGTAATCGGCGACCGACGTGAGGCCGTCCGGCAGCGCGCCGGATACGCCGTCGAAATCCGAGCCGATGCCGACGTGGTCGGCGCCGAGCAGTTTCACCGCGTAGTCGATCTGATTCAGCACCGCATCGATCGGTACTTTGCGCGGCGGGTGCGCTTTCTCCCAAGCGGCGTCGAAATCGGCCTGGCTGCGCACCGCTTCGCCGCGTTCGCGCGCAGCGGCCTGTTCGCGCTCGAACTTGGCGTTGTCGACGAAGTAGGCCTGGGTGTCGGCGGCCGAGGCCGGGTCGACGAAGGCGTTGCCGAACACGATCTGGACCACGCCGCCCTTGGCCGCGATCGCCTTGGCGAGCTCGTCGCTGAGGTTGCGCTCGAAACCGGGCGTGAAATGGCGCAGCCCGGAATGGCTGGCGATCACCGGCGCCTTGCTTCGCGCAAGCACATCGCGTACCGCGTCGTCGGACAGGTGCGAGACGTCGACCATGATGCCGAGCCGGTTCATTTCGTCGACGACTTTCTCGCCGAACGGGCTCAGCCCCTGCCAGGTACGCTTGCGGCTGTAGGAGGAATCGCTGATACGGTTGTCCTCGCTGTGGGCGAGGGTGATGTAGCGCACGCCGCGGGCATGGAACTGGGCCAGCCGCGCCAGGTCGTCGCCGATCGGCGCGCCGTTCTCCATGCCCAGCGCGAGCAGCACACGCTGGCCGCGCGCGTGCAGGCGCTCGAAGTCGGCCGGCGAACGCAGCAGGGCGAACCGCTCCGGATGGCGGCCGATCATCGCCTCGACCGCGTCGATCTGGGTGTGCGCGGTCTGGGTGGCGCTGCCGGCGCGGTCTTCGCCGGGCGAGGTGTAGATCGACATGAAGGCCACGTCCAGGCCGCCCTGGCGCGCGCGCGGGTAGTCGAATTCGACCTTGGGCGTGTCCACGCCGAGATCGGCCCAGTTGCGCAGCAACAGGCTGGGCGCGTCGATATGGGTATCGACGATGGTCGCATCCTGGGCGAAGCGTTGGCCGGCGCTCAAGGGTTCGTCGGCCGATGCGGCCGACCACGACAGGGCAAGGGCTAAGGCGAGAGCTGCGATCCGCACACGACCTCCGGTTTGAGCGCGCGGCGGCGCGCAGGAGGGCTGAGGGTACAACAAGCGATGCGCGCAGTTTGCGGCGGCGCAGCGCACGCAAAGGCGCTTTGTACCGGCGCCGGGGAAACGGCGCCGGCGGCGGTCGGATGCCGGCGCGGCCGGTGCCGGTTTGCGGTCGCGGTTTGCATCGTTCCCGCCCCGGCTGGGGCGGCGCTCAGGCCGCGCTGCCTTCGACCAGCACGCCCGCGGCGTAGACACGCCGCGCCAGCCGGCCGCCGAGCCAGTAGCACAGCTCGGCCGGGTGGCCGATGTCCCATTGCACGAAATCGGCCTGCGCGCCGACCCGCAGCACGCCGCGATCGGCGCAACCCAATGCGCGCGCGGCGTGCACGGTGGCGCCGCGCAGGGCTTCCTCCGGGGTCAGGCGGAAGTGGCTGCAGGCCAGTTGCATGGCCTGGCGCAACGACAGCAGCGGCGAGGTGCCGGGATTGCAGTCGGTGGCTACCGCCATCGCCACGCCGTGCTCGCGGAACGCGTCCAGCGGCGGTAGCTTGGTTTCGCGCAATACATGGAACGCGCCCGGCAGCAATACCGCGACGGTGCCGTGTTCGGCCATCGCCCGCACGCTGTCCAGCGAGGTGTGTTCGACATGGTCGGCGGAGAGCCCGTCGAACGCTGCGGCGAGGGCGCCGCCGCCGAGATCGCTGAGCTGGTCGGCATGCAGCTTGACCGGCAGGCCGAGCGCGCGCGCGGTCTCGAACACGCGCCGGGTCTGCGCCGGCGAGAAGCCGATGCCTTCGCAGAACGCGTCCACCGCATCGATCAGGCCTTCTTCGTGCAGGCGCGGCATCCAGGCGCAGACCGCGTCGATGTAGTCGTCGCTGCGGCCGGCGTACTCCGGCGGCAGCGCGTGCGCGGCCAGATAGGTGGTGCGCACGTGGATGCCGAGCTCGCGGCCGATGGCCCGCGCGGTACGCAGCATCTTGCGCTCGTTCTCCAAGTCCAGGCCGTAGCCGGACTTGATTTCCAGGGTGGTGGCGCCGTCGCCGAGCAGGGCGCGTGCGCGCGGCAGCGACTGACGCAACAGCTCGGCGCCGCTGGCTTCGCGGGTGGCGCGCACGCTGGAGACGATGCCGCCGCCGGCGCGGGCGATGTCTTCGTAGCTGGCGCCCTGCAGGCGCAACTCGAACTCGCGCGCACGGTCGCCGGCGAAGACCAGATGGGTGTGGCAGTCGACCAGGCCCGGGGTGATCCAGCCGCCGGCCTGGACGACCTTGGCGGCCAGGTCCTGCGGTGCGCCGGGCAGGTCGGAGCGCGCGCCGACATAGGCCAGGCGGCCGTCGCGCCAGGCCAGCGCGGCGTCGGCGATCTCGCCGTAGCCGCGGTCGCCGTCGAGGGTGGCCAGGGTGGCGCCGAGTACGAGGCCGTCGTACAGGGGGCCGTCGGAGCGGGAGGACATGGCGGTCATGGCGGGATTTTAGCCGCTGGCGCCGGTCGTGACCCGGCCGGCGGTCGCGTCGCGGGCGCGCGCAGGCGAGAATGGCCGGATGACGACCTCCGACTCCTGCGCCACCTGGACCCCCGACGGCTGGCAGCGCGTCGCCGTACCGGCCAGTACGCACGCGCGCCGCCGCGTGCCCGGCATCGCCAACCTGCATTCGCACGCGTTCCAGCGCGCCATGGCCGGCATGGCCGAGCGCCAGACCGACCCGGCCGACAGCTTCTGGACCTGGCGCGAGACGATGTACCGCTTCGCCGCCCGTTTCACCCCCGAAACACTGCACGCGGTCGCCAGCCAGCTGTACGCGGAAATGCTCGAAGCGGGTTACACCAGCGTGTGCGAGTTCCATTATCTGCACCATGCGCCCGACGGCCGCTCTTATGCCGATCCGGCGGCGATGTCGCGGGCGCTGATCGCCGCGGCGCGCGAAACCGGCATCCGCATGACCTTGCTGCCGGTGCTGTACATGACCGGCGGTTTCGACGAGCGCCCGCTCGGCGAGCGCCAGCGCCGTTTCGGCCATGAAGTCGACGCCTACCTGCGCCTGCTCGACACCCTGCGCGCCGACAGCGATGCGATGCTGCGCGTCGGCTGCTGCCTGCACAGCCTGCGCGCGGTGCCGGCGGGGCCGATGCGCGAGGTGCTGGCGGCGATCCCCGCCGACAGCCGCGTGCATATCCACATCGCCGAGCAGACCGCCGAAGTCGACGACTGCGTGGCTGCGCGCGGCGCGCGCCCGGTGCGCTGGCTGCTCGGCAACACCGAGGTCGATGAACGTTGGACCCTGGTCCATGCCACTCACCTCGACGAGGATGAAGTGCGCGGCATCGCCGCCAGCGGCGCGACCGTGGCGATCTGCACCACCACCGAGGCCAACCTCGGCGACGGCCTGTTCCCGCTGCGCGACTACCTCGATGCCGGCGGTGCCTGGGGCGTGGGCTCGGATTCGCATATCTCGGTGTCTCCGGTCGAAGAGCTGCGTTGGCTGGAGTACGGCCAGCGCCTGATCACCCGCCGGCGCAATATCGCCGTCGGCCGCGGCGACGAGGCGCATGCGGCCAGCGTCGGCGAAGCCCTGCTGCGCGGCGTGGTCGCCAGCGCTCCGGCTTCGACCGGTTTCAGCGCCGAAGCCTTGGCCGGCGACCGTCTGACATTGGACGCGAATGCGCCGATCCTGGCCGGCGCCAGCGACGAGGACTGCATCGATCGTTGGCTGTTCAGCGGCAACCGCAATGCCATCGACACGGTCGAGGTCGGCGGCGAGGTCGTCGTGTCCGGCGGACGGCACCACAAGCGCGATGAGATCGCCGCGGGGTATGCGGATGCGATGCGGCGGTTGATGGCGGGTTGAGACGGCGACAGCAATAGCAACGGCTTCAGAACAAACACCGACGGCAGCGCATCGGCGCGAAGCCGGCGTTGGCGCCTGCGGGCCCCACCCAAAGCGTTGCACCCTTGGAAAAACAGGGGCAGGGAGCGTGCCGTCGCTCCGCCTTCGAGGGGGACTTGGCTTGCGCGTACGCGCCCCTCAATGTGGCGCGAACAAATCCCCGATCGGCACCGCTTCCTGCGCCGGCAACGCGCCTTCCAGGGTCAGCAGGAACTGCTTGGTCGGCAGGCCGCCGCCGAAGCCGGTAAGGCTGCCGTCGGAGCCGATCACGCGATGGCAGGGCAGCACGATCGGCAGCGGATTGCGGCCGTTGGCGGCGCCGACCGCGCGGGTCGCGGTCGGACGGCCGATGCGCTGGGCCATCTGCGCATAGCTCCAGGTCTCGCCCCAGCGAATCTGCGCGAGCGTGCGCCAACACTGCAATTGGAACGGCGTGCCGTGCGGCGCCAGCGGCAGGTCGAATTCGCGCAGGCGGCCGGCGAAGTAGTCGCCAAGCTGGCTGCGCGTGCGCTGCAGGACTTCGTCGTCGCCCTCGCGCCAGTCGTCGCCGCGCTTGTACGGATGCCAGGGACGTTCGAATTCGATCAGGCGCAGGCCGTCGGCGGCGCTGGCGAGCAGCAGTTCGCCGACCGGGCTGTCGATGCTTTGATAGGTGATCATGCCGCCGCGCCTTCGTTGCGCGCGGTTTCGGCGCGGCCGCCGGCGACCCGGCGGCGCTTGGGGGCCGGGGTCGCCGCCGCGGCGGGCTTGGCCGCCGGTACCGGCATGCTGTCGCGCCAGACCTGGATCACGGCGTAGGCGCGCCACGGCCGCCAGGCTTCGGCGCGGGCGTTGAGCGCTTTGGCGCTGAGGCGCACGCCGTCTTCCGGCACCGCCTTCTGCAGCACCAGGTCGTCGGCGGGAAAAGCGTCGGGATGGCCGAGCGCGCGCAGGGCGATGTAGTGCGCGGTCCACGGGCCGATGCCCGGCAGGGCGACCCAGCGTGCGACGAAATCGTCGAGCGTGCGTTCGGCGCGGAAGTCGACCCGGCCATCGAGCAGGGCGCGGGCGACCGTGCGCACGGTGTCGGCGCGGGCGCGGGTCAGGCCGATCGAAACCAGGTCGGCGTCGGCCAAGGCGTCCGCAGTCGGGAACAGATGCTCCAGTCCCGGCGCAAACGGCTTCGGCAGCGGCTGGCCGTAGCGCTGCGCCAGACGCGAGGCCAGGGTGCGCGCGGCGGCGACGCTGACCTGCTGGCCCAGGATCGCGCGCACCGCGATCTCGAAGCCGTCCCAACCGCTGGGCAGGCGCAGGCCCGGCCGGCGGTCGACCAAGGCCTTCAGGCGCGGGTCGACCGACAAGGCGGCGCCGATCGCGTTCGGGTCGGCGTCCAGATCGAACATCCGCCGCAAGCGATTGGTGATGTCCAGCAGCCGCGCCGGTGCCGGCCCATGCAGTTCCAGGCGCAGTGCGTGTTCGGCCTCGCCCCTGCGCGACGGCCATGCGCTGACCCGCAGCCAGCCCGGCGCTTCGATCGGGCCGATCACCCGGCTGTAGCTGTGCTCGTCGACCAGTTCGACTCCGGGCAGGGCACGGCCGCGCAGGAAATCGAGCATCGCCGCGAAGTCGTACGGCGGCCGATAACCCAAGCGCAGACTCAAGGTTTCGCCGCCGCCGGCGTCGACGCTTTCGTTCGGCCGCCGGCGCAACTCGCGCGGCGCCATCCGATAGGCCTCCTGGAAAGTCGCATTGAAGCGGCGCAGGCTGCCGAAGCCGGCGGCCATCGCGACTTCGGTGATCGGCAGGCGCGTCTCGGTCAGCAATTGCTTGGCGAACAGCAGCCGGTGGGTGCCGTGCACGCCGATCGGCGGCGCGCCGAGGCGGTCGACGAACAGGCGGCGTAATTGCCGCTCGCCCACGCCGACGCGCGCGGCCAATTCGGCCAACGGCTGTTCGGCCAGAAGCCCTTGATCGATCAGCTTCAGCGCGCGTGCGACGGCGGCATCGCCGCGCCGCCACGCGCCTTCGCCGGGCGACAATTCCGGCCGGCAACGCAGGCAAGGGCGGAAGCCGGCGGCCTCGGCCGCCGCGGCGTGGCCGAAATAGACCACGTTCTCGCGCTTGGCCGCGGGCGCCGGACACACCGGCCGGCAATAGATGCGGGTGCTGGTGACGGCGGTGAAGAACAGGCCGTCGAAGCGCGGATCGCGGCTCAACCGAGCCTGTTCGCAGACGCGCCAATGCGGCAGGGAAGCGGCCGGCGCGGGAGTGGGGGTGGCGTCCATACGAGGCAGCCTAGCACCGGCACAGGCTGCGGACTGGCCGGATTCGGACATGAACGTGGAGGCGTGACGGGTGGCCTGTGGGCGGAGCTTGCGTGGCGCGTGCGCCGGCGCGGTCGCGGCTCGCGCCGCTCCTGCCCTCGGGCGACGCGTTCGGCAACCGGCTTGTCCGGTTTGTGTAGGAGCGGCGTCAGCCACGACAACCGAAGCGGCGAAATACCACGCCATCGGTCGAAGTCGCGGGTGCGTCAATTACGAAACAGCCCGGTGGATCGGGCTGCGGCGGTTGCGCTTGCTTCGGTCGCTGCGGTGGGTCGCGGCTCACGCCGCTCCTACAGGAAGCGATGCAGCCCGCAAGAACGATTCAGGGCTCGCGCAGGGCCGGCAGCAGCGGGGCGATGTGGCCGTCGTTCGGTGCCGGCACGATGCCGATCAGGCGCGCCAGCAGCGGATAGACATCGACGTTGTCGATCGGAGCGAGGGTCGCGCCGCGTTTGAACGCCGGACCGCGGGCGACGAAGATCGCGCGCATCGACGCCAGCGCCGGGTCGTAGCCGTGCGAGCCGCGAGTGCCGGGGTTCGGGGATTCGCGCAGCTTGCTGGCTTCGATCGCATCCCAGCCTTCGCGCATCTGGCACACGATCGGCGGCACCCGCGGGTGGCGGCCGTAGTGCCAGCGCGCGGGCAGGTCGCCCTTGCGCCAGCAGTCGTAATTCGGGTGCGCGCCGAGCAGGCGACGCTCGACTTCGGCTTCGCGGCCGCGCAGCGGGACGATGCCGATCGACTGGCCGACCGAAGTCACCACCGCCTGGTCCGCAGCGATCATGTCCTCCACCGCGATGCGCTGGCCGGGCGCCACTTCGGCCATGCCGTGGTCGGAAACCAGGACGATGTTGGTCCGGTCCGCCATGCCGCGCGCGGCCAGGCCATCGAGCAGGCGGCCGATCGCCGCGTCGATGCGGACCAGGGCGGCGCGCGCCTCGGGCGAATTCGGGCCATGGTCGTGGCCTTCGTGATCGAGCGCGTCGAAGTACAAGGTGGCCACGTGCGGCCGGGTCGAGGCCGGTTCGCCGAGCCAGCCCAGCACCTCGTCGACCCGCGCGTTCTCGTCGACGGAAGCGTCGAACGGGCGCCAGCGGTTCGGGCGCAGGCCGCGGATCGGCGCTTCGCTGCCCGGCCAGAACAAGGTGGCGCTGCGCAGGCCGGCCTTCTGCGCGCCGATCCAGATCGGCTCGCCGCCGTTCCACCAGCGCGTGTCGCCGACTGCGTCGCGATCGGCGACGCGGAAGCGGCCGAGCGCGTCGTCGCTCATGCTGTTGTGGACCACGCCGTGGCGATCGGGGCGCAGGCCGGTGACCAGGGTGTAGTGGTTGGGGAAGGTCAGCGACGGATAGGACGGCGTCATCCATTGCGCGCGCACGCCGTCGGCGGCCAGCCGCTCGATGTTCGGCGTCTGGCCCAGTTCGAAGTAGCCGGCACGGAAGCCGTCGATCGAGATCAACAGCAAGGGCGTGTCGGCGGGCGGCGGCTCGCGCGTCGGCGCGGTGCAGGCAGCGAGAACGGACAGGAGCAGGGCGGCCCAGGCCGCGGAGAAGATCGAACGCATCGGCGCATGATAGCCGCCCCGGATGGCAGGCCGATGGCGGCGGCCGGGACCGCGACGGGCGGCCAGATTCGGCATGACTTCCGTCGCTGGCGCCGCCGCAGCGAGCCGCCGATAGTGACCGCAACTTCCGCGGAGCCCCGTCCATGCGCACTCCCGTCCGCATCGCCTGCCTGGCCGCCGCCTCGTGGTGGGCCGTCGCCGCTGCGCAGACCCCCTCCGTGCCCGCGCCGGCTCCGGCGCCGCCGGCGGTGCTCGACGCGGACGAATGCGCGGTTTGGGCGCGCGAGCTGAGCTTCGCCCGTTCGGTTGCGGAACACGATGCCGAGGCTTTCGCCGAACACCTGCACCCGCAGGCCGCGTTCGGCGCCGGCAGCCCGCAGCCGACCCGCGGCCGCGACCAAATCGCGCGCCGTTGGGCCGGCCTGATCGAAGGCAAGCAAACCTTGCTGCGCTGGTACCCGACCCGGGTGACCATCGGCGGCGCGCGCGATGTGGCCTGGTCGACCGGCCCGGCGCTGTACCAGCGCGTGCAGCCGGGCGCGCAGCCGCGTTATGCGCTGGGCGCGTTCCAGTCGGTCTGGCATCGCGGCGGGGACGGCGTTTGGCGGGTGCTGTTCGACGACGGGCAGACCCCGCGTCCGGCCAGCGAAGCCGAGGCGATGGCGTTCCAGAACGGCCGCCGCGAGGCCTGCCCGAAACGCTGACAGGACCTTAAACGGCGATTGCCATTACGCCGCGGCTGCGGCGGCGCCGGCGTATCGTGGATGCGACCGCTCGATCCCTGTCCATTCACAGGAGGCGTTCCATGAAATCCGCGATGCTCGCCGCCACGCTGTACGCGTTCGCGTTCGCCGCTGCCGCACAGACTCCGACTACCGCCGTCGCCGCCGTCGCGCAAGACGCGCACGCCGGCCGCGATGCCAAGCAAGACGCGCAGACCGCCGCCAAGCTGCGCGCCGACGATCGCTATTGCCTGCGCCAGACCGGATCGCGCATCCAGTCGCGCGCCAAGCAGGAGTGCGCCGCGTACGGTCGCCGCTACGATCGCGACGACCTGCAGCGCACCGGCGAGGTCGACGTCGCCGGCGCGCTGCGCAAACTCGATCCTTCGGTGCGCTGAAGCGCGCCCACCCACCGCCGTCCGCGCCGTCCGCGCGACCGTCCCGGTTCCGATCCCTTCTGGATCGATCGAACGCCCGGCTCGTGCCGGGCGTATTTTTCCGCTCCCACTCCCGCGCCGGCGTCAGCGTTCGAACGTCGCCGTTGCGGACGGGTAGTCGACGCTGACCTTCAGGGTAGCGAAGGCGTTGCCGCCGATCGCGCCGTCGATGCGTTGGTCCATCCACTGCGACATGTACTCGTGGAAATTGCGGTCGGCGCGTTCGGCGAACCACACCGGGCCGACCCGATAGCCGCCGACTTCCAACTCCGGCACCTCGATCAGGCGTCCGCTGCCGTTGCGATCGCCGTGTTCGACCACCCGCCAGTCCGGATGCCGGTCGTGCCACCGCTGCAGAACTCCGGCGGCGATGAAGCTGCCCGCGCGATGGGCGGGGCCGCCGCCCAATTCGCGCGCGCCTTGCTCGGTCAGCATCAAACTGGCGCCGGTGTCGAACAGCAGCTGCAGGACCTCGCCGTCGATGCGCACCGGAATGCGCGCGAAATGGGTGGTCGGCCGGCCTTGCGCGTCCTTCTGGAAGCCCAGCTCGACCCGGTGCGCAGCATCGACCCGGGGTAGGGCACCGGCGGGCAACAGGCGCAAGCGGCCGCGCGGATAGTCGAATTCCCAGCTGCGTCCGCCGAACCAGGCTGCGCCGATCATGCCGTCGCCGAGCGAGTGCTGTTGATTCGGCGGCGCCGGCGCTACCGGTATGCCGCGTTCGACGTTCTGCGGTGCCGGAATCCAGGCGCGCGCGTCGAATCGAGGCCAGGTCAGCAACTGCGGCGGCGCGTTGTCGGTTCTGGACTGCGGTGCGACGCCGAGCGCGCGGGCGCCGGCGTGAGTGAACAGCAGTCCGCCGCCGCTGTCGGAGAACAATCGCAGTTCGCGCCCGCCGTGCAGTCGCGGATGCAGGTAGAACCGCCCGGCTTCGAGCGTGGCCGGCAAGGTCAATGGCAATTTCGGCGTAGGCTCGGCGGACGTTTCGGCGGACTGCGCGCGCAGCGGCGCCCAGGCCGCCAGGCCCAGCAAGGCGACGGCCCATGGCAGGCGGAACGACGGCGAAGACGGCAACGGCATGGCGGACTCGCGATGGGCTTGAGGACGGTGATCAGGTTCGCCGCTGCCCGCGCCGCCCGTCAGTGCAGGAGGTCAGCCAACTTTCGGCAGCCCGTCTTCGCCGATCGCGGTTCAGTCCATATAGGCCGGGAACTTCGGCAGCGCGGCGAAATCCTCCGGCGCGTGCTGCACGACCACCTGGCCCGGATGGGTGGCGAGCAAGCGTTGGACCCGTTCGAACGAGGCCATGGTGTCGGCGCGGTTGTGATTGAACGCCGGCACCCGCGACCGCTGGTAGTTGGCTCGGGTATGCCAGAGGTCGCCGGACAGTACCAACGGGCCGAAGTGGGCCAGGCGCAGCATCAGCACGCGGTGGCCGGGCGTGTGGCCGGGCGTGCGCAGGATGCGCACGCTGCCGTCGCCGAACAGATCGTCGTCGTCGTTGCCGTCGCGCAGTTTGGCCTGGCGCCAGCCGGCGAACAGCTTGGGGTCGACGCCGATCGGTGTCGGCGTGGCCGAGGCCCATTCCAGCTCGGTGCGGTTGAGCACCCAGGTCGCCTTGGGGAACAGGCCGAGATTGCCGCTGTGATCGGCATGCAGGTGCGACAGGGCGACGTAGTCGATGTCGGACGGACTCAGTCCGAGTTCGGCCAATTGCGCGGCCAGGGTGCGTTCGACCGTGAAGCGGATGCCCATGCCTTCCAGCAACACGCCACCGGGCTTGGCCGCGATCGCGTCGCCCAGGCCGGTGTCCCATAGCAGCCGGCCTTTGGGATGCACGATCAGGAAGCAGGGCGCGGCCATGGTGCCGGGCTGGCCGGCGTACTCGCCGGCGTCGGAGAACATGTCCATGTTCTGCAGTTCGATGCGGCCGCAGTCCATGGCGTAGACGCGCAGCGACGAGGGCTTGGCGCTGGGCGGCGCGGCTTGCGCGGCGGCGGCGACGAGCAGGGTGGCGGTCAGTGCGGCGAGGCGACGGCGTAAGCGCATGGCGCGGATCCGGACGGTGGGGAGGGGGTGGATTATCGCCAAGCCCCGCCGCGCAGGCTGTGCCCGACAGCGGACTATCGTGCCGGACTGTCGAGACGCAAGCGCCGGTCGCCGGACCAGACGCCGGTGCGGCGGCCGCGATCCGCGCCCGGCTCAGCCGGCCAACAGGCCGTGCAGCAGGCGATCGAGCGAGGCGTCGTAGAAGGCGCGGAACTCCGCTTCGCCGTAGCTGAAGCGGCCGGCGCGGTACAGCGCGATCAACCCGTGGGTGTGCCCCCACAACGTCATCGCCAGATCCCAGGCGTCGCCCTCGCGCAGTCGCCCCGCGCGTTGCGCTTCGGCGACCAGGTCGGCGACCACGTTCAAGGTCGGCGACAGGCGCGCGCGGAAATCCTCGGGGAATCGCCGGGCGCGCTCGCGCCGCATCGAGAAGGCGTGATCGAACAGATGCGGATGGGCCAGGGCGTAGTCGAGGTAGATGCGTTGGGTCGCGAGCAGGCGCGCGATCACGTCGCCGCCGGCGCTGCGCGCGCTCCAGTGGCGCGCGATCTGCTCGAAGCTGTCGTCGCAGATGCGTTGCAGCAAGGCTTCGCGGTTGCGGAAATGGCGGTAGATCGCCATCGGGGTGATGCCGACCGCATCGCCGATGCGGCGCATGGTCACCGCCTGCGCACCGCCGCGTTCGAACAGCGTGCGGGCGGCACGCAGGATCCGGTCGGCGGTGGCGGCGGCGCTCATGTATACAGCGTATACATCGGCGGCCGGGAAGGGCAAATTCGCCCCGTTTTCCCGCCTGTACGGGCCGGTGCGGCGGCGCCGGCGCTGGCGGGCGCGCGCAACGCGGCGCGATAATTTCGCCATCCCACCCGCCGGAACCTCGTCATGTCCGCAGGCACCCGCCTCGATCCCTCCCGTGTCGTCCGCGCGCCGCGCGGCAGCGAAAAGAGCTGCAAGTCCTGGCTCAGCGAAGCCGCCTTCCGCATGATCCAGAACAACCTCGACCCCGAGGTGGCCGAGAATCCGGCCGCGCTGGTGGTCTACGGCGGCATCGGCCGCGCCGCGCGCGACTGGGAGAGCTTCGACGCCATCCTCAAGTCGCTGCGCGAGCTGGAAGACAACGAGACCCTGCTGATCCAGTCCGGCAAGCCGGTCGGCGTGTTCCCGACCCACGCCGACGCGCCGCGCGTGCTGTTGGCCAACTCCAACCTGGTGCCGCATTGGGCCAACTGGGAGCACTTCAACGAGCTCGATAAAAAAGGCCTGATGATGTACGGCCAGATGACGGCCGGCTCGTGGATCTACATCGGCTCGCAGGGCATCGTCCAGGGCACTTACGAGACCTTCGTCGAGATGGGCCGCCAGCACTACGGCGGCGACCTCAAGGGCAAGTGGATCCTGACCGCCGGCCTCGGCGGCATGGGCGGCGCGCAGCCGCTGGCCGCCTCCCTGGCCGGCGCCAGCTCGCTGACCATCGAGTGCCGCCAGACCAGCATCGACTTCCGCCTGCGCACCCGCTACGTCGACGAGCAGGCCCACGACCTCGACGACGCGTTGGCGCGGATCGCCAAGTACACCGCCGCCGGCGAGGCCAAGTCGATCGCCCTGCTCGGCAACGCTGCGGAGATCCTGCCCGAGCTGGTCCGCCGCGGCGTGCGTCCGGACTGCGTCACCGACCAGACCTCGGCGCACGATCCGGTGCACGGCTACCTGCCGATCGGCTGGACCGTGGAGCAGTGGCTGGAAGCGCAGAGCAGCGACCCGGCCCGAGTCCGCGACGAAGCCAAGAAGTCGATGCGCGTGCACGTCGAAGCCATGCTGGCCTTCCACGCCCGAGGCATTCCGACCGTGGACTACGGCAACAACATCCGCCAGATGGCCAAGGACGAAGGCTGCGCCAACGCCTTCGATTTCCCGGGTTTCGTTCCGGCCTATGTGCGCCCGTTGTTCTGCCGCGGCGTCGGCCCGTTCCGCTGGGTCGCGCTCAGCGGAGATCCGGACGACATCTACAAGACCGACGCGAAGGTCAAGCAAATCATCGCCGACGATCCGCACCTGCATCGTTGGCTGGACATGGCGCGCGAGCGGATCAGCTTCCAGGGCCTGCCGGCGCGCATCTGCTGGGTCGGCCTGGGCCTGCGCCACAAGCTCGGCCTGGCGTTCAACGAAATGGTGCGCAACGGCGAGCTGAAGGCGCCGGTGGTGATCGGCCGCGACCACCTCGACAGCGGCTCGGTGGCTTCGCCGAACCGCGAGACCGAGGCGATGCGCGACGGCAGCGACGCGGTGAGCGACTGGCCCTTGCTCAACGCCATGCTCAACGTCGCCGGCGGCGCGACCTGGGTCTCGCTGCACCACGGCGGCGGCGTCGGCATGGGCTATTCGCAACACTCCGGGGTGGTCATCGTCTGCGACGGCAGCGAAGAAGCCGACAAGCGCATCGCCCGGGTGCTGTGGAACGACCCCGGCACCGGGGTCATGCGCCATGCCGATGCCGGGTACGAGATCGCCCAGGCCTGCGCCAGGGAGCAGGGGCTGAAGTTGCCGATGCTCTGAGCGTCGCCGCCGGTCCATCGTTCGCCACGACGGCCCGCATTCGCGGGCCGTCGTCGTTTGGGACACGACAACCGCGGCGCTGCCGAGGGTAGACGCGACGCAAGCCGCGACCGCGGGATTTCAGCCCGCGGCGCAAGTTACGCCGCAGGCCCGGTGTCGCGGTCGCGGCTTACGCCGCTCCTACAGACAGACGGCTCGGGCTCAGCCCGGAATCGTCGGTTCGACCAGGCGTTCGAGCAGGGTCAGCGATTCCTGCCAGCCCAGGTGGCACTGGTCGGCCGGGATCACGTCCGGAATGCCTTCCTGCACGACCTGCACTTCGGTACCGCAGGACACGGCGCGGAAGGTGATGGTGGTGACCATGGTGCCGGGCAGGTTGGGGTCGTCGAAGCGGTCGTCGTGGACGATGCGCTCGCCGGGCATCAGCTCCAGGTAGGTGCCGCCGAAGCTGTGGCTGTCGCTGCTGCCGAAATTGGTGAAGCTCATGCGGTAGCGGCCGCCGACTTTGGCTTCCAGCTCGTGCACGGTGCAGGTGAAGCCGTCCGGCGGCAGCCACTTGCACAGGGCGGCGGGGTCGAGGAAGGCGCGGTAGACGCGCTCCGGCGGGGCGGTGAAGACGCGCAGCAGGCGAACGGTGTTGCTCATGGGTGATCTCCGTAACGAGGTGAAGCCCTCATCCATTGCGACGAACGGACGGAAGCGGAATCGACATCGGCGATGGACGCCGCCCGCGACGACGGCGCGACGCGCGGTTCAGGTTGTAGCGCAGGCCGTAAACCGGCCGAAACCGCCAAACGGCCCCCGATTCATCGGACTGTTGTCACTAGCCAAGCCGGGCAGGGCCCCTATCATCGGGCGGTGCCATCACTGCACGGAGCCTGCGATGACCCAGGACCTCTCCGCCGTCGAACCGACCGCCGCACCGCCTTCGCTGTGGCGCGAGCTGCGCGAAGCGGTGCGCGGCACCGATGCCGATTACACCAAGATTCCGTTGCGCCGCGCCGTGTTCCTGCTCGCAGTGCCGATGGTGCTGGAACTGGTGCTGGAGTCCACCTTCGCGGTGGTCGACATCTTCTTCGTCGCCAAGCTCGGGCCGTCGGCGGTGGCCACGGTCGGGCTGACCGAGAGCTATCTGTTCCTGCTGTATGCGGTGGCGATGGGCCTGGCGATGGCGGTGACCGCGGTGGTGGCCCGGCGCATCGGCGAAGGCAAGCGCGAGGAAGCCGGCATCACCGCGGTGCAGGCGATCTTCATCGCCCTGCTGGTATCGGTGTTGCCGGCGCTGACCGGCATCGTCTATGCCCAGGACCTGTTGCGGCTGATGGGCGCCGACGCTTGGAGCATCGAGCACGGCTACCGCTACACGCAGTGGATGCTCGGCGGCAACGCGGTGATCATGCTGCTGTTCGTGATCAACGCGATCTTCCGCGGCGCCGGCGACGCGGCGATCGCGATGCGGGTGCTGTGGCTGTCCAACGGCCTCAACATCCTGCTGTGCCCGATCCTGATCTTCGGCCTGGGGCCGGCGCCCGAACTCGGCATCGAGGGCGCGGCGATCGCCACCAACATCGGGCGCGGCATCGGCGTGGCCTACCAGTTGTGGGTGCTGTTCCGCGGCGGCAAGCACATCCGGGTGACCGCGGCGCAGCTGGTGTGGCGCGGCGCCATGCTGTGGAACATCGTGCGCACCTCGCTCGGCGGGGTCGGCCAGATGATCGTGGCGATGACCTCGTGGATCTTCCTGATGCGCATCCTCGCCAGCATCGGCAGCGAGGCCGTGGCCGGCGCGACCATCGCCATCCGCATCATGATGTTCACGATGATGCCGGCCTGGGGCATGTCCAACGCGGCCGCGACCCTGGTCGGACAGAACCTCGGCGCCGGCCATCCGGAGCGCGCCGAGGCCTCGGTGTGGCGGATCGGCTGGTACAACATGGCCTATCTGGTCGCGATCTCGGTGCTGTTCTTCGCCCTGCCGCGGCAGTTGGTGAGCATCTTCACCGCCGATCCCGAGGTGGTGCGGATCGGCGCCGAATGGCTGCGGATCCTGTCGTACTCGTTCTTCATCTACGGCTGGTGGATGGTCACCGTGCAGGCCTTCAACGGCGCCGGCGACACCATGACCCCGACCAAGATCAACGTGGTGTTCTTCTGGCTGATCCAGATCCCGCTGTCCTACCTGCTGGCGATCTCGCTGGACTGGCAGCACTCCGGCGTGTTCTGGGGCGTGTTCGTGTCCGAGACCGCGGTCGGCGTGTTCACTCTGTGGCTGTTCACCCGGGGGCGATGGAAGAACGCGCAGGTGTAGCGGCAGGCGGCGGCGCGTCGCGCGCGGCGGCCGGACGCTACCCGGGCGGATGCAGGTAGCGGTAAGCGAAGAAGGCCGCGGCCGCGAACGCGGTCCAAGCCGCGAGTCCGACCAGCGCGCACAATGCCTCGCCAGGTTCCTTCTTGCCGTAGAACGGCTTCAACAGCACCCAGCCGGTGCCGTGCAGCAACAGTTCGACCACGCCTTCGAACAGCACGCGTCCGAGCAGCCTCAAGGCGCCGCCCAATACGTCGCCTATCGCGTCCAATGCCATCGTGCGTTCTCCTGGAAAAGCGCCGCGCCGGCTGCGGTTTAGCCGGCGCGGCCCGGGACGGCGCTTCAGCGGTCCGACCACACCGCCAGTTCGTAGCCGTCGGGGTCGACGAAGTGGAAGCGGCGGCCGCCCGGGAATTCGTGCTCGGCGACGATCGGCGCACCGGCCGCTTCGACCCGGCGCCGGGCATCGGCGAGATCGTCGGCGCAGCTCACCACCAGCGCACCGCCCGGCTTGGGCGCGACATGGGCGTTGAAGCCGCCCTTCATGCGGCCGTCGTCGAATTCGCAGTAGTCCGGGCCGTAGTCGGTGAAGGTCCAGCCGAAAGCGGCGCCGTAGAAGGCCTTGGCGGCGGCGATGTCGGCGACGGCGGATTCGAGGTAGTCCAGGCGCAGGTTGCGGTCGGAAGCGGTCATGGCGGCTCCGTGGGCAGCGGTGGAAGGGGAAGAGACGGAAGGGTCAACCGGCCGGCCGGGGAGCGACGGACTCGGCAAGGAACGCGGACAGGGCTTGGCGGAATTCGGGCGAATCGGCGGCGTTAGTATGATTGCGCGCCGGCACGATCAGCAGGCGCTTGCGCCCCTCGGGCAGCGGCGTGGCCTGAAACAGGGCTTCGGCGAAGCGCGGCGGGGTGGCGACGTCGTGTTCGCCGGCGACGAACAGCACCGGTTCGTCCAGCGCTTCGACGACGGGGCGGTTGCCCTGGCCGACCAGCGCCCCGGCGGGAGCGACGCGCCGCACCAGCATCCGCGCCCACAGCTTCTGCCGCGAACGCATGTGCGCGCCCCAGTCCTCGAAGCTGGTCACCGAGCTTTCCAGAATCAGGCCGTCGAGGCGGCGATGGGCCGCCACCCGCCCGGCCATGAAGCTGCCCAGCGAGTGGCCGTGCACGATCAGCGGCAGGCCGGCCAGCTCCGGGTCCTCGCGCATGCGATCGTAGACCGTGCCGGCGTCGGCCAGCAGCGCCTCCAGCGAAGCCGTGCCGGTGCTCGCGCCGTAGCCGCGATGATCGACCAGGACGAAATTGACCGGCGCGTCGGCATAGGCCTTGGCGCTGGTCGCGGCGTGCCTGGCGACGGTGTAGCCGTTGCCGCCGAAGTACAGCACGGTGGCGACTGCGTCGCGGCGCAGGAAGCGCAGCGCATACAACTGCGCGCCGTCGGCGGCGATGCGGGTCTCTTCGATGCGGTAAGCCGGCAGTTGCGCGCGCAACGCGGCCAGGTCGGCCGCCGGCGCGGCGCGCGCGATCACGATGTTGTCCTCGCGCACGTGCCAGGTGCAGGCGGACAGCGCGGCGATCAGCAATAGCAGGCACAGACGAGGGACTGACTTCATGGATCCTCCTTGACGGCGTCGCCGCCGGCGGCGCGTTGCGGGCCGGCGACAGCCTCATGTATCGCCGTTCGCGCGCCGCAAGGGAAGGCCGCGTAGGCGACGCGGCCTGCATGCGCCGGCGCGCCGGCACGAAAAAGGCCGCCGGTCGCCCGGCGGCCTCCCTGCGCATCGAACGCGCCGTGGCGCGGCTCGGTTTACTTGGACAGTTCCATCGCCAGCGAAGACACCCAGCCCTTGTTGCCGAGTTCGTCCTCGACTTCCCACATCGCGCCCTGCTTGTTGCCGGTCGGGTACAGCATCATGCCCGGGTCGAGCGGACGCACGACCTTGCCGCTGCCCGACGAATTGGCGAACAGACGCGCGGCCTTGACCACGGTCACCGCCTGCTGCGAGTTCGAGGCCGAGGCGTTGCCCGACAGGCCGCCCAGTTCGGTGACCAGGTTGGTGTAGGCCTGCAGGTAGGCCATGGTGATGACCTGGCCGATTTCGGTGTTGGCGTAGCCGGACACGCCGGCGCCGCCCAGGCCGCTGCCGCCCCATAGGGTGCCGCCGGCGCCGAAGCCGATGTCGGTCTTCTTGGCGCTGCCCTCGGCCATCGCGACCTGCTCGGAGGAGCGCACGTCGGTCACGGTCAGGACCACGTCGGCGGTCTTCTTGTTGAAGTTGAGGTTGCCGGCGACCGCGCCGGCCTTGCCGCCGATCAGACCGCCGAGCAGGCCGCCGATGGCGTTGCCGCCGGCGTTGCTGTTCTTGGCGATCAGGTCCGGCACCAGGATGTAGTCGGCGGCGCGGATCTGGCCCTTGCCGATGTTGGACTTGTTGCGCAACTGGCCGCTGGAGGCCAGGTCGCGCTCGCGCATCGCCATGTCCATGCCGGCGCCGCGGTCGACCAGGGTGAAGCAGCGCGACTTCTGCACGAACACCTTGATCAGCTTGCTCGGGGCCGGCAACTGCTGGCCGCTCCACCAGTTGACCCCGTCCTCCGGCTCGATCACGGAGATGGCGCCGAGGTTCTTGGAGCAGGTGGGGATCTCGGTCATCTTCTGGGCGCGGATGTCCTGCGCGCTCTTGCGCTGGGCCCAGGTCGGCGCGGCGCTCAGCGCCAGGCCCACTCCGAGCACGCATGCCACCACTTGAATGCCCCTGCTTGCGGTTTTCATCGTCTAGTCCTTGAAACGGCCGCCTGGGGCGACCGTGCGTTCCTGAAAGAGCCGCGGTCTGCGCCGCGGTGCCTGCGCCACCCCATCGTCCCTCTCGCAGGCCATCGCTGCGTTGCAGCGGGAGGTCGGCCGGAGTCCCCAGAACGAAAGCCGCGGCGGCGGGCGCCGCGGTGGTGGTACGCCCGGCAATGATAACGGCATCACACTAGTTTGCAGGCCAGGCCGACCCGTCGACTTTGACAGGTGGCGACGGGCGGCCGGTTCGCGTCGGAGGGACGGGCGGGCGTCCGACGCGCCCTCGTTAGGACGCATCGTCGGCAGCGTCTCACCGGCTGCGAATACCGCGGGCGATACTGCCGCATTGTGGCCTCGGGCCGTCCGTTCACTGCCGGGTGTTCGCCATGCTGCATACCCTCGCCATCGCCAACTACCGATCGCTGCGCGAGCTGGTGCTGCCGATGGGGCGGCTCAACGTGGTCACCGGCGCCAACGGCAGCGGCAAGTCCAATCTCTATCGCGCCTTGCGCTTGCTGGCCGAAACCGCACAGGGCGGGGTGGTGCCGGCGCTGGCGGCCGAAGGCGGCCTGGGCTCGACACTATGGGCCGGGCCGGAGACGATCTCGCCGCGCATGCGCCGCGGCGAAGTGCCGGTGCAGGGCACCGGCCGGCAGGCGCCGGTGGCGTTGCGGCTGGGCTTCGCCGGCGACGACTACGGCTATGCGATCGACTTGGGCCTGCCCATGCCGAGCCGCTCGCGCTTCGCCCACGACCCGGAGATCAAGCGCGAGGCGATCTGGGCCGGGCCGTTCCTGCGCCCGGCCAATCTGCTGGTCGACCGCCGCGCCGGCCTGGCGCGGGTGCGCGAGGGGCGCGGTTGGCGGGTCGCGGCCGAGGGCCTGAACCCGTTCGACAGCCTGTTCGGCCAGCTCGCCGATCCGCAGGCGGCGCCGGAGGTGCTGAGCCTGCGCGAGACCATCCGCGGCTGGCGCTTCTACGACCATTTCCGCAGCGACGCGCAGGCGCCGTCGCGGCAACCGCAGCTGGGCACGCGCACGCCGGTGCTGAGCCACGACGGCCGCGATCTGGCCGCGGCCTGGCAGACCATCCTGGAGATCGGCGACCCGCAGGCTTTGGCGGCGGCGGTGAGCGATGCCTTTCCCGGTGCGCGGGTCGACGTCGCTGGCCGCGAGGCGCTGTTCGCGCTCGAATTCCATCAGCACGGCCTGTTGCGGCCGCTGTCGGCGGCCGAGCTGTCCGACGGTACGCTGCGTTATCTGTTGTGGATCGCCGCGCTGCACACGCCGCGGCCGCCGCCGTTGATGGTGCTGAACGAGCCCGAGACCAGCCTGCACCCGGACCTGTTGCCCGCGTTGGCGCGCTTGATCGCGCACGCGTCGCGGCGCACCCAGGTGTGGGTGGTATCGCACGCTGCGCGCTTGATCGCGGCCTTGGAGCAGGAAGCCGACTGCAACAGCATCCGGCTGGAGAAGCAGTTCAGCCAGACCGGCATCGTCGGACAGGGAATGCTGGATGCGCCGGCGTGGTACTGGCCGGAACGGTGAGGGGGCAGGCGGGATTTGTTGTTGACGGCACGCGGCCGACGGCCCCCACACAGGATCCGCGCCGTCCGCCGCACCTACCTGCACACGGCATTGCGATCGTTCCGATCCCACGCCACCAGATCCGGAATCCGCTCCACCAGCAGGTCGATCGCCGCGCGCGTACGCAACGGCAGGTAGTGGGTATGCGGCCATAGCGCGTGGATGCGGGTGCCGACCACCCGGTCGGCGTGCATCACCAGCTGCAGTTCGCCGGCGCGGATATGCCGCGACAGCATCCAGCACGGCAGCATGGCCAGGCCGGCGCCGGCCACCGCCGCGTCGGCGATCGCCTGCAGATCGTCGAAGCGCAGGCGCGCATTGACCTGCGGCTCGCGCACCCGGCCGTCGTCGTCGCGCAGTTGCCAGGCCACGTTCTGGCCGTTGCGGCCATAGAGGATCGCGTCGTGGCCGGCGAAGCCGTCGATGTCGCGCGGCAGTCCGCGCTGCGCCAGGTAGGCGGGCGCAGCGCAGATGCCCAGGCCCTCTTCGGTCAACCGGCGCGCGGCCAGCGTGGCGCTGTCGGGCAGGCGGCCGACGCGGATCGACAGGTCGTAGCCTTCCTCGACCAGATCGACATAGCGGTCGTTGAACGACAGGTCGATCTCCAGCCGCGGATGGCGACGCGCCAGTTCCAGCATTACCGGCGCCACGCAATGGCGGCCGAACTGCACCGGCGCGCTGACCCGCAATCGTCCGCTGGGTTCGCGCCGGCCGCTGTCGAGCGCGGCCTCGGCGGCGTCGAGCTCGGCCAGGGCTTTGACGCAGCGCTCGTAGTAGGCCTGGCCGTCGTCGGTCAGGCTCTGGCGGCGGGTGCTGCGGTGGAACAGGCGCACGCCGAGCTGCTGTTCCAGGCGCGCGATGCGCTTGCCGATCGCCGAGCGGGTCACGCCCAGGCGTTCGGCGGCGGTGGCGAAGCCGCCGGCCTCGGCGGATTGGACGAAGGCGACGATGCCGAGGAGTCGGTCGTTGACGGCCATATTGGTTCCTATGGGGATACAAATATCGGAGTGAAATGAACCACTGGATCGATATCGGAAGCGATATCGTACGCCCACTCGGTCGCCGCCGCATCGCCACGATGCTTCCGGCGCGCCGCGTCCCCCATTCCCTATCGAGACAGACATGAAGGCTTATCGCATCCGCGCCGGCGCCGGCATCGGCGCTCTGGAATCTTTCGAACGCGCATCCGCGCCGCTCAGCGGCGACCAGGTACGGGTGCGCGTGCGCGCCGTTTCGCTGAACTACCGCGACCTGATGGTCGCCGGCGGCAGTTATCCGGTGCCGTCCGACGCGCCGTTGGTGCCGGGCTCCGACGCGGTCGGCGAGATCGTCGAGATCGGTCCCCAGGTCGGCCGCTGGAAAGTCGGCGATCGCGTCGCCACCAGCTTCTTCCCGCATTGGCACGACGGCGCGCCGACTCCGCATGCGACCCGCGATGCGTTCGGCGGCGGCGCGGAAGGCGTGTTGAGCGAAGAGTTGGTGACCGGCGAACGCTCGCTGTTCGCAGTGCCGGCGCACTTGAGCGACGCCGAAGCCGCGACCCTGACCTGCGCCGGCGTGACCGCCTGGAACGCCTTGTTCGTCGAATCGCGGCTGGCCCCCGGGGCCAGCGTGCTGCTGCTCGGCACCGGCGGCGTGTCGATCTGGGGCTTGCAGCTGGCCAAGGCCGCCGGCCTGCAGGCCTTCGTGACCTCCTCCAGCGACGACAAGCTGGTCCGCGCCAAGGCGCTCGGCGCCGACGCCACGATCAACTACCGCAGCCAGCCGGAATGGCAGCGCGACGTGCTCGAACTGACCGGCGGCCGCGGTGTCGACGCGGTGCTGGAGGTCGGCGGCAAGGGCACCCTGCAGCGCTCGATCGACGCGGCGACCATGGGCGGCACCATCGCCGTGATCGGCGGTGTCAGCGGCTTCGCCGGCGAATTCGATCCGTTCTCGGTGATCGCCGGGGCCAAGCGCCTGGCCGGCATCTACGTCGGCAGCCGGACGATGGGCGAGGACCTGTCGCGCTTCGTCGGCGTCAACAAGATCGTGCCGGCGGTCGACCGCGTGTTCGGCTTCGATCAGGCGAACGAGGCCTATGCCTACCTGCGCGATGGGGCGCACTTCGGCAAGGTGGTGATTGCGGTTTGAGGCGGGGATCGGGGTTTCGGGATAGGAGTCCGCAAACGCGGGCGCCGTGATTCGACGTCCCTCGTCGCTCTCACGACAAGACGCCGGGTTCGCCCGGCGTTTTGCTTCAGGCGTCGGCATGGGGCGGTTGCGACTTTTCGCCGATGCCTGCGGCGGCGTCTTCGTGCGATCTTCGGCGGATCGTCCCTGCGGCCTCAGCCCCATGACTTCCACCGATACCGACCTCGACGCCGTGCGCATCCGTCGCGCCGGCGCCGACGATGCCGCCGCCCTGGCCTTGGCCGGCGCGGCGACCTTCCTGGAAACCTTCGCCGGCATCCTCGACGGGCCCGATATCGTCGCCCATTGCCGCAATCAGCATGCGGCCGCGCTTTATCAGGACTGGCTGGCCGATCCGCAAGGCGCGGCCTGGTTGGCCGAAACCGCGCTGGGCGCGGCGCCGGTGGGGTATGCCCTGATCGCGCCGCCCAAGCTGCCCTTGGCCGACCTGGCCGAAGACGATCTGGAACTCAAGCGCATCTACCTGCTGTCGCGTTTCCACGGCGGCGGCGTCGGCCGCGAACTGATGCGGCATGCGGTGGAGGAATCGCACCGGCGCGGCGCGCGCCGGTTGTTGCTCGGCGTCTATGCCGGCAACGCGCGTGCGCTGGCCTTCTATGCGCGCAACGGTTTCCGCCCGGTCGGCGAACGCCGTTTCCAGGTCGGCGCCAACACCTACCAAGACGCGATCCTCGCGTTGGAGTTGAAAGCGTGAGCCCGAGCATCGTGGCACTGACGCCGGCGCTGGCCGCGGCGGCGTTCGCTTTCGATTCCAGCTTCGCGGTCGATTCGCGCCTGCGGCTGCGCAGCGAGGGCGGGGCGATCGCCTACGACATCGAGCCGCTGCCGCCGTATCGCAAGCGCTACGGCGACGAACCCGGCGACGAGGATCTGGACGAACACTTCGAAGGCGGGCAGGCCGCCGGTTTCCTCGCGATCCTCGACGGCGCCGTGATCGGCCGCGTGCTGGTGTCGACCGCTTGGAACGGCCTGGCCCTGATCGACGACATCGCCGTCGACGCCGGACAGCGCCGCAGCGGCGCCGGCGCGGCCTTGCTGCAACGGGCGACCGATTGGGCGCGCGAGCGCGGCTTGCCGGGCGTGGTGCTGGAGACCCAGGACCGCAACGTCGCCGCTTGCCGTTTCTACGCGCGCCACGGTTTCGTGCTCGGCGGTTACGACCGCATGCATTACGCGCACGATCCGGCGCTGCGCGAGGAGACGGCGTTGTTCTGGTACCTCGATCTCGGCGGGCTGGGCCTGACGCCAGCGGCTTGAACCCGGCGGCTCGGCGCGTGCCGAGTCGGGTCTTGCCGGCGTGAATCCGACTGGCCTGAGTCCGACCACTCAGCCGTCGCGCTGCAGCGGCACCGGCGGCAGTTGCGCGTGGCGGCTGGCCAGTCCCAGGTCCAGCCGCACCAGCCGGCCGAGCCGGTCGCGGCGCTGCGCGCGCAGATACCAATGCTCGGCCCAGCGTTCCAGCCGCAGCGGCGGGCGCACCGGCTCGCCCCACAGGCTCAGTTCGTAATGGCGTTCGTGCAGCCAGTGCAATAGCCGGTCCAGCGCCTCGGGGTCGCCGTCGTCGAGCAGCAGGTCGGCGTCGGCCGGCGGCCGCTTCATCGCCTCCTCGCCGTGCGCCAGCCAATGGGCGAAGCTGCCGTGCAGGGTGTAGCCGAAACCGGCGGCGCGCATCGCGTCCAATTCGTCGCAGGTGCTCTGCAGGCAGATCGTCTCCGGCTGCTTCTGGAACACCAGCGCGTACTCGTGGCTGCGATCGCTGCGCGGGTCGCCCGGCGCGCGCGGCTGCGGCGGACGGGCGTAGCAGAGCAGGCGTTCCTCGCGCGCCACGAACAGGTTGCCGAGCACCCGGCCCAGGTCCCAGGCCAGCGGCAGCATGCGGTCGCCGACGATCAGGTTCTCGGCCATGGCGATGCAGTAGCCGCCTTGCGGCAGCGCCTCGCGCACGGCGTGGAAGATGTCGCGCACGCGCTGCAGGTAGGCGGCGTAGTCGCGCTCCAGGTACAACTGTCCGGCCTCGTCGCGGCCCGGCCAACGGCAGCCGAAATAGGGCACGTTGGTCAGGCACAGCGAATACGCGCGCGGCGCCGGCGTGTCGGGCAGGCTGCCGGTGGCGATGGGTGCGTCGACGCCGTGGCGCGCCAGCCGCTCGCGACCGAGCGCGGCGCGTTCGGGGTCGATCTCCACGCCGCAGCCGCGACGGTCTTCGAGCGCGGCGGCGAGCAGCGTGGTGGCGAAGCCGCAGAACGGGTCGAACACGGTTTCGCCGGGGCGGCTGAAGTGGCGCACGAACGGACGCATCTGCGCGACCCAGCCGCAATCGCGGCCGCCCAGACCATCGCGGGCGCGCAGATCCTCGGGCAGGCGATGCTCGGGCGGATCGGGCTCCAACAGCAACCAGCTACGGCTGTCCATGCGGCGGCTCCCACAGAATGTCGCGGTCCGGCTGCCAGCCGGCGCAAAGCCGGCCATTGCCGTGGAACACCAGCTTGTACACGTCGCCGCTGGCATGGCGGCGGTGCATGGCGGCGTAATCGGAGGCTTCGAACACCACCTTCAGGCCGCTGCGCGGATCGTGCAACTGCAGGTTCCAGAAGTAATAGCCTTCGGTGATGCGCAGCGGCTGCAGACGCGACCACCACGGCGCGTCCATGCACGCGGCCAGCACCTGCTCGATCGGCACGCGTTCGGCCTCGACGTAGCGGCGGGTGGCGTTGTCGCGATAGCCGGCGTCCAGACGCGAGAACTCGCGGAAGATCACCGTGCCGGCGCCGCAGCCGCGGGCCCAGTCGAGATAGGCGGCGACGCCCTCGGCATCGTCGATGCCGCCGCGCTGCAGGATGCACACCAGGCGCAGCGGCAGCGTCGCGGCCAGGCGCCGCGCCACCGTTTCGAAGCGCGCGCCGTCGGCGATCGGCTCGCCCTCGCGGAAACGCATGATGCGTTGGTTGCGCGCCGCATCGCAGTGATGCCGCGACAGTTCCAGCCAGGACAGGCGGAAATCCCGCAAGGCGGCGATCAGTTCTTCGCCGCGACCGCGGGCGAAGCCGGCGCCGTTGCTGTACAGCACGCGTTCTTCGACGATCGCGCCGTCGCGCTCGGCCGCGCCGAGGGCGTCCAGCAGGCGCAGGAACCAGTCCTCGTCGTCGCTGGTTTCCAGGCCCGACAGCGACCACGACAGCGGCAGCCCGCGCAACTGCGCCAACGCCGCGCTCAGGCGTTGGAAGTGGTCGGGGCCGGGGCGCAGGCTCTGCGCCATCGCGCCGTCGCCGTGAGGACGCAGGTTTTCCGAGCAGAACAGGCAGCGCGCCGAACAAGGACGCGCTGCCGCATAGGGGGTGAAGGTGACCGGCTGGGCGACGCGGTAGCGGCGCCCGCCGATGCGGTGCTCGCGCCAGCGCGCGGCATCGTGTTCGCCCGGCGCGCGCCGGGCCAGTTGCGGCGTGGTCGCGCGCAGGCGCTGGAACAGGGTAGAGGCCGCGCTGAGCGGGAGCGTGCCCGGATCGGCGGTCGCTAGCCCTTCGAGGGGGGCCGGCATGGAAGTCGTCCTGGAGTCGATGGTGGGCGGGTTGCCCTCACCCTAGCCCTGTCAGCTCTGCACTTCCCTCGGTCGCCGCAAGCGGGAGAGGGAACCCGAGGGCGTGATCTGAAAGCGGCGAGGGCTTGGAGCCTCTCTCCCGCTCGCGGGAGGGAGGCTGGGGTGAGGGGCGCCTCACAGCCGCGTCGCATCCGCCAACCCGCGCACCTGCGCGAACGTCCAGTCGGCGAGCAAACGGCCGTCCTCCCACACCGTCACCATCGCGTCTTCGTAACCCAGCGGCGGCGCCGCTTCGGCCACGGAAGGCGCGTCCTGCGGCACCGGCACGGTCTTGAAGTGGCCGTATTCGCGATGCCGCACCAGGGTCATGCGGCCGCGCTTGCTGGACTTGCCCTTGTCGGTGACCGGGTCCTTGTAAACGTCGATCCACTCGCCGTCGATCCGCGCCGCCGAGCACTTCAACGCGAACTTCTGCGTGTCGCGGTCCAGCCGCTGCAGCAGTGCGCCGCCCATGCCGAAGGCGAGGTTGTCGGTGGCGTAGCCGTAGCTGGTGATGCGCTCCAGGATCGCGCGGATGCTGGTCGGGTTGATGCCGTCGCCCTGGATCACCCGCACGTGGTTGAGCACCTTGTAGCCCTTGCCGTTGACGGTATGGCCGAAGGCCTCGTCGAGCAGGGTCAGGCACTGATGCACCACGTCGACCGGGTCGCCGGAGTCCGGCCGCACCACCAGGGTCGCGCCGGAGGCGATCACCTGCTCGCGCAAGGTCTTGCCCCAGTGCTCGCGGATGGCATGGAAGATGTCGTAGCTGTCGGAGACCACCGCGACGATCGCGCCGGGCTTGGCGAACTGGGCCAGCATGTTGCGATAGGCCTCGGCCTCGCGCTCGCGGCCCCAGCTGGTGATGGTGCTGTGCTCGGCGGCCGGGATCGAATAGCCGGCCATCGGTTCGTGGTAGTAGCGCCGCGCCAGCAACAGGCCGGACACGGTGTCGGTGCCCAGGAAGTTGACCAGGTGCGCGGCGCCGCCGAGCGCGGCCGATTCGGTGCTGGACACGCCGCGCGCGCCGAAGTCGTGCAGCTTGAACGGCAGTTGCCCGGCTGGGTCGTCGCTGGTGCGTTCGAGGAACTGGCGGATGGTCTGCTTGGCGTGCCAGCTGATCGTCGCCACCGTCACCGGATACCACAGGCGCAGCAGCAGGGTTTCCAGGTAGGAGGGCACCCAGTAGGCGGCGGGGTCGGTGGATTCGATCGTCACCAGGGCCTGATGGGTCGGCACCACCGTGCCTTCGGGCACGGCGCGCACGCGGATCGGCAGCAGGCCGCCGTGGCGGTCGACGATGTCGCGCCAGCCGGCCTCGTTGAACGGCTCGCCGTGCGCGGCGAACAGGTCGCGCGCTTCGTCGATGTCGGCGTGGGTGACCGGCTTGCTGAGGTACTCCTTGAGGATCGCCTGCAGGCCGAAGAACACCGTGCGGTCGTGCACGCCGCCGCGCGATTCGACGTAGAAGAACGTGGCGTCGGTGCCGGGCGGATACTGCAGCCAATGGCTGGCCTTGTAGCTGTCGGTGTTGAGCAGCAGGTTGTCGAGGCATTGCATGACGGAAGCTCCTTCGCGTCTGGGAGAAGCCGGCGGTCTGTCCACCGGCATGAGGGCCGGGCGGTCCCTTGGATCAACCGCGGCCGAGGAAGTATTCGAGGATGTGCAGGTGGTCTTCGAACAGCTGCGGGCTCATCTCCAGCGCCTCGCTGACCGGGATCCAGCGCGCCTTGTCGGCGTCGTCGCCGCCGCGCACCGGCGGCAGTTCGCCGGCCGGGAACTCGAAGTGGTAGGCGTGGGTGATGGTGCGGCCGCGCGCGCTGCGTTCGGGATGGTCGAATACGCGCTGGCCCTTGAGCGAACCCTTCAGCACCGGCAGCGGCAGCTTGAGCCGGGTTTCTTCGCGCAGCTCGCGCAGGCAGGCGTCGAGCAGGCCCTCGTGCTGGCCGACGAAGCCGCCCGGCAGCGCCCATAGGCCCTTGCCCGGTTCGGCGCGGCGGCGCACCAGCAGCACGTGCCCGGAATGCACCACCACCGCGTCGGTGGTGACGAAGGTCGGCGGATAGGGCGCGTCGGCCCAGGCGGCGCGGTACTGCTCCAGGAACTGGTACTCGGCGACCAACTGGCGGAACGCCGGAGAGTTCTTGCGGAAGGCTTCGAGCATGTCGAACACCGGCCCGGGCACGTTGGCCCGGATCAGCATCAGCCCGCCGTGGCTGTCGAGCTGGTTGGCTTCGAACAGATAGCGGCGCAGCTCGGTCGCGGACAAG
Organism: Lysobacter antibioticus HS124; assembly: GCF_000336385.2. Lineage (GTDB taxonomy): Bacteria > Pseudomonadota > Gammaproteobacteria > Xanthomonadales > Xanthomonadaceae > Lysobacter > Lysobacter firmicutimachus. Next base: position 18,312 of record NZ_HG424446.1, on the reverse strand, counting down.
GTCGCGGTGTGGGTGACGTCGACCAGCGGCCACTGCGGGAACTCGCGCAGGTAGTAGCTGGAGGCGTCCTTGTCCATGCCGATCAGGCCGACCCGAGCCTGCTCGCCGCCGCCGTCCTGGCGCACCGCTTCGGCGACCGTGCGCTGTACCGCGGCGATCCACTGGCTTTCGTTGTAGAGATGATCGCGCAGCGGGCGCACGATCAGGCGATCGGCGGCGTCGGTCAGCGCGCTGTGGATCATCACCGCGCGCTCGGCGACGGTGAACGGGTTCTTGACGGTGCGGGGAGTGTCGGCGGAACCGACCAGGAAGACGACCTTCTTCGCCTTGCCCAGCGCGTGGCGGGCGACGGCGGCATGGCCGTTGTGGAAGGGCTCGAAGCGCCCGATGAAAACCAGGTAATCGTATTCGTATGCCATGAGAATCCCTCACGGAGTTGATTCGCCGCCGGTCTGTCCGAGGGCGTGAGGAAAATGCTACGCCGATCGCGACGGCCGTCAAGTGCCGCGGCGCTGCGTACAATCGGCCGGTCACGGACACAGGGGAGCGCAAGGATGGCGATGATCGTTCCGCAGTACTGGGCGGAAGCGCGGGTGCAGGAGAGTTTCGGGCGTGGCCACCCTTCGGGGCGGCGTTCGCTGACGGTGCGCCGTTTCGGCTGGTCCGACGCCAGTCTGGCCGAGGCCCAGGCGATGGCGGACGTGCGCGCCCGCGACGCTTTCGACCGCATGCTCGCCGGACAGGCCGGCGTGGCGCGCACCGAGCCGCGCGTGCCCTACGACGCCGAAGGCCTGCCGATCCGCGAACAGATCGTCGAGCGCGATGGCGAAACGGTGGTGACCCGCAACAGCTACGGCGCGCGCTGTCTCAACACGCCCGAGGTGCTGTTCGCCGACGTCGATTTCGACGCGCCGGTTTCGGCGTGGCGCCGCGGCTATCTGTTCGTGTCGTTGGCGATCGGGGTCGCCGTGGGCTGGTTCACTTATACCGGCTTCGGTCTTCTGGCCCTGTTTGCCGCCCTGTACGGTTTCTCGCTGATCGCCCGCGCCCAGTCCAAGCGCCGCCATGCCGCCGACGGCGGTCCCGAGAGCCGGGCGATGCGGCGCGTGCGCGCCTTCGTCGCCGGCCACCCGGATTGGCATCTGCGGCTGTACCGCACGCCGGCCGGGCTGCGCCTGCTGGCGATGCACCGCGTGTTCGACCCCAACGAACCGGCGGTGGCGGAGTTCTTCGCCGCGGTCGGCGCCGACCCGCGGTTCGCGCTGATGTGCCAGCGCCAGCATTGTTTCCGCGCCCGGCTCAGCCCCAAGCCGTGGCGGATCGGCATCCGCGAACCGCTGCGCCCGCGTCCCGGCGTATGGCCGAGCGATCCGGCCTACGTGCCGGAGCGCGACCAATGGGTGGCCGACTACGAGCGCAAGGCCGCCGGCTACGCCGCCTGCCGCTTCGTCGAAAGCCTCGGCAGCCGCGACTACGCGATCGCGACGCAACACGTGCAGCGCTTGCACGACCAGGCGTGCCGGGCGGAGAGCGCGTTGCCGTTGGCGTGACCTTGGCTTGGTTCGCCTGTCGCTAAAAGCGCTTCGAACCGCGCCTATGTCCTCCGGCGGCCGTTTTCCGTCCGCAAGAAAATCGCATCGCGGGTTCCGGTTCCCACGCGTTGGCATCGTTGCGAAGAGCGGACTCGCAAAGTCGTTGCGGCGACGACAGGACGCTGATGCGAACCTGTCGTTGCGCGCGCTTCAGGCCGCTGGCTGCGGATTCAACGAATCGGGTGGCATGCGGCGCCCTTGCCGGAAAAACGGTTAGGGCGCGGCGAAGACTTGGATCTGCACGCCCTCGCAGCTCACCCGCTGCCCTGCGCGGATCTTGCAGGTCTTGCGCAGCTCGACCTGACCGTCGACCCGGACCGCGCCGCTGGCGACCAGGGCCTTGCCGGCGCCGCCGCTGTCGCACAGGCCGACCAGCTTGAGCAGCTGGTTCAGTTCGACGTGGTCGTGGTGGGCATCGAGTTCGAAACGGATCGGTTGCATGGGCGGTGGGCGGTACGTGGCAGGGCAGGGTCGCAGCGCTGCGACCTGGACGCAAGACGCTTGCACCCTCGGCGGCGTAGGCTGAGGGCCTGGACCGGTCGGCGGCAACGCAGGGCCGGCCGCCGGTGGCGGGCCGTCGCGACGGTTCGCCGTGGCTTTCCCTGGCGTTCCGACGGAGGTGGGCGATGCTCAAGGCGCAATATTCCCATCGCGGCCCGGTGCCGCAGGACGTGATCGAGGCGGTACCGTTCGAGGCGCCGCCGTTGCTGCCCGGCCAGGTGCTGATCGAAGTATTGGCGGCCCCGATCAATCCTTCCGATCTGTTGACCCTGACCGGCGAGTACGGCCTGCTGCCGCCGTTGCCGGCGGTCGGCGGCAACGAGGGGATGGGCCGGATCGCCGCACTGGGCCCGGGCGTGGATTCGCTGCGGGTCGGCCAGCGGGTGCTGTTGCCGATCGGCGGCGGCAGCTGGACCAGTCATCGGGTGGCGCCGGCGCAAGGGCTGGTCGTGCTGCCCGGCGAGGGCGACCCCAAGCAGTTGGCGATGATCACCATCAACCCGCCGACCGCCTCGTTGTTGCTGAGCGAATTCGCCGTCCTGCACCCGGGCGACTGGGTGATCCAGAACGCGGCGAATTCCGCGGTGGGCGGCTATCTGGTGCAGATCGCGCGCCAGCGCGGCCTGCGCACGATCAACGTGGTCCGTCGCGAATCGGCGGCCGAGGCGGTGCGCGCGCTCGGCGGCGACGTGGTCCTGGTCGATGGCGACGACCTCGCCCGGCGCGCGCGCGAAGCGGCGCAGGGCGCACCGATCCGGCTCGGCATCGACGCGGTCGGCGGCACCGCCACCCAGCGCATCGCAGAGGCCCTGGGCGAGGGCGGGGTGGTGGTGAACTACGGCGCGATGAGCCGCGAGCCCTGCCAGATTTCGCCGGCGGCCTTCGTGTTCCGCGACGTCAGTCTGCGCGGGTTCTGGTTGTCGCGTTGGTTCCAGCAGGCCAGCCCGCAACGCCGGGCGCAGGTGTTCGGCGAGATCGCCCACGCGGTGGCGGCCGGCACCCTCAGCGCGCGGATCCAGGCCACCTTCGGCCTGGACCGGATCAAGGACGCGGTCGCCGCGGCCGCGGCCGGCGAGCGCGACGGTAAGATCCTGTTGCTGCCGAACGGCCCGGTCTGAGCCGGCGCGCTCGGTCCGAATCGAAACGCGGCGCTGCGAAGGAGCGAGCATGAGCGCGGAACTGCAGATGCTGGCCTGGTCGATCGCGCTGGGCATCGTCCACCTGCTGGTCAACGCCGGCTTCATGACCGCACAGCGCGGTCTGCGCTGGAACGCCGGCGCGCGCGACGGTACGCCCGAACCGCTGACCGGGGTGGCGGCGCGGATGGAACGGGCCTGGCGCAACTTCCTCGAAACCTTCCCTCTGTTCGCCGCGGCAGCGTTGGCGGTGCAGCTGGCCGGACGCGGCAGCGACGACACTGCGCTCGGCGCGCAGCTCTATTTCTGGGCGCGGCTGGTCTACGTGCCGGTGTACGCGGCCGGCATTCCCTATCTGCGCTCGGCGGTGTGGGTGGTGGCGTTGTGGGGCCTGCTCAAGCTGCTGTGGGCGCTGTTCTGAGCCTCACCCGGCGGGCGCGGCGGCGCACAGCGCGCGCTTGGCCGCCGGAGTCAGCTGCTTGATCGCGTATTCGGCGCGCAAGGCCGCCGAACGGTCGGGGTGCGGGAAGCGCGCCAGCAGCCGCGCCGGCGGGTGCGAGCGGGTGTAGCGCGCGCCCTTGCCGGCGGCGTGCTCGGCGTAGCGCCGCTCCACGTCGACGGCGATGCCGGTATAGAGACTGCCGTCGCGGCATTCGATGACATAGACGTACCAGGCAGGCATGCGCCATAGCCTAGCCCGTGCGTGCCGGCCGGGGATACGCCGGGCGGACCGGGCCGGCGGGGGCGATCCGGCGGGGCCGTGCCGCGCTTGCGCCGCACGGTCCGTCGCGCGTCGGGTTGCGAAACATGGCGGGCGATCACAAACATACGTGACCGCACGTCATTGCCAGGTCGCAGTGCGCTCACCACAATGCGGCGTCCTTCTCGAGAGCCGCCGCTTGAACGCCGACGCCGATTCGCCCGTCACCGCCCGCAACCTGCGTCAGCTTTGCGCGCACTTCGCCCAGCCCCACCTCGGCCGGGCCGTTTGGCAGCTGATCAACACCCTGGTCCCGTTCGCCGCGCTGTGGGCGCTGATGGCCTGGAGCCTGATCGCCGACTGGGGCTACGGCTGGACCTTGCTGCTGGCGATCCCGGCCGCCGGTCTGTACGTCCGCACCTTCATCATCCAGCACGACTGCGGCCACGGTTCGTTCTTCGCCAGCAGCCGCGCCAACGACCTGGTCGGCCGCTGCCTCGGCGTGGTGACCCTGTTCCCCTACGGTTACTGGAAGAAGACCCACGCGATCCATCACGGCACCTCGGGCAACCTGGACCGGCGCGAGATGGGCGACATCGTCACCCTGACCGTCTCCGAGTACCGCGCCCTGTCCTGGTTCGGCCGCCTGCGCTACCGCCTGTACCGCAGCACGCCGGTGCTGCTCGGCATCGGCCCGGTCTACCAGTTCGTGATCAAGCACCGCTTTCCGTTCGACCTGCCGTTCACCTGGAAGCGCGAGTGGGCCAGCGTGTTGTTCAACAACCTCGCCCTGACCTTGGCCCTGGTCGGGTTCGGCTATGCGCTGGGCTGGAAGACGGTGCTGCTGACCCACCTGCCGATCGTGCTGATCGCCGGCGCGGCCGGGGTCTGGCTGTTCTACGTCCAGCACACCTTCGAGGACGCCTACTGGACTCGCAAGGACGATTGGAACTCGCACGCTGCGGCGATCGCCGGCAGCTCCTATTACGATCTGCCGCGGATCGTGCACTGGTTCACCGGCAACATCGGCTACCACCACATCCATCACCTCGCCAGCCGCATTCCCAACTACCGCCTGCGCGAGGCCTTCGAATCCAGCCCGCTGCTGCAGGCGGCGCCGCGCCTGACCCTGTGGTCGAGCCTGAAGTGCGCGCGGCTGAAACTGTGGGACGAAGAGCTGCAGCGCATGGTCGGCTATCCCAAGCGCGTGCGTGCCTGAGCCGGCGGTGCGCTCCGCGGCCGGCCCGACGGGGCGGCCGCGGCGGTCGGGGCGCCGAGGCAATTAACTTATTCGCTAATTAAGCACGGCTATAATCGGCCGGTACGCGAGCGGCGTGCGGACCGGTCACGGCGGTGCCCCATGATGCAGGACAAGATCTTCGAAGCCCTGGCCTCGTCGCCGCGACGGCAGATCCTGGCCTTCCTGTCCGAGCGCGAGCTGACCGCCGGCGACATCGCCGCGCGCTTCGAGATGAGCGCACCGGCGGTATCGCGCCATTTGTCGGTGTTGGTCAACGCCGGCCTGATCGACAGCGAGCGGCGCGGCCAGTTCGTGGTCTACCGGTTGGTGCCGGACAACCTGGTCAATACCCTGACCCAGTTCGCGTTCGAGATCTGCCCGGTCGGCGGCCCGCTCAAGCGCGAAAGCCGGCGGGCGAAGAAGGCGGCGGGCTAGGGCGCGAACGCCCGGCGCGACGCGCTCGCCCAGTGACCTTCGCAGCGCGGGGAATTCGCGCTGGCCTTGCCGGATGAGCAGCGGCAACAGCAAGCCCGCCCTGGCCCCTGGTTCGAGGAGAGCGGCGAAGCGGGCAGCGGCGAGGCCGGGCGGCCGCGGGCCGCTTACTCGCGCGCAGCCGGCCCCTTCGGCGCCGATGCCACGGCCTCCGCGCGACGGCGATAGAAGTCGAGGATGACCTCGCTGAAATCGCCGATCAGCCAATCCGCGACCGGCACCGCGTACCAGTTGAAGCCGGTGCTGACCCGATACTCCATGCGGATCGCCAGTTCGGTCGCCGGCCCGCGTGGGGTCAGGGTGTAGGTGGTGTCGCGCAGGTCGAAGTAGTGGCCGCCGATGCGGACATGGTCGTCGAGCGCGCGCGGCGGAACCGAATCGGCGTCGAACAGGTATTGCCAGCGCACCCGCCGCTGCGGCTGCCAGTCGGCGGACATCTGCCGAAAAGCGATGCCGCGGCCCATGCGCACCTCGCGCACCAGCCCGGTCGGGGTTTGGTGGGTCAGGCCGAACAGCGGCAGCGGCACGCCGATGCGGTACATCCAGGCGCGGTCGACCTCGCCGGCGCGGATGCGGTCGGCGTCGAGCAGGTGGGTCCAGACCTCGGCCGGCGCGGCCTGCACCAGTACCGTGCGTTCGACCGCGCGGTAGCGCACCGGCGCGTCCTGGCCGACGCCGGCCAGGCCGAGCAGCAGCGGCAACACGGCGATGCCGTACACGGTCGGGGTCTTCGACCAGCCGGCGTGGCGGCAGATCAGGCCCATCACCACGCCGCCGAGCGAGCCCAGCAGCAGGAAGATCGGCAAGGCCAGCAGCACGCAGATGATGCCTTCCCATAGCGCGGCCATGCTGCCGATCAGCACCAGCAGCACCGTCGCCATCGGCGCCAGCACGTGATAGCGGACGCTGCGCGCGCGCAACCGCTCGGCGACGAACACGGTCACCGCGCCGACCGCCGCCGGCGCGAGCAGGAAGAAGATCGGCAGCATCGGCGCGAAGCGTTCGCCGGGCTCGCCGTCGAAGATCCAGCGCAGGGCCAGGCCGACGGCGGCGCCGATCAGCACCGGCACGGTTTCGGCAAGCAGCGAGGGCGGCGGCGCGACCGGCGGGGCCGGGGCGGGCGGCGGCGGCAGGGGCGGGAAGTCGGTCATCGGGGCAAGGCCGGGGACAGCGGGCAGCGGCAGGAGCGCGTCGCGGCGGCGCGCGGCGGCAGGGGAGGGAGGTCGGTCAGCGCAGGCGGCGAAGGCGGATCGTCGAGGCGCCGCAGTTCCGGCCGCGGCGGCAGATCGGCCGGCAGGCGCAGGCCGTGCACCAGGCCGATGCGTTCGCAACCGCGCAGCAGCCACCAGCCCGGGTCCCATTCGCCCGGATACAGCCCCAGCCGCGCTGAGCCGGGGAAGGCGTGGTGGTTGTTGTGCCAGCACTCGCCCATGGTCAGCAGCGACACGAAGCGCACGTTGCGGCCCTGCACTGCGGCGCCGCGCACTTCGTGGTGCATGCCGCCGTGGTTGTGGGCGAAGTAGCCGATCAGCCAATGGCCGAACACGCCGGCGACCACGCGCGCGCACACGCCCCAGAACACCCAGCCCCAGCCGCCGACGGCGAAGAAGGCCAGCGCCCAGGGCAGGTGCTGCAGCATCCAGGTGCGCTGCAGGAAGCGATAGAAACGATCGCCGGCGATGCGCGGCTCCAGCTCGATCCGCGGCGGATCGTCCAGGCGCAGTTCGCAGTGCAATTGCCACCAGGCATCGATCAGCCACGGGCGGCGATGGGCGAGGTAGTCGTGGCAGCCGGGCAGGCGCTGGGCGTAATCGCGCAGATCGTGGGTGCGGACCAGGCCGATCGGCCCGGCCAGGCCGACCTGCACCCCGCAATACACCAGCAGGTATTCGAACCACTTCGGGCAGACGAAGCTGTCGTGGATCAGCTTGCGGTGCATGCCCAGGGAATGTCCCAGCAGCAGCACCGTCGCGGTGGCGACGACGAACAGGGCGAACGCGCCCCAGCTGAAGGTCAGCGCGCCGCCGACGATCGCGCCCAGCGCCATGAGCGAGCACCACAGCGAACGCACCGGCTCCCAGACCACCCGGCCCTCGCGGACGCTGCGGATGCAGGTTTCCGCATCGGCCTGGGGGCGGACCCGGTGCGCGTCGAGACTGACCGGCAATGCGTGCATGACCTCTCCCTGTCCTGGACGGCGGCGCGGGCGGCGCCCGGCGATCAATGGATCAGCAATTAACTAATTTGCTAAATATTTCGACGCCAGCGGACCCTGCCGTCAAGCACGTGCCGACGAACGGTCGCGGCGGCTAAGCTCGATCGATGTCCGCTACCCGTTTCGCCCATGGCGTGTTCCTGGGCCGCTGCGACCTGCGGCGCGAGGCCGAAGGTTTCAGCTTCGCCGAGCTGTCGCCGACCGTGCCCGAGGCGCAGGTCCAGACCCACCGCCACGACGATGCGCATTACGTGCTGCTGCTGGACGGCGTCTATCTCAGCAGCGCGCGTGGCGCACCGGCGTTGTGCCGCGGTCCGGCGCTGATCTACAACCCGCCCGGCACCACTCATCGCGATTGCTTCCGCAGCGAGCACGGACGATTTTTCACCTTGACCGTGTCGGCGACGCGCGAGCGCGAGCGCGAACTCGGCGCGGCGTTGAGCCTGCCGGCGCAGCCGCTGTGGCAGGACGACGCGGCCGCGCTGTTGCCGGCGCTGCGTCTGCTGGCCGCCTGCCGCGCCTGGGACGAGGCGGCGGCCTTGAGCGGCGAGGCGTTGAGCTGGGAGCTGCTGGCCCACACCGGACGACTGGCGCTGGAACGCAGCCTGCGCCCGGCGGGCTGGTTGCGGCAGGTGCGCGAAAAGCTGCGCGACGAATGCGCGCGGCCGCTGCGCATCGCCGACCTGGCGCGCACCGCCGGCGTGCATCCGGTGCACCTGGCGCGCGAGTTCCGCCGCCACTACCGCTGCGCGCCCGGCGACTACCTGCGGCGCCTGCGCCTGGAGCGCGCGCTAAGCGCGCTGGCCGACCCGCGCCTGCCGCTGGCCGAGGTCGCCGCGCAGGCCGGTTACGCCGACGCCGCGCATCTGGGCCACGCCTTCCGCCGCGGTTACGGCCTGACCCCGGGCGATTACCGGCGGCTGCGCGCGGCGTTGCTGCCGCGCGCGCAGGTTGCGCGCAGACAATCGCGCGCCGCCGCGCCGGGCTAATCTGCCGGCCGGACAACAGGATCGGAATCGATGGCCGCGAAAGTGAGTGGATGGACGGTGACCGTCGGGCTGGCGGTCGGACTGGCGTGGGCGGCGGCGGGGCAGGCCGCACCGGTCGCGCCGCAGTGGCGTGAGCTGGACGCGGCGCTGCGGCGCGGCGACTACCAGCAGATCACCAGCGTGTTGATCGCCCGCGACGGGCGCCTGGTCTACGAGGGCTACTTCCGCGGCAGCGACGCGCAGACCCGGCACGACACCCGTTCGGCGACCAAGACCGTCACCGGCATGCTGGCCGGACTGGCGATCGCCGACGGCCGCATTCCTTCGGTGCAGGCGCCGGTGCTGCCCTGGCTCGGCGCCGGAAGGACGATCCAGAACCCCGACCCACGCAAGCAGGCGATCAGCGTCGAGGACCTGCTGACCATGAGCTCGGCGCTGGAGTGCGACGATTGGAATACCTGGTCGCGCGGCAACGAGGAGCGCATGTACCTGATCGAGGATTGGGTCGGCTTCTACCTGGACTTGCCGATCCAGGGCTACCCGGCCTGGATGCCGAAGCCGGCCGATTCGCCGCACGGACGCAGCTTTCGCTACTGCACCGCCGGCGTCACCGCGCTCGGCGCGGCGGTCCAGGCCGCGGTCGGCCGGCCGCTGCAGGACTATGCGCGCGAGCGGCTGTTCGCGCCGCTGGGCATCGAGGCGCCGCAATGGCAGTTCTCGCCGCTGGGCCTGGCCCAGGGCGGCGGCGGCCTGGGCCTGCGCAGCCGCGACCTGCTCGCCCTGGGCCAGCTCTACCTCGACGGCGGCCGCCACCGGGGGCGCGCGTTGATTCCGGCCGAATGGGTGCGCGCCTCGATCGAGCCGCATGCGCGCATCGACGACGACACCGAGTACGGCTATCTGTGGTGGCTGCACCGCCTGGCCTACGCCGGCGGCACGATGCGCTCGTATGCGATGAACGGCACCGGCGGCAACAGCGTGCAGGTCCTGCCCGAGCAACGCGCGGTGGTGGTGATCACCACCACCAACTACCGGGTGCCGCAGGCGCCGAAGCTGACCCAGCGGCTGCTGTCGGAACGGGTGCTGCCGCCGTTGAAGTGAGCGCGGCGGCTCAGCCGTAATCGATCGCCAGCACTTCCACCGCCAGGTCGCCGGCCGGCCGTTTCCACAACGCGCTGTCGCCGACCCGGGCGCCGTGCAGCGCCCGCGCCAGCGGCGAGACCCAGCTGATCAGGCCGCGCTCGGGGTCGGCTTCGTCCTCGCCGACGATGCGATAGACATGTTCCGTGCCGGCGCTGTCGATCAGTTCGACCCGGGCGCCGAACGCGACCCGGTCCGCCGGCTGGCGTTCCGGGGCGATCGTGATCGCGCTGAGCACGCGCGCCTGCAGCCAGCGCAGTTCGCGCTCGACGTGGGCGCGTTCGAGCCGGGCGCCGGCGTCGGCGTCGGCGTCGTCGATCGCGCCGAGCCGCCGCTTGGCGTCGTCCATGCGCGCGCGCAACAGGCTCATGCCGCGCGGCGTGACGTAGTTCGGATGCTCGCTGACCGGCAGCTCGGGCAAGTCCGGGGACGAGGGCTCGCCGTCGCCCTCCTTGACGAAGGCTCGGCTCATGCGGGGAGGGGCAGGGCGGACATTGGCCGACGATAGTGCCAAAGATGTTGTGACCGGGTGAGCGGTTTCGGTCTTGATGTGACCTCGTTGCCAGCGCGCCGCGCGCTCAGCTGACGACGTCGTACAGGCGGTAGATCCACGACAACTGGTAGACCAGGCTGGCGGCCACGAAGGCGCGGTGGAAGGCCTCCGAGCGGGTGCGCATCGCGACCAGGCACAGGACCACGTAAGCCAGGTTGCGCAGCGGGTATTCCAGGCCGAAGGCATCGAGAGCGCCGGCCCTTGATCAGGGTATCGCCGAAGTCGATCACGTAGGACGCGGCCATGATTCCGAAGAACCATTGCCGCCGCGACAGGAAGTAGTCGCGCCAGCCCTGGTAGTCGCCGATGTCGTCCGGGAACAGCAGCGTGCACAGCAGGAACAGCACCACCACGTAGAGAATCAGGAAGGCGAAGGCGACGAAGCTCCACTGGGCGACGTGGACCAGGCGGAACTCCCACCACCAGAAATGCGCCAGCAGGGTGAACATCGACAGCGCCCAGGCGATGTGCACGCCGTAGACGCGTTCGCGCCCGGGGTGCTGGACGAACCGCGCCAGGCCCTTGAGCAGGGTGGTGATGGCCAGGCCGAGGACGATGCCGAGCAGGACGCGGATGTGCAAGAACTGCTCCATGACGGTCTCCGGGGCGGGGCGGCGGGCCCAGGATAGGCCTTCGCGGTGCGGCCGGCGGTCCGTGCTCGGGCGGAGGCGGCGGGCGCGGAAGGCCGCGCTCGCCCTGGCCCCGCTTCTCGAAGGCGGACGCCAAGCCGGCGGCGCGGATACGGCCCCCGAGCGCAAGCTCGGCGCGAAGCTGCGATCATGGCGCATGACCGATCTTTCCCCGAACGCCGGCGCCGACACGGCCGGCGCCGCTGCGGCGGCTTTCGACACCCTCGCCCTGACCCCGGCCCTGCTGCAGGGCGTGGCCGCGGCCGGCTATGCCACGATGACCCCGATTCAGGCCCGCGCCCTGCCGGCCGTGCTCGACGGCCGCGACCTGATCGCCCAGGCTCCGACCGGCAGCGGCAAGACCGCCGCCTTCGGCCTGGGCCTGCTGCAACACCTGGACCCGGCGGCGATCCGTACCCAGGCCCTGGTGCTGTGCCCGACCCGCGAACTGGCCGACCAGGTCGGCCAACAGCTGCGCAAGCTCGCTTTCGCCATCCCCAACGTGAAAATCTCGGTGCTGTGCGGCGGCATGCCGCTGGGCCCGCAACTGGCCTCGCTGGAGCACGCCCCGCATGTCGTGGTCGGCACCCCGGGCCGTCTGCAGGAACTGCTGAGCAAGCGCGCGCTGCAGCTCGACGGCCTGCGCACTCTGGTCTTCGACGAGGCCGACCGCATGCTCGACATGGGCTTCGAAGAGCCTATCCGGGCGATCGTCGCCAAGACCCCGAAGATGCGCCAGAGCCTGCTGTTCTCCGCGACCTTCCCCGAGGCGATTCGCGAGCTGGCCCGCGCCGCCCTGCGCGATCCGGTCGAGGTCACGGTCGAAGGCGCCGGCGCGGCGCCGGCGATCGAGCAGTATTTCTACGAGATCGAGCCGGCCAAGAAGACGCCGCTGCTCGGCGCGCTGCTGCTGGAATACCGGCCCGAATCCTGCGTGGTGTTCTGCAACATGCGCCGCGATACCGAGGAAGTGGTCGGTTCGCTGAGCCACTACGGCTTCACCGCCCTGGCCCTGCACGGCGACATGGAGCAGCGCGATCGCGACGAAGTGCTGGTGCGCTTCGCCAACCGCAGTTGCAACGTGCTGGTCGCCAGCGACGTCGCCGCGCGTGGGCTCGACGTCGAGGACGTCGGCGCGGTGATCAATTACGAACTGCCGACCGACCCGGATGTGTACGTGCACCGCATCGGCCGCACCGGCCGCGCCGGCCGCGGCGGGGTCGCGCTGAGCCTGTGCGCGCCGCGCGAAGTCGCCCGCGTCGAGCAGATCGCCCAGCGCCAGGGCCTGCCACCGAGCTGGCGGCGCGCCCAGCCGCTGGGCGGCAAGGCGCACAATGCGCCGGCGGCGCCGATGGCGACGCTGCGCATCGACGCCGGCAAGACCGACAAACTGCGTCCCGGCGACATCCTCGGCGCGCTCACCGGTGAGGCCGGGCTGAAGGCCGACGCGATCGGCAAGATCAACGTGTATCCCACCCGTTCCTACGTCGCGGTCGCGCGCGGCCAGGCCGCGGCGGCGCTGGCGCGCCTGCGCGAAGGCAAGATCAAGGGCCGCAAGTTCCGCGTCGCCCGGATCTGAGTCGCCCGGAGCTGAAACCTCCGGCCAGGATCATCGGCCGTCGAGGCTGTGGCGTCCGGGCCCGGCCAGGGCGATCGCGACCGCGGCGGCGAGGAACATCGCCTGCAGTTCGATCGCCCAACCGCCTTGCTCGTTGAGCTGGCCGAGCTGGCCCAGGTGGACCAGGCCGATCGCCGCCAGCATGTTGGCGGCGATCAGCGCCGCGCCGACGCGCGCATGCCAGCCCAGGATCAGCAGCAGCGGCGCCAGCACCTCGCCGACCAGCACGCCGTAGCCGAGGAAACCCGGCAGGCCCTGCGCCTGCACCATGCCGACGATGCCGTCGAGGCCGCCGCGCAGTTTGGCGATGCCGTGCAGCAGGATCAGCGCGCCCAGGCTCAGGCGCAGGACCAGCAGGGCGAGATCGCGGGACTTCTCGGCGTTCATGGCGGCTCCGGCGGGCGGCGAGGGCGCTTGCAGCTTACGCCCGCCGCGTGCGTGCGGTGCGAAGCGGCCGAGAGCTTCGCTGCGGCCGGACGTTGAAGTCCGTGGAGGCCCGCCTTCGCGGGCGCGGCGGCTTGGGCGGCGTAGAGATGCAGCGCAGGACGCAGGAAGTTAAGCACGCTTAACTCCCAGCTTCCTCGTTGCGCGGCCCACCGCGCCACGCACGCGGTCGCGCCGGCGTTTCCCGAACGGCAGTCGAACCGCATGCGCGCGACGGGGTTCAGTCGCCGTTGCGCATCGGCGATCATCGGCGCCGGCTATGCCATCGCGGCTCGCCGGCGGCGTCCGGCACGGAACAGGAACAGGGACATGAGTCAGGCCACGCTGCAATCGAACCCGGCATCGCGCGCCGCGCGCGGGTTGCGTCGCTGGCGTTGGTGCATGGCCTGGGCCTTGGCCGGCCTCGGCGGCGCGGCGTTCGCGCAGGGCGGCGAAGCGCCGCGCGCGGGCAGCGGCATCGACGTGCTGCACTACACCGCGCGGATCGAACCCGATCTGAGCGCACGCAGTCTGCGCGGCCAAGTCGCGATCCGTTTCCAGGTGCTGGCCGCGGGCCAGCAACAGATCGACTTCGACGCCGGCGAGCTCGAGATCGAATCGGTGCGCGAAGGCGGGCAGGCGCTGGGTTTCGAGAAACTCGACCAGCGCTTGCGGGTGAAGCTGGCGGCGCCGGCCAAGGCCGGGCAACGGCGCGAGATCGAAATCGCCTACCGCGGCGCGCCCAAGTTCGGTTTGGAGTTCCATCCCGAGCGCAGCGAGGTCTATACCGTGTTCTCGACCAGCCAGTGGCTGGTCTGCGTCGACGCGCCGCGCGAACGCGCCACGCTCGACCTGAGCCTGACCGTGCCGAGCGGGCTCAAGGCGGTGGGCAACGGCCGCCTGGTCGCGCGCAATGCGCTCGGCGGCCATCGCGAGACCTACCGCTGGCGCCAGGACCTGGCGATGCCGAGTTATGTCTACGGTTTCGCCGCCGGCCGTTACCGCGAAGCCGGCGGCAGCGGCGAACGCGCCGAACTGCGCTATCTGTCGGCGGAAATGAGCGTCCCGCAGCTGCGTAAGGTGTTCGCCGATACCGCCGACATGCTGCGTTTCTTCGGCCGTCGCGCCGGCATCCGCTACACCGGCACCTACACCCAGGCCCTGGTCGCCAAGACCATCGGCCAGGAGCACGCCGGCTTCGCCCTGATGTCGGAGAGCTACGGCCGCGAGGTGCTGGCGCAGCCCGATGCGCAGGCGCTGATCGCCCACGAGGCCGCGCACCAGTGGTGGGGCAATGCGGTCACCTGCCGCGACTGGAACGAGTTCTGGCTCAACGAAGGCTTCGCCAACTTCATGGCCGCGGCCTATCTGCAGCACCGCTACGGCGAAGCCGCATACCGCGGCCAGGTCGAGGGCTGGAAGCGGCGCCTGGACAAGCTGCGCGAAACCGGCAAGGACCATGCGTTGATTTACGAGCGCTGGCTCAAGCCCAGCGCCGACGACCGCGCCGTGGTCTACCAGAAGGGCGCCTACGTGCTGCATCTGTTGCGCGAGGAACTCGGCGAACGCGCGTTCTGGCGCGGCGTGCGCGCCTACACCCGGGCCCACTACGGCCATTCGGTGACCAGCGCCGATCTGCGCCGCGCGATGGAGCGGGCCAGCGGCCGCGACCTCGGCGGCTTCTTCGCGCGCTGGGTCGAATCGGCCGAACCGGCGCCGGCGCGGGCCGCGGTCGGCGCGTCCGGCCGCTAGCCGGCGCCTCCTCACGAACGGACGCGGATGTGTGCCGCCGGATCGGCGGGCCGCGGCCGCCGGGCCTTTTTTGCGAATCCGGTGCCTGGACTGTGCACGAACTGTCGTCTTGGCGATAGGCTAGGCGGATGCCCCGCCTGCCACCGCCAAGGACCCCGCTATGACGCCTTACCGTTTCCGCCCCGGCCGCGCCCGCCTGTTCTGTGCCATTCAAGGCGCGCTGTTGGCCGGCGGCCTGTTCGCCGGTACCGCCGCCGCCCAGGACGCCGCCGCTCCCGCGCCGGCCCAGGAGAGCGAGGCGCGCACTCTGGAGACGGTCTCGGTGCTCGGCTCGCGCCGCAGCCAGCGTTCCTCGGACACCACCTCGATCTCGCCGGTCGACGTGCTGCCCATGGCCAAGAACACCGAAGAGGGCGCCCAGTTCGACCTCGCCCAGTCGCTGCAGTACGCCGCGCCCTCGTTCAACTCGACCCGCCAGAGCGGCGCCGACGGCGCCGACCTGGTCGACTCGGCCGCGCTGCGCGGCCTGGGGTCGGACCAGACCCTGGTCCTGGTCAACGGCAAGCGCCACCACACCACCTCGCTGTTGAACCTGTTCGGCGCGCGCAACCGCGGCAATACCGGCACCGACCTCAACACGATTCCGCTGATGGCGATCGACAGCGTCGAGATCCTGCGCGACGGCGCCGCCGCCCAGTACGGCTCCGACGCCATCGCCGGGGTCATGAACATCTCGCTGAAGAAGCGCAAGGGCTGCGAAGCGGTCGCCGGCTACGGCCAGTACTCCAAGGGCGACGGCGAGAACTGGCTGGCCAGCGCCTACTGCGGCTTCGCCCTGGGCAGCGACGGCAGCATCGGCATCACCGGCGAGTGGCAGGATCGCGGCCGTTCCGACCGCTCCGAGCCGGCCGGCAGCCCGCGCATCATCGGCGACTCCAAGGTCGAGAACCGCACCTTGTTCCTCAACGGCGACAAGCCGCTGGGCGAGAACCTGGACCTGTACTTCACCCTCGGCGTGCAGAAGCGCGACGCGTCCTCGGCGGCGTTCGCGCGCGACGGCCTGGGCTCGGAGGACATTCCCTCGCGCAATTCGGCGGCGATGTACCCGGACGGCTTCGTGCCCTTCATCGACGGCGAGCTCGACGACCGCTTCGGCATCCTCGGCCTGCGCTGGGCGATGGGCGACTGGAACGCCGACCTGTCCTACACCTACGGCTACAACAAGCTGCGCTATCGGATCAACAACACCCTCAACGCCTCGATCGCCAACCTCGACCTGCTCAACGGCGGCCGCGGCGTCAGCGCCGACAGTTTCGACGCCGGCGGCTTCTCGTTCGAGCAGAAGACGGTGAATTTCGACGTCAGCCGCTTCTACGACCAGGTCTTCAACGGCCTCAACCTGGCCTTCGGCCTGGAACGCCGCGACGAGCGCTACAAGATCTTCGCCGGCGAACCGGGCTCCTACATCGACGCCGACGGCGTCGGCGTCGGCGGCAACGCCGGCAGCCAGGGCTTCCCGGGCTTCCAGCCGGCCGACGCCGGCGGCCACAGCCGCGACAGCTGGGCGGCCTACGCCGACGTCGAGGCCGACTTCACCGACCGCTTCACCGCCGGCGTGGCGGTGCGCTACGAGGACTACAGCGACTTCGGCAACACCACCACCGGCAAGCTCGCCGCCGGTTTCCGCGCCACCGACACGCTGATGCTGCGCGCCTCGGCCAGCACCGGCTTCCGCGCGCCCTCGCTGCAGCAGAAGTACTTCTCCTCGACCATCACCGACTTCGTCAACGGCGAACCGGTCGACGTGGTGATCGCGCCCAACGGCGGCACCATCGCCAACGCCGCCGGCCTGCCGCTGCTGACCAAGGAGAAGTCGCGCAACTACACCGTCGGCCTGACCTGGTCGCCGACCGCCGACACCTCGCTGACCCTGGACGCGTACCGGATCGACATCGACGACCGCATCGTGCTGAGCGGCCGCTTCGACACCACCGACCCGACCATCGGCGGCATCCTGCAGTCGCTCGGCGTCGGCCAGGCGCAGTTCTTTGTCAACTCGGTCGACACCCGCACCGACGGCATCGACCTGACCTTCAATCACGAACGCGAGCTCGGCAACGAGTTCAAGCTCGGCACCTTCTTCGCTCTCAACCTCAACCGCACCGAGGTCAAGGCGATCCACGCGCCGCCGGCCCTGGTCGGCCGCGAGGACGTGCTGCTGTCCGAGCGCGAGCGCTTGTTCATCGAGCAAGGCGCGCCCAAGTCCAAGGCGGTGCTCGGCTTCGACCTGTCGCGCGGTCCCTGGGAAGGCAACCTGAAGATCATCCACTTCGGCCCGCAGACCCTGGGCACGTTCTCCGGCACCGCCGCCGGCGTGCCAAACGCGCACTACAAGGCCAAGACCTCGGCCGACCTCAGCGTGACCTACGCCTTCAGCGAGAACACCAAGCTGACCGTCGGCGGCGCCAACATCTTCGGGGTCAAGCCGACCCGGCAGAACCCGGACGAGACCGACAACGGCCACGTGTTCGACAGCGTGCAGTTCGGCCTCAACGGCGCCTCCTATTTCGTGCGCCTTTGGCACAAGTTCTGAGATCGCCCGGGTTAGGTCCGCCCATGGAAGAGCCCGGCGCACGCCGGGCTTTTTCTTCGCCGCCGCCTGGCAGCCTTGTCCGCCGGCCGGCGCGCAGGCTGACGGCGCGCCCGCGCGGCGCTACGATGCCGCGCATGAGCGACGACTTCATCGCCCACCTGCGCGACCTCGCCGCCGATTTCGGCGCGCTGAGCGCGCGGCGCATGTTCGGCGGCTACGGCCTGTACCACGACGGCCTGATGATCGGCCTGGTCGCCGACGAGACCTTGTACCTGAAGACCGACGAGACCAGCCGTCCGCGTTTTCTCGCCGCCGGCTGCGAGCCCTTCGTCTACGACCGCCAGCGCAAGCCGATCGAGATGAGCTACTGGACCGTGCCCGAATCGGCGATGGATTCGCCGCAGGACATGCGGCCGTGGCTGCGGCTGGCGTTCGAAGCGGCGCTGCGCAAGGCCAATGCGCCGGCCAAGAAGAAGCCCTCGCGGCGGCGCTGACTCTTGTAGGAGCGGCGTCAGCCGCGACCGCCGAAGCGGGGGAATACCGCGCCTCTATCCGAAGCCTACGCTCGGAGCGTGCAACTGAGCGCCCGGATTTCGGCCGTCGCGCTTGCGTACGTCGCTGCCGTGGTCGCGGCTGACGCCGCTCCTACAGGCGAAGGGTTCGGGCTTCGATCGATGGCGATGGCCTTGGGGCCTCTGCGCGTCCCGTGGTCGCGGCTGACGCCGCTCCTACAGGCGAA
>NZ_HG424445.1 GCF_000336385.2 Lysobacter antibioticus HS124 | reverse complement strand
CAAACGCCCCTCGCTGAAGCCCGCCAGTACTGGGGCTTTCGGAGGGGCGTGCGGCGTGCGGAGAGAGTTCCCCCGCCGGAAATTGGCGCGCCCATCTCGCGTAAGTCCAACTTTCATTGACGAGCGCCTGCGGGCCTAAACCCAGTTTCCGCGACCGGAGTGCTGCCTGTTAAGAAATTTCGACACCAGCGAACGACATCTGTCGTCGGCCGTCGACCAGTGCCCTTCAAGGCGCACTCCCATACAACAGCAACGCGCCAGCCGCGCTCCAGGAGTGCTTGCTGTGTCCGTTTATCGCGAAGTTGATTGCCACCAATCTTCTTGAACCAGAACTCTCGGCGGGTAGACGGCGCCTTAAATCTCGGGCAATCGTGGCCGTGCCAAAAACATCCGTGTACGAAAATCACAGCGCGATACCGGGGGAACACTAGGTCCGGACTGCCAGGGAGATCTCGAGCATGTAGCTTGTAGCGAAATCCGTCAGCATGAAGACCCCTTCTAAGCATTAGCTCGGGAGTGGTATTCCGGCTGCGGATACGACTCATGTTCAAGCGGCGCTGCTCAGGAGTTAGAACATCCATAAGAAGCGCCGTGAATGATCTTTAGACAGCCGCTGCGAGGCGGGGTTTAGCTTCCTTTTGCTTTGCTTTTGACGCCGCGATACCTGAGCGCAGGGTGGCGAGCATTGCATTGCCTAGCGCTCTAGCTAGCAATGGCGGAACTGCATTCCCGATCTGTTTGAATGCCGGGTTCATTGTACCGCTGAACTGAAATCCATCCGGGAAAGACTGCAAGCGTGCGGCTTCACGAACAGAGATAGTGCGCGCTTGTTGGCTGTCATAGTGAATGTGACTGTAGCCATCTTTGCCAAGATGAGCCATGAGCGTCCTTGCCGGCTGATCCCGCCACATCTTGCGCCACTTATTTGGAAACTTGGTTGCGTCATAAGGTGGGACAATCGAATCCCAAAGCGCCTTGTACCTGACGGAGCCTTCGGAAATTTTGTTGCCTTGGGTTCGCTCAGCCTTCAAGCGTTCTTGGAACATGGCCACCGCGTGGGCGTAAGCCTGCGGATACTGATCGCCGGCGTTGAGGCGTGAAAATAGCTCGTAATCGCGAGGCAGATAGCGGATGACGTGATCCCGGACCCCATCCCCGGGCGCCTCGTGCCCTGGCCAAGTTCTCATCTGCGTTGCGAATACGGAGGGCTTCTTCCTGCTGTACTTCACAGGTGTATCGAACCGTCTTGCGCCTTTCTTGAGCTCGCCTCTAGCCAGCAGATCACGTGCATAGATTGGGGCCAGATCTCCGAGAGCATCCTCTGCTGTAACAGCAGGCGGCAAGTCTCGGGAAGCGGGCGGCGGCTCAATGTAGCAATGAGCTTCTCCGAACAGATTATTCAATGTCTTCAGGGCAACCGCACGTGAACCTTCATATCCGGGCGGTAGCACAAGCCAGTGGGTAGGGTCCGGAAAAGTGACGTGATCCGTAATTTCACGGCGGTACGCAAGCAAGAACATACGTTCTCGCATCTGGGGTACGCCATAGAAAGCAGCATTGAGTAACGTGTATCCGCACACGTAACCCTTGGCGGCCAAGACCTCGCATGTTTCCTCGGCGATGTTCTGACCACCGTGATTTAAAATATCCGGAACGTTTTCCATCATCACCGCTAGCGGCTGGAAGGCATCGACGTATTCCAGATACTTCTTATAGAGCTGAGCTCTGGGATCATGGATGAATGCCTCAGGGTGCTCTTCGATTTCCCTGAGCTTCGATCTGCCTACGCGCGCAAAGGCTTGACATGGAGGCCCGCCTACCACGACATCAAATGCATCCTCTACGCGACCCAAGCCGAGTCGGGCGCACAAGGCGGCGGGGCTCGTCTGTGTTATGTCGATCGCCGAGCAATGGGCTGGGTCATTGCCATGGAAATTCAGACCGTGAGATCGAGCTGCGTCAGGATCAAATTCCACGGCGCCGTGAATCTCAAAGCCAGCAGCTTCAAAGCCCAAAGAAATTCCACCACATCCTGCGAACAGATCCAGCACTCGAGGCCGGCCGCCTGCGAGAAGACGGTCCAGCTTTTTCTGAAGGGAAGGGTTCTTCATCTAAATCATTTCCTGGCGGAGTCGGATAGCCGGAGCGGGAGTTCGAGCTGACCTTGGTGCTCCTCGAGGAAGCGCTGGACGGCAATTCGGACCACCCAGGCAGCTGATACGCCGTTAGTTCCCGCAAGTGCAGACAAGCGGTAGTGCATTTCCTCCGGCAGAAGAACAGAGGTTCTGACTGTCTTGCGATCTGGCGCGATTGGGGGGCGGGCCATCGCTCATTGCCTGAAGGACGATGGTGCAACCATACATCAAAATGCATATCATTGCACCTCAATAGCTCGGCCTAGGCTGGCCCAAGAAGGACATCCTGATGACCCGGAAACTCGCGCTGAAGCGACTTACAGCTTCCGATTTGACGCTGTTTAAATGGCATTTCAAAAATCGCCCTGCTGGGAAGCAGAAAGCGTTTAATCTGGACGCCAGAATCTTGGTGGACGGTTTGTATCCTGTATTGAAGACGATATCGAATGTGCCGTTTCCGCGATATCCGCTCAATTTGCATCTTTTTGGTCCAGGACTGTCCCCAGCAATTAATCTCCAAAGAAAGATTCTTAAGCAGGAGAAGAATTGGCGCCTGAATGGCGAGTTGATTGACAACCCGGAGGAAAGCCCCGAGCGATTTAACGTCCTCGCGCCTGGAGATTTTGCGTTTATCGAGTTCTCGGGGGATCAGGTCCCTGATTCGGCAAGCGTGGTGCTAGTCGCTAAAGGACACTCATCCGATGAAATAATACATGCGGAACTGGATCGAAAATTTCCAGCGGGCTCAATGTGGCTTATTAAGACCTCTGTTGTCTCGGAGATTCTTGAAGCTTGCGCGACTCCAGAGAGTCACCCTCTATATGACTGGGTCGAGGGCGAAACCGTCGAGGAAGCGGTCTTGGGCGGTGCCGCCGGAATAGAAAAAATCAATAAGCGCCGTGCGGGCCGAGGAATCAGTCCGGAAGACTTTCTCCGTTATCGTCAAAGTGCGGAACAAAATGGCGTGACGGGTGAAAGACTATTGAATGACTATTACGAGCGTCAAGTGGAAGCGGGCGAGCTCGAAGGGTTTGAGTGGACCTCCAGCATCAACGCAATCTCACCATTTGATTTTCGCATGAGGGTAAGCGGAGCTGGCACGCGGCTTGTTGAGGTTAAGAGCACCTCGGGAAATTTCGGCACATCTATTCACATCTCTTTTGGCGAACTCTATCACGCTGCCCACGGCGGAGTGCCGTATGACGTTGTTCGGATATATAACGTTACAGATGGCGCTGCTAAGTTTCGGATAGCGAGAGATTGCGGAGCTGCATTTGAGGCCATCTTGCAAGCACTAGAAGCGCTACCCACTGGGGTAGGGGTCGATGCAATTTCTATTCGACCGGACATGCTTCCCTTCTCGAAGGAAGAAATAAGTCTTGAGTTTCCTGTCGAGAACGATGTCGAAGCGGCTAGGGCTGACTAGCGAATGCGATTGGGAGGACAATCAATTGTTGGCGCCAGTCCAAAGACGGGTTGATGGCTATGTCGCTAAGGAAGGTGGCATCCGGCATTGCGTCGTCGAGGATCGCTTCGACGATCTCTGGCGCCAGCGTCGTCAGGTTCAGCACTCGCGCGACGTAGCTGACGTCCGCTCCCTCTCGGCGGGCGATGTCGCTCAAGCTCGCGGCCTCCCCCTCCTCCAGCATCGCCAGCCAGCGGTGCGCCCGCATCAGCGCGACCTGCAACGGCGTCTTCTGCTTGTCCCAGGGGCGACTATTCTCTGGCGCTGCCTGGATCTGCACGAGGCGCCGGCCGTTCCGGCGCTTTAGCCGGATGGGGGCGACGACGATCATGCTGCCGTCGCTGATCTCCAGGCACTGGGCCTGACCGGTGATCTCCAAGTTCGGTCGGCTCATGCCGCCTCCTCGGCCGATAACTGCATCTCATCAACGGTCGCCCGGAGGCCGCCAGCTCGAAAATGCACCTCCAGCGACTCGTTCCCGACCGTGACCTTGTTGACCAACTGGCGCAGCAGCCGAGCTTGCTCGGCTGGCCCCAGCAGGTCCCACAGCTTGTCGACCTGCGTCATCGCAACCGTGACTTTAGCCTCGTCCAGCCTTGGGTTCCGCGCTATTTCGGCCTTGATCAGGTCGCCCAGCAGCGCCGGCATCTTCAGCACGTGGCGCAGCTGCTGGACGACGGCGGCCTCTAGTTCGGCGGCGGGAAAGCGGAGCGCGTCCTTGCCTTTGGCGCCCTCGTGCAATGCGCGGGTGCTGAGATAGTAGCGGTAGGTACGGCCGTTCTTCTTGGTCGTATGCCACGGCGTCAACGCCCGGCCGTCTGGGGCGACCAGCAGGCCTCGCAGGGGGAAGGCCACCTTACCGGACTCGAGCCGCATACGCGCCGGGACTGGCGCCGACAGCCGGGCTTGCGCCCGCTCCCACAAGTCGGCGGTCACGATGGCAGGGTGGGCGTTAGGAAACCACTGATCATGGTGCCGTAACTCGCCAAGGTAAGTCCGGTTCGCCAGCATCTTGTACAAGAGCGACTTGTCGATCGGCTTGCCGGTGATCTGCCTACCCGAACGGGTGGTCCAGACCTTCGAGGTTGCGCCACGCGCTCGCAGCTCGCGCAGCAAGGTCACAGCAGAGCCATGTTCGGCGAAGTGTTCAAATACGTAGCTGACCAGCACGGCCTCGGCCTGATTGACCGCCAGCCGCCGGTTCTTAAGATCGTATCCCAGCGGCGGAACCCCGTGCATCCATAGCCCCTTCTTCTTGCTC
>NZ_HG424444.1 GCF_000336385.2 Lysobacter antibioticus HS124 | reverse complement strand
CCGCCCCCGCCGGCAGCCGGCGCGGGCACCGCCAACGCCGGCGCAGCACGCGCCGCAACCGCGCCGCCGAGCGCCGACGCCGCCGCGCCGCAGGCCGAAGACAGCCTGCTCGCCGCCTCGCTCAAGGGCCCCAACCGCTACTGGGCGTTGCTGACCTTCTTCGGCTTCGGCCTGCTGCTCGCCTTCACTCCCTGCGTGCTGCCGATGGTGCCGATCCTGTCCGGCCTGATCGTCGGCCAGGGCCCGGGCCTGGGCGCGCGCCGCGCCTTCGCCCTGTCGCTGGTCTATGTGCTCGCCAACGCGGTGGTGTTCACCATCGCCGGAGTGATCGCCGGCCTGGTCGGCGCCAACCTGCAGATCGCCTTCCAGACGCCGTGGGTGATCGTGCTGTTCGCCCTGCTGTTCCTGGCCCTGGCCCTGTCCAGCTTCGGCCTGTACGAACTGCAGCTGCCGGCGGCGCTGCGCAACCGTCTGGGCGAGATCAGCAACCGCCAGCGCGGCGGTTCCTGGCTGGGCGTGGCGGTGATGGGCGCGCTGTCGGCGCTGATCGTCGGCCCCTGCGTCGCCCCGCCACTGGCCGCGGCGGTGCTGTACATCGGCCAGACCCGCGATCCGCTGTTCGGCGGCGCGGCGCTGTTCGCGCTGGCGATGGGCATGGGCGCGCCCTTGATCGCATTCGGCGTCGCCGCCGGCCGCGGCCTGCCGACCAGCGGGCCGTGGATGGTCGCGGTGCAGCGCGCGTTCGGCCTGGTGTTCGTGGGCATGGCGGTGTGGATGCTGTCGCGCATCCTGCCCGGCGCGCTGACCCTGGGCCTGTGGGGCGCGCTGCTGCTCGGCGCGGCGGTGCTGATCGCGCTGTCGGGCGGCGGCCGCAGCCAGGCCAACGGCCTGCGCGCCTTGGCCTGGCTGGCCGCGCTGCTGCTCGGCTTGGCCGGCGCGGCGCAGGTGCTCGGCGCCCTGGCCGGCGGCAACGACCCGCTGCGCCCGCTGGCCGGCCTGCGCGGCGGTGCCGCGCATCCGGCCGAGCTGCCGTTCCGCAAGATCAAGTCCAGCGCCGATCTCGACCGCGAGATCGCCGCCGCCCAGGCCGCCGGCAAGCCGCTGATGCTCGACTTCTACGCCGACTGGTGCGTGGCCTGCAAAGAGATGGAGAAGTACACCTTCCCCGAACCGCAGGTGCATCGGGCCCTGGACGGCTTCGTCCTGCTCAAGGCCGACGTGACCGCCAACGACGAGCTCGATCAGGCGCTGATGCAGCGCCTGGGCATCATCGGCCCGCCGGCGACGCTGTACTTCGTCGCCGGCGCGGAACGCCGCGAGCTGCGCCTGTTCGGCTTCGAGAAGGCACCGGCCTTCGCCGAACGCGCCACGCGCGCGTCTGGGCCCTGAGGCCGCGCCGATGGCGATCCCGTCCAGCCTCAAGATCGTCGCCGTGGCCGTGCTCGCCGGCGGCATCGGCCTGCTCGCCGGCCAGTGGGTCGGCGGCGGCGGCCTGCTGACCCGCACCGAACTCGGCCAGCGCGCGCTGCAGGCCTGGTACGCGAAGGACGCGCCCAAGCCGCCGGCCGGCCTGGCCGTGGCCCAGCGCGGCGCCGCGGTGCCGAGCCTGACCCTGCCCGGCCTCGACGGCCGCCCGCTGTCGCTGCCGCAGGCGTATGCCGGCCGGCCCTTGCTGGTCAATCTATGGGCCAGCTGGTGCGGGCCCTGCATCAAGGAAATGCCGGAA
The DNA here is from genome assembly GCF_000336385.2 of Lysobacter antibioticus HS124. GTDB lineage: Bacteria > Pseudomonadota > Gammaproteobacteria > Xanthomonadales > Xanthomonadaceae > Lysobacter > Lysobacter firmicutimachus. The sequence continues at coordinate 19,624 of NZ_HG424444.1, read as the reverse complement.
CTGGACCGCTACGCGCGCAGCCAGGACGGCAGCGGCGTGCAAGTGATCGGCATCGCCCTGGACGACCGCGATTCGGTCGCCGCCTTCCTGCAGCGGGTGCCGGTCGGCTATCCGATCCTGCTCGACGCCCCGGGGCCGCGCGACGCCGGGGTGCGATGGGGCAACCCCAAAGGCGTGCTGCCGTACACGGTATTGATCGGCGCAGACGGCACACTGCTCAAGCAACGCATCGGCCCGTTCGCCGACGGCGAGATCGAAGGCTGGGTCGACTAGGGCGGCTGGCCGCCAACGGCGGCGAACGTCGCCGAAACGATGCGTGACCCCGCTTGCAGTGCGCGATTGCAGCGGCCGCCACGATCGCAGCGGAAAACGGTCGCGTCCCGCCGTTCCGGTACTTGCCAAGCGCCCGGATACGGTCTAGAGCAGGCACTCAAACAACTGCTTAAAACGCCGCAACTTCGTCGATTTGGCGGGCAACTTCTGGACAGCTGCGCGCTGGTGACGCACACTGCCGCCCTTCGAAGGCTACCCGCCCCGGTCCGATGGCCCAGCTCCTGGTGTTGCACGGCCCCAACCTGAACCTGCTCGGCACGCGCGAGCCCGAGGTCTACGGCCGCACCACCCTGGCCGAGATCGACGCCGACCTGCGCCAGCGCGCCGAAGCGGCCGGGCACCGCCTGGACAGCCTGCAGTCCAATGCCGAGCACGCCCTGGTCGAGCGCATCCAGGCCGCTCGCGGCGACGGCACCGCGCTGATCCTGATCAATCCGGCCGCCTTCACCCACACCAGCGTGGCGATCCGCGACGCCCTGGCCGCGGTGGCGATCCCGTTCATCGAGGTCCACCTGTCCAACCCGCACGCCCGCGAGCCGTTCCGCCGCCACAGCTACGTCAGCGATCTCGCCGTCGGCGTGATCTGCGGTTTCGGCGCCGACAGTTACCGCTACGCGCTCGAAGCTGCCATCAAGCGGCTGGCATCCTGAATCCAACCGGGCCGCGCCCGCGCGGCCCGCCCGACGAATCCCACTTGAGGCCCGCTCCATGGACCTGCGCAAAATCAAGAAACTGATCGACCTGCTCGAGGAATCCAACCTCGCCGAGATCGAGATCAAGGAAGGCGAAGAATCGGTCCGCCTGGCCCGCGCCCCGAAGGGCGGCTACCCGGCCGCCGCACCGGTCCAGGCCGTCTACGCCCCGCCCCCGGAGCGCCCGGCCGCGCCGATGCCGATGCACTCGCCGACCGAAGCGGCCACCGGCGGCAGCGCCAAGGCGGTCGGCAGCGACCTGCCCGACGGCCACGTCGTGCGCGCGCCGATGGTCGGCACCTTCTACACCTCGCCGGCTCCGGACAAGCCCGCCTTCGTCAGCGTCGGCCAGACGGTCAAGGCCGGCGACACCCTGGCGATCATCGAAGCGATGAAGATGTTCAACCCGATCGAAGCCGACGTCTCCGGCACCGTGCTCAAGATCCTGGCCGAAAGCGGCCAGCCGATCGAGTTCGATCAGCCTCTGTTCGTAATCGGCTGAGCCGATTACGACGGGATTGGGGATTCGTGATTCGGGATTCGGACAAGCAGCGGCCGCACGAGCGCCTGGAGGTATGGCGCGATGCGATGGCGTTGGTCGAAGGGGTCTATCGCCACTCCGACGCGCTTCCCGATTCCGAGCGGTTCGGTCTGACTGCGCAACTGCGACGCACCGCCGTCAGCGTGCCTTCGAACATCGCCGAAGGCGCCGCGCGTCGATCGACCCAGGAGTACTTGCGTTTCCTGTCGATCGCCCGCGGCTCGCTGGCCGAGTTGGACACGCAGCTGCAAATCGCCGAACGCCTGGATTTCGTCGCGCCCGATCCGCTGCTCGCTCAGTTGCTCGACCGTACCTTCGCCCGTCTGAACGCCCTGATCAGAACGCTCGACTCCGGCCCACGCACGATCCGCGAGCCCTCCGCGGCTTACGAATCCCAAATTCCCAATCCCGAATCCCATGCTAGATAAAGTCGTCATCGCCAACCGCGGCGAAATCGCGCTGCGCATCCTGCGCGCGTGCCACGCCCTCGGCATCCGCACGGTCGCGGTGCATTCCACCGTCGACCGCAACCTCAAGCACGTCGCCATGGCCGACGAATCGGTCTGCATCGGGCCGGCGCCGTCGTCGGAGAGCTACCTCAACATGGCCTCGATCATCGCCGCGGCCGAGGTCACCGACGCCCAGGCGATCCATCCCGGTTACGGCTTCCTCAGCGAGAACGCCGACTTCGCCGAGCGCGTCGAACAGTCCGGCTTCGTCTTCATCGGCCCGCGCGCCGAGACCATCCGCCTGATGGGCGACAAGGTCGAGGCGATCCGGGCGATGAAGGAGGCCGGCGTGCCCTGCGTGCCCGGCAGCGGCGGCCCGCTCGGCGACGACAACGCCGCCAACATCAAGATCGCGCGCGAGATCGGCTACCCGATCATCGTCAAGGCCGCCGGCGGCGGCGGCGGCCGCGGCATGCGCGTGGTCCACACCGAAGCCCACCTCAACGCCGCGATCCAGACCACCAAGTCCGAAGCCAAGGCCGCGTTCGGCAACGACATGGTGTACATGGAGAAGTTCCTGGAGAACCCGCGCCACGTCGAGATCCAAGTGCTCGCCGACGGCCAGGGCAACGCCATCCACCTCGGCGAACGCGACTGCTCGATGCAGCGCCGCCATCAGAAGGTGGTCGAGGAAGCGCCGGCGCCGGGCATCAGCGCCGAGCAGCGCGCCGAGATCGGCCGGGTCTGCGTCGAGGCCTGCATCCGCATCGGCTACCGCGGCGCCGGCACGTTCGAGTTCCTGTACGAGAACGGCCGCTTCTACTTCATCGAAATGAACACCCGCATCCAGGTCGAGCATCCGGTCACCGAACTGGTCACCGGCATCGACCTGGTGCGCGAGCAGCTGATGATCGCCGCCGGCCGCAAACTGTCGATCAAGCAGGAAGACGTGGTGCTGGAAGGCCACGCCATCGAATGCCGGATCAACGCCGAAGACCCGGAAACCTTCATGCCCTGCCCCGGCCTGATCCAGCATTTCCACGCCCCCGGCGGCCCGGGCGTGCGCGTGGACAGCCACATCTACGAGGGCTACCGGGTGCCGCCGAACTACGACTCGATGATCGGCAAGCTGATCGTGCACGGCCCCGACCGCGAGACCGCGATCGCGCGCATGCGCGTGGCGCTCAGCGAGATGGTCGTCGACGGCATCAAGACCAACATCCCGCTGCAGCAGCGCATCCTGTCCGATGCCGGCTTCCAGCAGGGCGGCATGAACATCCACTACCTGGAAAAGCGGCTCAAGGAACAGAAGGAAAAGACGATCTCGATCGTCTGAGCCGCGGTCGCCACGGCACCGGAAAAAGCACGGCCCGCGTCGCAGGACGCGGGCCGTTTGCGTTTTCGCAGGCCGGACGCGGCCGCGTCAGCGACCGCGCGCGTCCCGACGCCGGTTCATCGCGGCACCGGCTCGACCCACGCCGCCATGCCCTCGATGTCGGCCTCGGTGAGATCGGTCGACGGCAGCACCCGCTTCGGCGCCTGCTTGTCGCCGCCCTTGCCGCTGGCCGGCACCTGGGTGCCCGGGATCGGCCGCACGCCGCCGCTCGAAGACGAGCTGACCACCATGACGTACTCGCTGGAGCCGTCCGGCCAGACCACCTTGAAGGTGCTGCCCGGCGGCAGCGACGAGAACGGCGCGCCGCTCTGGGCGCGGTACACCGCCGCGATCTGCGCCGCGCTGAGCGAACGCAACTCGCTCTTGGAGTCGACCGACGTCACCGCGACCCGCGACAGGTCGCGGTAGTCGTCGGCGAACACATCGATCATCACGCCGGCGGCGCCGACCGAGTACGCGCTGAGCAGCAGCGCCCAGAAACCGATCTTGGCCGTAGTTACGAAGTGCTTGCGATTCATTGCGCTGTCCTCTTTTCGCCGACCAGCGACTCGACCATTTCATCCACCACTTCCGCCCCCTGACGCGGGATCGCCGCGTCGTATACGAAGCCCGCGAAATCCTGGGTCGGATCCTGCGAGCAGATGCCGCCATTGGCGCAATACGAAGTCATCAACGAGCCGTTCGAACTGCAATCCTGGCCGAGCTGGCACGCCGCCAGCTGCCAGGCCAGTTCCGCGAATTGGGTGCCGGCCAGGCGCGAAGACCCGCTGCGCCGGCCCGACGACACGATGCCCATGCCGGGCGCCAGCGCCGAATAGGCCTCCGGGTCCTTCGAACGCAGCACCCGGTCGACCAGATTGGCCCGGTATTCCTCGGTCTTCTCCAGCGGCTTGCCGCTGGCCAGCAGCGAGGCCTCGGCGGGCAGGCTGCCGGCCTGGGCCGCTTCGACCCGCTTGAGGAACACCAGCTGATAATTGAGCCCGTCTTCCGGCGCGAAGCGCGCGCAACGGTCGCTGACCCGCTGCCGCGCGCCGGCCATCGCCGCCGAGGTGCGCAGCTTCATGGCTTCGATCGCGCGGGTGTCGGCGGCGTAGTCGACCGGCGCGCTGGAGTAGTTCGCGCAATAGTCGTAGACCCGGCTCAGCAGCCAGATCGCCTCCGGCTCGCCGGCCTCGGCGCGCGAACGGATCGACTGGGCATAGGCGAACAGGTCCGGCGCCTGCTCGAACTGGACCCGCAGCGGCGACGGCGACGCCGCGCCGACCGGCGCGGCCCGCGGCGCGATCGCGGCCACGGCATCGTCGCGCGCCACGTCGCCGCGCGCCGCCCGCGCCGTGGTCGGCAGGATCAGGTTCGGCGCGGCCGCGGTCGCCGCCGGCACCTCTACCGGACGGCGCGCATACACCAGGGCCAAGGCCAAGGCCGTCGCCCCCAACGCCGCCAGCACCGGCCACCGGCTCACGCGCGCCCCCGCGAACGCCGCGGACGGGCGCTGCTTGTAGTCGGACGTGCAGGCATCGGACATCAAGACCGTTACTCGGTGGGAAAGTAGCGACGCTGCGACCGGGCCGCAGCGCGGCGCCCCGGCGCCGGTGGGCGGGGCCGCACGGCGCATGGTGTGCTTCGCTGAGATGCCGATAGTAAGTCAAGCCGCGCGCCGATGCCTGCGCGCGGATGAACCGTGAACGGCGCCTCAGTTTGCCGGGCCGGCCGGCCACCGGCCGGACACCCGTTCAGGCTCAGTCGGCGCCGGCGGCCGGACCGTCGGCGGCGCAAGTCACCTCGTAACCGACCGCGGACGGTTCGTAACCCGGCTTGCCGTCCTCGGCCGCCTGGTATTCGCCGGCGGTGATCAGGGCCAGCGCATGCCCGGCCTCGTTGCGATAGGCGAAGCGGCAGTAGCCCATGCCCGTGCCGGCGCAATCCTCGACTTCGGGGTAAGCCCGGATCATGCCGCCGAGGAAGTTTTCCAACCCGTCCTCGCGCTCGGGCGGATCGCCGCGCCAGCCCTGGGCGAACAGGAGTTCGCGCGCCTTCGGCAGCTCCAGCCGCTCGATCCGCGGCACCTCCGCCTCGCCGCCGCAGTAACGGTCCAGCGCCGGCAGCGCCGCCAGCTCCAGCGCCTGCCCGCGGGCCAGCACCCGCGCACGCGCGGTGCGCCCGTCGCCGACGCGCAGTTCCGCGGCCGCGCCCTCCATCGCCGGGTTCTTGCCCTGGCCCGGATTCCACAGCCCTTGCAGGCCGCTGTCGGCTTCGCTGGCGTCCGCCTTGGGATCGAACAATTGCGCCACCGGCCGGCCGTCGCGGAAGAACAGCACCCGACCGCCGGGGAACGTACAGCCGATGCCGGCCAACATCACCGCCGGATGCGAGATGCCGACCACCCGGTAGCCGTTCCAGTCTTCTTCGGCGAACACGGCCCAACCGGCGTCGCGGGCAAGACCGCCTTCCTTCGAAATCGACTCGGGGCCGCAGCGGGTCGGGTCGTCTTCGCTGGGCAACGCCGCCTCGCCGGGGTTGGGCAGCGCGCTCAAGGCTTCCAGGCGCAGCCCGGGGAGCTCGCCGCGCACCTCGATCGCCGGGCCGGACGCCGGCGTTTGCGCCGGCTCGGCCGGCGCCGCGCTGGGAGCAGGCGCCGGCGCGGCGGCCACTGCGGCAGGGGCCGCCTCGCGGGTGCAGGCGGCGGCCAAGGCCAGCCCGCCGAGCAGGGCCCAGGTACGCAGGCGCGCGGCGGCCGGGACGGTCGGGAGATGCGGGTCCATGGCGTATCGCTCCTGTCGGTTGCGCGGCACGCTATCTGATCGCGCCGAAACGGGTCAATAATGGCCGCCGTTTCCGTCCCGCGCCGTGCCGATGCCCTTCCTCGAAATCACCCTGCGCTGCAGCGAAGCCGAACAGCCGCGCTACGAAGCCGCGCTGGACGACGTCGGCGCGCTCGCCGTGACCATGCTCGACGCCGATGCCGACACCGGCAACGAACACGCCATCCTCGAGCCGGGGGTCGGCGAAACGCCGCTGTGGCAGTCGATCGTGCTCAGCGCGCTGTTCCCGCACGATGCCGACGCGCTGGTGCTGCTGGCGGCGCTGGAGTCGTTCGATCCCGACCTGGAATGGACTCAGGTGCAGTTCCGCCGGGTCGAGGACCAGGATTGGGAACGCGCCTGGATGGACCAGTACGAACCGCTGCAATTCGGCCGCCGCACCTGGATCGTGCCGTGGAATCAGGAACTGCCGGAGGGCGCCGACGCCGCCGATGCCGCGGTGGTGCGCCTGGACCCGGGCCTGGCGTTCGGCTCCGGCACTCACCCGACCACCTCGCTGTGCCTGCAGTGGCTGGACCGGCTCGCCGACGACGGCGAACTCGTCGGCCGCCGCGTGCTCGACTTCGGCTGCGGTTCCGGCATCCTCGCCCTGGCCGCGCTCAAGCTCGGCGCGGCGCACGCGGTCGGCGTCGACAACGATCCGCAGGCGATCCTCGCCACCCGCGACAACGCCGAACGCAACCAGGTCGATCAGCGCATCGAGGTCCATCTGCCGCAGGACGAACCGGCGCAGCGATATCCGGTGGTGGTCGCCAACATCCTCGCCTCGGCCCTGGTCGCGCTCGCCGACACGCTGGCCGCGCGGGTCGAACCCGGTGGCCGCATCGCCTTGTCCGGCATCCTCGCCGGCCAGGAGGACGAGGTGCTGGCCCGCTACGCGCAGGACTTCGAACAGTTGCGCGCCGACCGGCTCGAAGACTGGATGCGGGTCACAGGCGTGCGCCGGCGCTGAGGCCTCGGGCGTGATTGAATAAACCGATGTTCGTCGCCTGCCCTCACTGCGGTTACCTCGTCGCGCTGATCGTCGGTCAAGACGGTCCGGCCCGTTCTTGTCCGCGTTGCGGCCGGGCGCTGCCCTCGGCGACGGATGCGGAGCCCGCGCCTGCGGCGTCGGACCTTGCCGCCGCGACAACGCAGGAGGCGAGCGCCGGCGTCGACGCCGGAACGACGCAAGCGGCCGGCGATGCCGCGCAACGCGTCGCGGCCCCGACGCCGGACAACGCGCAGGAGGGCGACGGCGACGAAGCGCGACCCGATCCGGGCGAAGCAACCCGCCCCGTGCAGGACGAGCCTGCGGACAACGGCTCGACGACGACGCCCGACGCGCTCGATACGCCGCTGCCGCCGCTGATCCAGGCCGCGCCCGAACCGGCGCCGCGGCGCACGCCGCCGCGGCGGCAAGGCAAATCCGAAACCGCGGTCGCCCATGTCCGCGCCCAGCCCAGCTTCGTGCGCAGCCGCGCACGCGCCGAAGCCGCCGCCGCGCCGTCGCGGCGCCCCTGGCTCGGTCCGCTTGCGGTGCTGGTGCTGGCGTTGGCGCTGGCCCTGCAATTGCTGCTCGCGCAGCGCGCCGAGCTCGCCGCCGACGCACGCTGGCGGCCGCTGGTCGCCGGCCTGTGCAGCGCATTGTCCTGCTCGATTCCGCCGTGGCGCGAACCGGCCGCCTTGACCATGCTCAACCGCAACGTGCTGCCGGTCGACGGCCGCGCCGGCGTGCTGCGCGTCACCGCCAGTTTCCGCAACGACGCGCGTTGGCCGCAGCCTTGGCCGATCCTGGTGCTGAGCCTGGACGACGTCGATGGCCGCCGGGTCGGGCAGCGCGCGTTCTCTCCACAGGATTACCGCAAAGGCCAGCCGTCCGGCGGACTGATCGCACCGGGACAGAGCGCGGCGGTCCAGTTCGACGTGCTCGAACCGGCGCCGCACGTGGTCGCGTTCACCTTCGACTTCCGCTGATTGCCGCCGTCGCGTTGTCTGCCGCGACTCCCGCGCGCTAGACTCCCCCTCCCGTCGGCGGGCGTGCAGCGAGCGCGCCGTACTGATCCCGGCGGACAGACACCTGCACGGGGACGCACTTGAACGCTCTCAACGACCGCAACGAAGCCGCCCGCTCCGGACCCCGCGTTCCGTTGCGCGATCATGTCGCGACTTCGATCCGTCGTTACCTGGGTGACCTGAACGGCAGCGGCACCGAGAATCTGTACGAGATCGCCCTGCGCGAACTCGAGATCCCGCTGTTCGCCGAAGTACTGCAGCACTGCGACGGCAACCAGAGCCGCGCCGCCGCGATGCTCGGCATCCACCGCGCCACCCTGCGCAAGAAGCTGCGCGAGTACGGTCTCGAGTAACGCCTCGCCGCCCTGTAGGAGCGGCGTAAGCCGCGACAACCGCAGCGGCCGAATACCACGTATTCCACCCGAGACCGCCGACAAACGGCCGTTTTTTGTGCGTCCTATTCTGCGCTCGCGGTCGGGCGCCGGTTTCGCACGTCCGGTCTTCGGCCGCAACGCTTGCGCACACCGCTGCGGTTGTCGCGGCTGACGCCGCTCCTACAGAAGGCGACCCGGCCATCCTTGGCCGGGTGTGTAGACGGACCAGCGCGCAGTGCGCGCGTACGGCGCTTCTATCGGCAGCAGGCTGCCATCCATGGCGGCGCATGCGCGGGCGTCGGAACGCCCGCTCCGGCCATCCTTGGCCGGGCGTGTGACCGAACCAGCGCGCAATGCGCGCTGAGCGGTTCGGTCACACCCACCAGTATCGGATCAAGTGGAAGAACACCGGCGCCGCGAAGCACACTGAATCGAGCCGGTCGAGTACGCCGCCGTGGCCCTCGATCATGTGGCCCCAGTCCTTGATCCCGCGGTCGCGCTTGATCGCCGACATCACCAGGCCGCCGTAGAAGCCCATCAGGTTGATGACCAGGGCCAGGGCCGCCGCCTGCCAGGGCGAGAACGGCGTGATCCACCACAACGCCGCGCCCAGCGCGGTCGCCGAGGCCACGCCGCCGACGAAACCCTCGACCGTTTTCGACGGCGACAACCGCGGCGCGATCAGGCGCTTGCCGCACAGCTTGCCCCACACGTACTGCAGCACGTCCGAGGACTGCACCACGATCACCAAGAACGCGATCAGCAGCAGGTTGCGCCCCTCGTAGCCGGGAATGCGCAGATTGATCAGCGCCGGCACGTGGGAAATGCTGAACACACAGATCATCAAGCCCCACTGCACTTTCGCCGTACGTTCCAGGTAGCGCGTGGTGTCTTCGCCGACCGTGGCCAGGATCGGCAACAGCAAGAACGCGTACACCGGAATCAGCAAGGTGTAGAGGCCGTACCAGTCGGTGTAGACCAGCCAGTACTGCAGCGGGAGGGCGAGGTAGAACGCCGCCAGCAGCGCGTAGTAATCGCTGCGCCGGGTCGGGGTCAGGGTGATGAATTCGCGCAAGGCGAACAACGACACCAAGGCGAACAGCACGATCATGCCGACCCGGCCGATCGCGAAGGCGACCCCGACCACCAGCGCCATCACCCACCAGGCGCGGATCCGCGCGACCAGGTTGGCGATCACCGCGCTGGGCCGGTCGCGGGTGCGCCAGCGCAGGAACTCGGCGATCGCGGTGGCGAGCAGCAGCACCGCCGCGACGCCGCCGAACAACAGCACCGAATGCGGCTGCGCGCGCAGGAACTCGATCATGCCGCACCTCCCTGGCCGTTCTCCGACAGCGCCAGCAAGGCGCCGCGCGCGCGCTCCAGGAATGCGTCCTTGCCCTCGTCGGCCTGCAACCGCAGGGTGTCGCCGAAGGTCGCCGTGCACAGCAAGGGCAGCGGCAACAGTTTGCCCTTGGGCATGACCCGGGCCAGATTGTCGATCCACACCGGCACGAACTCCAACTCCGGGCGGCAACGCGCCAGGTGGTACAGGCCGCTCTTGAACGGCAGCAGCGGTTCGTCGCTCTGGTTGCGCGTGCCCTCCGGAAACAGGATCAACGAACTGCCGCCGTCGACCGCTTCGCACAGGGTCTCGATGGCGTCGCGCGTGCGCTGCGCCGGATCGCGCTCGATCAGCACGCCGTTGAAGACTTCGCGGATCAGGTAGCGGCGCAGCCCGTCGCGCTGCCAGTACTCGGCGCCGGCCACCGGGCGCACGTCGCGACGCAACGCCGGCGGCAGCGCCGACCAGATCATGACGAAATCGCCGTGGCTGACGTGGTTGCCGTAATACACCCGGTGATCGGCCGAGGGCGCGCAGCGCCACAGCGCGCGCGCGCCGGTCAAGGCGCGGATCGCGCCGCTGAAGCCGGCGGCGAGCAATTGCGAAATCATCGCGACTCCAGTTCGCGCACGATCGCGCGCAGTCGTACCGCCACCGTCCAAGCCGCGCCCAACACCACCGCCGCCAGCGCGGCGGCGAGCAGCCAGGCCACCGCCGTGGCCTGCCCCAGGGCCAGGCCGACCGCAGCCAGAGCCGCGGCCACGCTCATCGCGATCATCCGCGGCCGCCGCGCCATCGGGCCTTCGCGATGTTCGCGCAGGCCGCAGGCCAGGCCGAGCACGCGCACATAGGCGGTGCCGACCGACAACAGCGACGCGGCCCAGCCCAGGTCAGGCCCCCAGGCCAGCCACGGCGCCAGGCCGTAGCCGACGCCGAGAAATATCAGCGCATCGGCGAGCCGGTCCGGCGCGTCGCTGTAGACCTCGCCGGCCTTGCCGACCAGGCCGCCGCGACGCGCCAGCAGGCCGTCGAGCCGATTGCACAGCAGCCGTCCCTGCAGGCACAGCGCGGCGAACGCCAGCAGCGCGGCGCCGTAATGCGGCGGGTCGCGCAGGGCGAACAGGAACGACAGGCCGGCCAGCGCGGCCAGCCCGATCGCAAACAGGGAAATCCCGTTCGGCGTCGCGCCGCTGACGCGCAGACGCGCCAGCAAGACCAGGCGCCAGCCGTGGCGACGCCGCATCGGTGTGGGTTCGCTCATCGCTCGTGCCCCGTGTTCAACTGCCGCAGCCGCCGCAACCGCCGCCGCCCCCGCAGCTGCCGCCGCCGCTGCAACTGCTGGTGCCGCTGCCGGAATCGCTGGAACTCGACGGCGTCGGCGTGCGCACCCAGTGGTAGTCGACCAGCGCGGTGCCGACCAGGGCCGAGCTGCCGGCCAGGGCCACGCGCGCGCCGTAGTCGCCGTAATCGCCGCGCTCGCGCACCCGACGCGCCGCGTCGTGCAGCGCCCAATCGCCGCTGCGGCTGCGGCGTTGCAGGCTGCCCAGGCGCACCACGGTCAGCAGTGCGGCCAGCAGGGTCAACACCACCAGAAACCCGACCGGCCGGTCGCGCGCGAGGCCGATGCCGATCTTGCTCAGTCCGAAGCCGATCAGTACGAGCATCGGCAAGGCCGCGACCGCGCGCGCCTGCCAGTCCTGCGCCGACGTCAGCCACCAACCCTGCGCGCGCATCGGTTCGGCCAGGCCGCGGTAGTGCGCTTCCAAGGCGCGGTGCGCGTCGTCGAGACGCTGCTTTCGCTGCACCAGCGCGGCAGCGGCCTGCAGCCGTGGCGGCAGCGCCGCGTCGGGGCGGTGCCGGCGCAGCCAGGCCCGCGAGGCATCGCTCCGGCTCGCCGCGCCGGAAAGATCGAGCTTGAATGCTTCGCTGCTCAGCAATTCGACGATGGCGACGTCGGCCGCGCGTTGGGGGCCGGCGGCCAGGAAGCCCAGCGCCACCGGATCGTCGACCGGGCGCTCGCTGCGCCGGTTCGGCCCGCGCAACGCGCGCTGCGCAGCGCCGCCGGCGACGAAGGTCCAGCCCAGCAAGGCGGCGTACAGCGCCAGGAACGCACCGCCGCGCCACTGCAGGGCATCGATCGTGCCGTGCGCGGCCGCGCCGAGCGTCAGCGCGGCCGCCGACAGCGCGCTCCAGATCCAGAAGGCTCGCCCGAGGCCACGCGGCTCCGACGGCCACGGCAAACCCGATGGCGGCTGCGCCGCCGCGGCCGGCGCGGACACCGGCTCCGGTTCGGCCTCGCCCCAGAACCGCACCGGCGGCTCGCCGAAGAAAAAGCCGTAGCTGGTGCAGGTGTCGCGGTACTGGCGGCGATGACGCTCGTCCTCGTCGGCACCGCCGCGCGAGGGCGCGTGATGCAGCGGCCGCTGCAGCACCTGCGGGCAGAACCGCTCCCAGTAGTCGCGAGTGTCGGTGACGTGGACATGCCAGACCCGGTCGACGAACCGGCTGGGCGTCACCGCATGCCCGGCCTCGATCGCCAGGAAGCAGAAGCGCCGGTACTCCTCCAACGCCGCCAGGGCGGTCTCGCGGTCGCAGCCGCACTCGTGCGCGACCCGCGATACGAAGGCCTCGTCCGCATCGCCGCCGAAGCGGTAGTCCCGCAAGCGCTGCCACAAGGCCCGCTGCCCGGCGGTCCACGCGTGGGTTCCGCTCATGCACTCGCTCCGGCGATGCGTCCCAACCAGGTCCCGTCCAACACGAAAGCTCCCGCCAACAGCGCCCACTGCAACAACAGCGCGGCCGCCTGCCGGCGCAGCAAACCCAACGCGCCGCGCCAGCGCGCGGCCCAGTCGCGGCCGGCACGCGCGGCCGGCAACAGGCCCAAGCCGATCAGGCCGGCGTCCAACCGCAGCGCCGCAGCCGCCTCGTCTTCCCCGTCCGGTGCGGTCTCGGCCAGCGCCTGCAGCAGCCGCGCATCGAAATCGACCCGCAGTGCGTAATAAGCCTGCATCAGCGCGGCGACCACGCTGCCGAGCAACACGGCCGTCCGCAACGGCGCCGTCGACCACCACAGCCCGGCCAGCGCCGCCGCGAGCAACCACAATGAGATCGCGCGCAGCCAGCGCCCCTGCGCCAGCATAGCGGCCATCGCCCGCCATTCGAACGGGCCGGCGTTCAAGCGGCTTCGCCTCCGACCGCCGCGGCCGGCATGGCCGTGTCGCCGTCCAGGCAGGCCTGCAGGGCACGTCGATGGGCCGGGCCGAGCACGATCGCCGGACGCGCCCGGCGCAAGGTTTCGATCGCCGCATCCAGCGAATGCGCGCGGCCGCTGCGCAGCAGCCACGCCGCCACCGCCGCGGCGCTGCGCGAGTAGCCCAGCGCGCAACAGACCAGGACTTCGCCGCGCGCCCGCAGGCGCTCGATGTCCTGCGCCGCCTCGGCGAGCTGCACCGGCGTCGGCGCGACCAGATCCAACATCGGCCGCACCGCATCGCCCTCGCGCCACACCGGCAAGGACAGTTCGGCGCTGCAGTCGACGATGCCGGCGAAGGCGCCGCGCTCGCCCGCGCCCGGCACCCGGCCGAGCCAGACGCCGTCGGCGACCGCCACCGGCTGCGGCGCGCGCCGCGTCCACCAGCGCGAATTGAGCCACGCCGCCAGCAGGTACGGCGCGAACAGCCAGCGCGCGGCCATGCTCAGACGGCCGTCGGCGCGCTTCTGGAAGCCGTTCGCGCCGAGCAGGGCGTAATTGATCGCGACCAGCGCCAGCGACAACGCCGGCCACAGCAGCCACCACGCGGCGCCGCGCAGCCACCAGGCCGCCGCCGCGCACGCCGCCGCGCCGAGCGCGTACAGCGCCGCCAGCTTCCAGCGCTGCGCGTCGCGCGCCGGGTCCAGGCCGCGCCACGGCGCCGGCGCGCGTTCCGGCCACAGCCATACGCACAGCCAGCCGGCCAGCAGGCCAGTGGGGATGTCGACGAAGTGGTGCTGATACGTGGTCAGCACCGACACGCCGATCAGGGCGAACCAGCCGTGCAGCAGCCAGCGCCAGGCGCCGTGCAGATGCGCGGCGAAGCGCACCCACAAGAGGATCAGCAGCACGATGTGCAGCGACGGCGCCTGATTGAAGGGCTTGTCGAAGCCCAGCAGCACGTCGAACAGCCAGCCGAACACGCCGTCGCTGTCCGGACGCTGGAACGAGAAGCGCAGCGGCCACAGCAGGAAACAGGCGATCGCGATCGCCTGCGCGGTCAACAGGCGCAGGCCCTGGGTGTCGAGCTCGCGGCGGTCGCGGCAGGCGAACAGCGAGATGCCGTAGAACAGGTCGATCGACCAGTACGGCACGATGGTCCAGGCCCAGAACGGAATCGCCCGCTCCCAGTCGAACACGATGCTGGGCACGTCGGCGCGCGCCGCGGCCACGCCGTTGGCATAGCCGTAGCTGAGGAAGAACAGCGGCGCCAGCACCAGCAACCACAGTGCGGCGCGTCCCCACGGACGCCGCCCGGGCGCGGCGCTCATGCGCCGACCCGCTGCGCCAGCGACACGGTGAAGATGCCGAACGCGTCGATGCGCTGCTCGACCTTGCGGAAGCCGGCCGCGCGCACCAGATCGTCCATCTCCTGCTGGCTGCGCCGGCGCATCACCCAGGCCGCGCCGCCGCGGTGGCTGGTCAGGGCACGGGCGATGAACTCCAGCTGCGGGTGCCAGGGCTGGCCGGTGTAGACCAGGAAACCGCCCTCCGGCACCGCCGCGGCCAGGCCCTCGAGCGAGCGCCGCACCTGGTCGTTATCGGGGAACAGCTCGTACAGGCCCGACACCACCGCCAGGGTCGGACGCGGATCGAGCGCGGCCAGCGCCTCGCGGTCGAAGGCGTCGCCCTGGTCGAAGCGCGCCAGCGCGCCGGCGCCGAGCTGCTCGATCAGGGCCCGGCCCTTGTCGACGTTGAGCTCGCTGTAATCGCGCAGGCGCACCGAATCGGCCTGCGCGCCCTCCCCGGCCAGCGCCTCCAGCGCGTAGCGGCCGTGGCCGGCGGCGATGTCGATCGCGTGCACCGGCAGGCCGGCCGCGCGCAGCCGGCGCATCGCCTCGCGCAGCAGCTCGTGCAGGTGGGTGCGGCGCACGCGGATGCCGCGCCAGCCGATCGCGTCGAGGTAGTTGCGGTCGACCATCCGTCCGAGCGGCCCGGCGCCGCGCGCCTGGTTGCGGTAGACGTAGTCCAGGCTGCTGCCGGAGTCGAAGCCGGTGTCCAGGCCGAGCTTGATCCCCTCCGACAGCTTGCCGCCGAAACGCAAGCCGGCGCGGACGAAACGCCAACGCAGGTCGGCCAGCGACCAGCGCTGCGGCGGCCAGCTCAGCTTCTCCGATTCCTCGAAGCTGGGGCCGCTGCGGTGCGCGTCGGCGAGATCGGCGCGGCGCAGCGGCTCGGCGAAACGCGCCTGCAGGAAGCTGCGGATGCGGTTGACCGCGGCCGCTCGGCCCTTCTCGCCGAGGGTGTCGTGGTAGAAGCCGTCGAGCAGGTGGCGCTCCTTGATCGGC
The DNA here is from genome assembly GCF_000336385.2 of Lysobacter antibioticus HS124. GTDB lineage: Bacteria > Pseudomonadota > Gammaproteobacteria > Xanthomonadales > Xanthomonadaceae > Lysobacter > Lysobacter firmicutimachus. The sequence continues at coordinate 4,142 of NZ_HG424444.1, read as the reverse complement.
GCGCCGAGGTTTTCGTAGAAGCGGTCCTGCGGCCCGCGGTGGACCACGAAATCGGAGCCCGAGACCAGCAGCTGGGTCGGCACGGTGATCGCCTGAGCGTCGGCGACGATGCGGTCGGCGGCCTCGTACAGGCCCAGCAGCACCCGCACCGAGATCGGCCGGGTGATCAGCGGGTCCTTGCGATAGCTTTCGACCCGTTCCGGGTCGTGGGTCAGCCATTGCGGCTGTACGTAGCTGTTGACGAAGAAGTTGCCGCGCAACGTCTGCATCAGCTTCAGGCCGGGCCGCGCGAACGGCACGTACAGCTTGACCTTGAAGGCCGGCGACGCCAGCACCAGCGCACGCAGCCGCGGCGCGTAGTCGTGCGCCCAAGTGGCGGCGACCACCGCGCCGACGCTCTGCGCGACCACGGCGGTGTCCTCGACCGCGATGCCGTGCTTGCCGCCGATGTGGGCGACGAAGCGGTCCAGGTCGCGCACCAGCGCCTCGAAGCCCGGCGCGTCGCCGCGCTCGCCGGGCGAACGGCCGTTGCCGCGCGCGTCCCAGGCGAACACGTCGTACTCGGCCAGATTCAGTTCGTCGACCAAGTGCGCGACCCGGCCGGAGTGCTCGTGGCCGCGGTGCAGCAGCACGATCGCCCGGCGCGGCCCGCCGTCGGCGGATGCCTGCGCCGGCCAGTGCCGGTAAAACAGCTCGGTATCGTCGAAAGTGGCGAAATAGCGTTCCTGCGCTTCCCTCACGGGCGTTCTCCCTGTCGTTCTGCAACCGCGTCCTGCGCGGCATGATGCCGCAAACCGGCACGCACGCGGCGCACCACCGTCCACGCGCACAGCGCGCTCAGCAATACCAGCGCCGCATTCACGGTCGCCGCGCCGATCCAGCCGGCCGCCAGCAGCACGCCGAGCAGGCCGACCGCGAAGGCGCGGTCGCTCTTGCCCATCGGGCCATCGTAGCGGCGCGGCGCGCCGATCATCGGCCCGAGCACGCCGGCGTATTCGGTCAGCGCCGCCAGCACCACGAAGGCGATCATCGGCGCGGTCATCAGTCCGGGCACGGCGAACAGGGCCAGGTAGAGCGCGCTGTCGGCGATCACGTCGGCCAGTTCGTTGAGGTAGGCGCCCAGCCGCGACTGCTGGCCGAACTCGCGCGCCAGCATGCCGTCGATGGCGTTCATCGCCATGCGCAGGAACATCCACCCCGGCAGCAGCAAAAACAGCGCTGGCCGCGTCGTCGCCCCCAAGCCCACCGCCGCGGCCACCGCGAGCGAGACCAGGGCCGCGGCCACGGTGACTTGGTTGGCGGTGGCGCCAAGCGCGTGCAAGCGCCGCACCAGCGGCCGCAGCAAGGCTTGGAAGCGTCCTTTCAAAGCGTAGATCGAGGCCATCGGCTCCTGCGTTCCTTCGCGCCCGGTGGGGCGCCGGCGGACAGCTTAGCCGCTGCGCGCAACCTTGGGCCCCGGCCGGGCGCGCCATCGATGCGGTATAGCGCCAGTAGCCCGGGCGGGACGCGGGGCGGCACCGGGTCGCCGCAGGGCGGGAACAAATCCCCCCTCCCCCCTTTTTTTCGAACCGGGCCGGGAGGATGTGCCTCGGCCTTCCCCCTCCCCCATACCGCCCTGAACGGACCGGCCGCCCGCCCCCGGCGGCTATAATTCCCGCGCCCTTCCGCAGCCTCCCTCCCCGCAATGACCTCCGACCGCTCGACCGGCTCGCCGGTGAAACTCCGTCGCGCCCTGCTGTCCGTGTCCGACAAGACCGGCCTCCTCGATCTCGCCCGCGCCCTCGCCGCGCACGGCGTGGAACTGTTGTCCACCGGCGGCACCGCCAAGGCGATCCGCGACGCCGGCCTGGCCGTGCGCGACGTCTCCGAAGTCACCGGCTTCCCCGAGATGATGGACGGCCGGGTCAAGACCCTGCATCCGATCGTGCACGGCGGCCTGCTCGGCCGCGCCGGCACCGACGACGCGGTCATGGCCGAACACGGCATCGCCGCGATCGACCTGCTGGTGCTGAACCTGTATCCGTTCGAGAAGGTTTCCGCCGACCCGTCGTCCTCGTTCGAGGACATCATCGAGAACATCGACATCGGCGGCCCGGCGATGCTGCGTTCGGCGGCGAAGAATTTCGCCCGCGTCGCCGTCGCCACCGACCCGGCCCAGTACGCCGGCCTGGTCGCCGAACTCGACGGCAACGCCGGCGCGCTGTCGGCCAAGACCCGCTTCGCCCTCGCCGTGGCCGCGTTCAACCGCGTCGCCCAGTACGACGCGGCGATCAGCAACCACCTCTCGGCGATCGCCGAAGACGGCAGCGCGCAGACCTTCCCGGCGCAGCACAACGCCAGCTTCGTCAAGGTCATGGACCTGCGCTACGGCGAAAACCCGCACCAGCAGGGCGCGTTCTATCGCGACCTGTACCCGGTGCCGGGCACCCTGGCCACCTTCGCCCAGCTGCAGGGCAAGGAACTGAGTTTCAACAACCTCGCCGACGCCGACGCGGCCTGGGAATGCGTGCGCCAGTTCGAGCGCCCGGCCTGCGTGATCGTCAAGCACGCCAACCCTTGCGGCGTGGCCGAGGGCGTGGCCTGCGGCGACGCCTACGAACTGGCCTACGCCACCGACCCGACCTCGGCCTTCGGCGGCATCATCGCCTTCAACACCAAGCTCGATGCCGCCACCGCCAAGGCCATCCTCGACCGCCAGTTCGTCGAGGTGCTGATCGCCCCCGACTACGAGGACGGCGCGGTCGAATACGCCAAGAAGAAGGCCAACGTGCGCGTGCTGCGCATCCCGCACGGCACCGGCCGCAACCTGCACGACGTCAAGCGGATCGGCTCGGGCCTGCTGGTCCAGAGCAGCGACCTGCGCGAAGTCGGCCGCGACGAGCTCAAGGTGGTCAGCAAGCTCGCCCCCACCGAGGCCCAGCTCAACGATCTGCTGTTCGCCTGGCGCATCGCCAAGTTCGTCAAGTCCAACGCCATCGTCTACGCCCGCGACCACCGCAGCATCGGCATCGGCGCCGGGCAGATGAGCCGCGTGGTCAGCGCCAAGATCGCCGCGCTCAAGGCCGAGGAAGCCGGCCTGGTCGTGCCGGGTTCGGTGATGGCCTCCGACGCCTTCTTCCCGTTCCGCGACGGCATCGACGCCGCCGCGGCGGCCGGCATCAAGGCGGTGATCCAGCCGGGCGGCTCGATGCGCGACAGCGAAGTCATCGCCGCCGCCGACGAGCACGGCCTGGCGATGGTGTTCACCGGCGTGCGCCACTTCCGCCACTGAGCCCGAACGCGGGGACGCCACGCGCGTCCCCGCGGCCGCGACCATGACGACCGTCGCCCCGACCCGCCGCCCCGTCCTGCGCGCCGCAGTCGTGCGCAAGCTGCTGGCGCTGGGCCTGATGCTGCTGGTCCTGGCCGGCTGGGGCGCCTGGCAGTACTTGCGCCGGCAGTCGGTCGACAGCGAAACCCTGGGCCCGCTGCCGTCGGACCGCCAGGCCATGACCGTGCTGCTGGTCGAACCGGACGTGACCCTCGGCATCGACGCCGGCCTGCGCCGCGACCACACCGCCTCGCTCGCCCGCGCCCTGGCGCGACGCCTGGACGAGGCCGGTTATCGCACCCAGTCATTGTCCGCGCGCAGCGACGAGGAGCGCTTCGGCCAGACCGCGCAGGGCCAGGACCGCGATGCCGCCGCCGCTCATCAAACGCGCATCGCACAGGCGATCCGTGACTTCGCCGCGCCGGTGCTGCGCGTCTCGCTGGCCGATCAACGAATGGACGGCCGTCGCGTCGCCGAGCACACCTACCGGGTCGAACTGCTCGAGCCGCAATCGCTGCAACCCGCCTGGCGCGCGACCTTGACCTGGCGCGAGGGCCGCTATCAATCGATCGCCCTGCTCTGGCACCTGCGCAAGAACCGCCTGCCGCCGCCGCAATGGGACAGCCTCGCCGACCTGGCGATGCAACGCCTGCGCCGCGACGGCGTGATCGGCCAGAGCGCCGTCATCCGCTGACCCAGCTCTCTGTAGGAGCGGCGTAAGCCGCGACCAACCGAAGCGGCGCAATACCACGCCACAACCCGAAGCCCGGAAGCCGCGAAACGAAGAAGCCCGGATGTCCGAGCTTCGGTGTCTGCGCTTGCGTAAACCGCT
>NZ_HG424443.1 GCF_000336385.2 Lysobacter antibioticus HS124 | reverse complement strand
CAGCCGCGCCGATGCCGGCGGCCGAGCGACGCGCCGCAACGGCGGCACCGGCTCGAAACCGCCGGCCGACCAGCGCTGCAGCGACACCGCGCCCACCCGCGCGGCCAGCGCCGGCGCCTGCGCCGCGGCGCGAAGCAAGCCCAGCGCCGCCTCCAGGGCCGGCGGCAACCGCGGCGGCAAATGCCCCGGCGCGGGCGCGGCAGCGTCCCACAGCGCCGCCACCCCGGCCGGCATGCGCGCGCGCAGCAGCGGCGCGGCCGGATCGACCAGGGATGCGGCGTCGCCTATCTCGACCAGCAGGTCCTCCAGGTCGTAGACCGGCCGGTGCTCGGTGCGCGGTATGCCGATGTTGACGCTGGTCGAGACGCCGCCGCCGACGCTCTCGCCGACGTGGTAATAGTCGGCCGGCCAGTACAGCAGGTCGCCGGGGCCGGCCTCGACCAGGAACGAGGTCGCCAGATGCGCGCGGTAGTCGGGCAAGGTCGACACCGCTTCAGTCCACGGCTTTTGCGCCCAGAAGCGCATGCGCTTGCGGCCTTCCACCGGCACCATGAAGGTGGCGAAGCGATCGCGGTGCACGCCGACCGGCGTCGACTCGTAGTTGCCGTGGAACAAGGTCGTGATCGCCCCGGTCAACGGCAAGCCGGTGCGTCGCCACAGCGGCGCGAAGAATGCGCGCTCGCGCCGCCACAACGGCCGGTGGAAGGAATGAAAGGCGCTGATCACCAGGGCGTAGCGGCGCGCGCCGAGCGCGTCGAGCATGCGCCGCCGATAGCCGGCCAACGAACCGTCCGCGGCCTGCGGCATCCACGGCGCAGGATCGAGTTGCTGCAAGCGGTCCAAGGTCACCACCGCATTGTCCGGATCGCCCGGCAGGCGCGCGCGGCTGCGCCGGGTCGCCACCAGGGCGCTGCGATAGACCTCGTCGAGGCGAAACGGGCCCGCGCGATCGAGCACGCCCTTGAACAGCACCGGGCGCCGGTCCCAGTCCTCGCGCGCGAACGTGTCCCAGTCCAGCGCGTCGCGCTCGATCGGCGCCTGCGGCGGCAGCACGAAGGGGCCGTTCATGCCGATGCCCGCTCGCACTGCAGCGCACGCAGATCGTGCAAGCGCTGCAACAAGGCCAGCGCCCCCGGGTCGATGCGCCGGCGCGGCCCTGCGCACAGCTGCGCGACCGTCGCCGCGGCCGGCTCGCGCAACGCCCGCCACAGCGCCTGCGCCCGCGGATGCACCGGCACCGAGAACACATGGCCGTTGACGGCCCACCACTCTTGCGCGCCCTCGGCCAGCCGCAGCAGAGGGCTGCGCCGGTCCAGGCGGACGCGGTCGTCCGGCCTCAGCGCATCGTCCGCGCGCGGCGGCGGTGGCGGTTCCAGGCCGGCCGCGCTGGCGCGCGCAGCCCAACTGGCGCGCAACGCGCGCTCCAGCGCGCCGCCGGCCACCGCGCTGCGCATCTGCGCGGCGACCGCGCGCAAGGGCGCGATCGCATCGCGGCCGCGCGCACGTGGCGGATAGTCGAGCATGGCGACTTCGGCCTGCGCGCCGAGTTCGGCGTCGACCAGGTCGGCCAACAGGTCCTTGACCGCTACCGCCGCTTCTTCGCCGCCGACCGGAATGCTCACCGCCAGTCCGAGCGTCGTGCCCCGATCGGCCTCTTCGACCCAATGGCCCGCCGGCCAGTACAGCGCCTCGCCCGCATCGGCGCACAGCGTCCGCCCCGCCGCGCCTGCCGCGCGCGGACGGGTGCGGCGGCAACGCGCCAGGCAACCGCCCAACAGCGGCAGGCGCAGACTCGCCGCGGCCGGCTCGACTTGCGGCCCGCGCGTGGCGGCATCGGCGTCGCCCAGCCACAAGGTCGCGGTCAACGCCAGACTCGGCTGACCGACCTGCGCGAACAAACCGGCCAGGGTCGCGCGCGCCTGCGCCCAGAGTTCGTAATCGAGAAACAGCGGCTGGGTCACCCGCAACTGGAATCGGCGCCCGTCCAGCCGCGCCCGCACCCGCTGCGCGTATCCGGCCGGATCGGCGTCTTCGGCGCCGGGCAACAGATCGCCCGGCGCGCGCATCCAACCGCCGTCTACGTAGAAACGCACGTCCGGCAAGGCCAGAAAGCGCGTGCCCGCGCGGAACGGCTGCGCCGCGCGGCGCACCAGCGCGTAGGCCCGGACCGGATCCAACGCCGGCGCAGCGCCCGGCAAGCGGCAGGCGCGACGCCCCCAGTGCGCGCGCAAGCCGCTCCAGTCGATCGGCGCGCTCATCCGCGCGCCGCCGCGAACTGGCGCCGGATGCGCTCGGCGTACTCGGCCAACGGCTCCAGTCCCATCGCCAGGCGGCGGTGGTCGACCTGGCCCGGGCGCTCGATCGGACAAGGCTCGAACCCCTGCCCGCGCCGCCGGAACTTGGTGCCGTAGCGCTGCTTGCGCCCGCGCTGCACGCGCAGGGCGTCGGTCAGATAGGCCAGTTCGCGCAGTGCCATGTCGCCGGCGCGCGCGGCCGCCGCGATCAGCCGCAGGCAACGGTCCTGAAACGCCCGCGGTCCGTCGGCATGTTGCAGCAGGCGGCAGGCCGCCGCGGCCGCGGCCTCGCCGACCAGGGTGCGTCCGGGCCAACCGTGACGATCGACCACCGCCTGCAACCATGCCATCGATTCCCGCACATGCGCGTCCAGCCTGGCCTCCAATGCCGGATCGGCGAAACCGCCGTCGGTCCAGGGCGTGCGCAGGGCCGCGTCGATGCGGTCGATGCGCAGCAGGCGCGCGGCCATCGCCTCGGCGTCGTCTTGCGGCGCAGCGGGCTCGGCCGGCGCCGACAAGGCCTCCACCCGCAGGCCGACCTGCTCGCCCTGCCAGCGGCAGATCACCCGGCGGTCCTGCCGGGCCCAGTCGAAACACGCCTCGCCGTCCTGCGCCCCCCACCATTGCAGGCGCACGCCCAGGCGCGGTTCGTGCAATTCGCCGCAGACGCCGTGCGCCGCGCTCAGATCGGCCATCACGTGGGCGATCGCGTCGCGCGCCGCGACCGCCAGATCGAGCAACCCGAACCCCTCGCCGCGCGCGCGCGCCGGCTGCGGATTGAGCTGCGCGCGCGGATGCGGCAAGCGCCCGGCGACGGCGTGCGGCGTCCCGCGGGGCGGCGGCAAGGTCAGCAACGGCGCCGGCCGGTCGAGCCGGGTGTAGAAGTACGGCACGTCGCCGCGGCGCAGCTGCGCGCGCTCGGCGGCGACATAGCCGCGCAGGTCCGGTGCGGCACCGGCGAACGGATCCAAGGCCTCGGCGTACGCCGGGGTCGGCCGCAACAACACCCGGGTAAGGCGCCCGCGCAATCGTCCCCCCACGGCGGCGCCCAGCGCGTCCCGATGACAATGGATGCGCATCCACAGATCGAACAAGCCGCGCAGGAAATCGAGCGCATAGGCGCCGTAGCCGACCCGGCCGTCGCGATCGGCGACCAGCCCCGGCGCGCTCTCGCGCCGCCAGGGCCGCGCCACCGCGCACAATCGCGCCGAGCCGTCGTCGGCATCGAAGAACGCCCAGTCCGGGCCTTCGCTGTCGCCGCGCCCGGGATCGCGCTCGAACCCGGCCGGATAGCGGCCGCGGTCGCGGTCGCCGACGGTCAGGCCGGTGTCCTCCAGGCCCTGGACCGGAAACAGACAGACCTCCAGGTCGACCGGTAACAACTGCGGGCGACCGCGGCGCAGGCCGCAGACCACATTGCCCGGCCCCAGGTCGACCAGGCCGAAGCCGAAGCAGGCACCGGCCAATGCGCCGGCGTCGCGCCACAGACGTCGCGCCCGGGACCGGCTCAAGCGTACGGCGCGCAGCGGCCCGCCGCGCACGCGGCCGTAGCCGGGCGGCGCGCCGATCCACTCCTGCCACAGATAGTCGCGATCGCGGCCATCGCCATGAAAACTGTTCAGTGTCGGCAGCCGCAGCGCAGCGGGGCCGCCGCGCAGGCCATTGATCCAGGCGAATACGCCGTCGGCGCCGAGGAAGGCGATTTCGGCATCGGCCGGCCGCGGCTTGTAGGCCAGGGCGACGCCGTTGTCCCAGGTCGCACGCAGCACCCGCTGGCCACCGTGGTGGGTTTCTTCCGGATGCGCCCACAACGCCGCGACGCGGCCGTCGGCCCCGGCCTGCCGCTGCAGCGCGCCGCTGCGCAGATCGCGCCGCAGCCGGCGCAGGAACAAGGCCAGGAACTCACGGTGGCGCTCGCGCAGAGCGCGCAGGCGCGCTTCCAGGCGCGGGCGGCGCGGCGCCAGGCACCAATGCAGGGCGAGGTCGAGCACCGGCGCATGCAACTCGCCGTTGTCGAGCGCCAGTGCGGACGGCGCCACGCGTCGCGCATGCGCGCGCGCCAGCGCGGCGCAATCGCGATCGAGCGCATCGAGAAAACGCAGCCAGGGCGCCAGACGCGCGTCGTGCAAGGCCGCGCCGATGCGGCGCGCCGCACGCGCGCCGCGCCATGCGCGCAAAGGGACGAGCAAACCGTCCTCGCCGATACGCGCGCGCCGCGGCCACCACCAGGCCGAGCCGCCGCCGGCCACAGCCGCCAGCAGACGACGGGCGGCAGGCGAAGCGGGCGGCGCCGCACGCGCAGGCGCGGGCGCGAGGTCCAGCAGGGATTCGCTCATCGCGCCGCGTCGCCCTCGCAACGGCGCGGCCGGCGCGAGGCGCCGGCCGCGGTGCCGCTCACGGAATGCAATAGATGCGGCGGCAGGTGGCCGGCACGAAGCTCGCGCCGGAAGCGGCCTGCTTGCGCAGTTCGCCGATCGCCAGCGCCGGTACGGCCTGGCGCTGCTTGGACGCGGTGGTCGGGGCGGGCTTGGACTTCTTCATCTTCATCGGACCATCTCCTTCGACGGTTGGCGAGCCGCAGCGCGGATGCGCCGCAGCCAGGGACGCAGGATCAGACGCAGTAGATGAAACGACTGCACGAACGCGGCGCGTACGAGGCCGAGGCCGGCGCGTGCTTGCTCAGCGGCGCCGAAGTCGGTTGCAGCTTGACGCGCGGGACCGGTGCGACGACCGGTGCGGACGCTTTCGCGGTACTGGATTGCTTCACGATGGCTCTCCTTGAACGACGCGTTGCGACGCGCGGAGAGACACCGACGGCGACTCCGCGCACGAGCGCTTCGCGGCGTACCGCGCGTACCTCCGTACGCCCGCAGCGAAGCTGCCCCGACTCTAGCCCATGCCCGCGCGGCCTTCGCCGCCACGCACGCAAACCGTGAGCGGCTTCGCAACGCGGCCCCCGCCCCGGAATCGGGCGACGCCGCCGCCGTACCGTCCGGGACCCGTAAAAAGCCTCGAAAACAAGGAAAAACGACATCCGTCGCCCCCGCACGGACCGCCCCGGCGATGTGCGCCCGCAGCATCGCCCCAATCCCCAATCCCCAATCCCGAATCAGCGAATCAGCGAATCAGCGAATCCGCTCGAGCATGCGCCGGTTGCCGATCAGCCGCGCCCAGCGCGCGCCGATGTCGCTCATGCACACGTAGGCCGCTTCGCCGGCCAGGCGCAACAGCATGCGCGGGCTCAGCTGCAGCCGCGGCTCGGCCGCGCACAGTTCCCAGTCGTAGCCGAGCTGGCGCGCGAACAAGGCGCAACGCGCCAAATGGTAGCGGCTGCTGAGCAGGGTCACCCGCGAGCGCATGCCCTCGCCGAGCAGTGCGCGGGCGTTGCGCAGGTTCTGCAGGGTGTCGCGCGATTCGGCCTCCAGACGCAACGGCGCATCGGCGGACAGCCCCCGCGCGAGCAGCCCGGAACGGGCCAGCTCGGCTTCGGTGGGCTCGTCGTCGGCGCCGCCGCCGAGCAGGACCACGCTGGCCGGCGGCCGTTCGCGCCACAACGACACCGCACGGTCCAGGCGCGCTTCGAAATCGTGGTCCAGGCGTCCGCCCGGCGCGTGCTTGCCGAACAGCAACACGCACTCGCCGCGCTCGGGCTGACAGGGCGCATTGCGCGCCACCCGCAGGACATGGACGAAGTAACCGACGTAGACCAGGCCGGCGCTGAGCACGCAGGCGGCCGACGCCACCGCCGCGACGTGCAGCACGTCGCGGTCGCCGAACAACGACAGGCGATGGGACAGGCGACTGCTCATGCGATGCGGCGCGAAAACCTCGGCGACCTGTGTGGACGAAAACCCGGGTGCGCGCGGCGGCGGCCGATGAAGCGTTCAGCGCGCCCCGCCGGGGCGGCCCGGCGGGCCCCGCGGCCCCCTCGCTATACTGCCGGCGGTTCCCCTCGCCCGATTCTACCGACTACGTGACGTCCGCACCCGCTCCGATGCCGCCGTTGGCGGTCCGCGCCTATACCGCCACCACCGCGCTCGGCCGCGGCCTGGAGGCCCAGGCTCAGGCCCTGCGCGAGCGCCGCAGCGGCCTGCGCCGCAACGATCTGGTGCCGCTGGCGCCGGGCGAAGCGCCGCTGGACTGCTGGATCGGTCGGGTCGAGGGGCTGGAGGAGGCCGCCCTGCCGGCGCCTCTGGCCGGCTGGGACTGCCGCAACAATCGCCTGGCCTGGCTGAGCCTGCAGGCCGACGGCATGGAAACGGCGATCGCCGCCGCCGTCGCGCGCCACGGTGCCGAGCGGGTCGCGGTGATCGTCGGCACCTCGACCTCGAGCATCGGCGCCACCGAGGAGGCCTATGCGCGGCTCGGCGACGACGGTCGCTTTCCCGAGGACCTGGCACGGCCGTCCCTGCATACCCCGCATTCGCTCGGCGCCTTCGTCGCCGCGGCCACCGGCCTGCGCGGCCCCTGCGTGACCGTGGCGACGGCCTGCTCGTCCAGCGCCAAAGTGTTCGCCCAGGCCGCGCGCCTGATCGGCGCCGGGCTCGCCGACGCGGCCCTGGTCGGCGGCGTCGACACCTTGTGCGGCAGCGTGCTGTTCGGCTTCAACTCGCTGCAGTTGGTGTCGACTGCGCCCTGCCGCCCGTTCGACGCGCAGCGCGACGGGTTGTCGCTGGGCGAGGCCGGCGGCTTCGCCGTGCTCGAACGCCTCGACGCCGGCGACGAGGCCGCGCTGCAACTGTGCGGCTACGGCGAGTCCAGCGACGCCCACCACATGTCCTCGCCGCATCCGCAAGGCCTGGGCGCGCGGCTGGCGATGCGCGACGCTCTCGCCCGCGCCGGCATCGACGCCGGCCAGGTCGGCTATCTCAACCTGCACGGCACCGCCACGCCGGCCAACGATTCGATCGAGGCGCTGGCGGTGGCCGGGCTGTTCCCGCCCGGCCTGCACGCCAGTTCGACCAAGGGCTGGACCGGGCATACCCTCGGGGCGGCCGGCATCGTCGAATCGGCGATCGCCCTGCTCGCGCTCGAGCGCGGTCATCTGCCGGGCACGCTCAACAGCGTCGCGCCGGACCCGGGCAACGGCCCGCAGATCCGTTTCGCCGACGCCCGCACCGAGATCCGCTACGCCATGAACAATTCCTTCGGCTTCGGCGGCAACAATTGCTCGCTGGTGTTCGGCCGCGCATGAGTTCCGCCGTCACGCAACCCCGCACCGGCGCGTCCGCCGGCCTGAGCGCCATCGTCGAAGGCATCGGTTACTGGAGTCGCGGCCTGCCCTCGTGGGCGGCGGCGCGCGAGTTCGTCGCCCACGGCAGCGACGCCGAAGCGGCGCCGAGCCGGCCCTCGCCGCAGTTGCTGGCGCCGAACGAGCGCCGGCGCGCGCCGGATACGGTCGCGGTGGCGCTGGAAGTGGCCCTAGCGGCCTGCCAGGACGCCGGCCGCGATCCGGCCAGCCTGCCGTCGGTGTTCGCCTCCAGCCACGGCGACATCGCCATCACCGACTACATGTGCGCCACCCTTGCCCGCGAGCCGCGCACGATCTCGCCGACCCGCTTCCACAACTCGGTGCACAACGCCGCCGCCGGCTACTGGACCATCGGCGCCGGCGCGATGCGCCCGGCGACCGCGATCAGCGCGCTCGAAGCCAGCTTCGCCCAGGGCCTGATCGAAGCGCTGGCGCAACTCGCCGCCGGCGACGAAGCGGTGCTGCTGGTCGGCTACGACGGCGCAGCCACCGGCCCGCTGCAGGAAGTGGCGCCGAGCCGCGGCCTGCTGGGCGCCGCGCTGGTGCTGGCGCACGTGTCGTCCGCGGCGCACGGGCCGCGCCTGTCCGCGTGGATGGACGACGCCGATGGCGAGCCCGCTTGGCCCAACGGCGGCAAGCTGTCTGGACGCGAAACCGGCAACGCCGGCGCGCCGATGTTGGCCTTGTTCGACGCCCTGGCCTCGGGCCATGATCGGCTCGCACTGCCGGCGGGCGCCGGCCGGATTCTGCGGGTGGAGTTCGCCCATGACTGATCTCGCCGGGTCGCCGCGACGCGACGCAGCAGCCCCGGGCAACACCGCCGACCGACCGCGCGCCGCGCGGCTGGACCGCAACAACGTCGCCGTGGTGATTCCCGCGCTCAACGAAGCCCTGCGCATCCGCGAGGTCGTGGAAGGCGCGCTGGCGCAGTGCCCGCACGTGATCGTGATCGACGACGGCTCCGACGACGGCACCGGCGAGCGCATCGCCGATCTGCCGGTGACCGTGTTGCGCCACGCCCAGCGCCAGGGCAAGGGCGCCAGCCTGCGCGACGGTTTCGCCGAAGCCTTGCGCCGCGGCTTTCTGGCCGCGGTCACCATGGACGGTGACGGCCAGCATTCGGCCAGCGACATCGCGCGCCTGATCGACAGCGCCAATCGCCATCCCGGCCACATCGTCATCGGCGCGCGCCTGCGCAAGCGCGCGGCGCAACCGACCTACCGCCGGCTGGCCAACAATTTCGGCGATTGGGGCGTGGCCTGGGGCACCGGCTACCAGATCGCCGACAGCCAGAGCGGGCAGCGGTTGTACCCGGCCGAAGTCATGGCCTTGCGCGAGGTGCCCGGCGAAGACTTCGTGTTCGAGGCGCAGATCCTGATGTCGGCGGCGCAGCAGTTGGGCACGCGCTGCGTCTCGGTGCCGATCGAATCGCGCTACCGGAGCCAGGATTCGGACGAGCAGTTCCGCGCCAGCCATTTCAAGCCGCTGCGCGACTTCACCCGCATCACTTCGCACATCGTGCTGCAGTGCCTGCGCCGCGGCGGCGTACCGGCGATGTACCGCAGCATCCGCGCCAATCCGCCGCTGATCGACGATCCCAGCGGCGAATTCGCCTCCGCGCCGGCCAAGCCGCAGACCCACCTGCGCTGATCCCCGGCGCCTGCCTGACTCAGGGACGCGGCGGCGGGCCTTGCGGTCCCGGATCGCTGAGCGGCGGCGGATCCAGCACGTAGATCGCCACGCCGTGGGCGAATTTCTGCCGCGGGCTGATGTCGATGCCGACCCCGCCGCCGGTGTAGCTGCGCCCGCCGATGCGGCCGCCGCCGGCGCCGACGCTGACCCCGCCGCCGCCGTAACCGTCTTCGGTGCCCTGGAACAGCACCCCGTTGGCGCCGAGCTTGGCGGCCTCGTTGCGCAGCTTGCCGATCACCGAGTCCATCTTGTTCTGTTCGCCGTAGGTGAACGGGCCGCTATTGCTCTGCAACAGGGCGATTTCCTCGTAGCGGCCCGGCGGCGGCGCGAAGTACACCCGCACCTGCGAGACCGGCACCGGCGGCCGCGGCCGCCCGGTCAGGACATGGGAACTGGCGCAGGCGGACAGCACAAGCGCGGACAGGACGACAAGCAGGGTGCGCGGCATGGAGATCTCCCGGCGGATTGCGCGGCGGACGGCCCATGCTACGCCGCGCGGCGCAGCGCCGGGTGAGGGCCCGGCGAGCGGTCGCCGACCGGCGACGGCCGGCGCAGCCGCACCTGCGACGCGCCCGGCAGATGCGCCGCGTCGCGCATTCCGACGCCGGTCACCGTGCCTGCGTCCGCGGCATGGTCTGATGCGCGCGCGTCCGCGCCGCACGCCGTCCGGCTCGTCCAAGGCCAAGCGGCGCGGAACCACGCATCCGTCCCGAATTCATGCGTCTCAATGGAGAGCCTCGGTCGCAGCTACGATCCGAACGACAAGTTCCAAGACCCGATCCCGATGCAGAACAACCTTTCCTATCGGGTGACGGTGAAGGTCTCCGATGCCGGGGCGATCCAGTACCAAGTGACCGACAGCGCCACGCTGGCGCCGATCCAGGGCCAGACCTACAACGCGGCCGCGCATTACCCCGGCGGCTTGGCCGGCTACCCGAACAAAACCGGCTACTACATCGCGCCCTCGACCACATCGAACCGCGATTACACCTTGTACCTGAGCAATCTGTCGGTGACCTGGCAAACCGGCTTCTGATCCGTCGCGGCCACGCGATCGCGCGCCGTCCGCCGCGGGCGGCGGCGCGCCCACCGCTCGCGACTCAGCCCATGCCGCCGTTGACGCCGATCACCTGGCCGTTGATGTAACCGGCATCGTCCGAACACAGGAACGCGACCAGCGCGGCGACCTCGTCGGCGCGGCCGGCGCGGCCGGCCGGCACCATCTGCTTGATCGCCTCGGGCGGAAAAGCCCCGGCCGCCATCCGCCCCTCGATCACGCCCGGCGCGACCACGTTGACGGTGATGCCGCGGCTGGCCATCTCGCGCGCCAGCGATTTCGACGCGCCGTGCAGCGCCGCCTTGGCCGCAGCGTAGTTGGTCTGGCCGCGATTGCCGAGCACCGCCGCGACCGACGACACGCTGACGATGCGTCCCCAGCGCGTGCGCGCCATCGGCAGCAACAAGGGCTGAGTGACGTGGAAGAAACCGTGCAGGGACACGTCGATCACCCGCGTCCATTGCGCCGCGCTCATGCCCGCCATCGGCGCGTCGTCGTGGATGCCGGCGTTGTTGACCACGCCCTGGATCGGCCCGGCCTCGAGCAGACGCTCCAGCGCCGCGCGCGCGGCCTCGCCGTCGGCGACGTCGAACGCCGCCGCCTCGGCCGCGCCCCCGCCGGCGCGGATCTGCGCGGCCAGCGCTTCGGCGCGTTCCAGGCCGGCGTTGGCGTGCACGATCACCTGCCAGCCGGCGCCGGCCAGACGACGGCAGATCGCGCCGCCGAGATCGCCGCTGCCGCCGGTGACCAGGACGCGGCGCGGCGCGGAAAGCGGCTGGGACATGCGGGCGGCTCCGATCGGCAAAGCCCGATTGTCCCCGGATGCGGGCGGAACGGGAAGCGAGCGCAACGATGCCAGCGGCGAGTCCCGTCGTGGATCGCCGGCTGCGCTCGACGCTCGTTCTTCGCTTCTCGCCTCCGGTTTCCGACGCATTCAATCCGGCGGCGCGAACCCGGGCGGATACGGCGGCCGGCCGCGACCGTGCCGACGCTCGACTTCCTCGAGATCGTGCGCGATCGCGATGCCGGCGCCGTCGCACTGCAGACGTTGCTCGCCGCACCACAGCGCCCAGTCGCGCTCCTCATCGTCGGGGTCGTCCGGGTCCGGGCCGTCCAACGCCAGCACCCACCATTCCAGCCGACGCTGCGCCAGCGGCCGGCGCCGCAGGCCGACGCGATGGACGAAGTCCAGCTCCACCGCGCCGCTCGCGGCCGAGGTTTCCAGCCACGGCAGGAACGTCGCCAGCCGCGCGCCGGCGACCGCATGCATGTCGACCCAACGGCCGGCCAGCATGTCCTCGTCGTAAGGCCGGTCGCTGCGCTCGATCCAGTGCAGCCGCGCGCCCTCGCGGTGCGCGAACGCCAGGCGCAGGCGGAACTCGTGGCCGATCCGGCCGTCCTCGTGCAGCGCATGCGGGTTTTCGAAGTGAAACTGGAACGGCATCGGCGCGCGTCTGGGGCGAGGTTACCCACGCAAACGCGGCCGCGCCGCGGCCGTGAACCGGTCCTCGCGTGCGGCGCTCAGTCGCCGCGCGCCATCACCGCGGCGCGGCCGCTGGCGACGAGCCGGCCCTGGTGCGCGATCTCGAACTCGTACTGCCAACTGTCGGCGCCGGCCGCGAGTTGCCGCGCGCGCCCTTCCAGCGCGCCGGCCAGGTCGTCGATCCGCGCCCGATGCAAGCGTACGCCGCGCAGCGCCACCAGTACGCCGGGCTTGGCCGCCCCGCCGGCTCGCACGGCGAGCAGCCCGCCGTGCACGGCCATGGCTTGGGCGCCGTACTCGCACAGATGCACGGCGTGCAGGCGACCGTCGCGGCGCAGCGGATGCGCGGGATCGCGGTGGCCGTGGCTGAGCAGGACGATGGAAGCCTCGTCCCATTCGGCCACTTCTTCCCACAGGCACATCGATCCTTGGTGCGGGATCAACGCGGCGATGGCCTCACGCGTGCGCATGCGCGCCCTCCGTCGCGGCCGCCGCCGGCGCGCGCACGATCAACAGCGCGAGCGCGAAGTTCGCGGCCACGCCCAGCGCGACGGTGACGCCGATCGCGCGCAACACCGGTATCGACGACAGCGCCAGCAGGGCGAACACCAGCAGCGTGGTCAGGCTGCACACGATCACCGCATGCAGGGTGCGCAATTGCTCGGCGCGGTCGTCGCCGGCGTGATCGAAGAACAGCGCGTAGTCCAGGCCCAGGCCGGCGGCGAGGATCAGCGAGACCAGATGGAACAGATTGAGCTCGACCCCGGCCAGGCGCAGCACGGCCAGGATCAACAGCGTGGTCAACGCCATCGGCGCCAGCACCCGCAGCACCCGCCGTGGCGAGCGCAGCGCGATCCACACCGCCGCCGCCAACAGCACCGCGGCCAGCGCCAACGCCATCAGCACCCGGCCGCGGTAGTCGGCGACCAACGATTCGGACGCCTGCTTGAGATCGAGCAGTCGGCCGCCGTGGCGGCGAGCGGCGGCCTCCACCGCGGCCGGGTCGGCCAGCCCGGTCAGCGACACCAACGCGGTGGCATGGCCGGCGCGCTGCAGCAGCAGACCGTCGACGCTGACGGCCAACGGCGTACCGGCGAGGTCGCGCGCGCTCAGCGGCGGCGCCGCGCGGGCGCGCTCGACGTCGGCGAGAAAATCGCCGAACGCATCGCTGCGGAACGGCGTGTCGGCGACCGCCGCGGCGAGCGCACCGCGCAGCGCCGCGGCGTCGGGCAGGCGACGCTGGCGCTCGCGCTGGGTCTTGGCGCTGGGCAGGTAGCGCGCCGCGAGGTCGTAGCCGGCGATCGCGCCGCGCCGGCGCAGCGCCGGCAGCTCGGCCATCAGCGCTTCGGACGCCTGCAGCGCGGCTTCGGCGTCGCCGCGTTCGATCGCGATCACGTAGCGCACGTCGGGCGCACCGAGTTCCTCGCGCAGCTGCGCGTCGCGCGCCAGCGCGTCGGCCGGCACCGGGGTCAGCTTGGCCAGGTCGTTCTGCCAGAACGGCCCCGGCACGAACACGATCGCCGCCAGCGCCAGCGCCGCGATCGAGGCGCTGCCGGCCAGGCCGATCCGCGGCCAGCGCGCCAGCCGCGTCCAGGCCCGCGCCAGCCAGGGCGAGCCGGCGGCGTCGCGCGGTGCCGGGTCGATCAGCGCCGGCAGCACGAAGCGCGTGGCCAGCGCCGCGGTCGCCAGGCCGACGATGGTGAACACCGCCAACTGCTGCAGGCCGTCGACGCCGGAGACGAAGAAGGTCAGGTAAGCGATGCAGGTCGAGGCCACGCCGGTGCCGAGCGTCGGCCACAGGCTGCGCGCGCTGGCCCATGGCGACAGTCCGGGCCGCTGATGGCTGAACAAATGGATCGGATAGTCCTGGACCACGCCGATCAGGGTGAAGCCGAACGCGACGGTGATGCCGTGCACGCCGTCGAACAGCGCCGCCACCGCGCCCAGGCCGGCCAGCCCGGCGGTCGCCAGCGGCAGGCCGCCGAGCAGCGGTACTTTCCAGCTGCGGTAGGCCAGCCACAGCAGCAGGGCGAAGACGATGCCGTCGATGGTCCCGATCAGGCTGGCCTCGCGCTGAGTGCGGCCGCCGATCTCGACCGAGAACGCGCCCGGGCCGCTGATCGTCAGTTGCGCCGGGCTGGCGCCGCGGGCGCTTGCGAATGCGCTGCGGATCGCCTCGATCGCGCTGTGCTGGCCGGTGGGGTCGAAGCCGGCGGCGCGGGTTTCCACCGCCAGCAGCGCCTGCCGGCCGGCGCGGTCGAACCACACCCCGTGCAAGGTCTGCGGCGCCTGCGCCGGCTGCCAGGCCTCGGCCAGGCGCAGCATCTCCAGGGTCGGATCGCCGGGCAGCAAGGGCTCGATCAGCTCGCCGGCGGGCGAGCCCAGGTCCTGCACGCGCTGATCGAGCTGTTCGCGCAAGTAGTCGGCGTCGAAGGTCTGCTCGTCCAACGTCGGCGACAACAGATAGCGGTAGGGACGCAAGCGCTCGGGCACGGCGTCCAGGCCCTGCCCGGCACCGTTGGCGACCAACTTGAACACATCCTGCGCCGCCAACGCCTGGCCCAGCGCCTGCGATTGCGCCGCCAGCGCCTGCGGCGCGTCGCCGCCGATCGCCAATAGCAGCAAGCGCGAACCCGGGCCTTCGCCGAGCTCGTCGATCAGCAGTTTCTGCGCCGGCGTCTGCGCCGTGGGCATGAACCGGCGCAGGTCGCCGCTGAGCTGCAGGCGCTGGCCGATCACCCATCCGGCGACGGCGAGCGCCGCCAGCCACAGCAGGGCCAGCGCGATACGGCGCGCGGGCGTCATCAACGCGCCGCGCCGTGGCCGCGGCACAGCGCCGCGAGCTGGCTGGCGTCGGCGACGTTGGCGGCGGCGCGCGCCGCGCTCGCCAACAAGGTGCGTTGCTGTTCGCTGCCGCGCGCGGGCCGGGTTTCGATGCAACGCAATTCGTCGTCGCGGCCGAGCAGGACGATCTCGCGTACGCGCGCCGCCAAGCCGGCGTCTTTCGGGGTCAGGCTGATCGCCCACTGCCGGCGCGTGCCCTCCGCAGCCAGGCGGTAATGCTGCTCGAGCAGGGCGCGATCGCCGCCGAGCAGGGCGCCGAAACTAGCCTGCAACGCGACCAGCTCGGGCGCGCGCGCCAGCGAGAAGCGCTTGGCCGGCTTGTTCGGGCGGACGATGCTGACCTCGCCCTGGCCCGGCTTGGCGCCGGCGCGGATGGTGGTGGTTTCCGCGTAGGGCGCGCGCACTTCCCGCACCAGGGTCGCCGCGTCGGGCCGGCGGTATTCGCCCGACAGGCGCAGCGGCGCCTTCAGCAGGGCCGAGCCGCGCACTTCGACGAAATCGGTGCGCGCCGGCACCGGCTGCGCCAGGCGCGGCAAGATCCAGGCCGGATCGGCGGCTGCGGCTTCGCCCGGCACGGCGGTCGCCGCGCCCGCGGGCGCGGACTGCGCGGCGGCCGGCTCAGTAACCGGAGCGGCGTGCAGCGACGCCGCGCCGCACAGCAGCGTCAGCGTCCACAGGCAGGGCTTGATCGTCATCGGCATGCCAGAAATCGTAGAAGTTGAACCAGTTGTAGGGCGCGCTGCGGGTGTGCAGTTGCAGCCGCTCGGCATAGCGCTGGATCAGCGCGGCCAGGATAGCCGGGCGGTTAGGCCGCTCGATCGCCACACCGTCGCTGAACGCTTCGAATATCAGGTCGTAGCGCGGACCGCCCCGGTACAGGCCGAAGGCCAGCACCACCGGCACCTTGAGCGCGGCCGCGATCAGCCACGGCGCGCTCGGGAACGCCGCGCTGGCGCCGAGGAAAGAGACGGCGACGCTGGGCTCGCCCGGGCCGACGCGATCGACCAATAGAGCCACGATCGCGCCTTCGTCGGTGGCCTGCTTGATCGCCAGCACGATCGAAGGCCCGTCCTGGCCGGCGTCGATCACGGTGCTCGCGATCTGCGGGTCGAGCGTGTCCAGCAGTTCGGTCAGGGCCGGGTTGTGGCCGCGGTCGAGCAACACCCGCAGCTTCAGCCCGGGCCGCTGCCGCGACAGCACCCGCAACGCTTCGAAGCTGCCCAGGTGCGAACCGAACAGCAGCAGGCCCTGGCCGCGGTCGAGATGCCGTTCCAGCGCCTCCAGGCCGCTGACCCGGATGTCGAACGGCTGCATGCGCCCACCCAGCAGGTACAGCCGGTCGAGGATGGTCGCGGCGAAGGTGTGGATGTGGCGGGCGATGTCGAGCAGGCCCGGCCGGCGGTCGAGCACACGCCTCAGGTACGCGCGCGAGGCGCGCCGCTCCGGCCCGCGCACGGCCAGGAAATAAGCCACGATCGGATACAGGGTCAGGCGCGCCAGGACCCGCCCGCCGCGTCGGGCGACGAACGCGATCAATCGGAACGCGAACCGGCCGCCGCCCTCGGGGCGCTGCTTCCAGTGCGCGCTCATGCGCCGGCCCCGTCGGCGACGGCTTCGCCGCTGGCGATCAGTTCGGCTTCGCGCATCACCCGGAACCGCCAGCGCCCCGCGCCCAGCGCGTCCAGTTCGATCTGCGCGCTCTGCTGCGGCAACAGGGGCTGCACGAACTTGACCTGCGGCAGGCGCAGGCCCGGCAGCGGGCCGTGCTCGGCCTCGATCGCTGCGATCACCCGCTCCAGCACCACCACGCCGGGCACCAGCGGCCGGCCCGGGAAATGGCCCGGCAGGCAGGGATGGTCGGAATCGATGACGAAGCGCATGCGGGATCGGAGCGGCGGCGAGCGATGGATCGTAGGGAAAGGATAAAGCACCGGCCGCTACGGCCGTGTGGAACTGCGACCGCCGCCGCTGGCCGTGCGCCCGGTTGTGTGGCGGCGCTGAAGCGGTCGGCGGCGCGGGCCCGGCCCGCTGCGTTCAACGCCGGAACTCAGGAAAACAGGTCGCGCCAGAAGCGCGGACCGAGCCGGGCCATGCGCTGCAGGAAGTCGAAGAAGCCGGTCTCCGGACGCTGAGTGAACAAGCGCCGCCGGACCAGGTACTCGCCGGCGAACAGGCCGCCGACGATGCCGTAGTTCAGCAGGTTGGCGAACCAGGACCATTGCTCCTGGGTGATCGCGAACGCCGGCGGGTGGCCGAGCCGGGCGAGCAGCCCGTCGGGCACGGCGATCGTCGCCAGCGCGCCGTTGACCAACGCCAACAGCAGCAACACCGCCGCCCACAGCGCGGTCAGCCGGCGCGTATAGCGGTACAGCGGCGGGTCCAGCGCCGCCGGCGCACGTTCGTGCAGGGCGGCGACGATGCGGGTGATCAGCGCCTCGCGCGGCGCGCGCAGGCTGCGCCCGAACCACCAGCCCAGCCAGGCGTTGAACAGCATCGGCGGCGCCAGCAACAGCATCTGCGCCAACGGCGTGCGCGCCGCCAGGGCCAGGCCGGCGCACAGCGCCAGCACCGCCGCCCACGCCGCCGCCCGCAGCCCCAACAGGCCGTCGATGGCGACGAACAGCACCAGGTCGGCCAGGGCCAGGGCCGCGACCGCGCCGCCGCCGTCGTGGCTGGCCCAGTGCGCCAGCAGCGGATAGGCGACGGCAAGCAGCAAGCGCGCCGGGGCGCTGAACGAAGAGACGGTCACGGGACGGCGGCGCGCGGCCGGAACGGAAACGGGGAACGCAAACGAAGCGGCCGCGGCGCCGCTCAGGCGGCGCGGTGTTGTTCGATGTGGCCCGACAGGGCGCGCAGCGATGCGAAGATGCGCCGGTTCTCGTCGTTGTCCGAACGCAGCTGGAAGCCGTAGCGCTTGCTGATCGCCAGCGCCAGTTCGAGCGCGTCGATCGAGTCCAGGCCCAGGCCGTCGTTGAACAGCGCCGCTTCCGGATCGATCTGCTCCGGCGCCACGTCTTCCAGGTTCAGGCTCTCGACCAGCAGCTGCGCCAGTTCGCGTTCGGCAGGGTTTTGTTCAGACATCGGGACGATCCGGTGGGGCTATGACGAAGGGCGGTCACGATCCGCCATCGGCGCCGCAGGCGCAACCGGGCGGCGCCGTCCGCCGTCCCGACCCCTCCGCCGATGGCGCGACAGTCCCTGTCATATCAAGCACTTGCAGCCCATGGGCACGCGGTCCACCGGCGCGGCCCGACGCCGCAGACTGCACAGCCGGCAGAGGCGGCAGGCTATGATTTGCGCATGACTCCGTCCGAATCCGCGCTTGGCGCGACCGCCACGGCCCCCGCTTCCGCCCCCGCCCAGGCGCCCGCGCAGACCCTCGAGGTCGACGTGCTGGTGATCGGCGGCGGCCCGGCGGGCACCACCGCGGCGACCCTGCTGGCGCGCAAGGGCTGGAAGGTGCTGTTGCTGGAAAAGGACCGGCACCCGCGTTTCCACATCGGCGAATCCCTGCTGCCGATGAACCTCGCCATCCTCGAACGCCTCGGCGTGCTCGAGCAGGTGCGCGCGATCGGCGTGCACAAGCCCGGGGCCGAGTTTCCGATCGACGCCGAGCGCTACAACACTTTCCGTTTCGAACGCGCGCTCGATCCGGTGTTCGGCTACGCCTTCCAGGTCAAGCGCGAAGAGTTCGATCAACTGCTGTTCCGTCACGCCCAGGGCAACGGCGTCGACGCACGCGAGCAGGTCAAGGTCGAGCGGATCGAATTCGGCGCCGACGGCCGCCCCGCCCTCGCCCATGCCCGCAGCGCCGACGGCGCCGCGCTGCAGGTGCGCATGCGCTATCTGGTCGACGGCAGCGGGCGCGACACCGTCCTCGGCAGCCAGCTCAAGCTCAAGCGCAAGAATCCGCTGCACCAGTCGGCGGCGATCTTCAGCCATTTCACCGGCGTCCAGCGCCGCGAGGGCGAAGACGCCGGCAACATCACCGTGCAGCGCTTCGCCCACGGCTGGATGTGGCTGATCCCGCTGCAGCGCGGAGTGATGAGCGTGGGCGCGGTGTGCTTCCCCGAGTACCTCAAGCAGCGTCGCGGCGACAGCGAAGCCTTCCTGATGCGGACCCTGGAGTCCGAGCCCTCGGTGTGGGCGCGCATGCAGGGCGCGCAGCGCTGCGGCGAGGTCCACGTCACCGGCAACTATTCCTACACCTGCAGCCGCATGACCGGCCCCGGCTGGGTCATGGTCGGCGACGCCTACGCCTTCGTCGATCCGGTGTTTTCCTCCGGCGTCTACCTCGGCATGAACAGCGGCGAGCAGGCCGCGGCCGTGGTCGACGGCGCGCTGCGCGAACCGGCCCGCGAGGCCGCGCTGCAGGACGAAATGACCGTGCGGCTCAAGCGCGGCCTGAAACATTTCCAGTGGTTCATCTATCGCTTCACCACCCCGGTCATGCGCGAATTGTTCAACGCTCCACGCAACTTCTGGCAAGTCGAGCAGGCGGTCATCTCGATGCTCGCCGGCGACGTTTTCGACAACCGCGCGGTGCTCAACCGCTTGCGGCTGTTTCGTTTCATCTACGCCCTGACCGCGGTGCGCATGGCGCCGCAGGCGCTGCGCGGCTGGCTGCGGCGCAAGCGCCAGGTCGGCGTCGACTTCCGCGGCGACACGCTGCAGCGGGGCAACCCGTGAGCGCGGCCGCCACGATGCTGGCCGGCCCGCGCCTGCAGGTCGACTATCTGGACGCCGCGCCCGAGACGCTGCTGGCGCAGGACGACACCCTGGCGGTGTTCGGCTTCGGCGGGGGCGCCCCGCATCACGACGATCCGCGTTACCTGCGCGTGGCCTTGGAGCCGTTCGGCGACGCCCGCCTGGAGCGCTGGCGCGGCACCGGCCCGGTCAGCAAGGGCCGCGACGGCGACCTGGCCTGGTCCGAGGACGGCGCGCTGCAGTTCGGCGTGATCGAGTTCGACGAACCCGAGCCGCTGCCGGGCGAAGCCGCCAACGGCGAGATCGCGCGCGCCGCCGAGTACCTGTACCGCAAGCTGCTCGCCTTCACCGCCGAGCGCGGCTATCCGCATTTGCTGCGGATCTGGAACTACCTCGACGGCATCACCCTCGGTCACGGCGACGAAGAACGTTATCGCGTGTTCTGCGTCGGCCGCGCGCGCGGACTGGGCGACTTCGACACCGCGCAGCTGCCGGCGGCGACCGCGATCGGCCGCGTCGACGGCGCGCGCCGGCTGCAGGTCTACTGGCTGGCCGCGCGCAGCGCCGGTACGCCGCTGGAGAATCCGCGCCAGGTCAGCGCCTACCGCTACCCGCGCCAATACGGTCCGCAATCGCCAAGTTTCGCCCGGGCGATGCTGCCGCCGCAGCCGGCGGCGATGCCGCTGCTGCTGTCGGGCACCGCGGCGGTGGTCGGCCACGAGTCGCGCCACGCCGACTCGGTGCTGGCCCAGCTCGAGGAAACCCTGGCCAATTTCGACAGCCTGCTCGCGGCGGCGCGCCAGCGCCGGCCGCAGTTGCCGGCCGCGTTCGGCGCCGGCACCCGACTGAAGGTCTACGTGCGCGACGCCGAGGACATGGCGCCGGTGGCCGAAGCGCTGGACCGGCGCTTCGGCGAGCGCGTGCCGCGGATTCTGGTGCACGCGGCGATCTGCCGCCACGAGCTGCGGGTCGAGATCGACGGCGTGCACGGCGGCTGAGCGCGCCGTCGGTCACGCCGACCTGCGGCACTTGCAATCGTCCGGACAGACATTACGTTGCAGGCATGGCCGATCCGGCCGCTTGCGGAGCCACGTCGATGGGTTTGATCAGTCTGCTCTGGGGCATCGTCGCCGTGCTGTGGATGATCGCCGCCCTGATCCCGTTCCTGGGCTGGGGCAACTGGTTCATGATCCCGTTCGCCGCGATCGGCGCGGTGATCGCCGCGATCGGCCTGCTGTTCACCCGCAGCGAGCACAACGCCCGCGCCAAGGCCGGGCTGTGGCTCAACGGCATCGCCATCCTGGTCGGCGTGGTCCGGCTCGGCCTCGGCGGCGGTTTCATCTGAACGCCGCCGGATAGACGCCGCATCGGCGCACGCGCGCCGATCCCGGCGTCAGGCCTGCGGTCGTGCCGCGAGCAGGGCGCGGGTATGCGCGTGCTGCGGCGCGCGCAGCACCTGGGCGGTGGGTCCGGTTTCGACGATGCGCCCGGCTTCGAGCACGGCGATGCGCTCGGCCACCGCCGCGGCCGCGGACAGGTCGTGGGTCACGAACAACAGGGCCAGACCGCGCTCGCGCTTGAGACGCGCCAACAGGGCGAGGATCGCGGCGCGATGGTGCGCGTCCAGCGCCGACACCGCTTCGTCGCAGACCAGCAGTTTGGGCTCGGTCGCCAACGCGCGCGCGATCGCGATGCGCTGGCGCTGGCCGCCGGAGAACTGGTGCGGATAGCGGTCCAGCATCGCAGCGTCCAGCCCGACCGCGGCCAGCAGCTCGGCGGCGCGCGCGCGGCGCGCCGCCGCGTCCGAGCGGGTGTGGATGCGCAAGGGCTCGGCGACGATCTGCGCCACGCGCAGGCGCGGATCGAGCGAGGCATACGGATCCTGGAACACCACGCCGGTCTGCGCGCGCCAGCGGCGCAGCGCGGCCGCGTCCAACCCGGCCAGATCCGCGCCGTCGACGCAGACCCGGCCTTGCGCGCCGCGCAGCAAACGCAGCAAGGCGCGGCCGAGCGTGCTCTTGCCGCTGCCGCTTTCGCCGACCAGCGCCAGCCCTTCGCCGCGGCGCAGCTCGATATCGACCGCGTCCAAGGCCGGCCGCGGCGCGCGCGGATAGTGCATGCGCAAACCTTCGCCGCGCAGCCACACCGGCGCGTCCGAGCTCGCCTCCGGCAACGCCTCGATGCGGTCGGCGGCCAGCAGTTCGCGCGTGTAGGCCTGCGCCGGCGCGGCGAACACGCGCGCGGCCTCGCCCTGCTCGACCACGACGCCGCGCTGCAGCACCAACAACCGCTGCGCGTAGGCGCCGACCAGGGGCAGGTCGTGGCTGATCAGCAGCAAGGCCAGGCCATCCTCGCGGCGCAGCCGGTCGAGCAGATCGAGGATGTCGCGGGCGATGCGCGCGTCCAGCGCCGAAGTCGGTTCGTCGGCGATCAATGCCCGCGGCGCGGTGGCCAGGGCCAGCGCGATGGCGATGCGCTGACGCTGGCCGCCGGAGAACTGATGCGGGTAGCGCTGCAACGCCGTCGCCGGCTCCGGCAATTGCACGCGCTCGAACAGATGCTGCGCCCGGGCCCGTGCCTCGTCCTTGCCGAGTCCGCGTACCGTGCGCAGGGTTTCGATCAGCTGCGCACCGACCCGGCGCAGCGGATGCAGCGCCGCCAGCGGGTCCTGCGGCACCCAGGCCAGGCCGCGGCCGCGCAGGCGCGCATGCGCCGCGTCGCCGAGGCCGAGGGTTTCGCCGTCGACCCGCAGCTCGCCGCGCGCCTGCAGCCCCGGCGGCAGCAGGCCGAGCAGGGACAGCGCGGTCAGGCTTTTGCCGCTGCCGCTTTCGCCGACCACGCCCAGGCATTGGCCGGCGTGCAACTCCAGGTCGACCGGGCCGAGCAGCGCTCGCGCGCCGCCGTTCGCGCTCACGTGCAGGCCGCGCAAGGCGACCGAGTTCATGCCGCGGCCTCTTCGCCGCGCGGCGCGCTGCGCTTGACGTCGAGCCAGTCGCGCAGGCCGTCGCCGAGGAATTGGAACGCGGCCAGCGTGGTCACCAGGAAGCCGGCCGGAAACAACAGCGTCCACGGCGCGCTGTCGAGCTCCTGCACGCCTTCGGCGAGCAGACCGCCCCAACTGGACGACGGCTCGTCGATCGACAGGCCGAGAAAACCGAGAAAGCTCTCGACCAGGATGGCCTGCGGCAGGATCAGGCCGAGGTAGACGAAGGCCAGCGGCAGCAGGTTCGGCAACACGTGCCAGCGCAGGCGCTGGCCGAAGCTCGCCCCCGCCGCCTGCGCGGCGAGCACGAACGGCGCTTCGCGCAGGCGCGCGGCCTCGGCGCGCATGACCCGCGCCAGGTCGATCCAGACGTAGCCGCCGATCGCGACCAGCAACAGCCACAGCGAGCGTTCGAACAAGGTCAGCAGCAAGATCACCACCAGCAGGAACGGCAGCGCCGAGAACACGTCCAGCACGCGCAGCATCGCGCGCTCGGTGCGGCCGCCGGCCAGGCCGGCGATCGCGCCGTAGCCCAGCCCGATCGCCAGCGCGACCACGCTGGCCAACAAGCCGATGCCGAGCGACAGGCGCCCGCCGGCGAGCGTGCGCGCGAACACGTCGCGGCCGATCGCATCGGTGCCGAACCAATGCCCGGCCGTGCCCGGCGCGGCCGACAACGCGTCCCAGTCGGGCAGGATCGGCCCGTAACGGCTCATCCCGGGCGCCAGCCAACACACGGCGGCAAGAACGGCGAGAACCGACAGACAGGTGCGGGCGAGCGGCGGAAGCGAGGCGAGAGAACGCATTGGCGCTCATCGTAACGGCTTCGTCCGCGCACAGGTTCGCGCAGACCGGGGTCGACCCGCCCGATGTCCGGCCACGGCGGGGCCGCCGTTCGCCGTTCTGCGGCGTCGGCACGGCGCATCGCCGAAGCCGTTCCCGAGCGGAGCAAGCGCGACGGCGAATCCCCTAGCCCGCCTTTTTCGGAAGGCAGGGAACAGCCGCTGCCGCTCGGCGCGGACGAGGACACGGTTCCCGGCGCGTGCCCAAGCCGCCGCGGCGCGGCTTCCCCCCCCGTTGAAAAGGGCAGGTCAGGGGGGAGCGGCTTCGGCTGGGCCTTTTGGCTTTCCCCGCGCCGCCAAGACCACCGCGCAATCCCCGCCGCACCCGGCGCCACGGACGTCCGCCGCCCATCCGACACGGCCGCACAGCGCGCGCCCGCTGCCCCGCACGCCACATACCGCCCCGTCATATGCAGATGAGGCAAAACCTTTTCCCTCCGCCCCCGGCCCCGGCCACATTTCCTACATGGAGACTGGGAAATGCTGACGATGAAGGCCAAGTACGCCCTGCGCGCGATGTGCGCGCTGGCGCGCGCCCACGGCCGGCCCGGGGCGGATCGCGCCGATGGCCCGCGCCTGCAGGCCCGCACCATCGCCCAACACAGCGGCGCGCCGGGCAAGTTCCTGGAGTCGATCCTGGTCGACCTGCGCGAGGCCGGCTTCATCGACAGCCGGCGCGGGCAAAAGGGCGGCCATACCCTGGCCCGGCCGCCCGAGCACATCATGGTCGGCGACCTGATCCGCGCCATCGACGGACCGCTGGCCGCGGTGTTGTGCGCCAGCGTCAGCGCCTACCGGCCCTGCTCCGACTGCCGCGACCCCGACGGCTGCACCCTGCGCGCGCTGATGCGCGAGGCGCGCGACGCCATTTCCGACGTGCTCGATCGACGCAGCCTGGCCGAATTCGCCCGCGCGTCGTCGACGCCGGCGTTGCTGAACCTGGAAGGAGACGCCCGATGAACCGCAACGCGGCGGAGGCCGGAAAACGCAGCGCCGCACAGCGCGCGGACAGAGCCGCGACCGCGCCCCGCGACCGCGAACCGGACATCAACATCGTCAACCTCAGCGATACCGAGTTCGCCCTGCTGCAGGCTTTGCGCGGGCTGGAAGAGGGCCGGATCGAAGTGCGGGTCAGCCAGGCGCGGATCGTCGAGATCGTCCGCAGCCAGCGCCTGCCGGTCGCGGCCGCGGCCGAATCCTGGGGCTGAGCCGCACCGGCTTCGCCGCCGATCCGGGCCCAGGGGCCGGCGGCGGGCGACGCCGAACGGCCGGGTCGCCCTCCTGCCAACGCGCGCAGGCGCGGCCGCGACCGGGCCGACGCATCACGTCACCTCCACCGCGTTTCCGCGCCACCCGGATCGCCTCACCGTTCCGCCCGTTCGTAGGAGCACATCATGCATATCCGGGTTCGACCTCCGCATGCGGCCCGCGCCGCGACCGTCTGGCTGTGCGGCGCGATCGCCTGCGCCCTGGCGCTGCCGACGCAAGCGCAAACGCCGCCGCCCGCCGGCGAACTCACGGTCCAGGCGCTGGCCGAGCGCCTACGCGCGATCGAGCAACGCCTCGGCGGCGGCGACGCGATCGCCGGCGCCTCGGCCGACAGCGGCAGCCTGGCCGAGCTCGACCAGCGCTTGCGGATCATCGAACGCAAGCTGGAGCTGCAGGCCGAAGAGGCCGCGGCCAAGGCCGCGAGTACGCCGAGCGTGTCGCTGAGCGCGAGCAAGGGCCTGGCGATCAAATCGCCGCCGCCCGGCGATGTCGAGGTCAAGCTCAAGGCGCTGGTCCAGGCCGACGGCCGCTTCTTCATCGGCGACGAGCGCTCGCCGCAAAACGACACGTTCCTGTTCCGGCGCATCCAGCCGACCCTGGAAGGCACCTGGGGTTCGCTGGTCGGCTTCCGCTTGACGCCCGAATTCGCCGGCGACAGCGCGACGGTCAACGACGCCTACCTGGATCTCAAGTTCGATCCGCGCGCGACCGTGCGGATCGGCAAGTTCAAAAGCCCGGTCGGCCTGGAACGGCTGCAGTCCAGCGGCTCCAATGCGCTGATCGAGCTCGGCCTGGCCTCGGAGCTGACCCCGAACCGCGACCTCGGCGTGCAGCTGCAGGGCGAACTCGCCGGCGCCACCGTGTCGTACGCCCTGGGCGTGTTCAACGGCGCGGTCGACGGCCGCGACAGCCCGACGGTCAATCCCGACAACGAGTTCGAACTGGCCGGGCGGGTGTTCGTCGAACCGTGGAAGAACGACGGCGGCGCGCTGTCGGGGTTGGGCTTCGGCCTCGCCGGCAGCCGCGGCGACAAGCGCGGCGGCGGCAACAACGCCTTGCCGCGTTACCGCACGCCCGGCCAGGTGCAGTTCTTCAATTACCGCAGCGCGGTGCTGGCCGACGGCGCGCACAGCCGCTGGTCGCCGCAGGCGTGGTTCTATCGCAACGCCTTCGGCGTGATCGGCGAATACGTCGGCTCCAGCCAGGAAGTGCGCAATGGCGCCTTCGCCGGCGAACTCGACCATCGCGCCTGGCAGGTCACCGCCGGCTACGTGCTCACCGGCGAAGACGCGGGCTACAAGGGCGTGGCCCGGCCTAACCAACCTTTTACGGTCGGTGGCGCAGGCTGGGGCGCGTTCGAACTGGTCGCGCGCTACGGCCGCCTGGAGATCGACGAGGCCGCGTTCCCGCGTTATGCCGACCGCAACGCGGTGGCCGCGGCGGCGCGCTCCTGGGGCTTGGGCCTGAACTGGTACCTGACCGGCAATCTCAAGCTGGTCGCCAACTACACCCAGACCGCGTTCGACGGCGGCGCCGCCGCCGGCCGCGACCGCGAAGACGAAAAAGCCTTCTTCACCCGCGCCCAACTCGCCTTCTGACTTTTCCTCCTTTCGTACAGGACCGAACCATGAAGAACATTTTCCGAGAGACGCCGTTGCGATGGGCCCTGCTCGCGTTGGCCCTGGCCGCCGGCGCCGCCGCGGCCAAGGACGCCGAATTGCTCAACGTGTCCTACGACCCGACCCGCGAGTTCTACGCCGAGGTCAACCAGGTGTTCGCCGCGCAATGGAAACAGCAGACCGGCGAAACCCTCAACCTGCGCGCCTCGCATGGCGGCTCGGGCAAGCAGGCGCGCGCGGTGGTCGACGGCCTGGAGGCCGACGTGGTGACCCTGGCCCTGGCCGGCGACATCGACACCATCGCCAACGCCAAGCAATTGCCGGCCAACTGGCAGAGCCGCCTGCCGCACCAGAGCTCGCCCTACACCTCGACCATCGTGTTCCTGGTGCGCAAGGGCAACCCGAAGGGCATCAAGGACTGGGACGACCTGGCCAAGCCGGGCGTGTCGGTGATCACCCCCAATCCCAAGACCTCCGGCGGCGCGCGCTGGAACTACCTCGCCGCCTGGGCCTGGGCCTCGACCCAGTACCGCGACGGCGGCAAGGTGGTCGACTATCTGACCCGCTTGTTCAAGAACGTGCCCGTGCTCGACACCGGCGCACGCGGCTCGACCACCACCTTCGTCGACCGCAAGATCGGCGACGTGCTGCTGGCCTGGGAAAACGAGGCCCTGCTGACCTTGCAGGAACCGGCCAGCCGCAACCAGTTCGAGATCGTCGTGCCGAGCCTGAGCATCAAGGCCGAGCCGCCGGTGGCCTGGGTCGACAAGAACGTCGACAAGCACGGCACGCGCAAGCAGGCCGAGGCCTATCTGCGTTTCCTCTACACCCCGCAAGGCCAACGCTTGGCGGCCAAGCACGGCTATCGCCCCGCCGAGCCGGACAAAGTGCCGGCGGCGGAGCTGGCCAAGTTCCCGGCGGTCAAGCAGGTGACCATCGACAACGCCTTCGGCGGCTGGAAGAAGGCCCAGGCCGCGCATTTCTCCGACGGCGGGTTCTTCGACAAGATCTATCTGCCGAAGTGATCGCGCTGGGGCGGCGGGGGGCAAGCGCGCTTGATCCGCCGCCCTCGGCCCCCCGCTTAGGGGCGGCCACGTGGCTTCGCAGCCGTCGGACACGGACGACGCGAGACGGATGCAGTGCGGTCGCGGCTTGCGCCGCTCCTACAGGGGGCGGCCAGCCGACGCGACGAGTTCCGGGCATGGCGATCTCGGTTTGCGTTGCTCCTGTCCCCGGCGATCGGGGGACTGGTCGCTCCCTCCCGGCGGTCCGGTCCGGTTCGCCGCCGCCCCGTCTCCGGGCCCGCGTTCACCGCCCGCGAACCCGCCCGCGGTCATCGTGGCCCGGCCCGATATCGCCATCGCGCACTAGCTAACAACCAACGCGCATTTCCCCAGGACCGCAAACCCACGATAGCGTCACACCCCTCTGTCCCCCGCCACCGGCCGCCCACCGCCACATGAGCGAGCACGCGTTGACCCTGCCGGCTTCCGCCACGCGTTGGCGCAAGCCGCTCCCCGGCTTCGGCCTCGGCCTGGGCCTCGGCCTGACCTGGCTGGGGGTGGTGGTGCTGTTGCCGCTGGCCGCCCTGGTGCTGCGCTCCGGCGGCCTCGGCCTGGCCGGCTGGCTGCGCGCGATTTCCGACCCGCGCGTGGTCGCCTCGCTCAAGGTCAGCTTCGGCACCGCCTTCGTCGCCGCCCTGATCGCCCTGGTGTTCGGCGCGGTGGTGGCCTGGGTGCTGGTGCGCTACCGCTTCCCCGGCCGGCGCCTGCTCGACGCCCTGGTCGACCTGCCCTTCGCCCTGCCGACCGCGGTCGCCGGCATCACCCTGGCGGCGATCTACGGCCAGAACGGCTGGGTCGGCGGCCTGCTGCAGCCGTTCGGCATCCAACTGGTCAACAACCTCACCGGCATCGTCATCGCCCTGATCTTCATCGGCCTGCCGTTCGCCGTGCGCACCGTGCAGCCGGTGCTGGAAACCCTGGGCCGCGAGCAGGAAGAAGCCGCCGCCTCGCTTGGCGCCTCGCGCCTGACCACCCTGCGCCGGGTGATCCTGCCCGAGCTGTTGCCGGCGCTGCTGACCGGGTTCTCGCTCGCCTTCGCCCGCGGCCTGGGCGAGTTCGGCTCGGTGATCTTCATCGCCGGCAACCTGCCGATGAAGACCGAGATCGCGCCGCTGCTGATCACCATCCGCCTGGAAGAGGAAGGCGGGGTGACCGCGGCGATCGTGCTGGCGACCTTGCTGCTGCTGATGTCGTTCCTGTGCCTGGTCGCGATCAACGCCGGCTCGCGCTGGCTCTCGCACGGAAGCCGCGCCGATGGCTGAGGCGCGCGACCAGTTGCAGGAACCGGCCTGGGTGCGCTGGGCGCTGATCGGCGCGGCGGTGGCGATCATGCTGCTGGTCGTGGTGCTGCCGCTGCTGATGCTGCTCGGCACCGCGTTCGGCAGCGGCCTGGACGTGTGGCTGGCCGCGGTGCGCGACCCGCACACCGTGTCGGCGCTGCGCCTGACCCTGATCACCACCGCGATAGTGGTCCCGGTCAACGCGGTCTGCGGCGTGTTCATGGCCTGGGCGCTGACCCGCTTCGAATTCCGCGGCAAGCGCACCCTGCTGGCCCTGATCGACCTGCCGTTCGCGGTCTCGCCGGTGGTCGCCGGCCTGTGCCTGGTGCTGTTGTTCAGCCCCACCCACGGGTTCTTCGCCGACCTGCTCAACCGCTACGACCTCAAGATTCTGTTCGCCACGCCGGGCATCGTCCTGGCGACCTTGTTCGTGACCTTTCCGTTCGTGGTGCGCGAGCTGATTCCGCTGATGGAGCAGCAGGGCAGCGACGAGGAACTGGCCGCGCGCTCGCTCGGCGCCAACGCCTGGAGCATGTTCTTCCGCGTCACCCTGCCCAACATCAAATGGGGCCTGCTGTACGGCGTGCTGCTGTGCAGCGCGCGGGCGATGGGCGAGTTCGGCGCGGTCACCGTGGTGTCGGGCAACGTCATGGGCAGCACCAATACCCTCTCCCTGCATGTCGAGGTGCTGTACAAGCAGCTCGGCGGCGAAGGCGCCGCGGCGTTCGCGGTCGCCTCCCTGCTCGCCGGCCTGGCCCTGGTCACCCTGGTGATCAAGATCTGGCTCGAAGCGCGCCACGGCGACGCGCTCGCACGTTCGCACCGCCGGCACTGACTCAAGGCTTCGTACATGGACCTGCATCTCCACGCCATCGCCAAGCGCTACGCCGGCGTCGCCGCGCTCGACGCGGTCGACCTGCAGGTCGCCTCCGGCGAACTGGTCGCCCTGCTCGGCCCCTCGGGCTCGGGCAAGACCACCCTGCTGCGGGTCATCGCCGGCCTGCTGCAGCCCGATTCGGGCCGACTGCTGTTCGGCGAACAGGACGCCACCCGGCTGAGCCTGCGCGAACGCAACGTCGGTTTCGTGTTCCAGCACTACGCCTTGTTCAAGCACATGACCGTGGCCGAGAACATCGCCTTCGGCCTGCGCAGCCGGCCGCGCGCGCGGCGCCCGGACAAGGCGACGATCGCCAAGCGCGTGCAGGAACTGCTCGGCCTGATCCAACTGCCGGAACTGGGCGCGCGCTATCCCGAACAGTTGTCCGGCGGGCAGAAGCAGCGCGTCGCCCTGGCCCGCGCGCTGGCGATCGACCCGACCGTGCTGCTGCTCGACGAGCCCTTCGGCGCGCTCGACGCCAAGGTCCGGGTCGAGCTGCGCCGCTGGCTGCGCCGACTGCACGACCAGACCGGGCAGACCACCCTGTTCGTCACCCACGACCAGGAAGAAGCGCTGGAACTGGCCGACCGGGTGGTGGTGCTCAAGGACGGCCGGATCGAACAGATCGGCACTCCCGACGAGATCTACAGCACGCCGGCCTCGGCCTACGTGTTCGATTTCATCGGCCGCGCCAACGTGATCGAAGGCCAGACCGAGGGCGGCGAGCTGTCGGTCAACGGCCACGCCATGCGCTTGCCGGTCGACAGCCACAGCCGCAGCCGCGCCAAGCTGTACGTACGCCCGCACGACATGGCCCTGGTCGACGGCGACGACGGCCTGCCGGCGCGGGTGGTCTCGACCCACCGGCTGGCCGAGCGGATCACCCTGGAACTGGCGATCGAAAGCCAGCACCGGCCGCTGGAACTGGACCTGGCCGCGACCCCGGACGCGGTCATCCCGGCCGCCGGCAGCACCGTGCACGTGCGGCCGCTGCGCTACCGGGTGTATTCCGACTGACACCGAGCGCAGTCCTGAAGGCCGGCGGCCCCCTCTCTGGCTTGCGGGAAAGGGTGCAATGCGGGTGCCGGGCTTGGTCGGCTGCGACACGGGTCGGTTGCGACGCGAGCTTGCCCGTCGTGCCCGGAACGCTGCGTCCCCGCCCGCCGCGACCCGCGGTCGCAGGCCCGCGCCGGCCGCGGGAGTAGACTAGGCGCCCATGAGCTATCCCTACACGCGCCCGCGGCGGATGCGCCGCGATGAATTCTCGCGCCGGCTGATGCGCGAGACCGTCCTCACCGCCGACGACCTGATCTATCCGGTGTTCGTGCACGAACTCGACGGCCGCGCGCCGGTCGGCTCGATGCCCGGCATCGAGCGGCTGTCGATCGACGAACTGCTGCGCGTCGCCGAACGCGCCAGCGAGCTGCGCGTGCCGGCGCTGGCGCTGTTCCCGGTGACCGCGCCGGACGCCAAGTCGCTGACCGCCGAAGCCGCCTGGCAGGACGACGGCCTGTGCCAGCGCGCGGTGCGCGCGCTCAAGCAGCGCTTTCCGGAGCTGGGCGTGATCACCGACGTCGCCCTCGACCCCTACACCAGCCACGGCCAGGACGGCCTGGTCGACGACAGCGGCTACGTGCTCAACGACGAAACCGTCGAAGCCCTGGTCAAGCAGGCGTTGTCGCACGCCGCCGCCGGCGCCGACGTGGTCGCGCCCAGCGACATGATGGACGGCCGCATCGGCCGCATCCGCGAAGCGCTGGAGCAGCGCGGCCACATCCACACCCGCATCCTCGCCTACAGCGCCAAGTACGCCTCCAGCTTCTACGGCCCGTTCCGCGACGCGGTCGGCTCGGCCGGCGCGCTCGGCAAGGGCAACAAGTACACCTACCAGATGGACCCGGCCAACAGCGACGAGGCCATGCGCGAGATCGCGCTGGATCTGGACGAAGGCGCCGACATGATCATGGTCAAGCCCGGCCTGCCCTACCTGGACATCGTGCGCCGGGCCAAGGACGAATTCGGCGCGCCGACCTTCGTCTATCAGGTCAGCGGCGAGTACGCGATGCTGCGCGCGGCGATCGGCAACGGCTGGCTGGACGAGCGCGGCTGCGTGCTGGAATCGCTGACCTCGATCAAGCGCGCCGGCGCCGACGGGGTGCTGACCTATTTCGCATTGGATGCGGCGCAATGGATGCGCGAAGCGCGGTAATCGCACGGATTCCGGCGCGCGTCCACATTCTGTTGGCGCGCGCCGCGAACACCGCAGTGGTGCTGCGCCGCGGCCCGAGCAAGCGGGTCTGCGTGCTCGGCTGGAACCGCGACGACGACCGCGTCGCGGTCGGCCAGTGGCTCAAGGGCCGCATCTACGAACGCCGTTGCGACCTGTCGCCGGACGGCCGTCACCTGCTCTATTTCGCCTCCAACCAAGGCCGCCGGCCCTCGTCGTGGAGCGCGGTTTCGCGCGTGCCGTACCTGAAGGCGCTGGACTTCTTTCCCAAGGGCGACACTTATCAGGGCGGCGGACTGTTTCTCGACCGGGGCGAGTACTGGTTGAACGGCAGCCACTGTGTCGAACGCACCGACTCCGGGTTGCGCCGGCGCAGCGAACCGCCCTCGCCGGAGCGCTACGGCAGCGACTGCACGGGCGTGTACTACCTGCGCTTGCAACGCGACGGCTGGGCGCTGAAGCATGCCGACCCGAGCTCGGGTTCGACCCTGACCACCTTCGAGAAGCCTGCCGGCGGCCACTGGCTGCTGCGCAAGATCGCCTACGCCGGCCTGGTCGAACGTCCCGGCCGCGGCCACTGCCACGATCGCCATGCCCTCTACGACCGCCGCAGCGAACGCCTGATCGACCTGCCGGACTGGGAGTGGGCCGAGTTCGACCGCGGCGAGCTGCTGTGGGTCGAACATGGCGGCCTGTTCCGCGGCGCTATCGCGGCCGACGGCACGCTGTCGCGGCAACAGGTGTACGACTTCAACCCGCTGCCATGGCAGAACCTCGAAGCGCCGTACTGAGCGCATGAAAGAACTGCGGAGCCGCGCACGGCGGCTCCGCAGCGTGCATCAGTACGGGTAGAAGGCGCAGTAGTTCACCACTTGGACATTGAGCTGGCTGGCGTAGCCATAGAGCTGGGTTTCGCACTCGCTCTGGCTCAGCGCGGTGATGTGGGCGTAAGTCCAGGAATACACCATCGAACCGCCCGGACCGTCGACGCGGTGCGGCTGCAGCCAGCGCACCGATGCCTTCCATTCGCCGAAGCGGGCCGGATCCGACGGCACCGGCGTCGCGCCGCCGGAACTGGCGGCGAGCGACGGCAAAGCGGCGAGCGACAACACGAACCCGAACAGCAGTCCCCCCAACTTGGCTTTCGAGACGTTCATGAAAAGTCCTTTTCATAGGCCACACAGCGTGGCCGGCGCAGCATAGCCACGCGACGGCGCGCGCCCGCCCGGCTGCGGAACGGTTCCGATGGGCGGCGGTTCGACCGGTATCGGCGGAAATGCCGGCGCCGCCCGTCCGCGACCGGAGGCTGGCCGTTTTTTTCGGCGCTTACGTCGGCCAGCGCGGACGCGGCCTGCGCCCGGAGGGCATCCCCGTGGGAAACCTCTCCCACTCCAACGGCAGCAGCTTGCTTTCTGTAGGAGCGGCGTAAGCCGCGACCACCGAAGCGGTGTCGCGCCACGTTCGTGTTCGACACCGATAGAACCGTGCGCCAAGGCAGAGGCGCCGCACGGCCGGACTACGGCCCTGGCGCTTGCGTCCAGCGCTTGAGCGGTCGCGGCTTACGCCGCTCCTACAAAAGTTCGACGGCGAGCGGCTGGGCGCAGCGCTTCAGCCCTTGCCTGGGCCGACGCAACCGTCCTGACCGGTGACCGTCGGCGCCTTCATCCGGTAGATGTCCTGCTTGCCGGCCTTGGGCGCCTTGGCGGTGCCGTTGAGCAGCAGCTCGCCGGGCTTGTTCCAATCGATCACCGGGCCGTAGGTGTAGGCGCCGGCCGCGTTGAACGACAGCGCCAGCGGCGTCGCTTCGCCGTAGCGCGCGCCGTCGCACTGGGCCAGGTACACACGCACGTCGCCGTCGCCATCGACGTCCCGCGAACGCGCGAACACGATCGCGCGGCCGTCGCCGAGCCAAGTCGCATCGAATTCGTCGGCGGCGGTGTTGAGGCCCGGCGCCGGCTTCGGATCGGCGAAGGCGCGGCCGTTCCAGCTCGCGATCCACAGATCCTGGCCGCCGGCGCCGCCGCGGCCGTCGCTGGCGAACAACAGATAGCGGCCGTCGCGGCTCGGCGCGGGCGCCCATTCGCGGCCGGCGGTGTTGACCCCGGGGCCGAGATTCTCGGCCGGACCAAAGCCGTCGGCGCGCACCGCGGCGCGATAGAGGTCTTCGGCGCCCTGACCGCCGGGACGGTCGGAGAAGAAATACAGCCAGCGGCCGTCGCCGCTGAACATCGGGTCGTAGTCTTTGTGCGGGCCGTTCAGGGCCAGCGGCTGCGGGTTCTGCCAACGACCGTCGACCCGTTCCGCCTGCCACAGATCGCGGCCGCCCGGACCGCCCGGGCGATCGCTGCCCCAGACGATACGCCGTCCGTCGGGACTCACCGTGGCTCGCACCTCGCTGTCGGGGGTGGACACCACGCCCATGCCTTCTATGCCGAATTCGGCCAAACCGGCCTGGACCGGGACGCCCAGTACGCAGGCGAGGAGTAGACTGGAGCCGAACCGGACCCTGGCGTGCCGCATCGTGCGTCTCCCAACAGGAAAGGTCTCCAGTCTAGAACGAGGCGCGTCCATGTCGATCGATTCCAGTTCGTCCAGTCCCGTCCTGCGTTACGCCGTGTTCGGCCATCCGGTCGCCCATTCGTTGTCGCCGCGCATCCACGCTGCGTTCGCGCGTCAGTTCGGCATCGCCCTGGAGTACCGCGCGATCGACGCCGCGCCGGAGCAGTTCGACGTGGCCCTGGCCGAGTTCGCCGCCGAGGGCGGCCTCGGCGCCAACATCACCCTGCCGTTGAAGACCCGCGCGGCCAGCATCTGCACCCATCTGAGCGAGCGCGCCCAACGCGCCGGCGCGGTCAATACCCTGATCCGCACCGCCACCGGCTGGGAGGGCGACAACACCGACGGCGTCGGCCTGATCCGCGACCTCACCGACCGCCACGGGCTGGACCTGCGCGCGCGCCGTACTCTGCTGATCGGCGCCGGCGGCGCCGCGCGCGGCGTCGCTCCGGCGCTGCTCGACGCCGGCATCGGCGAGCTGTACATCGTCAACCGCACCGGCGAGCGCGCCGACGCGCTGGCCGACGCGCTGGGCATGCCGGGCCGGGTGCATCCGCGCTACCTCGCCGACGTCGGCACGCTGGGCAACTTCGACCTGATCGTCAACGCGACCTCGGCCGCGCGCGAGGACGGCATGCCTTCGCTGCCGATGAGCCTGGCCACGCCGCGCACCGCCGCGGTCGACCTGAGCTACGGCGAAGCGGCGATTCCGTTCCTGGCCTGGGCCAAGGTCGCCGGCGCGCACGACCGCGTCGACGGCCTGGGCATGCTGGTCGAACAGGCCGCGGAAAGCTTCGAACGCTGGCACCGCAAGCGTCCGGATACCGATCCGGTGTACGCGATGCTGCGCGAGCGCGACGACGCTCTGGTCACGGCGGACTGAGCGCATGGCGAACGCCGGTCCCGCGCCCACGCCTGCGTTCGCCGGGCCCGCGCCCGCCCTCGTCTATCACTTCGCCGCACCGGCCGACTGGACCGCGGCGCAGGCGCGCGGCGAGTACGCGCCGGAGTCGCTGGCGCGCGAGGGCTTCCTGCATTGCGCGACGCAGGCGCAGCTGGCCGGCGTGATCGAGCGCCACCAGCGCGGCCGCGGCGCGCTGCTGCGCTTGAGCCTGGACGCGGCCGCGCTCGGCGCGGCGCTGCGTTACGACTGGAGCGCGCGCAGCGGCGATCACTACCCGCACGTCTACGGCCCGATTCCGCTGCATGCGGTGCGCGCGGTCGAACCGTTCGAAGCGCCATGAGCGACTTGCGTCTCGCACGCGGGCCGGCATGAGCCAGGCCTGCCGCGACCGCTGCGGCGCCTGTTGCATCGCGCCGTCGATCAACAGCCCGATCCCGGGCATGCCGCACGGCAAGCCGGCCGGCATACCCTGCGTGCAACTCGACGACGAGCTGCGCTGCCGCTTGTTCGGCCGACCGGAGCGCCCGGCGTTCTGCGGCTCGCTGCAACCGACCGGCGAGATGTGCGGGCAAGACCGCGCACAGGCGATGCAGTGGCTGGGCTGGCTGGAAGAGCAAACCCGGCCGGGATGAGGCGCGATGCCTTGCATCGACCAGCACTCAGGCCAAGCAGGAACGGAGTTCCCCCTGTCTTTTTCAAAGGGGGACCGGCAGGCGGCTACGCCGTTGGGTCGTCTAGCGACAGGGCGACCGGCGGTGTGCGCCGTTTGACGGGGTCGCAGCGGGACGCCGGGCGAACTGCGCTTTGTGATCGCATGGCACGAGCGGTAGGACGACTCGTCGGCGAACGACCCGATGGCGGGCATGACGCCGGCAGTTTCCTTGCGCGCTACCGAGGCCTGACCAGCGTACGACCTTGCCGCTGCCCCCTTCGACCCAGGGGGCGACGATCGCGCAGCGAAAGTGGAGGAGTTGCCGCTGCCGCCGGCGCGGCGCCTCAAAGCAAACCGTCGCGCTTGACCGCCAGATACTTCTCGACCAGCGACGCCGCCAGTTGCTCGCAGCTCACGTCCAGCACCATCACCCCGTGGTTGCGCAGCGCGTCGTGCGCGGCGGCACGCTGCTCCAGGTACTGCGCGGTCGCGCCGGCGCGGATCGCGCCGGACAGGTCGACGACCTCGTCGCCCAAGGCCTGATCCAGCGAGCCCTCGCGCAGACTGG
The DNA here is from genome assembly GCF_000336385.2 of Lysobacter antibioticus HS124. GTDB lineage: Bacteria > Pseudomonadota > Gammaproteobacteria > Xanthomonadales > Xanthomonadaceae > Lysobacter > Lysobacter firmicutimachus. Next base: position 45,693 of record NZ_HG424443.1, on the reverse strand, counting down.
CCACGCATACCAGATGGCGCCCGCGCAGCATGCGCACCGCGGCAAGCAGGTCGTCCATGTCTTCGTCGCGCAGGTTGGTCACCAGCATCACCAGCGAACGCCGGCGCTGGCGCAGCGACAGCTCGGTCGCCGCCGCCAGGAAATCGGTCGCCACCGCCTGCGGCTGCAAGGCGTAACTGGCGCGCAGCAGGTTGTCGATCGCGCCGACGCCGCGCTGCGGCGGCACCCAGCGACTTTCGCCGCCGCTGGCCAGCAGGCCGACGCCGTCGCCCTGGCGCAGGGCCAGATAGGCCACCACCAGCGCCGCATCCAGCACGTGGTCGAAATGCGACAGCGCGCCGTCGCGGGCCATCAGCCGGCGGCCGGTGTCGAGCATCAGTACCAGTTGCTGGTTGCGCTCGTCCTGGTATTCGCGCGAGATCAGCCGGCGCGCGCGCGCCGTGGCCTTCCAGTCGATCTGGCGCAGGCTGTCGCCGACCCGGTACTCGCGCATCTGATGGAAATCGGTGCCCTCGCCGCGGCGCCGCTTGACGTGCGCGCCGACCAGGCGCGAAGCCTGTTCGGCGCTGAACATCGCGAACTTGGCCAGCGGCGCGAAATTGGGAAACACGCGCACCCGCTGCACCTCGCCGCCCAGGCGCGACTGCCACCACAGCCCCCACGGCGAATGCAGGCGCAGTTGCACGCCGTCGAACTGGAAATCGCCGCGCCGGTCGGGACGCAGCTGATATTCGAAGCTCGCGCTTTCGCCACGCCGCAACTCGACCCGGCGCGGCAGATCGCGCATCGCCCACTCGCCCGGATGCAGATCGAACAGGTCCAGGCGCTGACGCCGCAGGGTCTCTACGACCAGGGTGACCGGGCGTTCGACGCCGATCGCCCAGGTGTCGTGCATCTGCCGCACGACCTGCGGCGTGGGCGCGCCGCGCAGGCGCAGGCCGTCGATCAGCAGCAACGCGAACAAGGCCGCACTGGCCAGCCACCAGGCCGAGGCCGGCGCCCAGCCGGCGCTCGCCGCCAGGCCCAGCGCCGACCAGGCCAGCGCCAGTGCGCCCACCCGCGGCGCCGGCCGCAGCCAGCTGCGCCGCGCCAGCGCACGCTCGCGCGGCACCGGCGGTGCGGCGGCATGGACCGGCAACGGCGGCGGGACGGCCCGACTCATTGCCGCGGCGCTTCGACCTTGGCCAACAGCGCGTGCAGCACGTCGTCCGGCGACTGGCCTTCGATCTGCAGCTCCGGCGCCAGCGCGATGCGATGGCGCAGCGCCGGCTTGGCGATCTCGCGCACGTCGTCGGGAGTGACGAAGTCGCGCCCGGACAGCACCGCCTGGGCGCGCGCGGCGCGCACCAGAGCCAGGCTGCCGCGCGGACCGGCGCCGAGGGCGATGCCGGCCCAATCGCGAGTGGTGCCGACGATCCGCACCACGTAGTCGATTACCGCCTCGTCGACCCGCACCAGCGCCGTGCCCTGCTGCATCGCCACGATCTCCTCCGGGCCGAGCACGCGCCGCACCTGCGACAGGTCGAAGTCCGACGCGCTGCGGCCCAGGCTGACCGCGCTGACCATGCGCTTCTCGTCGGCGCGGCTGGGATAGCCGATCAGGATCTTGAGCAGGAAGCGGTCGAGCTGCGCTTCGGGCAGGGGATAGGTGCCTTCCTGCTCGACCGGGTTCTGCGTGGCCAGGGTCAGGAACGGCGGCGGCAGTTCGAAGCTGTGGCCTTCGATGGTGACCTGCTGCTCCTGCATCGCCTCCAGCAGCGCCGACTGGGTCTTGGCCGGGGCGCGGTTGATTTCGTCGGCCAACAGCAGATTGGTGAACACCGGGCCCCGGCGGATGTTGAAGCTCTCCGTCTTCGGGTCGTACACCGCGTGGCCGCTGATGTCGCTGGGCATCAGGTCGGGGGTGAACTGGACCCGGGCGTAGCCGCAGTCCAGCGCCTTGGACAGGGCGCGCACCACCAAGGTCTTGCCCAGGCCGGGCACGCCTTCGAGCAGGGCGTGGCCGCCGGCGAGCAGGGCGATCAGGATCTGGTCGAGCACCTCGGCCTGGCCGATGAAGGCCTTGCCGACTTCCTCGCGCACGTCGGCGGCGCGTTGCGCCAGCGCGGCGCCGGTGATCGGGACGAGCGGAGCGGCGTCGAGGGTCATAAGCGGTTTCTCATGCGGATCAAAGTGGCGATGCGGGTGCGGAACGCGGTGTGTTCGCGCGCCAGCGGCGGAGTCAGCGCGTCGCGAATCTCGTCGGCGGACAAGGCCGGCGCGCTCTTGAAGCGTTCGGCGAGCAGCGCCACGCGCGGCTCGCCGTCGAGGCCGGCGGCGTAGGGGTCGCGCCGGCGCAGGCGGGCCAGGAAGGCGCGGCGCGCGGCCTCGTACAGGCGCGGGCCGTAGCCGTAACGGTAAACGTGCTCGCCGCTGGCGACGATGTGTTCGAGCAGCGAGCGCCGCTCCAACGCCGGCGCCGGCCGCAGCGGGCCGAAACGCTGCATGCGCAGCCACAGCCAGCCCAGCAGCCACAGCAGCAGCGGCAGCCAGGCCATCCAGCTGCGTTCGATCAGGGTCTTCCACAGCGACGGCACTTCCGCCGCATAGATCAGGTGCACGGTGCCGGCGCGGTAGTTCGGCGCCAACAGCTGGCGGGCCAGGGCGGCGTTGGCGGGCTGGGCGATCTTGTCGTCGGAGAAGCGCAGGCCGCGCAACAAGGGATTGCCCGAGCCGGTGTCGTTGGACAGGAAGTCCAGGTCCGAGACCACGTCGACATGGCCCTGGCCGTGGGCGAAACGGGCGTAGACGTAGGCGCTGTCCTCGTCGCCCCAGGCGCGCTCGGGCGCGCTGTCGCTGTTGTAGAAATAGAACCGGCGTCCGCCGCAGAACTGGCCCTGCGCCTCCAGGCCGCGCTCGTACACGCCGACGCAGCCGGAACGCAGCTCCTCCTCGTCGGCGACGTCGCTGCGGTCGAGCAAGGTCACGCCGAGTTCGGTCAACACCGGCACCGGCGATTCGCCGAGCTGTTCGTGCAGCGGCGGCGTGCGCACGATCAGATGACCGCCGCGCTCGGCCCAGGCCAGCAAGGCCTTGGCGTCGTCGGCGCTCAAGGTGCGCGGGTCGCGGAAGATCAGCACCGTGTCGCGCGGCTTCAGCGGGTGCAGGCCCAGCGCCAGACGCTGTCGCGCCTGGACCTGGACCCGATCGCGTTGCAGGGCCAGCTTGAGCACGTACAACGGGTTACTGGCCGCTTCGCCGCTGCGCGGCGCGTCGACGCTCTCCTCGACCCGGGTGTAGCCGTCGCGCCAGACCGCGACGCCGACTGCGGCCACGACCGCCACTGCGACCACCAGCAGCGCGCCGATCGCCAGACGGGCGCGGCTCATGCGGTCCACCCGAAACGACGGCCGAGCAGGCCGACCAGATCGTCGAACTCTTCGTCGTCCGGCAGGACGTCGGCATAGGCCGCGTACTGCCAGGTGCGCACGGCGCGGGCGAAGGCCTCGCGGTCGTCGGCCAGGGCCAGCTTGCGCGAGGCGCGCAGGCATTGCGCCTCGGTCGCACCCGGCACCAACACGATATCGGCGCGCTGCGCCATCGATTCGACCGCGGCGCGGTACATCAGCGCCAACGCATCGCGGGCGCGGCCGGCGCGCCACAGGCGGCGGATCGCCGTCGGAATGTCGTCGGGCAGGGGCTCGGGCTCGGCCGCGGCGCCGACCCGCACCTCGCCCGGCGACGGCTCCTCTTCCTCGCCGCCGCGGAACCAGCCCAGCCAGCGCGAGGCGCTCCACAGCAGGGCGATCGCGATCGCCGCGACCACGCCCCACAGCAGCCACTGCACCACCGCGGCGAGATTGCCGCCGAGGCCGTCGAACATCTCCAGGCTGGACGGCTTGCGCTCTTTTTCCTGGTCCTTGCGCTCGGCCTTGGGTTTCCACACCGTCTGGGTGCGCTTGGGCGATACCGTCGGGTCCTGCATCGCCTTGGCCACCGCCTCGCGCAGCGCGCGGTCGTCGCGGCGGTCCTCGCCGAACACCTCGCCCAGGGTCGATGGCAAGCGGCGGCTCTTGCGGCTGTCGTCGACGTAGTCGCGGATCGGCGCGTACGGCGGTGCGGATTCTTCGTCGCTTGCCGTTTCTTCGGCCGCTGCTTCGGCCGCCGCTTCGCCCACCGTCTCGTCGCCGGCGGCCTCTTCTTCGACGGCCGCCGCGGCCTGCGCTTGCGCCGCGGAAGACGCGTCCGCCGCCTGCGCTGCCGCGTCCGGCGCGAAACCGACCATCGCGCACAACACCAGCAACAACGGCGCCGCGGCCGCGGTCAGGCGCGCGCGCAGGCGACGGAACACGATCTCGATGTCCCAGCCCTCGATCTCGGTGCGGCGATTGAGGTACAGGCCGAAGCCGGCGCCGACGTAGAACGGTTCGATCAGCGCGGTCGCCAGCCAGGCCAGGCCGTTGAGGGTGGCGTCGAACCATTGCGGCTGGGCCGCGACCGCTTCGAACAGGGCCTTGAACGTGTCCGGCAGGTAATCGAACGGCACGAACATCAGCGCGCCGAGCAGGGCGCCGAGCACGATCACGATTTCGAAGTGGACGCAGGTCAGGGTCAGCAGCGACCCGACGCCGTACACGGGCGCGCCGAGCGCGCCGCGGCGATGACGGGCCTCGCTGCCGCTGCCGCCCTCGAGCAGATCCACCGGCAGGTACAGCGAACGCGCCGGACCGAGCCGGCGCCAGGTCAGATACGGCAACCACCAGCGTGCGCCCCAGCGCAGCGCCGCGCGCACGGTCTGGCGCGTGTCCGGGGTTTCGCCGAACACCGCGCGCGACAGCACGAACAGCGGGATGCGGTCGAACCAGGGCTTGAGCCACCACATCAGCAGGCCGGCCAGCCACAGCAGATCCAGGGCCCAGCCCACGGCGTTGAGCGCGACCAGCAACGGCAGCGAAGTCAGCAGCCACGGCTTCCAGATCGCGCCGGCATGGCGCCGCACCAGGGCCATGCCGAGTTCGGCGGCCTCCCAGGCGCTGCGCGGGCGCAGCGCGACGGTGAGCGCTTCCAGCCTCATGCGGCGTCTTCGTCGTCGCGATAGGCGGCGTTGCGGCCGCCGCGCAGCAGCCACAGCCCGACCAGCACCCACAGCGCCGCGCCGACCGCGTACTTGACCGGCGCCGGCACCCCGGCGATCGACGACCAGAACGCCTCGACGAAGGCGGCGAACACCAGCATGGCGAACACGCCGATGCAGATCTTGGCGCCGCGCCGGCCGCCGTGGATCAGCGAATCGATCCGTCGCCGCTGGCCGGGGGCGATCAGGCTCAACCCCAGGCGCAGGCCGGCGCCGCCGGCGATCACGATCGCGGTCAGTTCCGGCGCCGAATGGCCGGCGACGAAGCGCCAGAACGGGTCGCCGTGGCCGACCGCCTGCAGATGCCCGGCGACCCCGCCGATCATCACGCCGTTGAAGATCAACACGAACACCGTGCCGAGGCCGGCGACCAGGCCGCTGGCGAAGGTCTGGAAGCCGATGCCGACGTTGTTGCCGATGTAATGGGCGAACATCTGCAGATCGTCTTCGTCGGTGCGGCCCAGGTCGCTCTTGCCGGCCGGGTCGTACATCTGCTCGAAGCGCGCCAGGCTCTGCACGTCGAACAGGCCGGCGGCGAGATCGGGCTTGATCTGGATGGCGACGAAAATGCTCGCCAGCGGCAGCACGAACAGCAGCGCCGCGGCCAGCATGCAATGGCGCTCGGCCCGGACCAGGCGCGGAAAACCGGCCAACAGGAACTCGATCGCCCGCCGCCAATGCACCGGCTTGGTCCGGTACAGCACGCTGTGGCCGCGCTGCATCAGTTGTTGCAGACGATCGGTGACCACCGCGCTGTAGCCGCGCCGGCGCGCCAGCGCCAGTTGCTGGCACAGCCGGCGGTGGCGTTCGGGCAACTGATCGTCGCTGAGCCCGTTCCACTCGCGGCGGTGGCCGCGAGCGTGGCGGGCGCTGGCGGAACGATGCTCCAGCCAGCGCTCGAACTCGCGCCATTCGTACTCGTGGCGGGCGACGAAGTGCTCTTGTCTCATCGCCGCCCCAACAGCCAGTTGGCGATGCCGTAGACCCGGTCGACCGCCTGCTCGCCGCGGCTGCGGGTCAGCGGCTCGGTCAGTTCGGCCAGCTCGATCTGGCGCGCCAGGGTCAGACGCGGCGCGCGTTCGGCGAAGGCGACCATCGCCGCCTGCTCGTGCGGCAACAGCGGCGACGACGGCGCCAGCGGCGGGACCACCGCCGCCGCGGTCTGCGGCGTATGCCGCGGCGCGTGCACCACCAGGGTGCCGGCCACCATGTCGCCGAGCCGGCGGCCCCAGGGATCGAACAGGCAGGCGACCAGACCGACGGCGTAACCCACCGGCAACGCGTCCACCACCCGCAGCAGATTGCGGGTGAACGAGGCCATCCAGCCCACCGGCGCGCCGTCGGCGGCGACCACGCGCAGCCCCAGCGCCCACTTGCCGGGCGTGCGGCCTTGCATCAGCACTTCGAACAGCACCTGGTAGAACCAGGTCATCACGAACACCACCAGCGCGAGCACGGCGTAGCCGGCCTCGCCGAACAGGCCGACCAGGGCGCGGAACAGCGCGGCGTAGATCACCGCGCGCAACGCCAGATCGAGCAGCCAGGCCAGCGCGCGCGGCACCGGCCCGGCAGCGCGCAGGTGCAGCGCGACGCCTTCGGGCGTCACCACCTGGCGGTAGGTGTCGAGCATCAGGCGTTGATCACCTTGGTGTCGGCGAGCAGATCGTGCAGGCAACGGCTTTCGTCGCCGAAGATCCACAGTGCGTTGGCCAGACTGAAGAGCGCGCCCAGGCAAGGCACCGACTCGATCAGGCCGATCACGATCATGCGCAGGCCGAGGATGCGGCCCAGCGAGGCCGGGCTGCCGTCCAGGCGCACGATCTTGATCTTCAGCCAGCGCTTGCCCAGGGTCTGCCCGCTTTGCGCCAGCAGCACCAGGTTGTAGGCGAACAGTGCCAGGGCGAACAGCAAGCCCAGGCTCATGATGCCCAGCTGCAGGGGCGAGGGTTGTTCGCTGTTGGGATCGACCGCCACGGCGACGAACACCGGCGCCATGCACACCATGTACAGGGCGCCGTCGATCAGACGCGCGATCAGGCGTGTGCCGCGGTCGGCGCGCACGCTGTAGTCTTCGCCCGCCACGGGCAGTGCCGACGGTGCGGCGTACGGATTCTGCGGTTCTTCCATGTTGCCCCGACTCCTGAGTCGCGCTTTTCCCCTGCGCGACTGTAAACGCCGCCCGATTCCGTGACTAGCCCGACGAGAGCATGCCCAGATAACGGTCCTTGAGGCGAACGTAATGTTGCGCGCTGTAGCGCAACTGTTCGATTTCGCGCTCGCTGAGCTTGCGCACGCAGCGCGCCGGATTGCCCAGCCACAGCTCGCCTTCGCCGACCGTCTTGCCCGGCGCGATCACCGCGCCGGCACCGACGAAACCGAAGCGCGACACGCGCGCGCCGTCGAGGATCTTGGCGCCCATGCCGATCAGGGCGAATTCCTCGATGGTGCAGGCATGGACGATCGCGGCATGGCCGATGGTCACGTCGTTGCCGATCACGGTCGGCAGGCCGCCGGGACGGGTGAACGGCCCCTCGTGGGTGACGTGGACGATGGTGCCGTCCTGGACATTAGTGCGGGCGCCGATCGAGATCGTGTTGACGTCGCCGCGCACCACGCAACCGGGCCAGATCGACACGTCGTCGCCCAGGTCGACCGCGCCGATCACGGTCGCGGCGGGGTCGACGTAGACGCGCTCACCGAGGTTGGGGAAGGCATCGAGGTAGGGGCGCAAGCTCATGCGCCCATTGTAGTCCGCGGCACCGGTTCTGGCTTGCTCGGGTCGGCCCGGTCGTCGCATGGTCCGCCCCCCGTCGGGCCGGGACCGGTGCGCGACCGGCGCGCGCAGATCGGCCGCCACGCCCCCCTCGCCTGGCCTCGCTCGCCCCACCGCGGTCACGCTCCACGGCCACGGACGCGACTACACTGCCGCGTATGGACATCCTCGCCGACACGCCCATCGCCGATCTGGCCGCGACCCGCGAACGCCTGCGCACCGCCTGGCAGGCGCGCAAGCCGGACTACGCCCAGCGCCGCGCCGACCTGATCCGCCTGCGCGACGCCTTCCGCGCCCGCAGCGCGGAGATGGACGCGGCCATCCGCGCCGACTTCGGCCATCGCTCCAGCCACGAGAACCTGCTGTCCGAAGCGATGATCGTGTTGGCCGAAATCGACCACGCCCTGGCCCAGCTGCGGCGCTGGATGAAGCCGCGCCGGGCCGCGGTCGGCTGGCGCTTCTGGCCGGCGCGGGCCGAGATCCGCCCCGAGCCGGTCGGCGTGGTCGGCATCCTGTCGCCGTGGAACTACCCGGTGAACCTGGCCCTGGTGCCGCTGGCCTCGGCCATCGCCGCCGGCAACCACGTCTATCTGAAGCCGTCCGAACACACCCCGCGCACGTCGCAGTTCCTGCGCGAGCTGCTCGCCGACGTCTTCCCCGACGACCGGGTCGCGGTCGCGCTGGGCGGCGCCGAACTCGGCGCGGCGTTCTCGGCCCTGCCCTTCGACCATCTGCTGTTCACCGGCTCGACCGCGGTCGGACGCAAGGTCATGGCCGCGGCGGCGCCGAACCTGACCCCGGTGACCCTGGAACTGGGCGGCAAGGCGCCGGCACTGGTGTGCCCGGATTACCCGATCGAGCGCGCCGCCGCGCGCATCGCCAGCGGCAAGTGGTTCAACGCCGGCCAGACCTGCATCGGCGTGGATTACGTGCTGGTCGACGCGTCGCGCCGCGACGAACTGGTCCAGGCCCTGCTGGCGCAACTGCGCGCGCGCTACGGCGCCGACCTGGGCGCCAGCCGCGACTACACCCGGATCATCAACGCCAGCCAGTACGCGCGGCTGGCCTCCTACCTCGACGACGCGCGTCAGCGCGGGTTGCAGGTGATCGAGCCCTTCGCCGATCCGGCGGCGCAGGCGCAGCGCCAGGCCGAGCGGCTGTTCCCGCCGGCGCTGGTGGTCGAACCCGACCCGCAGGCGCAGGTGATGCAGCACGAGATCTTCGGCCCGATCCTGCCGGTGATTTCCTACCGCAGCCTGGACGAGGCGATCGCGCGCATCAACGCGCTCGACCGGCCGCTGGCGCTGTATCCGTTCGGCCACGACCGCGCCCAGATCGACAAGATCCTGGCCCAAACCCTGGCCGGCGGCGTCACCGTCAACGACACCCTGCTGCATTTCGGCGCCCACGACCTGCCGTTCGGCGGCATCGGCCCGAGCGGCATCGGCGCCATCCACGGCCGCAACGGCTTCGACACCTTCAGCAAGCTGCTGCCGGTGTTCCACCAGCGCCGGCTCGCCGCCAGCGACCTGCTCAAGCCGCCGTACCGCGGCAAGATCGACGCGATGATCCGCTGGCTGGCGAAGTAGCGGACACGGCGGGCGCACCGCTTGTGCCGGCGATGCGATGATGATCGGCGCATCGCATCGCCCATCGAGAAGGAACTCGCCCATGACCCACGCCGCTCCCGCGTCGGACGCCGCGCCTTCCGCGCGCCGCGTCGGCCTGATCGCCTTCGCGGCCTGGCCGGCGATCGTCGCGGTCTGGATGAGTTGGCTGGCCTATCGCCTGCATCGCTCCGACGTGAGCGGGTGGGTGGCCTACGAGGGCAGCTGGGTCGCGGCCGCCGTGGCCGCGCTCGCTCCGCTGCCGTTGCTGGTCTGGGCCGGACGCGGCCGCCGCCTGGGCCCGGCCCTGCTCGGCTTGGCCCTGGGCGGCATCGCCGCGCTGGCCCTGGCCCTGCTCGGCCGCCAGGCGATCGTCGATCTGCGCGAACGCGACTTCCAGGCCAAGCAGGCGCGACTGGAGGCGTTCGCGGCGACCGTACGCGGCGGCGACCCGGCGCGCATCCGCGCCGGCCTGGCGACCCTGCCCGAACAGCCGACGCCGGCGCAGGCGCTGTGCGCGCTCAGCGGCGGCCCCAGCTACCGCTACGTGCGCTGGCTGTGGTTCGACGAACAGGCTTACGGACCGCGCCAGGACGGCGCGGAGCTGTTGACCGCCGCCGCAGCCGTGGTCGCCGGACCGGCCACCCGCGAAGCCAAGCAAAGCGCGCTGCGGGTGGTGTTGCGCGCACTGACCGAACACGAAACCGACGCCGCGCATTTCGCGCGATGGGCGCAGTTGTGGCGCGCAACCTTACCGACGGCGACGGCCGCGGCGCCGCTGCTGTTCGAAGACGACGCCGACCCGGAGCACTGCCGGATCGGCGACCCGGCCGAACGCGTGCTGCAGCAATGGCGCGGCCCGGGCCTGCAGGCCTGGCTCGACGCCGGTATCGGCTTCGGCCCCGGGCAGTCGCTGGCCGCCCTGCGCGCAGTGGAATCCAAGCAGCAACTCGCGCGCCTGCTGGACGCCGCGCCGGCGATCGCCGCGCAACTGCGCGAAGATCCGGTGCTGGGCGCGCGGGCGCTGTCGGCGCAGGCCGACGGGCTGTCCAAGCGCCTGGATCAGGCGCCGCAACCGGCAGCGCTGGCCGAGACCGTCGAGGCGCTGCGCGCCGCGGGCGCCGACCCGGCGGGCAACGGCGGCACGTGGACGCCCTGCGACCGCTTCCTCGACGACGAGCGCAACAGCGAGGCGGACGCGATCGGGACCGCCGAGCGCAACGCGGCGGCCGAACGCATCCGCGCCGCGCTGTGCCCGTCCGGCAAGCCGGCCGCGCCGGCGGCCGGGCGGGCCGACAGCGGCCGGCGCTGACGCTACACTGCCCCGCATGAAAATCGTCAGCTGGAACGTCAACTCGCTCAACGTGCGCTTGCCGCACCTGCAACAGTGGCTGGCCGGCTTCGCGCCGGACATCGTCGCGCTGCAGGAAACCAAGCTCGAAGACAACCGCTTCCCCGACACCGCCCTGGCCGAGGCCGGCTATCGCAGCGTGTTCGCCGGGCAGAAGACCTACAACGGCGTGGCCATCCTCTCGCGCGACAGCGCCGAGGACGTGCAGGTCGGCATCCCCGGTTTCGAGGACGAGCAAAAGCGCGTCATCGCCGCCACCGTCGGCGGCCTGCGCATCGTCAACCTGTACGTGGTCAACGGCCAGGACGTGGGCACCGAGAAGTACGCCTACAAGCTGCGCTGGCTCGATGCCGTGCACGCCTGGCTGCAGCAGGAACTGCAGCGCTACCCGGACATGATCGTGCTCGGCGACTTCAACATCGCCCCGGAAGCGCGCGACACCCACGACCCGGCGGTGTGGAACGACGACCACATCCTGACCTCGACCGCCGAACGCGACGCGCTGCGCCGCCTGTTCGCGCTCGGCCTGCACGACGGCTACCGCCTGCACAACCAAGACGAAGGCCAGTTCTCGTGGTGGGACTACCGCCAGGCCGGCTTCCGCCGCAACCTCGGCCTGCGCATCGACCTCAACCTGGTCTCCGACGCCCTGCGCGCCCGCTGCGTCGCCTCCGGCATCGACCGCGAACCGCGCACCTGGGACCGCCCCAGCGATCATGCGCCGGCGTGGGTGGCTTTGAGCGGGGATTAGGGATTCGGGATTGGTAAAAAGCCGGGATTAGAGCTTCGGGATTCGAAAGAGCGAGATCGCTCTTGCTTTGACGAATCTCTAATCCCCAATCCCCGCCGCAACGAAAAAGCCCGGCCGAAGCCGGGCTTTTTTCGTTGCGGCAACGCGGCGCGTCAGCGCACGCGACCGCGGCGGAACAGATTGACGATGGCCAGCAGCACCACCGCGCCGACCAGCGACAGCAACAGGCCCGAGAGGCTGAAAGCGCCGCTGTTGATGGTGCCCGAACCGATGCCGAGCACGCCGCCCAGCCAACCGCCGAGGAACGCGCCGACGATGCCGACGATGATGTTGAGGAAGATACCCTGCTGACCGTCGGTCCTCATGATCATGCTGGCGATCCAGCCGATGACACCGCCTACGACCAGCCAAATGATGATACCGAGCATGTGCGTTCTCCTAGCGATTCACGGGTGATGCGCGAGGCGGCGGCAGCGCCGCCGTCGTCCCTTTCAAAGGGGACGCTCGCAGTCTGAATCGCGCACCGTGATGGTTGCGTCAGAGCGATATCAGTGTCGCGTGAAGCACAGTAACCGCGAAAACAAGGTGTTTTCGCGTCGTGAAGATCGGTGCGCAGCCGTTCGCGAGGGCCGCGCGAACGGTCGGTTTCGGCCGACCTGCGGACGGGTTTCCGCCGCCCCGGGAGCGTCGGCGGCAACGAAGCGGCCGCGCGCCCGCGACTGGCTCGGCGATTTTGCGAACCGCGCTATTCGCGCCTCGACCTCGCCGGTCGGCGGCCGGTTGCGACCGTCGGTCGCGAAGTGCGCGCGGTGCAGGAAACGCACCCAATGATCCGCACTGAACGGCTATGTTCACCCGCTCATCCGCCACATGCGCCGCTCGAATCGAATCGGCGAAGCGACGGCCGGCCGCCGCATCGCTCAACCGGCGGCGTGCAGCATCGCTTCCAACGCGCTGCGCGGCAGCTTGCCGGTCTCGTTGCGCGGCAAGGCCGCGACCCGGCGCAGCGGACGCGGCAGGAACACCGGATCGATGCTTTGCCGCAGCGCCTGCAGGATCGTCGCTTCGTCCAGATCCGGAGCGACCACCAGAGCGGCGATGCGGCGCACGCCGAACGCGTCGGCGGCGTCGAGCTGGAACACCGCGCCGTCGCGCACGCCCTCGATCGCCAGCAGTTTGCGGGTGAGATCGCCGAGCGAGGCGCGCTTGCCGGCGATTTCCAACAGATCGGCGCTGCGCCCGCGCAGGACGAAGCGGCCGTCGGCGTCGACCTCCATCAGGTCGGCCAGCACCACCGGCTCGGGCAGGTGCGGCGCATGCACGGCGGTGCCGTCCGGCTGCGGCGACACGCGCACGCCGGGCAACGGCGTCCACGCGGTTTCGCGCGCGGTGCGGCGGCGCGCGAACACGCAGGTCTCGGTGGAACCGAACACCTCGCGCACTTCGCAGCGGTAACGCGCCTCGGCGGCGACGGCCAGCTCCACCGGCAAGGGCGCGGTGGCCGAGACCACCCCGGCCAGCGGCGGCAGGTCCACGCCGGACTCGACCAGCGCGCGCAGATGCACCGGCGTGGTCACCAGCAGCGGCGGCGTGGGCGCGTCGGCCAGCGCGCGGGCGACATCGTCGGGGAAGAACGGCCGGCCGGCGTGCACCGCGACCGGGCCGAGCAAGGGCAGCAGCACCGACATCTCCATGCCGTACATGTGCTGCGGCGGCACCGTGGCGACCACGCAGGTGGTGCCGTCCTCGCGCAGCAGGTCGTGCAGCGCGGCGAGGTTCTGCGCGGTGCTGGTACGGAACGCGCTCCAGGTCTTGGGATTGGGCTTGGGCTGGCCGGTGCTGCCGGAGGTGAAGCCGATCGCCAGCAGCGCCGAGGCATCGGCCTGCAGCGCCGGCGCGGCGTCGGCGCGCGCCAACTCGGCGTCGAGGCGGACGTAGCGCGGCGGCAAAGGGTCCAGGGCCAGATCGCCGAGGCAATAGCTGTCGGGATAGCGGCCGAGCACGTCGTCGATCACCGCCGGCGCGCGCGAGGAAGGCAGCAGGTTGACCTGCCCGCGCACCGCCACCGCGCACAGCGCGACCAGGAAGCGGTAGCGGTCTTCGCACAGGTTCACCGCATGGCGCGCCGCCGGCAGGCTCGCCGCGAGCGCGCGCACTTCGGCCTGGAAGCGGGCACGGTCGATCGCGCCGTCGCGGCCGAACGCGAGCGCGGAGGCCGCATCGCCGGCGACGAAAGCGAACGTCTGGCATTCGCGCGGCGCAGCGTCCTGGCTGAGCGCAACGAGGCTGGAATCGACGACGGCTGACATCCTGGTGTGGTTTCCCGCGGCCGCCGAGGCCGCTTCATGCGCTGCAACTTGCCCGGACCCGCCTGATCCTGCGCTGACGGCGCGTGTCGCGCGCCACGCCGGCCGGCTGAGTCCGTTCCCCGCATTTAGCTTACGCTGACCGGCCCGGCCGACGCCAAAGCACGCCGTTCATGTCCGTCTCCGCTCCCGCCGATGTCCATGCCGAAGCCGGTCCGCATGCGGTGCGTTGGACCTGGCTGGCGCATCGTCACGGCCAACCCGCCGAACCCGAAGCGCGGGCCTGGCTGGCCGGGCAGCTCGGCGACCCGGGCCTGAGCCTGAGCCGCGACGAGCGCCAGCGCCCGCACCTGAATCCGCCTCATCAGGGCTACGACTGCAACTGGAGCCACAGCGGCGAGCGCCTGCTGGTGGCGCTGGCGCGGCAGGCCCGGATCGGGGTCGACCTGGAACGGCTGCATCGCCGGCCGCGCGCGCTGGAGGTCGCGGCACGCTTCTTCAGCGTCGCCGAGGCCGACTGGCTGCGCGATCACCCCGACCGCGACCGCGCCTTCCTGCGCCTGTGGTGCGCCAAGGAGGCGGTGCTCAAGGCGCACGGCCACGGCCTGTCGTTCGGCCTGGAAAAGCTGCGCTTCGAGGACGGCGCCGGCGGACTGCGCCTGGTCGAGTGCGACCCGGCCCTGGGCGCGGCGCCGGACTGGACCCTGCGCGAGATCGAGCCGGCGCCCGGCTATCTGGGCGCGCTGGCCTGGCGCCCGCGTCCGGCCTGACCCCGGCCCGGGTTTCCGTCCGTCGCCGGGCATCGGCGATACTGTCGCCGATGACGACCCCCACCCCTCTGCCGCCCGGGCTGCGCAGCGAGCTCGAAGCCGGCCTGTCCGCGCTCGGCCTGGAACCGGCCCTGTCCGCGCCGCTGCTCGACTACCTGGCCCTGCTGGCGCGCTGGAACCGCACCTACAACCTGACCGCGGTCCGCGACCCGCAGGAGATGGTCGCCAAGCACCTGCTCGATTCGCTGGCCATGCACGCCTACGTCGACCCGCTGGCGCGCCGCGGCGGCGCCCTGGCCGACCTGGGCACCGGCCCCGGCCTGCCCGGTATCCCGCTGTCCATCGTCAAGCCCGGCCTGCGCGTGACCCTGGTCGAGAGCAACGGCAAGAAAGCCCGGTTCATGCGCGAGGCCCTGCGCCAGCTCGGCCTGAAGGACGCGCGTGTGGCCGAGTCGCGGATCGAGGCCTTCGCCGAACCCGGCGCCTACGACGCGATCACCGCCCGCGCCCTGGCCACGCTGCCGCTGATCCTCGAACTCGGCGGCCACCTGCTCAAGCCCGGCGGGGTGCTGCTGGCGATGAAGGGCGTGCGCCCCGACGACGAGATCGCCGCCCTGCCGCCGGCCTGGGAAGTGCGCGCGGTCGAGCCGATGCGCGTGCCCGGCCTGGCCGCCGAGCGCCACATGGTGGTGATCGGCCGCCGCGGCGAAGCCGCCGAAGCCGGCGCCGCGGCCGCGAACCCCGCAACCCGCCCTGGGGCATAATGCCCAGTCCGGCCGGCGCCGAGCGCCGGCCGTCTCCCGTCATCACACCGAATCAGCAGGGGACGAGCCGCATGGCCCGCATCATCGCCGTCGCCAATCAGAAAGGCGGGGTCGGCAAGACCACCACCGCGGTCAACCTGGCCGCCGCGCTGGCGCGCGCGCCCAAGCGCGTGCTGCTGGTCGACCTGGACCCGCAGGGCAACGCGACCATGGGCAGCGGCATCGACAAGCGCCAGCTCGAGGATTCGGTCTGCGACGTCCTGCTCGGCGAAGCCGAGGTCGGCAGCGCGATCGTGCGCGCCCCGGAAGAGTTCGACCTGCTGCCCGGCAACATCGACCTGACCGCGGCCGAGATCCGGCTGATGGCCGAGGACGAGCGCGAACAGCGGCTCAAGCGCGCGCTGGCGCCGCTGGCCGACCGCTACGACTTCATCATCATCGACTGCCCGCCGGCGCTGTCGCTGCTGACCTTGAACGCGCTGACCGCGGCCGATTCGATCATCGTGCCGATGCAGTGCGAGTACTACGCCCTGGAAGGCCTGAGCGCGCTGGTCGACACCATCGAGGCGCTCAAGGCCCGGCTCAACCCTTCACTCGAAATCGAAGGCGTGTTGCGCACCATGTTCGACGTGCGCAACAACCTCGCCAACGCGGTCTCGGCCGAACTGATCAATCACTTCGGCGACCGCGTGTTCCGGACCATCGTGCCGCGCAACGTGCGCCTGGCCGAAGCGCCCAGCCACGGCCAGAGCATCGTCGGCTACGACAAGGCCAGCCGCGGCGGCATCGCCTACATGGGCCTGGCCGGCGAGGTGCTGCGCCGTCAGCGCGAACGCGAGCAGGCCGCCAAGGCCGCCGCGCGCGCCGCCACCGCGGAGACCGTGGCATGACCGCCAAGAAGCGCGGCCTCGGCCGCGGCCTGGAAGCCCTGCTCGGCCCCAAGGCGGCTGCCGAAGCGCCGACCCTGGTCGAGGCCCAGCCCGGCGACCTGCTGCGCCACCTGCCGGTGGATTCGCTGAGCGCGGGCAAGTACCAGCCGCGCAAGCACTGGGACGAAGACAAGCTGGCCGAGCTGGCCGAGTCGATCAAGGCCCAGGGCGTGATCCAGCCGATCGTCGTGCGCGAGATCGGCGAACGCGGCGGCAGGACCTACGAAATCATCGCCGGCGAACGCCGCTGGCGCGCCTCGCGCCTGGCCGGGCTGAGCGAGATCCCGGTGGTGATCCGCGAAGTCGACGACCGCACCGTGGTCGCGATGGCGCTGATCGAGAACATCCAGCGCGAAGACCTCAACCCGCTGGAAGAGGCGCAGGCGCTGACCCGCCTGATCGACGAGTTCGACCTGACCCACGCTCAGGCCGCCGAGGCCGTGGGCCGCTCGCGCGCCGCGGTGTCCAACCTGCTGCGCCTGCTGGAACTGCCGGCCGAGATCCGGGTGCTGGTCGAGACCCGCGCCCTGGAGATGGGCCACGCCCGCGCCCTGCTGACCCTGGCCCCGCAGGCGGCGATCGCCCTGGCCCGCCAGGCCGCCGAGGCCGGCTGGTCGGTGCGCGACGTCGAACACCGGGTGCAGCAGCTCGCCGCCGGCAAGATCCCCACCGCCGGCAAGCCCAAGCCGGCCAAGGCCAAGCCGCAGGCCGACATCCTGACCCTGGAGCGCGAGCTGTCGGAATCGCTCAACGCCAAGGTCAACGTGCTCCACGGCCGCGGCGGCAAGGGCCGCCTGGTGATCCACTACACCGACCTGGACTCGCTGGAAGGCGTGCTGGAAAAGCTGCGCGGCAAGGTCGAGGCCTGAACCCGTACCGCTACCGGGTCAGCCTGCGACTGCGGCATCCCGACGCCGACCTGGGCCCCTGGACCGAAGGTCTCGAGCTCGATCCAGCCATCTGTCGGCACAGCCGCGCCGGCGATCTTCGCGCGACCCCGAACGGCCGGGCCCTGCCCGGGGCCTACCGCGAATCGAGCTGGAGCGCCGACCTCACGGCGGGGCCGCAGCCCTGCTACTCGCGACGGCAGCCCCTGGAAGAATTCCTGGCCGGATGGCTGCGGCGGCTTTCGTTGCATGCCGAGGCCTTGCGGGCCTTGCGCGAGGAAGGCGGCCGCGCCGGGTTCTTCATTGGCTTGTTCTGCGACGACGATTGCGGCCTGGAACTGGAGCCCGACCTGCTGGCCGCGGCGGCTCGGCTCGGGATCGGCCTGGACCTGGCTTTCTATCCTGGGCACCCGCACGAAGACCGCGCAGCCGCCGTCGACTGAGCCGGGCCCCGCGCCTGGGTCCCGGCCGCTTTTCTTGTGACCCCGACGCCGGAACCGCCGGCGTTATCCACTAAACTGGCGTCTCCGCATTCGCCGCCCGCCCAGCCCGACTCCTCCGGCCGGGCTTTGCGCGTCGCCGCTGCGGCCCGAACCCGACACCGAGAAGGAGATGCACATGAAATGGATGGCCGCCGCCGCACTGATGCTGGCACCGGTCCTGGCCTGGGCGCAGTCGAACGGGACCTGCCCCGAGCTCAACGATGCAAGTCTGAAATGGGGCCAGCGCCAGGGCGCCAACTACACCATCTGCTACCTCGAACTGCCGTCCAGCCTCGGCACCGGCACCGGCCTGGGCGTGTACCTGGGCCAGCGCAGCTTCAAGCCGGCCAAGAAGGCGCGCGCCGAGAAGGGCACGGTCGGCAGCCAGGCGGTGATCTGGCACAAGAAGGCCACCGTCGGCAACGCCCGCCCCTACTCGCGCGAGACGGTGATCTCCCTGCCGGGCGAGAAGCCCAAGAGCAAGGTCAAGGTCTACGTCTGGATCGACGCCGCCAGCCAGGAGCAGCTGGACGAGGCCTTCGGCCTGGCGCGGCAGATCTCGGCGCAGTAAATCGCCCGCCGCACTGCGGCAATCGGCAGTGAACTGCGCTTCAGGCGCCCGCGGCCAAGCTGCCGCGGGCGCAGCGACACGGCTCCGACGCCGCTTCGCTCAATCTGCAAACCGTCCCTCCCCATTCTCGCCGCAGCTTCCATGACCATCCTCGTCACCGGCGCAGCCGGCTTCATCGGCGCCAACGTCTGCCGCGCGCTGCGCGCCCAGGGCCGCGCCGTCGTCGGCCTGGACAATTACAACGACTACTACGACCCGCAGCTCAAGCGCGACCGCGTCGCCGCGCTGTGCCCGGACGTGGATATCCGCGCGCTCGACCTCGGCGACCGCGACGGCCTGGCCGCGCTGTTCGACGAGGTCCGTCCCGAGCGGGTGATCCACCTCGCCGCCCAGGCCGGGGTGCGCTATTCGCTGAGCCATCCGCACGCCTACGTCGACAGCAACCTGGTCGGCTTCGTCAACCTGCTCGAGCTGTGCCGGCACCGCGGCGTGCAGCACCTGGCCTATGCCAGCTCGTCCTCGGTGTACGGCGATTCGGCCGTGCCGCCGTTCTCGGAAGACCAGCGCATCGACAAACCGCGCTCGCTGTACGCGGCGACCAAGGCCGCCAACGAGCTGATGGCCTACACCTACGCCCAGCTGTACGGCCTGCGCGCCACCGGCCTGCGCTTCTTCACCGTCTACGGCCCCTGGGGCCGGCCGGACATGGCGCCGCTGCTGTTCTCGCGCGCGGTCCTGGCCGGACGCCCGATCGAGGTGTTCAACCACGGCAAGATGCGCCGCGACTTCACCTTCATCGACGACATCGTCGCCGGCGTGCTCGGCGCGCTCGACCACCCGCCGGCCGAGACCCCGCCGCACCGGGTGTTCAACCTCGGCAACCACACCCCGGTCGAGCTGGAGCATTTCATCGGCGTAATCGAAGCCGCGGCCGGCAAGCCGGCGCAGAAGGTGTACAAGCCGATGCAGCCCGGCGACATGGTCGAGACCATGGCCGACACCGCCCGCGCCCACGCTGCGTTCGGTTTCGAGCCGGCGACCGCGATCGAACGCGGCCTGCCGCTTGTGGTCGAATGGTGCCGGACCTATTTCGGCGAGAATGCCTGAACCCGCGGTCCGGCCCCGTTTGCGGAAGGATCCGCCGGCCGGACCGCCTCACGGCGCGGCAACGTACCGCGCCGGTACGATTCGCCCCTCTCTCGCGGGAGCGGGCGGCCCATAAGAAAGGCCCGCGGCGGCCGCGGTTCCCGTTGCAGTAGACGGCCCCGGCCCCGAGCGCCCAACGCGAGTTTCCGAGCCATGACCCAATCGCCCCAGCTGTCCGTCGTCGTTCCGGTGTTCAACGAGCAGGACAACGTCGCGCCGTTGATCCAGGAGATCACCACCGCCCTGCGCGGCCGCGCGCCTTCCGACGGCGGCGACTTCGAGATCGTCTACATCGACGACCATTCGCGCGACGGCACCCTGGCCGCGCTGCAGGCCCTGAAGGCCGGCGTGCCCGAGCTGCGGGTGCTGCACCACGTGACCCAGAGCGGGCAGAGCACCGCGGTGCGCACCGGGGTCAAGGCCGCGCGCGGCGCCTGGATCGCGACCCTCGACGGCGACGGCCAGAACGATCCGGCCGACATCCCCAAGCTGCTGGCCAAGCGCGCCGAATCGGCGCCGGAGGTGAAGCTGTTCGCCGGCTGGCGGGTCAACCGCCAGGACTCGGGCAGCAAGCGCTGGGCCTCGAAGTGGGCCAATGCGATCCGCCGCCGCATGCTGCGCGACGACACCCCCGACACCGGCTGCGGCATCAAGCTGTTCGAGCGCGCCGCCTTTCTCGACCTGCCCTACTTCGACCACATGCACCGCTACCTGCCGGCGCTGATGCAGCGCGCCGGCTGGAAGACCCTGAGCGTGCCGGTCAACCATCGCCCGCGCGGCGCCGGCGTATCCAAGTACAACAATCTCAACCGCGCCCTGGTCGGCATCGCCGACCTGCGCGGGGTGGCCTGGCTGATCCGCCGCGGCAAGGTCACCGCGGTGGTCGAACGCTGAAGGCGCCGCCATGGACTTCATGAATTCGCCGATCGAATGGCTGGCCTGGACCGGCCTGCACATGTCGCCGTGGAAGCTGATCGGCCTGGTCGGCGCGCTGATGTTCGGCGGCCGCTGGCTGGTCCAGTTCGTCGCCAGCAAGCGCATGGGCAAGCCGGTGATCCCGCGCCTGTTCTGGTACATGAGCCTGGTCGGCAGCGCCATGACCCTGAGCTACTTCCTGTTCTCGCAGAAGCAGGACTCGGTCGGGGTGATCCAGAACCTGTTCCCGGCCTTCACCGCCGCCTACAGCCTGTACCTGGACATCAAGCACCGCGGTTGGCACCGCGACAAGGCCAGCCACTGAGGCCTCGGCTACCTGCGCGGGTGCGACGCGCCCTTGTAGGAGCGGCGTGAGCCGCAACCACCCGCAACAGGACTGAGGCCACCGCTTTAGCCCCGAAGATCGGACGTGGCAGGCCGTGGACGATCCGGCCGCGGAGACCGCGCTGCCGACCACCGCTGCGGCGGCCGCGGCTCACGCCGCTCCTAGCGGCGGGGAGGGCGCTTCATCTCATGGATTCACGCGACCGCAGGGCATTTCGGCCGGCGACCCGCCAAGTGCTTGTCCGGATAGGGATTTGCCTGCATAATGCGCGGCTCGCTGCGTCCGGCCCGTTCCCAGGAACGACCGGGCGGTCCGGAAACGCGATTCCGGGCCGCCACGTGCAGCGCGGATTCCTGCCCGAATCGCGTGGCGCAAGCATCTTTCGATGCCGGTGCCGGGGCCGCCGCCTCCCTGGCTAAGGGAAGCACAGACTCCTTTCGAGGTGCGTAATGTCCCGCGTATGCCAAGTAACGGGCAAGCGAACGACGACTGGCAACAACGTCTCGCATGCCATGAACAAGACCCGCCGCCGTTTCCTCCCCAACCTGCACGAGCGCCGCTTCTGGGTCGCCAGTGAGAACCGTTGGGTGAAGCTGCGCGTTTCCGCCAATGCCCTGCGCACCATCGACAAGAACGGCATCGACGCCGTCCTCGCCGAGCTCCGCGCTCGCGGCGAAAAGATCTGAGGAGGACTGAACCATGGCTTCCAAGCGCGACAAGATCCGCCTGATCTCGACGGCCAACACCGGTCATTTCTACACGACCGACAAGAACAAGAAGAACACCCCGAACAAGATGGAGGTCAAGAAGTACGACCCCGTCGTTCGCAAGCACGTGATCTACAAGGAAGGCAAGATCAAGTGAGGCCATGGCGCGTTCGCGCCCAGCGCGAACGCCGCTGCCATCGCCTCATTCCCGCGAGAGCGGGAATCCAGAGCCTTCGGAAAGAACCCGCCCTCGTGGCGGGTTTTTTCTTTTCGGGATTCGGGATTGGAGAGAGGATCGAGGCCCCGAAGCCGCGCCTGGATAGCACTCCGGCCTCCCGGCGTCGCGGGAACGGCGACGGGCGGACTCGGCGCCACCTCTCCAAACCGCCATGTCCGCGCAGGCGGGCATCCAAAGGCTTCAGCGCCATACCCGGATAAAGCCCCGCGGGTTCATGCCGAAGTAAAGCGACGCCCACTTCCGCGGAGACGACGTTCAATCGGATGCGTCGCGGTTTTCCCCGTCCCGGCACCCGATAAAAAACCGGTATCCACCGCCACCGGCGCCATGAGTCGACGCCGCGAGGCCGCGCGGTCCGCGGCCTCGCGACCGGCCCCGGATCAAGGCACCACGTTGCCGAAGAACGACTTCACCTGCGGCCAGATCAATTGCATCTTCACCCCTCGGTTGGGCGCCTGCAGGTTGCAGCTGCCGCCGAAGTGGTGCAGCGCCACCGCCTTGTGCGAAGAGCGCGCCAACACCGGCGAACCGGAATTGCCGCCCTCGGTGTCGCAGTAGTAACCGGCATCGGTATCGGTGCCGTAGCCGTCCGCATCGGCATCGATGATCTTGCAACGGCCCCCGCCGTCGCGATCGCTGACCACCGACAGCTCTTTCATGCGCGTCGCCGGATGGCCGCTGATGTACATCTCTTCGCCGACCACCGGCTTGCGCACGTCCAGGCTGAGATAGCCGAAGCCGGAGATGGCGGCAGCGTTCTTCACCGTCAGCAGGGTGTAGTCCAGGGTTTGGTCGGTCTTGAGCATCTGGTCGCCGGCGACCTTGGTCACCGCGCCGCTGGCGGTGCCGGCGCAGGTGGTGGCCTGGTAGTTGAACCAGTACTCGGACGCGGCCACATCCGCGGCGCTGTCGAGGCAGTGGTTGTTGGTGAAGACGCGATTGCCCGCGCCGACGCGCCAGGCGGTGCACCATTTGGTGCCGTTGAGCAGGATCAATGCGACCGGCTTGGAGCGCGCGACCGCCGTCGCATCGGTGGCGGCGTAGCAGGCCACCGGGCGGCTGTCCTTGGCCCCGCAGATCGACTTCGACGATGCATCGCCGCCGAGCAGGCCGGCCTCGCCCAACTCGCCCATCAGCGGCTGCGGAAAGCCTTCGTCGTAACGGCTGATGCGCACGCCGTGATGCGGCGCCCACGGTTCGGTCGGCGTTCCGACCAGGCGCAGCACCGCGGTGTCGCCGGCGACCGACATCGCGCCGAAACGGGTCTTGCCGTCTTCGCCCAGGCTCGCATCGACGGTGTGCCGGCCCAGGTCGCCTTGGCTATAACGGTACACCTCGCGGCGTTGCGGGTCCGACACTTCCAGGGTCACGCCGGCGGGCAAAGCGAAGTGCTCGAAATGCACCTTGATGTAGGCCGCGTCCGCAGCGCGGATCTGCACCGGCTTGGACCAGGCCGACTTCGACAGGCCCTGTTGCGGCCCCAGACTGAGGGAGATGGCACGGGTTTCGCCGGCGCGCAGCGGCGCCGGGCGCTCGGCGGCGAACGCCGATGCGGTGGACAGGCAGGCGCTCACCAACAGGCCGAGCGTACACAACGGCAGGTTTGCGATGGACATATCGTCTCCTTGATGACGACCCGGCGCTCACTGCGCGACGTCGATCGTCGCGCATGCGCCGGGCACGAGCTTGCACAGCGACGGCGCCGCACAGGCGCGCCGGGCGCGGCCGATTGCGCGCATAAACGTGAACCGCATCAGATTCGGTCGGCCGATGTCCGGAACTTGAACGCACCGCGCAACGCGGGTGTGCGCATCGGCTGAACGTGCGGCGCCGTCGCGGAGCGCAGCAGCCCTAGATCGTCGCCGCGCCGCAGGCCAGCGGCTTTCCGCAACCGCGGCACCGATCGCGCGCGGACGCCCCGGAACGCCGTCGTGCGCACGGCTCCGGCGCCGATATCGGCGCCGGAGCCGCACGTCGCTCAGCCGCGTCGCATCAGGGAATCACGCCGCCGAAGTAGGTCGACACCTGCGGCCAGATCAGCGAGATCTTCGCGCCGGAGTTGAAGCAGCCGCCGAAGTGGTGCAGCGCCAGCACCTTGCCGCTGGAGCGCGCGATCACCGGCGAGCCCGAGCTGCCGCCTTCAGTATCGCAGTAATAGCCCACGTCGCTGTTGGGCGCATTGCCGGTGACGCTGGGCGCATCGGCGCGGCACTTGCCGCCGCTGTTCTGGGTGTCGGCGATGCTGAGCTCCTTCATCCGCCCGCCCGGATGACCGGCGATGAAGAGGCCTTCGTTGGCCACCGCCGCGCGCGGGTCCAGGCCGAGATAGCCGAAGCCGGAGATGCTGGCGAAGTTCTTCACCGTGAACAGCGTGTAGTCCAGCGTGGTGTTGGTCTTGAGCATCTGGTCGCCGGCGACCTTGGTCACCGTCGCCTGCGCACCGGTGCAGGTGCTGCGCTGGTAGTTGAACCAGAATTCGGCGCCGGCCACGCCGGCGGCGGTGCTGATGCAATGGTTGTTGGTGAACATGCGGTTCTGCGCGCCCACCCGCCAGGCGGTGCACAGGCTGCCGCCGCTCATGACCGCGCGCGCCACCGGCTTGGAGCGGGCGTAGGCGAACGGGTCGCTGGTGACGTAGCAGGCCGCCGCCTGCTTGTTGTCGGTGCCGCAGATCGACTTGCCGCCGGCGTCGGTGCTCAGCAAGCCTTCGTTCTGCAGCTCCGGCAGCATGTCTTCCGGATAGCCTTCCAGATAGCGCGACACCTTGATTCCGTGATCGGCACGCCACGGCTCGCGCGCGGCGCCGACCAGACGCAGCACCGCGACCGGGCCGGAGATCGACATCGCCGAGAAGCGGGTCTTGCCGTCTTCGCCCAGATCGGCGGCGACGGTGTGGCCGTCGCGGCGGTCGGCGCTGTAGCGATACACCTCGCGCCCGTCCGGGCTGGCGACTTCCAGGGTCACTCCGGCCGGCAGCGAGAAGTGTTCGAAATGCACCTTGATGAAGGATGCATCGGGGGTGCGGATCTCCACCGCCTTGGCGCCCGCATCGACACCGGCGCGGCCCACGCGGCCGGGCTGCGCGCCCAACTGCAGGTCGACCGCGCGCACGTCGGCGATCTTGAGCGGCGCGGGCGCGGTCTGCGCCGCGGCGGGCAGCGCCAGGCCCAAGGCCGCGGCGAGCACCGCGGGAGCCAGCGACTTGGCAGCGAGCAACTTGGAAACGGGCGGGTTCTGCAGTCCGTGGTTCATTCGCGAATCCTCCTGTGGCGTGGTGGCGCGAAGGCAACAGGGAAGCGTGCGGACGCGCGCCGGTCCGCCGCGCCGGCAACGGGCGGCGGACAGGCGTGGCGGTTGCTGCGCCGGGGGTGACTGGGATGGCGCACGGCCTGGCCCGGCCGTGCGCGGGCGACCTTGGCAAATGCGGACGCGGCAAACCGTGATCGCGGTAGGCTCCGCGGCGCGGGAGCGCGGACGCAGCGCGGAACCTTGATAGACGGCTCAACCCGACTGTGGCGAGGGTGGACAACGTTCAGGACGTTGCGCGCGCGGCATCCCACGATGCGGCAGGACAGCAATGCGCGGCTCGGTGGCGCTCCGGCGCCTCGTGCATGCGCCCTCCAGGGCGCGCCGACGCGGCCCGCACGCAAACCACCGCGCCACCTCGCCTGTCGTCATGTCCACGAAAGCCTCCTCTCGTCTTCCCCATGAAAACGGGAGTCCGGGGCTTCACCCAGCATCGCGCCGGGCATCGCGCCGGAGTCTGCGGAGACCCGCCTGCGCGGACGCGACGGCCTGAAGGTCGTTCGAGCGCTCCGGCCCACGCCGACACGACGGCTCGAGTGGCGCCCTGAATCGGCCCACGACCGCGGCGAACCCGGCTGCCGCCGTTCCTGCGAACCGCCCGGCCCAAGTCGCAGGCCCGCCGCGGTCCGTAGCCGCCGCCGAGGCCGTAAACTCGACCGCATCATCCACCCGACGCCGCGCCCTTGATCCCAGGCTGGATCCTGCTGCTGGTATCGGCCGGCTACGTCGGCCTGCTGTTCGCGGTCGCCTATTACGGCGATCAGCGCGAACGCACGCCGCGCGCGCGCTGGCTGCGCACCGCCGTGTACTCGCTGGCGCTGGCGGTGTACTGCTCCTCGTGGACCTTCTACGGCGCGGTCGGCACCGCCGCGCGCACCGGCCTGGGGTTCCTGCCGATCTACCTCGGCCCGCTGCTGATGCTGGCCTTCGGCTGGCGCATTCTCGAACGCCTGGTGCTGATCTCCGGCGAACACCGCATCGTCTCCATCGCCGACTTCCTGTCCTCGCGCTACGGCCGCGCGCCCGGCCTGGCGGCGCTGGTCGCGACGGTCGCACTGACCGCGGCGGTGCCCTACGTGGCGCTGCAGTTCAAGGCGGTGGCGATGAGCGTGGAAGTGCTGGCCGGCGTGCCGGCCGACCGCGGCCTGCTCGCCGATCCGGCGTTCTACGTGGCGATGATGCTGGCGGTGTTCGCGATCCTGTTCGGCACTCGCCGCATCGACGCCACCGAGCACCACCACGGCATGGTCCTGGCGGTGGCGCTGGAGTCGCTGGTCAAGCTGCTGGCCTTCATCGCCATCGGCGTGTTCGCGCTGATCCACCTGCCCGGCGACGGCAGCCTCGCCCAGCGCATCGGCGATGCCGCGCACATCGTGATCCAGCCCGGGCTGCCGGCCGGCTTCGTCACCCAGACCCTGCTCGCCTTCACCGCGATCGTCTGCCTGCCGCGCCAGTTCCATGTCGCCGTGGTCGAATGCCAGGACCCCAACGATCTGCGCCCGGCACGCTGGCTGTTCGGCGGCTACCTGTTGCTGATCACCCTGCTGGTGGTGCCGATCACCCTGACCGGCGAATCGCTGCTGGCCTCCAGCGGCGTTTCGCCCGACACCTACGTGCTGGCGCTGCCGCTGCAGCTCGATCGCCAGGCGCTGGCGCTGGCGGTGTACATCGGCGGTTTCTCGGCCGCGACCGGCATGGTCATCGTCTCCAGCGTGGCGCTGTCGACCATGGTCAGCAACGACCTGATCGTGCCCTTGCTGCTGCGCAGCGGCGCGTTGCGCGACAGCGCCGGACTCGATCGCCAGGTGCTGTGGGTGCGCCGCCTCACCATCGTCGTGCTGGCGCTGATGGCCTATGCCTATCACCGCGGCTCGCTCGGCGCCAACGGCCTGGCCCAGCACGGCCTGCTCGCCTTCGCCGCGGTCGCCCAGTTCGCACCGGCGCTGATCGGCGGCTTGTACTGGCGCGGCGCCAGCCGCGCCGGCGCGCTGGCCGGCCTGATCGCCGGCGCGACGGTGTGGAGCTACACCCTGCTGCTGCCGGCGCTGGCGCGCGGCGGCTGGATCGGCGGCGACTGGCTCGCCACCGGTCCGCTCGGCATCGGCTGGCTGCGGCCGGAGCAGTTGTTCGGCCTGGTCGGCTGGGACGGCCTGACCCACGGCACGTTCTGGTCGCTGCTGTCCAATATCGGCGCGTTCCTGTTCGTGTCCGCGCGGCAGCGGCCGCGGCTGCAGGAGCAGCTGCTGGCCGCCTCGTTCCTCGACCCGTACGTGCGGCGTCCGGCGCTCGGCCCCGGCGGCTGGGCCGGCAGCGTGCGCAGCGGCGATCTGCTGGCGCTGGCCGAGCGCATCGTCGGCGAACGCCATGCGCGCCGCGCGTTCGAGGACTACGCCCAGCAACAGGGCCGCCCCTGGCAGCCCGAACAATTGGCCGACCGCGCCCTGGCCCAGTTCACCGAGCGCCTGCTGGCCGCGGCGATCGGCGCCGCCTCGGCGCGCCTGACCCTGACCAGCGCGCTGCGCGGTTCGGGTATGGAGCTGGGCGAAGTCGTCGCCCTGCTCGACGAGGCCAACCAGGAGCTGCGCTTCAATCGGCAGGTGTTGTCGACCACCCTGGAAAACATCAGCCAGGGCGTCAGCGTGGTCGACCCGGAGATGCGCCTGGTGGCCTGGAACCGGCGCTATCAGGAACTGCTCGACTACCCCGACGGCATGCTTTACGTCGGCCGTCCGGTCAGCGACCTGATCCGCTGGAACGCCGAACGCGGCGAACTCGGTCCCGGCGACATCGACGAGCAGGTGCGGCGCCGCCTCGCCCACCTGCGCGCCGGCGCGCCGCACGTGTTCGAACGCGTGCGCGCCAGCGGCCAGGTGATCGAAATGGTGGGCCGCCCGCTGGTCGGCGGCGGCTACGTGACCAGCTACAGCGACGTCACCGATTACAAACGCGCCGAGCAGGCTCTGCGCGAAGCCAACGAAACCCTGGAGCAACGCGTCGAGCAACGCACCCAGGAAGCCGAATCGGCGCAGCAGTCCAAGACCCGCTTCCTGGCCGCGGTCAGCCACGACGTGTTGCAGCCGCTCAATGCCGCGCGCCTGTTCACCACCGCCCTGCGCGAGAGCGCCGACCCCGACGAGCAGCGACGACTGGCCGAACGCGTCGACGCGTCGCTGCGCGCCGCCGAAGACCTGCTCGACGGCCTGCTCGACATCTCGCGCCTGGACGCCGGCGCGCTGCGCCCGGAACTCAGCGACTTCGAGGCCGGCGAACTGCTGCGCGAACTCGCCGCCCAGTACGCGCCCAGCGCCGCCGGCCGCGGCCTGGAGCTGCGCGTTCGCACCGCCCAGGACTCGATGCCGGTGCGCAGCGACCGCCGCCTGCTGCGCCGCGCGCTGCAGAACTTCCTCGCCAACGCCTTGCGCTACACCCGCGAGGGCGGCGTGCTGATGGCGGCGCGCGCACGGCCCAGCTCCGACCCGGCGCAACCGGGCTACGTCGAACTGCAGGTCTGGGACACCGGCCCCGGCATTCCCGAGCACCACCTGGAGCAGATCTTCGACGAGTTCCGCCGCTTCGATCAGCCCGGCGGCGGCGGCGAACGCGGTCTCGGCCTGGGCTTGTCGATCTGCCAGCGCATCGCCCGCACGCTCGACCATCCGCTGCGGGTACGCTCGCAGATCGGCCGCGGCAGCGTGTTCTCGATCGCCGTGCCCTGCGGCCAGGCGCCGCGCGCCGCGGCCGCCGCCGGCAATGCCCACACCGCCCTGGGCGATTCGCTCGCCGGCCTGCGCGTGCTGTGCATCGACAACGACCGCGAAATCCTCGACGGCATGCGCGCCCTGCTCGACCGCTGGGGCGCGACCGCCTTGCTCGCCGCCACCGTCGACGACGCCTTGGCCCTGCTCGACCAGGCGCCCGACGTGGCGCTGGTCGACTACCACCTGCATGACCGCCTCGATGGCCTAGCTACGATCGACGCCCTGCGCGAGCGCCTCGGCTTCGTCCTGCCGGCGGCGCTGCTCACCGGCGACGGCAGCGATGCGCTCAAGCACGCCGCGCGCGAACGCGGCTGCCGGGTGCTGACCAAACCGATCAAGCCGGCCTCGCTGCGCGCGTTTCTGGCGGCGCAGCGGCAGGCGCTGAACTGAGCCGGGCCGCGGGCGCCCATGGCCGGTGCATCGCGGAAATCACGTTGCGCGTGTTGAAGCCTAGCGCAGGCTCAATCCATCAATGGCTGGCATTCGGAGCGCTCATCGATGAAACACGCAATCCTCGCCCTAGCGCCGCTCTTCATTTCCGGCTGCGCTACGACCAACACCAACTACCGACCCGTTGCGGTTGAGATCAGCGAACCGCCGCTGGGGCAAGTGGTGACCGCCGAAGTGGGCGGAACGATGCTTCAGCAGGGAAAATATGTGGAAAGCGACGCCATCCTCCTGCACGACACAGTTAAAGTCGGGGTGCTCGGCGCCTATACCTTTTCCAGAGGCTATTACGTGAGAGAAGGTGAGGATGGCAAGAACGAGTTCTATCGCCCCGAGCCAAGTCCAGAGGGCGGAAAAGTAGACAAGTCGCTGCTCGCAGACCCCTACAGAACACTACTTGTGTCCAAGTCTTCGCCCACACTATGCGGGGTATCCGTTTTCGGAGCCAAGGTTTGCAGCAAGAACGCGCCTTTCACCAGAGTGAAGCGCCCCGCCCTTACCCAAGACGGCTTCCAGCAGACCCTGCTTTACAGCGGCCGCATAGGCAACAAAATCAACATTTCGTATAGAGAGTTTTCTAACAACATAGCTCGCCCGGCGTTCAACAACGATGTCGAGTACGACTTAGGGGAGTCCATGACGATCGGCTACAAAGGCGCCGAAATTGAAATCGTTGAAGCAACCAACCGCGCGATAAAATACAAGGTCGTCCGAAACTTCAATCAAGCCGTCCGATGAACGGCCAGAGATTGCCTCGTGATCACGGCTCGAGATTGCGTATCCGGATATTGCGATAAGCCACTTCGTCGCCGTGATCCTGCAGGCCGATCGCGCCGCGACGCGCGGCGGCGAACTCCGGCCAATCCTTGAATTTGCTGCGCGCCAAGCGCGCGTTCCAGTCGGGCGAGCCGATCCGGAAGTCCGCCAGCTTGACGCCGTTCAACCAGTGCTCGACCGCGTCGCCGCGTACGAGGATGCGGCTGCGGTTCCACTCGCCCGCCGGGCGGGCGGCTTTCCGGCTCGGCGCATACAGGCCGTACAAGGCGCCGGCCAGGCGGTCGGGTCCGTTGGCGGCATCGGGATGACGCAGATCGTCGAGCACTTGGTACTCCGGCGCGCTGCGGTAGATCGGCTGCGCATTCTCGCTGGCGCGGTAGAAGATACCGCTGTTGCCGCCCGGCGCGATCTTCCATTCGATCAGCAGTTCGAAATCGGCGTAGTCGCGGTCGCTGACCAGATCGCCGCCGTCGCCACTACGCACCAGCGCACCGTCGACCACCGCCCAACCGCGCACCGGCTCGCCGCGACGCCCGTGGTTGTGCCAGCCCTGCAGGCTGCGTCCGTCGAACAGCCCCTCGAAGCCGACGTCTCGCGATTCGGCGCTGCCCGTGCGCGACACCTCGCCTGCAACGACTGCGGCAGTGGGGCACAGGAAGAGCATCGTTGCGGCAAGGAGCAAGCGCTGCATGGGGCCTCGACGGGAACGCAAAGCCGGATGGCGGATGCGGCATCCTCTCCGGGTTGGCGTGGGGCAGCAAGTCCACCTCCGACCCGCGGTCAGTGTCCGCGGGGTTGCGGCGCGAATATCGGCCGCAGTCCTTCTTGTGAAGCGCCAGGCGGCAGGCCATGGCTGCCGCCCCGGCATGAACATGCGCTTCGCAAAGCCGAGGCGCGGCTGAATCGTTCACTCCAGAACTGAATCCCGCCTGGCAAGACGCGTTCTTCGTCTTGAGATCGGCGCCGGACATCCGCACGATTATCCATGGATGCCTGGCCATTTCGCGTTGCGACGGATAGCGACGAATCGACCGCAAGGACCTCAAGCGCCGGCGTCCACTTCCGTTTGCGTTGTCGCGGGCTGACGGCGCGCCGGCCTATTCAGCCTCTTCCGGCGGCGGCACGATCGCGCCCGGGTCCAGGGCGAGGCGGCCGGCGATCAGCACGGCCTGAGTGCGGTTGTTGGCGCCGAGCTTGCGCAGGATCGCGGTGACATGGGCCTTGACCGTGGCCTCGGACACGCCCAGCTCGTAGCCGATCTGCTTGTTCAGCAGGCCGGCGCCGAGCATCTGCAGTACGCGGAACTGCTGCGGGGTGAGGTCGCGCAAGCGATGCGCGGCGTCGTGCTCTTCGGCGTTGGCGGCCGGTGCGGCGATGGCCGCCGCCGGTGCCCAGCGGTCGCCGTCGAGCACGGTGGTCAGGGCTTCGCCCAAGGTGGCGGCGTCGACCGATTTCGGGATGAAGCCGACCGCGCCGTGATCGAGCGCGCGACGCATGGTCGCCGGCTCCTCGCGCGCCGATACCACCACGATCGGCAACTGCGGGTGCAGCGCGCGCAAGTGCACCAGGGCGCTGAAGCCCTGCGCGCCGGGCATGTTCAGGTCCAGCAGCAACAAGTCGGCGTCGGATTCGGCTTCGACCAGGGCATACAGCGCGTCGACGTTGTCGGCCTCGCGCAGGGCCGCGTCGGGCAGGACGCGGGCGACCGCGCCGCGCAGGGCTTCGCGGAACAGCGGATGGTCGTCGGCGATCAGCAGGGTCGGCATGAGGGAGGGCCTGGGCTGGGGTGCGGCGCTGCGGACGACGTGCATGGGGGAATCTTACGTCCTGTCGGGGGCTCGCCCGCTATTGGACGATGGGTGAAGTCGGGTGAAATGCAGGTGTGCAACCGTATGAACGCCGTCTCAGAACCCCGGCCCGGCGCTTACGCGGGGATCTCAGCGCGGCCGAACAGCGGCCGTGGCGGCTGCTGCGGCGCAGGCAGGTGCTCGGCGTGCGGGTGCATCGGCAGAAACCGTTGCTGGCCTGATGTGGTGGATTTTTTACGCGCCTGCGGCGGGGTTGGTCATCGAGGTCGATGGTTCGCAGCACGCGACCGAGGTGGGTGTGGCGGCCGACGCGCGACGCACGGCCGATCTGGGGGCGCTGAGGCTAAGGGTGATCCGGTTCGACAATCTACAAGTGCTCAAGGAGACGGCGGCGGTGATGGAGGAGATCCATCGGGCGGTGGAGCGGCGGTTGCTGGAAGAAGCAAAAGCACAGGGCTGACAGCCTGGAGCAAATCCCCCTCCCCTCATTTTTCAAAGGGGGGGGGGAACTGCATCAGCAGCTGCATCAGCAGCTTCAACAGCAATGACAATGGCGAATGGCATCGACCATGGAGGTTACGGCGGCGATACGCATGTGTTTCGATGAACCGCGTGCGCACGACGAGTTCCCATCGCCCCGACCTACCGGCTCCCCCTTTGAAAAAAGGGGATTTGCTGTTGCCCTAGCGAGAGCCCTACCTCACCGCCCTAACCGCTCGCTGACCAGGTTCTCGACCACCGACGGATCGGCCAGCGTGCTGGTGTCGCCCAACTGGTCCGGTGCGTTTTCGGCGATCTTGCGCAGGATGCGGCGCATGATCTTGCCCGAGCGCGTCTTCGGCAGTCCCGGCGCCCACTGCAAGTGGTCCGGGGTGGCGATCGGGCCGATTTCCTTGCGCACCCAGGCCACCAGTTCCTTGCGCAGGTCCTCGCTGGAGGCTTCGCCCGCGATCAGGGTCACGTAGGCGTAGATCCCCTGGCCCTTGAGGTCGTGCGGGAAACCGACCACCGCCGCCTCGGCGACCTTGGGATGCGAGACCAGCGCGCTCTCGACCTCGGCGGTGCCGATGCGGTGGCCGCTGACGTTGATGACGTCGTCGACGCGGCCGGTGATCCAGTAGTAGCCGTCGGCATCGCGGCGGCAACCGTCGCCGGTGAAGTAACTGCCCGGGTAAGTCTTGAAATAAGTCTCGATGAAGCGCGCATGGTCGCCGTACACGGTGCGCATCTGGCCCGGCCAGGAATCCTTCAGCACCAGATTGCCTTCGGCCTCGCCTTCCAGCACGCCGCCGTTGGCGTCGACCAGGGCCGGCTGCACGCCGAAGAAGGGCTTGGTCGCCGAGCCCGGCTTGAGATCGATCGCGCCGGCCAGGGGGGTGATGAGGATGCCGCCGGTCTCGGTCTGCCACCAGGTGTCGACGATCGGGCAGCGCGCATCGCCGACCACGTCGAAGTACCAGCGCCAGGCTTCGGGATTGATCGGCTCGCCGACGGTGCCGAGCAGGCGCAACGAGGCGCGCGAGGTCTTCTTGACCGGCTCGTCGCCGTCGCGCATCAGCGCGCGGATCGCGGTCGGCGCGGTGTAGAAAATCGTCACCTGGTGCTTGTCGATGACGTTCCAGAACCGCGACACGTCCGGATAGTTCGGCACGCCTTCGAACACCAGCGCGGTGGCGCCGTTGGCGAGCGGGCCGTAGACGATATAGCTGTGGCCGGTGACCCAGCCGACGTCGGCGGTGCACCAGTAGACGTCGTCTTCGCGCAGGTCGAACACCGCCTCATGGGTGAAGCTGGCGTAGGTCAGGTAGCCGCCGGTGGTGTGCAGCACGCCCTTGGGCTTGCCGGTGCTGCCGGAGGTGTAGAGGATGAACAGCGGATCTTCCGCGTTCATGCGCTCTGGTTCGCAGGTGTCGGGCTGGCCTTCCACGACCGCGTCGTACCAGCGGTCGCGCGGCATCTGCATATCGACCGCGGCGCCGGTATGGCGCACCACCAGCACGGTCTCGACCGAGTTGGTGCCGGGCAGCTTCAGCGCCGCGTCGACGTTGGCCTTGAGCGGAATCTTCTTGCCGCCGCGCAGGCCTTCGTCGGAGGTGATGACCAGCTTGCTGGCGCAGTCGGCGATGCGGTCGGCGATCGAATTCGGGGCGAAGCCGCCGAACACCACCGAGTGGATCGCGCCGACCCGGGCGCAGGCCAGCATCGCCACCACCGCTTCGGGAATCATCGGCAGGTAGATGGTGACGCGGTCGCCCTTGCCGACGCCGAGGTTGCGCAGGGCGTTGGCCAGGCGGCAAACCCGCGCATGCAGTTCGCGGTAGCTGATCCGCTCGGCCGGCAGCTTGGGGTCGTCGTGCTCGAACAGCAACGCGGTCTTGTCGCCGCGTTGCGCCAGATGCCGGTCCAGGCAGTTGACGCTGGCGTTGAGCTCGCCGTCCTCGTACCACTTGATGCGGAAATCCTCGAGGTCGTAGCTGACGTTCTTGATCTTGGTCGGCGCCTTGAACCAATCCAGGCGTTGGGCGACGCGGCCCCAGAAGCCATCGGGGTCGTTCACCGATTCGGCGTACAGGCGCTCGTACTCGTCGCTGCGGTAGCGCGCCTTCGCGGCGAAGTCGGCATCGATCGGGTAGACGCTGGCGGGGTGGTTCATGGGGGGCTCCGAAAGGCTGGCGGTAACGACGCAGACGAGCGTTATAGCCGACCCGGCGCGGTTCTGGTCTTGCCCCGCCGGTCGGGTGGCCGCGGCGCTCGTCGCGGCCCCCTTCGCGCGTGCGCGCGAGGGCCGCCAGTTTGCCGCATTCAGCGCGCTCGCCGCTGCGAACCCGGTTTAGACCTTGGTCGTAAAAGCTTTGCTGACTGCGTCGTGTTACGACCAAAGGCGAATGGTTGGCTCGCCGGAGCCGCGCGCAGGCTGGCCGCGACCGTCGGCACAGGCGGCAATGCATTCTTCGGGAGGGAGTCACGATGTCCATGGGTACGTCTACCCAGATCACACTACGCCGCGCGCCGGCGCGGCCACGGCCCCTGGCCGCGGCGCTGCTGGTCGCGCTTGCGTTGCCGGGTCTGGCCTTCGCCCAGACCGCGAAGGAGAAGGAGCTGGAAGCGCGGGTCGCCGAACTGGAGCGCATGGTCCAGCAACTGGTGTCGCAACAGCAGCAGGTGCAGACCCAGGTCACCGAGGTCAAGGCGGCGCAGGCCGCCGCGCCGGCCGCGATCGCGGCGGCGCCGGTCAAGAACCCGATCCAGGCGACCACCATCAGTCCCTCCGCCAACCCGGGCACGCGCTTCAGCTACGGCGGTTTCATCAAGCTCGACGCCTCGGTCACCTCGACCAACGACGGCGACATCGCCGACGGCTCGGTCGGACGCCTGTTCTACGTCCCCAAGGCGATTCCGGTCGGCGGCGCGGCCACCCGCGAAGGCGGCAGCGACACCGACATGGGCGCCAACTTCTCGCGCTTCTGGTTCGCCGCCGACACCGACCTGGAAAGCGGCGACAAGCTCAAGGGCTATCTGGAGTTCGATCTCTACGGCGGCGGCAGCACCGCCTTCACCGGCAACGAAGTCGCCACCAACACCTATGCGCTGACCCTGCGCCAGGCCTATGTGACCTGGAACAAGTGGCTCGCCGGCCAGGCCTGGTCGAACTTCCAGGACACCGCGGCGCTGCCGGACACGGTCGACTTCCTCGGTCCCACCGAGGGCACGGTGTTCGTGCGCCAGGCGCAGTTGCGCTACACCAGCGGGCCGTGGTCGTTCTCGATCGAGAATCCGGAGACGGTCTACACCCCCTACCGCGGCAACATGGCCCAGGTCGCCGGCGACGACGGTGCGGTGCCGGACGTGACCGCGCGCTACACCGCCAAGGGCGACTGGGGCCACTTCAGCGTCGGCGCCCTGGCGCGCCAGCTCAAGTACCAGTCCGGGCGGATCAACGACACCAACACCGGCTACGGCATCAGCCTGTCGGGCAAGTGGAACGTCGGCGCCAACGACGACCTGCGCTACATGGTCACCGCCGGCAGCGGCATCGGCCGTTACGTCGGCCTGGCGCTCAACAACGATGCGGTGCTCGACGCCAGCGGCGATCTGGAGAACATCGACCTGATCTCGGGCTTCGTCGGCTGGCGCCACGTGTTCAGCCCGAAGCTGCGCGGCAATCTGTTCTACTCGCGCGCCGAGTACGACAACGACACCGCCCTGACCGGACGCGGCATCACCAAGTCGGCGCAGTCCGCGCACATCAACCTGATCTACACGCCGATTCCCAAGCTCGACGTGGGCGCCGAATACATCTGGGGCCAGCGCGAGATCGAAACCGGCGACCGCGGCGAGATCAACCGCCTGCAGACCCACGTCAAGTACAGCTTCTGACGATCGCAGCGGTCGCGGCCGTCCGCCGCGACCGCCGGCGACGCGTCCGGTATCGCCCCGGCGGGCCCTAGCCCGCTCCAATCCCACTGTTCGGGGGAACAGCTCATGTCCAGCACCACCGCCAGCCTTTCGCAGTCCCGCGCGACGCCGTTGACCAAGGACCACCGCAAGGTCATCTTCGCCTCCAGCCTGGGCACCGTGTTCGAGTGGTACGACTTCTACCTGTACGGCTCGCTCGCCGTGATCATCGGCAAGCAGTTCTTCGGCGGTCTGAACGACACCAGCCAGTTCATCTTCGCCCTGCTGGCCTTCGCCGCCGGCTTCGCGGTGCGGCCCTTCGGCGCGCTGGTGTTCGGCCGGCTCGGCGACATGATCGGGCGCAAGTACACCTTCCTGGTCACCATCGTGATCATGGGCCTGGCGACGTTCGTGGTCGGCATCCTGCCCAGCTACGCCACCCTCGGCATCGCCGCGCCGATCATCCTGATCACCCTGCGACTGTTGCAGGGCCTGGCGCTGGGCGGGGAATACGGCGGCGCGGCGACCTATGTCGCCGAGCACGCGCCCGACGGCAAGCGCGGCCTGTACACCAGCTTCATCCAGACCACCGCGACCCTGGGCCTGTTCCTGTCGCTGCTGGTGATCTGGGGCTGCCGCAATTACCTGGGCAAGGAAAGCTTCGAAGCCTGGGGCTGGCGCATCCCGTTCCTGTTCTCGGTGCTGCTGCTCGGCGTGTCGGTGTGGATTCGCATGCAACTGGCCGAATCGCCGCTGTTCCAGCAGATGAAGGCCGAGGGCAAGACCTCCAAGGCGCCGATCACCGAGAGCTTCTTCTCCAAGAACGGCAAGATCGCCCTGCTGGCGCTGCTGGGCGCCACCGCCGGCCAGGCGGTGGTGTGGTACGGCGGACAGTTCTATTCGCTGTTCTTCCTGACCAAGACCCTGGGCATGGACCCGAACAAGGCCGACATCTACATCGCCGTCGCCCTGGCCCTGGCCACCGGCGGCTTCATCTTCTTCGGCTGGCTGTCAGACAAGATCGGCCGCAAGAAGATCGTGCTGGCCGGCTGCCTGATCGCGGTGCTGACCTATTTCCCGGTGTTCAAGTCGCTGACCCATAACGTCAACCCGGCCCTGGAAGCCGCGGTCGCCGCCTCGCCGGTCACCGTCACCGCCGATCCGGACCGCTGCGCGTTCCAGTTCGACCCGGTCGGCAAGGCGACCTTCAAGCAGTCCTGCGACATCATCAAGTCGGCGCTGGCGAAGAAGGGCATCCCCTACAACAACGCGCCCGGCGCCGCCGGCAGCATCGCCACGGTCAGCATCGGCGGCACCGTCCTGACCAGCTTCGAAGGCGAATCGCTGAGCAAGGACGACTTCAAGGCGCAGTCCGACGCGTTCGCCAAGCAGCTCGGCGACGCGCTCAAGACCGCCGGCTACCCGACCTCGGCCGATCCGGCGCAGATCAACACGCCGATGGTGATCGCGCTGCTGACCTTCCTGGTGCTGCTGGTGACCATGGTCTACGGCCCGATCGCGGCCTGGCTGGTCGAACTGTTCCCGACCCGCATCCGCTACACCTCGATGTCGTTGCCCTACCACATCGGCAACGGGTGGTTCGGCGGCTTCCTGCCGTTCACCGCCTTCGCCATCGTCGCCGCCACCGGCAATATCTACAGCGGCCTGTGGTACCCGATCGTGGTCGCGGCCATGACCGTGGTGATCGGCGCGCTGTTCCTGCCGGAAACCAAGGACCGCGACATCACCGCCTAAGCCCGCGGCGCGGGTTCCGCAAAGCGAAACGCCGGCCCGTGGCCGGCGTTTCGCTTTGCGGCGGGATTTGGGATTTGGGATTTGGGATTTGGGATTTGGGATAGGATCAAAGCGAGGGCTAGAGCAGTCTTCGCTTTTTCTAATCCCTAATCCCTAATCCCGAATCCCCAATCGCGAATCCCGATCTCGAACAAATCCGCCGCTGCACTCTCTGCGCCCCGCACTTGCCGCATGGGCCGCGGCCGGTGCTGCAAGCGGATGCGCGGGCGCGGTTGCTGATCGCCGGGCAAGCGCCCGGGCGCAAGGTGCATGCCTCGGGGATTCCGTTCGACGACGCCAGCGGCGAGCGCCTGCGCGATTGGCTGGGGTTGGACCGGGATGCGTTCTACGACGCCGCGCGCGTGGCGATCGTGCCGATGGGGTTTTGCTACCCCGGCAAGGGCGCGTCGGGCGACTTGCCGCCGCGGCCGGAATGCGCCGCGACCTGGCATCCGCGCCTGCTGCCGCAGCTGCGCGAGGTGCGCCTGACCCTGGCGATCGGGCGCTACGCCCAGGCCTGGCATCTGCCCGAAGCCGGGGCCACGTTGACCGAAGCGGTCGCGGCCTGGCGCGCGCATTGGCCGCGGATCGTCGCCCTGCCGCATCCGAGCCCGCGCAACCGAGCCTGGCTCAAGCGCCATCCCTGGTTCGAACGCGAGCTGCTGCCGGCGCTGCGCGAGCGCATCGCCGAGGTCTTGGCGCAAGGTCGCTGATCCGCTCAGGGGTGGACGAACTTCGGCATCTCCCATTCGTAGCGGATCGCCAGCAGGCGCGCGGCGAATCCGCCGCCGAGGCAGATCAGCACGGTCGCATTCTCGGCCACGCCCAGGCGCAACAGCAGCAGATAGGCCACGCCGGTCAGCAGCGCGATCACCGCATACAGTTCGCGCTGGAACACCAGCGGGATCTCGTTGCACAGCACGTCGCGCAGCACGCCGCCGAAGGCGCCGGTGAGCATGCCGGCGATCACCACGATCGCCGGCGCATGGCCGGCCTCGCGCGCGATCGCGCAGCCGATCAGGGTGAACGCGATCAGGCCCAGCGCATCCAGCCACAGGAAGGCGCGGCGCAGGCGCTGCAGGCGCTTGGCCAGGAAGGTCGTGGCCAGCGCCGCGCCGACGGTATAGGCCAGATACTCGGGACGGCGCACCCAGCCCAGCGGGTAGTGGCCGAGCACGATGTCGCGCAGCGAGCCGCCGCCGAGCGCGGTGACGCAGGCGATGATGACCACGCCGAACAGGTCCATGCGCCGCTTGCCGGCGGCGAGCGCGCCGGTCATGGCTTCGGCGCTGATGGCGATGAGGTAGATCAGGGACAGCAACACGGCGGTACTCCGGCGAAGGACAGGGAAACCGCGGTTGGCAGCGAAGCTCAGCGATTCCGCGTCCGCGCGCGCCGGCGCCGCACCGATGCGGGCGGCGGCGAGCGCGTCGGGCGCACGCACGAAGGCGGTTGCGCGGAATGCTCCCCGCGCAGGCCTGGGCTGTCTTCGCGACCGAAGCCGCGGTGCCGCTCCCGCTGTCCTTTTACCTGAGAGTTTGCGCGGACCGCATGCGGCCGCTTGCCCCTTCGGTGGGCCGCTGCGCGGCCTCTCTCCAGATCGGCGATGTCGTCGCAGTGTTCCGGCCGGGGCCGAGCCTGAGCGATTATGGGAGCCTGCGCCTTCGGCGGGCGCGGCCGGCAGGCCGGCGCCACTCTTCTGCAACGGCCGGCATGGTAACACTCCGGTGGACGAAGCCGGCCGCTTTCTTCCCGCAGCGGCGCAACCGGCCGCTGCGCGTCGCGGCTTACGCCGCTCCTACAAGAGCGGGTCCGCTTCAAAGGGCAGGAGTGGCGCGAGCCGCGACCGCGAGGCCACAACTACGCCGTCGCCGGCCCCACCGCGCACCACGACGACACCGCGACCGGCCACGGCGCGGTCGCGGCTTGTGACCGGAGGAAATCCCGTGGAATGCCGCGCATAGCCCTTGCTGCGCCGGGGCGTCGCCGGTAGGAGCGGGGTAAGCCGCGACCCCGCAATAACGATGCAATCGGCCAGCCCGCGTCGCAGCTTACCCCGCGCCTACAGGCGCCGTTGCGCTTCAAGCATCGCCGGCGGCCGACAGCGCTTCCACCATCGCTTGCTCCAGCGAACGCTGCGGGTCGGCGCGGATCGCAACCAGTTCCTGGGCCGTCCAATCGCGACGCAGGCGACCGTCGACCAGCAGCAGGGCGCGGTCGATGAAGCGTTCGGCGACGTCGATCGAATGCGTGGCCAGCAGCACCGTGGTGCCGCGTCCGTGGGCCAGGTCCTGCAGATGCCGCTTGAGCGCATAGGCGCTGAGCGGGTCCAGCCCGTTGAGCGGTTCGTCCAGCACCAGCAGCGGCGGTTCGCCGAGCAGGCCGAGCGCGATCGCGAGCTTCTGCCGGGTGCCGAGCGAGTAGTGGCCGACCCGCCGGTCCAGCATCGGCCCGAGGTTGAGCAACTCGCTCAAGGCCAGGGTCGGCGCAGGCACTTCGCGCAGGCCGCGCGTGCCGGCGAACAGGCGCAGGCATTCGCGTCCGCTCAGCAGCGGCGGCAAGCGCGCCGGATCGACCGCGAAGCCGAGCAGGCCGCGGGCCGCGGCCGGCGCGCGCGCCAGATCGTGGCCGCCGATCCGCACCCGTCCTGCACTCGGTCGCTGCAGGCCCGCCAGACAGTGCAGCAAGGTGGTCTTGCCGGAGCCGTTCGGGCCGATCAATGCGGCGAACTCACCGCGGCGCAGCACCAGATCGATGCCGTGCAGCACCGCGTGCTCGTCGTAGCGATGCTGCACGCCCTCCACTTGCAGCATCGCATCGCCCGCGATCGCCGCCTCGGCGCGATCGGGCGGCGGCGCATCGTCGCCCGTGGATCGGTTCCGGAACGGGCTCATGGCCGCGCGTCCACGCGGCCCCGGCGCCAACCCGGCAGCAAGGGCAGCGCCGTCAGGGCGAGCAGCCCCCACAACGCGGGTAGCGCCGTCCAACCCAGCGAGAGCAGCGCCGCACCGCCGCTGGCGCAGGCCGCCGCGCAGGCGAAGGCGAACGCCGGATAGCGCCACGCGGCGCGCGCCAGCGCCTGCGGCGGCTGCGGCGTGGCGGCGAGCAACGCCGCGGCCGCGCGCGCCGCCGCAGTGCAGGCCTGCGCGACCAGACTGAACCAGGCCAGCGCGACCGCGATCGCCAGCACCCCGGCGCCCGTCGCCAGGCCGGTGCCGCCCGGCATCGCCAGCAATACCGCGCCGATCATCCAGGCGCGGCCGCCGCGCCGCCAACGCAGCAGGGCTTCGCGCCGCTGCCAGTCGCTGATGTGCGGCAGGCGCGCATCGTCAAGCCAGCGCAGGCCGAACAGCGGCTCGCGCGCGCCCTCGCGCAGACGCCGCACGGGGTGCCGACGATGGCGCAAGGCCGACAGCAAACCCAGTGCGACGCCGACCGCCACGCTGCCGGAGAGCACCAGGCTCGCACTGCGCCAGATCGCGCCGTCGCCGCCGCAGGCGCGCAGCGCCAACGCGGCCAGCAGCGCGGCCGCGACCGCACCGAGCGCGGCCAGCACGACCAAGGTCCAGGTGCTGCGATGCGGTTCGATCGGCGCCGCCGCCCACCAGCCCAGGCGCATATGTTCGTCCAGCGCGACCAAACGCGCGCGCGCGGCGGCATGCCCCAGCGTCAGCGCGATCAGGGCGAACGGCAGCGGCAGCTGCATGATCAGCCGCGGCACCGCCGCGGCCAGGGCGGCGCCCTGCTCGCCGCACAGACGCAACAGCCACGGCGTCGCCAGGGCCAGTGTGGCGGCACGCACCGCCCGACCGCGCCACCAGGCATCGCCGCGGGCGAGGTTGTAACGGGCTTCGGCGAACCAGGGATGCAGCCAGGCAGGCATGGGCGCGGTTTCCGCTCGCAATCGGCAGCGCGCAGCCGTGGCGGCCGCGCGCCCTGCAGACTCTAACCGCGCCCGCGCCTCAGCGCTCTCCGGCCCGGCAACGGCGAAGCAGGGCCGGCTCCAGACCGATCGCGTCGGCCCAGCGCTCCAGCCCGGCCCAGGCGCGCTCGAGCGCGGCGACGGTGGCCGCCTCGTCGCGGAAATCGCCGCGCACCACCTGGGCGAACAGCTCCGCCGCGCCGTCCGGGCCGCCCAGGTCGACGGCCTCGTCGAACAGGCTACCGGCGGAAACGTAGACGTGGCGCTCGGCCAGCCCGACCAGGCAAGCCAGATGCTCGGCGAAGCGGCCGGCCAACACGGCCAGCGGCTGACGGCCGTGACGGTTGCGCAGCTTGCCGACCAGTTCGTACAGCTCGCCGACCACCAGCTCGGCCATGGCCCGATCCACCGCGGCGTCGTCGGGGTGCGCGGCGAGCGAACGCAGGCTTTCGACCAGGGCGCCATGGTCGGGCGCGATCCACAGCGCCCGCGCATGCACGAACTGGCCGTGGCTGATCGGCCAGGCTTCGTCGACCTCGCGCGCATAGGCTTCGATCGCGCTGCGCGACATCAGGTTGACCTCGGCCTTGCCGCGGCCGTGCACCCATTCCAGCGATTCGTCGTAGTCCTCGCCGTAGGCCTCGTCGTCGAGCACCGCCCACAGTTCGACGTCGGAGTAGGGGCCGTCGCCGTCGCGCGCGGTCGATCCGTACAACGCGACCGCGAGCAGGCGTTCGCCATGGCGACGGCGCAGGGCGGCGACGATCTCGTCGACCAGGTCGCGGCGTTGTTCGGGCGTGACGGATTGGGGGCCGGCGAACAGCGTATCGAGTTCGCCGCAAGGCAGTGCGTAGTCCATCGCGCCTAGATAGCATCCGCTGCGCGCGATCGGCAATGACGCAATCCGCGCACTGCGATGCACGGCGGAGAATCGATGCGCGGCGCGGCTACTGCGGCGGCGCGGCGAGCTCGCGCGCGTCGAGGCTGCCGTCGCGATTGCGGTCCTGTTTGGCGAAGCGTTCGGCGAGCGTGCGCCGGTGCTGTTCGCGGGTCACGCTGGGGCCGGCGCCGTGCGCGCGTGCCGGCTGCTCGGACGCATCGAGCACGCCGTCGCGGTTGGCGTCCATCGCGTCGAAGGCGTAGCTGAGCCAATCCTGGTATTCGGGCAGGGAGATCTTGCCGTCGCCGTCGCCGTCCATGCGCGAAAGGTAGTCGCCGGTGGAAGCGACCTGGGCCGAGGCCAGGGCGGGCAGGCAGAGCGTGATTGCGAGCAGTCGCCGGGACATGCGCCTACGCGTAGCGAGGGAGATGGCGCGAAGCCTGCCGGCTCGACGCCGCCCAGGCAAGCCCCGGCCGGTCGCGAGCGGACCCGCCCCGACGCGGCCGGCCCCTCGCCGGTCGCGTCGGGACGATCCATCAGACCGTCATTCCGGCACGCAGCAGAAGATATAGCCGCCGCCGTAGTCGCAGCCCGGCCACGGATTGCAGCCCTCGGCGAGGCGGCTGTCGGCCTGGGCGAAGCTGAAGCCGGTCGACAGGGCGAACAGCGCCATCAGCGCCACGGACTTGGCGCGGCGGGTCTTGAACAGTTTCATGCTCTCTCTCCTTGGTCGGTGGGAAGCGAAATCAAAGGAAGCGCCGGCTGACGCCGGGTTCAGCTGTCGTCGACGCAGCAGCCGTGCCGGTCGCCGCCGAACAGGCAGCCCGCGCGCGGCGAGCAGCCTTCCGCGTAGGGGCCGTCGGCCTGGGCCGCGCCGAAGCCGATCGAAGCGGCGAACAGCGCCGCCAGCAGCATCCTTTTCAACCGCGAGTTACGAACAGCCGTCATGCGTGCGTTCTCCTGTGCGCAGTGGGTGC
Organism: Lysobacter antibioticus HS124; assembly: GCF_000336385.2. Lineage (GTDB taxonomy): Bacteria > Pseudomonadota > Gammaproteobacteria > Xanthomonadales > Xanthomonadaceae > Lysobacter > Lysobacter firmicutimachus. The sequence goes on along the minus strand of NZ_HG424443.1, from coordinate 1,973 downwards.
GCGGCCGCCGGTCCGTGGCGCGCGGCGCGTTCGTGTACGGTTCCTTCCCTGGCCGACGACGGCGCGGCGCCGAGGCATCGGCGCCGGCACGGCGGCGGGGATTCGCAACGCGGGCGCGGCGCCGGACGCGCAAAGGCCGGCGCGAGCCGTCCCGGGGCGGAACGGCGGCACTTCCCCTGTGCGGCGGACGGCGTTGCCGTCGCGACGAATTCCATTCGCGGCGACGCTACACCGCGGCGCGACCGCGAAACCGGCTCGTCGTCGCGGTATGCCGATCTGGCGCGCGCCGGCATGCGCATGCGCGGCCGTGTTGAGGCCAGGCAACAAAAAACCCGCGCATCGCTGCGCGGGTTCGCGGTGTCCGCCGATCGCGGCCGGGGCGGGCGCGGCTCAGCCGCGGGCCGGCGCCAAAGCGTAGCCCTTGAGCCGCGCGGAAAAGGCCTGCAGCGCCTGGATGCCGCTGGCCTCGGCTTCCACGCACCAGGCGTGCAGCTTGGCCAGGGTCGCCTGGGCGTCGTGCGAACGGTCGTCGAGCACCTGCGCCAGGCGCTGGCGGAAATCGGCCAGCGTCGCCATGCGCGGCCGCTCGGCGACCCAGCTCTGCAGGCGCGCGCGGGCGCCGTCGTCGAGCCAGCGGCCGCCGTCGGCCAGGCCCTTGCGCAGGCGCCGCGGCAGCGCGCGCATGCGATCGCCGGCGTGGCCGGCCTCTTCGCGCAGCGCCGGCAAGGTGACGTTGCGGTAGTAATCGGTCATGGCCTGGAAGCGGATCGCCAGCAGGGCCTTGAGGGTTTCGCCGTCGGGCATGGCGATGTTGGGGCGCACGTCCAGGGTCGGCGCGACGCGCAGCACCTTGGCCAGGCGCAGCGCCTGCAGGCCGCGGATCGCCGTCCAGCCGATGTCGAACTCCCACTTGCGCAGGGCGAACTTGGCCGAACTCGGGAAGGCATGGTGGTTGTTGTGCAGCTCTTCGCCGCCGATCCAGAAGCCCCACGGGGTCAGGTTGGTCGCGGTGTCGGTGGTCTCGAAGTTGCGATAGCCCCACCAGTGGCCGAGACCGTTGACCACGCCCGCGGCCCAGAACGGAATCCACAGCATCTGCAGCGCCCAGATCGCCACGCCGGCGAAACCGAACAGGACGAAGCTGATCAGCAGCAACAGCACCGGGCCCATCGTCGCGTGCGGGGTGTAGAGCTTGCGTTCGATCCAGTCGTCCGGGCAGCCCTTGCCGTACTTCTCGATGTCCTCGCGCTCGCCGCGCGCTTCGCGGTAGAGCTCGACGCCGCGCCACATGACCGTGTCGATGCCCTTGAACTGCGGGCTGTGCGGATCTTCCTCGGTCTCGCACTTGGCGTGGTGCTTGCGATGGATCGCCGCCCACTCCTTGGTGATCATCGAGGTGGTCAGCCAGGTCCAGAAACGGAACAGGTGCGCCAACGCGGGATGGAAGTCGACCGAGCGGTGCGCCATCGAGCGGTGCAGGTACAGCGTCACCGACATGATGGTGAGCTGGGTCACCACCAGGAAATACGCTACGAGTTCCCAGAGGCCGGCCTGGGCCAGGCCGCCGGCAAGGAAATCGATCAGGGAAGCGGGCATACGGACTCCGGAAAACACGAACGAAACCGGCCGCAACAGGCCGATCCTGCACCGGATGATGCCACCCGGGGCCGCCCGTTCGCGCCGGTACGGCTCGGCACTGTGATGGGGTCGTTCATTCCAACGCGCAAGTGCGGCGGCAGCGGCAAAAACCGCTGAGATTCAGCCACCGCGTTCAGGTTTGTGGTCGGCACCGGCGGCGATGCGGCGAGCGCCGCATTCAGCTACTGCCATGCGGGTCGATGCCGCTGCGCGAGCGCGCCAACTCGTCGCGGGCGAAGGCGCGCAGCGCGAGCCGGTCCGGCTTGGCGAACGGCGAGCGCTTGCCGCAATGGTCCAGCAGCAGGTTCAGGTCCTGCGCCTCGCCCAGGCGTTCG
>NZ_HG424442.1:63867-75186 GCF_000336385.2 Lysobacter antibioticus HS124 | reverse complement strand
ACGGCAACGGCAACGGCAACGGCAACGGCAACCGCAACCGCAACCGCAGAGGCAACCGCAGAGGCCGCGTGAGGGCGCGATGCTTCGGCCGGCCAGGGGCGCCTGATACCCGTCACTGCCAACCGCCGCGTTCGCCGGGTACCATCGCCTCCGACTCTGCCCGGTTGCCGTCGATGTCCACGTCCACGTTGTCCCTGCCGACGCCCTCGGCGACCACCGTCGCTTCCGACGCCGCTCCGGCGACGGGCAACGCCTGGCTCGAGATTCCGGCGCTCACCGCGCGCCTGCTGTGGCGGCACTGGCCGGCGCTGGCGTTCTGGTTCTTCGCTCAGCGGGTCTGCTACGACTTGCTGATGGACCTGGCGGTCAAGCTCGGCGAGCGCTCGGTGCTGCTGTCGTTCGCGGCTCTGTCGGTGCTGATCGTGACCCAGCTGGCCGGCACCATCCTGATGTTCCAGTCGCTGCGGCCGTCGCTGCCGATGCTGGCCGGCGGCACCCTCACGCCGGACACCAAGGCGGTACGCAAGCAGTGGATCACCGCGCTGGCGATCGCGATGTTGCCGTTCTTCGCTTACTACGCCGGTTGGGGCCTGCTGGAGGACCTGCGCCGGCAATTCCGCACCGAGTACGTGTTCAGCGTCTGGGAAAAGGAAAACCTCAACCAGGTGCTCAAGCTCAAGGGCCTGTGGATCGCGCTGGCGGTGGCCTGGGCGGTGCGCTGGTTCAGCAAGCGCCGCGCGACCGCCAGCGGGCACGCGCTGTGGAACGTGATCGCGACCAGCTGCGAGGCCTACTGGGTGTTCGTCGGCGTCGCCGCGATCGCGCAGTTGACCAAGCTGGCCCAGGACTGGTGGCACGAGCGGGTGGTCTACGTCGCCGTGACCACGTGGTGGGAAAGCCCGACCGCGTTGTACAAGACCCTGGCGCCGACCAAGCGCGGTCTGGCGCCGCTGTGGGAGTTCTTCTCCACCGCCGCCGGCGCGGTGGCGCTGCCGCTGATCTGGCTGGCGATCACCGCGATCGTCTACGGCATCGACCTGCGCCGCGCGCAACGCCTGGACGCCGCCGACGAGGCATTGGGCAAGGTCACCCAGCGCTTCAAGTCGATGCACTTCACCCTGCGCATGCTCGCCGACAAGGCCAGCGCCGGCTGGACCAGCAAGGGCGTGCCGGTGGTCAACAGCCTGCGCCTGGTGCTGCGCGCGGGTTTGCCGGCGTTGCTGACCCTGTGCGTGTGCTGGCAGTTGCTGGCCTACCTCGACTCCTGGTCGTGGCGGCTGATGACGCTGTGGATCGGTCCGCAGGATCCGGACTGGCAGCGGGTGATCGGCCAGCCCTGGGCGGTGTTCCTGACTACGCCGCTGTCGTTCCGTACGTCGTTGCTGACCGATGTGCTGCGGGTGGTGCTGTTGGCCGCGACCTTCGATCGCGCCATCGCCCGCTTGCCGCGCGAAGGGTAGGAGCGGCGCAAGCCGGGATCACGGTACGCGCAGAAAACCCAACGCCGACGCCATCGATCGAAGCCCGAAACCGTCGTGGAGTAGGAGCGGCATCCCCACAAGGATTTCCTTCGGCCACAAGCCTCGACCGCCCTCCATCACTCTCGCCGCGTCTTTGTCCAAGGCCCCCTGTAGGAGCGGCGCAAGCCGCGACCGCCATCCATCACTCTCGCCGCGTCTTTGTCCAAGGCCCCCTGTAGGAGCGGCGTAAGCCGCGACCGCGCTCGTGCGGTCTCGCGGCGTTTGTCGCTCGAAGGCCTCAAAAGCTTCAACGCTTCAAGCAAAGCTTCCGTCCGCAAGCGGCCGGGTCACTTTCTTTGTCCAACGCGACAACGCCCTACTGGATTTCCTTCGGTCAAAAGCAACCAAAGAAAACGTGGGGGGGGGTTCGAGTCAAAAGCCACTATAGGACGGAGCATGCGCGGGGCTGCTCCGCACAGGCCCTCCCGGGCCTGGCTGCGCACGGCCCGTCTCCCTGCGGGCCGCCCTCCGGGGCTCAGGGCGGTCTCGCGAGTTCGAGGCGGCGCCAAGCTCTTCACGGCAACGGCAACGGCAACGGCGGACTCGGTGCTCCGGCTATGCCGGGCAGAAGCGGCATAACCGCGATGTTCTCGTTCGCCGCCGTGCATCACAGATCGCCCGGGGGCCGGGGGCGGCAGACTGTGACCGATCCGACCAAGGCGTGGGTCGACCTGGCGTAGCGTGCCGTTGTCGTCGATCGCGGCCGGACGATGCGCCGGCGTGAATCGCGCGTCGCGCGTCCTCGCCCACCTTGCCCGTCGGAGTGTCCGTCATGACGTTCTCGCCGTTGCTGCGTTTCGCCGGCCTGTGCCTGCTGGCGATATCGTCCGCCCAGGCCGCGGTGCCGGCCCATTACATCGTGTTCGAACGCGACGCCCAGGGGCGCGCCGAGCCGGTGTTCTACACCCAGGTGCAACTGGCCGACGGGCAGCACGACCGCGCCGGCGCGCTGGCGGTCGAGCGTGGGGTCGAACGTATCGCCTACCGCGCGCTGCGCAACGGCGCCAAGAGCGCCATGGCTTATGAAGCACGACAGGCGAACTTCCTGCGCGCCGAGTTCGCCCGCGATCCGCGGTACGGCGACGGAACAATCGAGTCGCATCCGCTGCTGCGCGATCCGCATCGCGCCTTCGTGGTGCGGGTGCCGTTGGCCGATGCCGATGCGATCGAGTTCGGCGAAGGCGCCGGCCGGACTGCGCAGCGATTCGATCTGCGCGCGCTGGCCCTGGACGCGTCGCGGTTGCGGTTGGCGGCGACGACCGTGTCCGCCGGCGTATCCGGCGCGGTGGGCGACAAGGCGCTCAACTCTGCCAATCGGCTCGATATCCTGGTGCTCGGCGACGGTTACACCGCCGCCGAGCAAAGTCTGTTCGCTGAACATGCCGCCGCTTTGAAGACGGCGATGTTCCAGGTCAGTCCGTATAAGGAGTACCAGAGCTTCGTGAACTGGCAGGCCGGCTTCGTCGCCTCCGGCCAGTCCGGCGCCGACCACCCGCCGTATCAGGCCGGCTGCACCGGCACGAACTGCTGCGCCGACAGCGCCGCGCGCAGCGACCCGCGCGCCGGCCGCTTCGTCGCCACCGCGCTGGACGCGACCTTTTGCACCAGCCAGATCCATCGCCTGCTGACCGCGCGTTCGTCCAAAGTGATGGCCGCGGCGGCGGGCTTTCCCGATTGGGACAAGATCATCGTCACCGTCAACGACCCCGTCTATGGCGGCGCGGGCGGCTCCTATGCGGTGCTGTCGGCGCACTCCAGCGCCGCGTTGATCGCGATCCACGAATTCGGCCACAGCTTCCACGGCCTGGCGGACGAGTACGAAACGCCCTATCCCGGCTTCCCGGCCTGCAGCGACGTCGGCGGCAGTGTGCCCTGCGAAGCCAATGTCACCAACCAGAGCAATGCCAGCCTGGTGAAGTGGCGCAGCTGGTTCACCCCCGGTTTGCCGATTCCGACGCCGGACGGCACGGCCGGCACCGGCCTGTTCGAAGGCGCGCGTTATCGCAGTGCCGGCATGTACCGGCCGGTCGATGCGAGCTGCCTGATGCGCGCGCTCGGCACCTCGTTCTGCCCAGTGTGCCGGCAGGAGTACGTGCGCAAGCTGTATCGCGGCGGCTTCGGCTCGCCGGCGGCCGGCATCGACCTGATCGAGCCGGGCAGCGAGTCGCCGGTGCCGTCGGCCACCGTGAACTACGTGCGCGGCAGCACGCGCCGGTTCTCGACCCGCTTGCTGCGGCCCGGCGCCGGCACGCTCGGCGTGCAGTGGTATCTCGATGGCGTGGCGATCCCCGGCGCGACCTCGCCCAGCTACGACTTCGTCCAGACCGCGACGACGCCGGCGACCCGCACCCTGGAATTGCGCGTGACCGACCGCACCGCGTTCGTGCAGCCGTCGATGGCCGGCGATCTGCTGCGGCACCAGCGGCGTTGGACGATCCGGGTCGGCAACGCGGCGCGCACGCTGGCGCAGGTGCGCTGAGGCGCGGCCGCGCGATGTCGCGACGCCCGCGCGTCGTCATGGCGCTGTAGCAGCGGCGTCCCACTGGGTTTTGCTTCGGCCGCACGCCGCGCCCCACCGACGTATCCAAGCGCAGCAGCCGAAGCTCGGATAAGCGGGCTCGTGCCAAAAAACACCGCCGATAGCCCCGGCGCTCATCGCCTGCATCGAACCCCTCTCCCGCGAGCGGGAGAGGGGGGAGGGCGGGCCACGACAGGGCGGCAAATGGCCCGGACGCCGAGCGCAGACCGCGCTTCCGATCGGCTCGCCCCGTACCGCCCGAGGTCGGGCGGCGACGCGGCATTCACCGCTGCGGTGATCGCCGCTGGCGACCGAAGGAGATTCCCGTGGCACGCCGCTCCCGCGTGGCGTCACCCCAGCGGTACGCGCGCGCAGACCCAGGCTTCGACGCGTCGCGCGCCGGCGCGGCGCAGGGTGCGTGCGGCGGCATGCAGGGTGGCGCCGGTGGTCATGACGTCGTCGATCAATACCGCATGCGCCGGCGCCGGGCCGCCGTGCCAGGCGAAGGCGTCGCGCAGGTTGCGCCGGCGTTGGCGCGCGTCCAGCCGCGATTGCGCGGCGGTGTCGCGGCAGCGCCGCAGGGCGCCGTCGCGCACGTCCAGGCCGAGCCGGCGCGCCAGCGGCCGGGCCAGCTCCAGGGCCTGGTCGTAGCCGCGCCGGCGCAGCCGGGCCGGGTGCAGCGGCACCGGGATCAGCACCGGCGGCGGAACCGCGCCGAGGTCGCCGGCCTCGGTGGGCGCCGCCGTGCCGGCCCCGGCGAAGGCCTGCGCCATCATCGTCGCCAACAGGCGGCCGGCGGCGAGGTCGCGGTGGAACTTGAAGCGCGGCAGCAGGCGATCCAATGGCGGCCGGTACAGGCAGGCGGCGCGGACCCGGTCCAGCGGCGGGGGGCGGCGCAGGCAGTCGCCGCAGACCGGAGCATCGCCCACGACCGGCAGGCCGCCGTGCGTGGGCCGCTCGCCGAGCGCGGCGCCGGCGCGATCTCCGCACAAATCGCGCGACGGGCCGGCAATCGTCGCCAATGTGCCGTCATCGCCGCCCAATGGCATCGCTGCTCGCAGCGGCAGCGCGCAGCGCAGGCAGGCCGGCCCCGCGTGCGGCCAGTCTGCGGCGCAGGCCGGGCACAGATCGCAGCCCGCCGCGGCAGCCTCGCGACAGACCAGGCAGTGTGCCGGCCACAGCGCCCAGCCCAATCGCCGCCAGAGACTGTCAACTGGAACGGGCAGGGCGCGGTTGACAGTCTGGGTCATGCTTCCCAGACTGCCGGCTCCGACTCGCCCCTGCTGTCGGTGCGTTCCTCTGCCCGCCGTCAGTGAAGTCCCCGCTGTGGAGCCAGCCCTAGTGCCAACGACCCCGCTTCGCCACGATTGGTCCCGCGCCGAAGTGCGCGCCCTGTTCGACCTGCCGTTCCCGGAATTGCTGCATCGCGCCGGCGCCGTGCACCGCGAGAACTTCGACCCGGCCGAGGTCCAGGTCAGCACGCTGTTGTCGGTCAAGACCGGCGGCTGCCCCGAGGACTGCGCCTACTGCCCGCAGGCCCAGCGTTACCACACCGGGGTCGACGCGACCAAGCTGATGAGCACCGAAGCGGTGCTGGAAAAGGCCCGCCAGGCCAAGGCCGCCGGCGCTTCGCGCTTCTGCATGGGCGCGGCCTGGCGCTCGCCGAAGGACCGCGACATCCCCAAGGTCGCGGCGATGATCCGCGAAGTGAAGTCGCTGGGGCTGGAGACCTGCGCCACCCTGGGCATGCTTTCCGGCGACCAGGCCCAGGCGCTGAAGGCGGCCGGGCTGGACTACTACAACCACAACCTGGACACCGCGCCGGAGTTCTACAACGAGATCATCCGCACCCGCGAGTTCCAGGACCGCCTGGACACGCTGGAGCACGTCCGCGACGCCGGCATGAAGACCTGCTGCGGCGGCATCGTCGGCATGGGCGAATCGCGCGAACAGCGCGCCGGCCTGCTGCAGACCCTGGCCAACCTGCCGGCGCACCCGGATTCGGTGCCCATCAACCGCCTGGTCCAGGTCGAGGGCACGCCCCTGGCCGGCACCGCCGAGCTGGACCCGTTCGAGTTCGTCCGCACCATCGCGGTCGCGCGGCTGATGATGCCCAGGTCCATGGTCCGTCTCTCCGCCGGGCGAGAAGCCATGAGCGACGAACTGCAGGCGCTGTGTTTCCTGGCCGGCGCCAACTCGATCTTCTACGGCGAGAAGCTGCTGACCACCGGCAACCCGGACACCGAGCGCGACCTGGCCCTGTTCGCCCGCCTGGGCCTGCGGCCGATGCAGATCGTGGAGACCGCGGGCACCGTCCATGCGAGTATTGAGGAGCATCTCGAGCCCCCGATCGAGCCCGTCCACACCTGCGCCGCCTGAGGCGGCGGAGCTATCGCAATGAGCAGCCAGCGACCCCTTTGGCGCGAACGGATTCAGGCGGCGCACGACCAGCGCGTGGCCGAGGCGCGCACGCGCCATCACCGCGCGGTCGCTCATCGCGACGGGGCCCGCTGCGAAATCGACGGGCGCTCGCTGCTCAACTTCTGCGGCAACGACTACCTCGGCCTGTCGCAGCACTTCGCGGTGATCAACGCGTTCCAGGACGCGGCCTCGCGCGAAGGCGTGGGCGGCCTGGCCTCGCATCTGGTCTGCGGCCATCACGCCCAGCACGAGGCCCTGGAGCGCGAACTGGCCGACTGGCTGGGCTCGCCGCGCGCGTTGCTGTTCGGCAGCGGGTTCATGGCCAATCTGGCCGCGGTCCAGGCCCTGCTCGGCGAAGACGACGTCTGCGTGCAGGACAAGCTCAACCACGCCAGCCTGATCGATGCCGCGCGCCTGTCCGGCTGCCGCCTGCGGCGCTATCCGCACGCCGATCCCGAAGGCGCGATCCGGCAGCTGCGCAACGTGCCCGATGGCCTGGCGATGCTCGCCACCGATGGCGTGTTCAGCATGGACGGCGACATCGCGCCGCTGCGCGATCTGGCGCTGGTGGCGCGCGCGCAGAAGGCGCTGCTGTACGTGGACGATGCGCATGGCGTCGGCGTGACCGGCCCCGACGGCCGCGGCACGGTCGCCGCGGCGCGCTTGTCGGCGCAGGAAGTGCCGCTGCAGCTGGCGACCTTCGGCAAAGCGCTGGGCAGCTACGGCGCGGCGCTGCACGGCGATGCCGACCTGATCGGCCATCTGGCCGAAACCGCGCGCAGCCATCTGTACACCACCGCGTTGCCGCCGGCGCAGGCCGCGGCCACGCGCGCGGCGCTCAAGCTGGCGCGCAACGATCATTGGCGGCGCGAAAAGCTCAGCGAGTTGACCGCGCACTTCCGCGAACGCGCGGCCAAGCTCGGCCTGGAGCTGCTGCCTTCGTCCACGCCGATCCAGCCGGTGGTATGCGGCAGCGACCGCCGTGCGCTGGCGATGGCGCAGGCGCTGGAGCAGCAAGGCTACTGGGTCGCGGCGATCCGCCCGCCGACCGTGCCGGACGGCCGCGCGCGCCTGCGCGTGACCTTCTCGGCGCTGCATACGCGCGAGCAGGTCGACGGCCTGATCGAGGCCTTGGCGCGCGCCGCCGAACGGGTCGCGATCGAGCGCAGCGACGACGCGCCGGCCGCGCCGGCGACCGCGGCCCGATGAGCGCTGCCGTACCGCCGGCCGCGCGCGCCGAAACCGATCTGGCGAAGATGCTGGCCAGCTTGCAGATCGACGTGCGCGAGGGCGAGTACGTGTTCGTCAGCGCGCCGCACTGGGAGGCGCTGCCGCGCGAGTTGGCCCAGGCCAGCATCGTCGAGGCCGAAGGGCCGACCTGCGTGCTGCGCCGCGAACATGCCGATGCGCACGGCCTGGGCTACGACTTCGTCGCCGCCTGGCTGAGCCTGCGGGTGCATTCGGCGCTGCAGGCGGTCGGCCTGACCGCGGCGGTGGCGCAGGCGCTGGCGCGGCACGGCATCGCCTGCAACGTGTTGGCCGGCTATCACCACGATCACCTGTTGGTGCCGACGGCACGGCGCGAGGACGCGATCGCCGCGCTGCTGGCGCTGCGCGGCGACGCCGCGCCGGCACCGGCCTGATTCGCCCCGCAACGACCGCCGCAGCGTCCGGACCGAACCGGATCGGGCGCCCGGCAACGAAACGACGCATTACGGATTCTCCATGTACATCCAAACCACCGGCGCGGCGCCCGACAGCGGCCGCCCGGCGCTCGTCCTGATCCACGGCTGGGCCATGCACGGCGGCTTGTTCGCGCCGCTGGCCGAGGCGCTGGCCGACCACTGCACCCTGCATCTGGTGGATCTGCCCGGCCACGGCTACGCCCGCGACGATGCCACGCCGCTCGACCCCGGGGCGCTCGCGAGCGAATTGGTCGGGCGTTTTCCCGACGCCTACTGGCTGGGCTGGTCGCTGGGCGGACAGGTCGCGTTGCGCGCCGGGCTCGACCATGCCGCGCGCGTGCGCGGGCTGATCCTGGTCGCCTCGTCGCCGCGTTTCGTCACCGGCGAGGACTGGCCGCACGGCGTCTCGCCGGAGTTGTTCCGCAATTTCGGCCGCGCCTTGAAGAGCGACTTCCGCGGCACGCTGGAGGGCTTCCTCGCTCTCGAAGCGCTCGGTTCCAGCAGCGCCCAGGACGACCTGCGCTGCCTCAAGCAGCGCGCGTTCGAGCGCGGCGAGCCGGCCGAGCGCGCCTTGCAGGAAGGCCTGGTGCTGCTCGACGGCTTCGACGTGCGGGGCGAACTGCCCGGCTTGCGCGTGCCCAGCCTGTGGATCTCCGGTCGTCGCGACCGGCTGGTGCCGGCCGGCGCCATGCCCGCCGCCGCGGCGCTGGCGCCGCAGTCGCGCAGCGAAGTCATCGCCGGCGCCGGCCACGCGCCCTTCCTCGGCGCCACCGCGCAGGTCGCGCAGTTGCTGCGCGAGTTCGTCGCGCCGGTTCGCTCCAACGCCGCACAGGCCGTGTGTTCGCCATGACCGATCTGTTCGACCATCGCCAGGTCCGGCGCTCGTTCTCGCGTGCCGCGCACGGCTACGACGGCGCCGCCGCGTTGCAGCGCGAAGTCGGTGCGCGCTTGTCGGAAACCCTGGACTATCTCGACGACCGGGTGCCCGAAGTGGTGGTCGACGTCGGTTGCGGCCCCGGCCATCTGACCGCGGCGATGCAACAGCGCTGGCCGCGCGCGCAGGTGATCGGCCTCGACCTGGCCCTGCCGATGCTGCGCGAGGCGCGCGGCCACGCCGGCAGCGGCAGTTGGCGGCCGCGCCTGCTCGGCGGCCCGCGCCGGCCCGACCTGGTCTGCGCCGACGCGCGTGCGCTGCCCCTGCGCGATGCCAGCGTCGACGTGCTGTTCTCGAATTTGTGCCTGCAGTGGGTCGAGGACCTGCCGGCGGTGTTCGCCGGCTTCCGCCGCGTGCTCAAGCCCGGCGGCCTGTTGTTGGTATCGACCTTCGGCCCCGACACCTTGTTCGAGCTGCGCGGCGCCTTCGCCGAAGCCGACTCGGCGCCGCACGTCAGCCTGTTCCCGTCGATCGCCCAATTCGGCGATGCGCTGATCGCCGCCGGTTTCAAGAACCCGGTGCTGGACCGCGATGAGTTCGTGCTCGGCCATCCCGACCTCGGCCATCTGATGCGCGAATTGCGCACGCTCGGCGCGACCAATGCGATGAGCGACCGTCGCCGCAGCTTGACCGGCCGCGCCCGCTTCGCCCGCGCCGCGCAGGCCTACGAAGCGCTGCGCGGCGGCGACGGGCGCCTGCCGGCGACCTGGGAAGTCATCTACGCCCATGCCTGGGGCCCGGCGCCGGGCGCGCCGATCCGGGTCGGCGGCGTCGACGAGGTGCAGGTGCCGGTGTCCAGCATCCGCGTGCGCCAGCGATGAGTGCGCGCCGCCACGCCCTGTGGGCGGTGTTGATCGCGCTGGCCTCGGCGCTGTTCTTCACCTGCACCTACGTGCTCAACCGCGCCGCCGCCACCGCCGGCGGGCATTGGGCGTGGACCGCGGCGCTGCGCTATCTGTTCACCCTGCCGATGCTGTTGCTGGCGATGCCGCTGCTCGGCGGGGTCAAGCCGGTGTGGAAGGCGATCCGCGCCCATCCCTGGCCGTGGCTGCTGTGGAGCGGCATCGGCTTCGTGCTGTTCTACGTCTGCCTCAGCTACGCCGCCGCCAGCGGCCCCTCGTGGCTGATCGCCGGTACCTTCCAACTGACCGTGATCGCCGGGATGCTGTGCGCGCCGTTCCTGTACCGCGACGCGCGTGCGCGGATTCCGCTGCCGGCGCTGCTGGTCGGCCTGCTGATCGTCGCCGGTGTTCTGATCATGCAGTTCGGCCACGGCGGCGGCCGGCTGGATCGCGCCGGCTGGATCGCGCTGCTGTGCGTGGCGGTTTCGGCCTTCGCTTACCCGTTGGGCAATCGCGGCCTGCTGCTGCACCTGGAGCGCAGCGGCATCGAACTCAACGCCACCCAGCGCGTGTTCGGCATGACCCTGGCGAGCCAGCCGCTATGGTGGGCGGTGGCCGCGTATGCGGGCGTCCAGGCCGGTGCGCCGCCGCCGGGACAGCTGTGGCTGGCGGCGGGCGTGGCCCTGGGCGCGGGCGTGATCGCGACCGTGCTGTTCTTCCAGGCCACCGGCATGGTGCGCAACGAGCCGACCGCGTTGGCCGCGGCCGAGGCGATGCAGGCGGCGGAAATCCTGTTCGCGACCGTGATCGGCGCGCTGTGGCTGGGCGAGGCCTGGCCGCAGGGCCGGACCCTGGCCGGCGCCTGCCTGGTCGGGGTCGGCATCGTGATGTTCAGCGTGGTCGCCGCGCGCGCCGCGGCCGGCAACGAACGCCGGGTGAAGCAATTGCGCAGCGACCGCGGCGGTTGAGCGCCGCGCCGGGCCGCGCGGCGCTGCTCAGGCGCCGACCTGGGCGGTCCAGTCGCCGAGGTTGTAGTAGTTGCTGACTCGGCGGATGCGGCCGTCGGCGATCTCGAAGAAGGCGCCGCCGGGCAGCACGTAGCGTTGCCCGCGCGCTTCCGGCAGGCCCGGGTCGGTGACCAGGTACTCGCCATGGACCACGTACTCGGCCGCGGCGCGGGCGCCGTCGGGCGCGGTCATCACCACGACGTCGCGCAACTGTTCGCGGTAATGCCGGGCCATGCGCTGCAGGAACGCGGCGAAGGCCGCGCGGCCGGTTTCGCGCGGCCCCTGGTTGAGATCGTGGGCGACGTCGTCGGCGAGGGTGGCGAGCATGCCGTCCCAGTCGCCGCGGTTGAACGCGGCGTAATAGGACAGCACCAGCTCGGTGGCGCGGTCGT
>NZ_HG424442.1:5192-63823 GCF_000336385.2 Lysobacter antibioticus HS124 | reverse complement strand
GCCGTCGATCTTCATCGGAACTCCAGGCGGTGCGGGGCCGGCGGACATGATCGCCGATCCCGCCGGCGCGCGCCGTGGCCGCGGCGGCCGGACGACACAAGGCCCGCGCGTGGCGGGCCTTGTGTCGTCGCGGCGGTCGCCCGATCGGCGGGATCGGGCGCGCAGGATCAAATCCGCACCATCGCACGCTGGCGTTGGCGCAGCAGGCTCAGGGTCAGCACCGCGGCGAGCAGGGCGGTGGTGACGACGAAGATGCCGATGCCCAGGTAGCCGCCGCTGATGCCGCCGGCGAGCGCGGCGCTGCCGGCCTTGTTGGGGATGAAGCTGGCCGCGAGCATGCCGGTGTAATGCATGCCGCACACCGCCACGCCCATGACCAGGGCGCTGCCGAGCATCTGGCCCCAGCCGCGCAGGTTGAACGCCAGCCACAGGGCGACGATCGAGGCGACCACGGCGATCGCCGCCGAAGCCAGCACCAGGTTGGTGTTGTAGACGGTGTCGGCCGGCATCAGCATCGCCGCCATGCCGGCGTAATGCATGCCGGTCACGCCCAGGCCCATCAGCACGCCGCCGAGGATCAGCTTGCCCCAGTTGAACAGGCCGCTGCCGGCGATGGCCAGGCCGGCCATGCACGAGACCACCGCGATGATCGCCGAGCCGACCGTGATCGGCAGGTCGTAGGTCACCGCCACGTCCATCTTGCAGGCGAGCATGGCGATGAAATGCATGGCCCAGATCGCGCCGCCGCCCATCGCGATGCCGGCGGCGGTCACCGCGCGCCAGCGTTGTCCCGGCGTGGTCGCGCTCGGGATCGCGATCGCCAGCTGCAAGGCGGTGAACGAGCCCAGCACCGACACGACATAGGACAGGACGACGAGGAACGGGTCATGGATGCACTGGATGGCGTGATCGATCGGCATGGCGGAACCCCCTGGTGGGTTGTCTGGCTAGGGGCCGCGCCGGCGCCTTCCCCGCGCCGTAGCGGCAATGCGGCTCCGGCGGTCGACCGGAGTGTCCGTAGCGCCACGGCCGTCCGCGCCGTGGCCGACCGGTGTCGGACCGGTCAGGCCTGGAACTCGAACCGGCACGCCTCCGCGCCGGTGTTGCGGCATTGGCTTTCCACCACCCGCACGCCGTCGGCGCCGTGCTGGCCTTCCAGCAGGCCGCCGAGCATGCCGCGCAGGAAGTGGCAGCATTCGCCGCTTTCGCCGCGATGGCAGAAGGGGCTGTTGCGGATCCGCAGGGCGTCGTCCTGCAGTTCGGCCTGGACCAGCTGGCGCATCGCCGGCAAAGCGATGCGCCGCACCGAGTCGTGCAGCGGCAGTTGTCCGCCCAGCGCGTAGTCGCGTTTGTAGACCCAGGCGCCGACGCGCTGGCCGATGTAGCGCAGGGTCGCTTCGCGCTGGCTCGGCGGCAGCTCGCGTTCCAGCGCCACCAACTGCAGCAGGATGTTGGGGTAGTTGCGCGCCAGCTGCGGCAGCAGGGTCTCCACCCGCTGGGTATCGATCGGCGCCGCGGTCGCCTGGGCCGGCGCGGCTGCGGCGGCCGGCGCAGCGGCGGGCGGCGGGATGTTCGGCGCGCTGGCCGCGCCGTTGCTGCGCACCGGTGCCGGCGCTGCGGCCGCGCCGTTGCCGCCCTCGTAGGCCGAGGCCTCGAAGCTCTGCACCAGGTGATGCGTTCCCAGGCGTTCTTCCAGCACCAGCAAGGACTCGGCCGGGCCGCGCACGACCATGCTCAGGACCACGCCCTCCTCGCTGTTGAGCATGCGTTGGCGCAGCAGGGTGAAACCGTTGGCGATCACCACCTGTCCCAGCGCGAGCAGCAGCCCGTCGCGCCGGTCGGACACCACGCGGAATTCGACATCCACCATGTGTAACTCCCCTGGCCTGTGCATGTTCCTGAAGACGCTCGCTGTCCGAGCGGCGCGTCATGACAGGGACTGGCGCGCGATGGCGCAGCGTGCCAGCTGCGTTCACAAAAAACGCAAACCAAGATCACAGATGAAGGGAGTTTTTCCGCGTTTTATGCGGCCGTACGCGTCCGTAGAAAACGCTGCCGCATAACAAACGCGAAACCGTTCGCGAACCGGTCAGGAGGCGTCGGCGAACCAGGCGGACGCCAATCCCAGATCGACATTGCCGCCGGACACGATCAGCCCGACCCGGCGTCCGGCGAAGCGTTCGCGCTGGGCCAGGACCACCGCCAGCGGCACCGCGCCGGAGGGCTCGACCACCAGCTTCATGCGTTCCCAGATCAGCCGCATCGCCGCGATCACCTGGGCGTCGTCGACCAGCAGGATCTCGCGCACGTGCCGGCTCAGGATAGGAAAGGTGAGCGTGCCCAGCTCGGCGCGCAGGCCGTCGCAGATCGTGTCCGGGGTGCGGCCGGTGATCCTGCGCCCTTCGCGCAGCGAATCGTGCGCATCGCGGGCGCCTTGCGGTTCGGCGCCGTAGACCTCGATCGCCGGATCGACGCCGTGCGCCGCGATCGCGGTGCCGGACAGCAATCCGCCACCGCTGACCGGGGCGATCACCGCGTCCAGCTGCGGTGCATGGCCGAGCAGTTCCAGGGTCGCGGTGCCCTGGCCGGCGATCACCTTGGGATCGTTGAACGGATGCACCAGCACCCCGCCGGTGTCGGCCAGCACCTGGGCGGTGACCGCGTCGCGCGAGGATTGCAGCGGCTCGCAGGGCACGATGCGCGCGCCGTAGGCGCGGATCGCGGCGAGCTTGACCTGCGGCGTGTTGTGCGGCGCGACCACGGTCGCGGTGGTGCCGCGCAGGCGCGCGGCCAGCGCGATCGCGCCGCCGTGATTGCCCGAGCTTTGAGTGACGATGCCGCGTGCGGCGTCTTCGTCGCTGAGGGCGAACACCGCATTGCAGGCGCCGCGGAACTTGAACGCGCCGCCGCGCTGCAGGTTCTCGCATTTGAAGTGCAGCTCGCAGCCGGCCAATTCGTCGATCGCGCGCGAGCGCAGCACCGGCGTGGCGTGCGCGTGCGGCGCGATGCGCGCGGCGGCGGCGAGGATGTCGGCGAATTCCGGCGCGGCCGGGGCGAGGGCGGCATCGGCCGCGGGGGAGACGGTCAGGTCGTTCATGGCCCAAGCGTAGCGCAGGGGCGGCGAACGCAGCGTGCGGGGCGTGGCGGGTGCGTCGGGACGGCTGCGAAGTGTGTGCCGGGTCCGGCGCCGGGCCCGGCGGAGGATCAATCGTGGCGCAGGGCGGCGATCGGGTCCAGGCGCGCCGCCTGGCGCGCGGGGTAGACGCCGAAGGCCAGGCCGACGGCGGCGCAGAACAGCGCCGAGGACAGCACCGGCAGCGGCGCCCAGGCCACCTGCCAGCCGGCGAAGAAGGCGATCAGATAGGCCAGCGCGATGCCGAACAGCAATCCCAGCGCGGCGCCGGCGACGCAGATCACCGTGGCCTCGCGCAGGAACTGCGCGATCACGTCGCGCCGGCGCGCGCCGAGCGCCCGCAACAAGCCGATCTCGCGCCGGCGTTCGAGCACGTTGGCGAGCATGATGTTCATGATGCCGATGCCGCCGACCAGCAGGCTGACGCCGGCGATCGCCCCCATCACCACGCGGAAGATGCGCTGGGTCTTCTGGTGCTGCTGGAACAACTGCTGCGGCACCACCAGGCGGAAATCGGCCATGCCGGCGTGGCGCTGGGTCAGCACGGTCGACAGCACGCGCGCGCCGGCGGCGAGTTGCGACGGATCGCGCAGGCGCAGCAGGAAGCGGTCGACTTCGTCCTCTTGCGGCTGGAAGCGGAAGCGCGCGCGGGCGCTGGCCAGCGGCAGGTAGACGCGGTTGCTCTCCAGTCCCAACTGCACGCCTTCGAACTGGTCCTTGCTCAGGTCGCGGTCGGCCAGCACGCCGACCACTTCCAGCCAGACGTGATTGACCTTGAGCAACTGCCCGATCGGGTCCATGCCGGGAAACAGATCCGCCGCGGCCTGATGGCCGAGCACCGCGACCGCGGCCAGGCGCTGGTCGTCCTGGGCGCCGAGGGCGCGTCCGCGGGCGATGCGCAGCGAGGACAGGGCGAAGTAGTCCGGGCTCACGCCGCTGGTCTGGGCGTCGCTGCGGCCGTAGTCGCTGAACACCGAATGGGTGCGCACCGGCTTTTCCGCGGCGTAGCGTTCGGCGCCGGGCACCACCGCCAACGCGGCGTCGGCGTCGGCCAGGCTCAGGCCGAGGCTGCGCGCGCGGGTCTCGCGCAGGCTGTTTTCGTCCTGGGCCTTGGCTTCGGCGATGAGATTGTTGAGGCCTAGGCTCTCGACCAGACGCAGCGCTTCGCGCCGGCTGCCTTCGCCGACCGCCTGCATGGCGACGATGGCGCCGACGCCGAAGATCAGGCCGAGCAGGGTCAGCAGCGTGCGCAGGCGTCGCCGCCACAGCTCCTCGACCGCCTCGCGCCAGATCGGCGGCAACGCCTTCAACAGTGCGCTCATGGGTGGGCCTGGCGCGGACTGCGCGCCGCCGCGGCGGGAGCGTCGGCGGCCGTACTGGCCGGCGCCGCGTCGCCGCCGGCATCCGTGTCGTCGTCGCCGGCTCCGTCGTGACCGGCGACCGCGCCGGCCGCGGCCAGCAGCACTTCGTCGCCGTCGCGCAAGCCGGACAGCACCTGCGACCGCGCCGGCCCGCGCGCGCCCAGGCGCACCTCGCGGCGCAGGAAGTCGCCGCCCTGGCGCACCCTGACGTACTCCTTGCCGGCATCGCCCTCGATGGCGACGTTGGCGACGCTGAGCGTACGCGGCGCGTCGAACAGAATCACCCGCGCGCGCAGGCGTTGTCCCGGCACCAGCTTGTAGCGCGCGATCGCTTCGGCCGGGATCGGCGCCTTCATCGACAGATACTTCACCGGACTTTCCTGGCTGCGGACCTTGGCCGCACTGGCGACCCACGACAGCTTGGCGACGATGCGCTGCTCGGGGCGGCCGACCGGCGCCATCTCGACCGCGTCGCCGACCTCGACCCCCTGCGCCTCGATCTGCGGCAGGCTCAGTTCCAGTTCCATCGCCGAGGCGTCGGGCAGGCTGCCGTAGTCGAAGCCGGCGCGCAGGGTGGCGCCGACGCTGGGCTTGTCGCCGGACCAGTTGGCGCTGAGCATCAGCACGCCGTCGTTGGGCGCGCGCAGTTCCAGCGCGTCCAGGTCGGCCTGGCGCGCTTTGGCGGTGATGTCGAAGGTCGCGCGTTGCGCATCGAGCACCGCCAGCTCGGCGCCGCCTCGCACGCCGGCCTGGTCGCGCTGCCATTCCAAGGTGTCGCGCTTGGCGTGCAGGAAGCGTGCGTCCTCGACCGCGTCCAGCACCTCGTTGCGCGCCATCGTGCTCAAGTCGGCGCCGGCGTAGCGCTCGGCGATGCCCAGTTGCACCGCGACCTGGGCCAGGTCGACCGCGACCTTGCTTTGCGCGGTGTCGAGATCGCCCTGCTTGGCCGCGCGGGCGAGTTCGTTGCGCTGCAGGTCGATCAGGGTCTGGGCCAGTTCCTGTTGGCCTTGCGCAGCGGAAAAACGCGCGATCAGGTCGCCGCGCTTGACCGCGCTGCCCTCCGGCAACATCCACTCCAGTTGCCGCGCCGACCAATTGCGCCCGGGCACCTGCAAGGGCGTGGCTTTGGCCGGCTTGAGCTCGCCTTCGCCGGCGACACTGAGCCGCAGCGGCGCCGCGGCCACGATTTCGGTCGCCGCCGGGGCCTGCTCGGCGGTGCAACCGGTCGTCGATGCGACGCCCAAGCCGCCGGCCAGCGCCAGGCTCGCTGCCGCGACGGCGCGCAATCGAAGCCGGTACGCGCTCATGGCCGCGCGCTCCGCGTCGGCGCCGGAATCTCGACCCGCACCGCCTGGCCCGGACGCAACGGCGCGCGCGGATCGTCCAGGCGTACGTCCAGGTCCAGCACCGGCACCGGCTGTACTTGCGATTTGCTGCGCACCGCGCGTCCGACCGACTCGATCCGTCCGCGCAGCACGCTGCCGGCGCCGCCTTCGACCACGATCCGCACCGGCGCGCCGACCGCGACGCGCTGCAGCTCGCGCTCGGGCAGTTCGGCGCGCACCGCCAGCGTGCTCATGTCGGGAATCTCGGCCACCGTCTGGCCGACCCAGGCCTGCGAGCCGACGTCGTACTTTTCGCCTTCCCAATTGCTTCGGTGCATCATCAATCCGTCGCGCGGCGCGCGCACTTCCAGCGCCGCCAGCGAGCGCTGCAGGCGGTCGACGTCGGCCTGCAGCTGCGCGCGCTCGGCGGCGAGCAGGCGCCGCTCCTGCCGGCGTTGCTCGGCGGACAAGGTTTCGCGGCGCTGCGCCAGGGCCAGCTTGCGCTCGGCCTGGCTGCGTGCGATCAGCAGCTTGCGGTACTCGATGCCGGCGATCAGCTCGGCCGGTTGCTGGGTCTTGCGTTGCGCCTTGTCGAGCGCGGCGCGCGCCTCGTCGGTGGCCAGGCGTTCGGTGCGCTCGCGCTCGGCCAGTTCCAGGTCGAGTTTGTCCAGCTCGACCTGCTTTTCCTTGAGCCGGCTGCGCTTCTCCACAAGCTGCTTGACCACCTCGTTGCTGTCGAAGGCGATCACCGGCTGGCCGCGCTTGACCGGCGCGCCGTCGGGGGCGAGCTGGGTGATGTTGAACTGCCACATGCGCTCGACCGTCGGCGGCATCAGCGCCGACGTGCGGCGTGCATAGACTTCGCCGTCCACGCGCAACGGCGCGGCCGCGGCCGCGGCCGCGGTGGCGCCGGCGGCCAGCGCCAAGGCGAGGAAGCCGCGGCGCGGATTCATCGCGCCGCTCCGGGTGCGGCCAGGGGGCTGACCCGCACGCTCATGCCCGGCAGCAACTTGAGCGCATGCCGTTCGGGCAGGGCGATGTCGACGCTGAAGTAACGGCCTTCGCCCCATTCGGGTTTGCGGTCGGGTGCGCCGGCGATCGCGGTGATGCGTCCCTGCAGGCGTTGCCGCGGCAGAGCGTCGAAGGCCAGTTGCACCGGCTGGCCGACGCGCAAGCCGCGCCGGTCCGGCTCCAGCGCCCAGGCGCGGATTTGCATGCCGCTGCCGCCGCTGGCGATCTCGCCGGCTTTGCTGCCGGGCATGGTGGAGCTGCCTTCGTCGATGCGGCCACCGCTCCAACTGGTATTGAACCCGTGCAGGACGATGCCGTCGCGTTCGGCGCGCACCTCCGACTGGCGCAGCAGCAGGGCGTAGTAGTCGCGTTGGCCGCTCAGCTTGGCCAGCTCTAACCGCGCGTCCTCGCTCCGGCGCGCATGGGCGGCGCGCGCGGCGGCGAGTTGCTCGCGCTTGAGCTTGAGCTCGCGGGTGGTCTTGTCCAATTCGCCCTGATGGCGGTCGTAGTCGAGCTGCGAGATCAGGCCGCGCGGAATCGCCGCTTCGATCCTGGCGGTGGCCAGCGCGGCCTCGGCGTCGGCCAGCGCGACTTCGGCGTCGACCGTCTTGACCTCAAGTTCGACCAATTCCTTGGCGGCCTTGGCCCGGGTCTGTTCGAGCTTGGCGTCGAGCTCGGGAATCTGGGTGCCGGCCTGGCCGGGGTCGATGCGCAGCACCACTTCGCCGGCCTTGACCGCCTGGCCTTCGGGTACGAAGTAGCGGATCGTCACCGGCGCGGTGCTGGATTGCGGGGTGTAGATCGGCTGCGCGCCGACCGAGCGCACCTCGCCGGTCAGCACGGCCGCCGCCGCCGGCGCGCAGGCCAGCAGCGCCAGCGCCGCGGCGCCGTAGCGATCAGGCCGCCGAGTCATGTTCGATCCTGCCGTCGTGCAGACGCACCTCGCGCGGCGCGCGCGCGGCGAGGTCGCGGTCGTGGGTCACCAGCACCACGGTCTGGCCGCCGGCATGGACTTCGCCGATCAGGTCGAGCACGTCGGCGGCGCTTTTCGAGTCCAGGTTGCCGGTGGGCTCGTCGGCGAGCAGCAGCGCCGGCTGCAGCAGCAGGGCGCGGGCGATCGCCGCGCGTTGTTGCTGGCCGCCGGATAGCTCGCTGGGCCGATGCCCGCTGCGCGCGCCCAGGCCGACCCGGTCGAGCAAGTGCCGCGCCCGCTGCGCACTGTCGGCCGGCGGCGCGCGATGGAAGCGCAGCGGCAGCAGCACGTTCTCCAGCACGCTCAGCCGCGGCAGCAGATGGAAGCTTTGGAACACGAAGCCGATGCGGCGGTTGCGGATGTCGCTGGCGGCTTCGTCGTCGAGCGCGGCGACGTCGCGGCCTTCGATCAGATAGCGGCCGCGGGTGGGGCGGTCGAGGCAGCCGAGGATGTTGAGCAGGCTGGACTTGCCCGAGCCGGAGGCGCCGGTGATGGCGACGAATTCGCCGGCTTCGATGCTCAGGTCCACCCCATCCAATGCGTTTACCGCCTGCCCATTCATCTCGTAGCGACGATGGACCGCTTCCAATTCGATCATCGAGAACTGCCGGGCCAAAGATGAGGTGGTGCGCGACGGCGCCGCTCCCGGCGCCGCGATACAGGACCGGCCGCAGACGCGGAAGGTTCCCGCCGGCGGATCGCCTCCGCGCATCGCGCGGACGGGCCGGTCGACCGTGGCGGCAATCTACCTCAAGCCCAGGGGCGCGCGGCAAGTGTGCCGATCGCGGCCGCGCGCGGCACGGCCGCGCCATGCGAATCTGTGAGCCCGTACCGGAATTCGCGCCCGGCCGCGGCTAGTTTGGATCTCATCGTGCGCCGATCCGGTCACGGAACGACGCCGGAGTGCGGTTGGCTATACTCCGGGCGACGCGCCACGATGGCCCAAGCGAACCCACGGCGCGGTATTCCGTCGACGCCCAATAAAACAGGGGATGCATCATGCTCCGCAAATTATCGGTATGCCTGCTCGCGGTCCTGCTCGTCGGATGCATACCGCCCCGCCTCGACCCGACCATGGTGTCGGCCCCCAACGCCCAGGCCACGGCCGACGCCCAGGCCGCGGGCTGAACCGTACAGGCCGGGCCGGGCCGAATTAAGCCCGAGTTCAAAACGCCGGATCGAAGCTGGACCCCTGATACCGGGGGTCCGACATGATTCGCAAACTGCTATTGCCCTTGCTCGCAACCGCCCTGCTGGCGGGCTGCGTCACCGACTATTCCCTGCGCGGCGGCAGCGGCGGCGGTTCGTATTACTACGGCCGCCCGAGCGTCGATTATCGCTACTACGGCGCGCCGTACGGCTACGGCTATTACCCCTACGGCTACGGCAGCTCGTACTACCGCTACGGCGGCTACTACGGCAATCCCTACCGTTACGGCGGTTATGGCTATCCCTACGGCTATTACCCGTCGCCGTATCCGCGCCACTACTACCCGAACCGTCCGCACCGCCCGCCGACCACCCGGCCGTCGCTGCCGGACCATCCGCGCGGCATTCCGTGGCGCGACGCGCGTACGGACCGCGGCCAGCGCTGGAGCGGCCCGGGCCCCAGCGGCATCCCGCAACCGAGCAGCATCCCGCAGCCGCGGCCGCAGCCGTCGAGCCCGCCCGCCAGCGGCCGGCGCGGCGTGCCCTGGCGCGAGGTCCAACGCTGAACGGAGCCCTGCCGGGGTGCACGGTCGTGCGCCCCGGCACTGCAAAGTGGAACGGTGCGCACTTGCGTTCAGGCCGAAGTGACCGCAATCTACCGCTACTGACCGCTTACGTCGTATTTGGACGTTTTCGGTAAGCAAGACTTCTATGTCGGCGCCTGGCGAGGAATCACGGATCCCCCCTGTTCCGTCCCCGTCAGGCGTCGGCGCCCATTCCCCCGCAAGCCGGGGACACAGCCAAAGCGCACGCATCGGCGTGCGCTTTTGCTTTATGCGATTCAAGGACTTGCGCGTCGCGAGCGACTCGGCGGCGGCGGCCTCGCAGTGGCGGCGATGGCGCAGCGAGCGCGCCGCGCGCGCAAAAAACGCGCAATAAAAAAGGGGCCGAATGTCCCCCGACATTCGGCCCCCCGGCTTCCCCCGCGAGCGCTTGGCCAGCCCCTGTTCCAATTCCAGCCGGCGTCTAGCGCCTGCCCCGCAAGGTGCACTTCTATCCCAAGCATGAAGTGTGCCAACTCTGGGTGAAGCCCCGGGCCGCGCGCCTGGCCTAAAATTGCGACCGGGTCGTCCGCGGGCGACGACCGCAGCCACGACGACGATGCGATGAGCGACTCCTTCTACCAATACGACGTGATCGTGGTCGGCGGCGGCCACGCCGGCACCGAGGCCGCGCTGGCCGCGGCGCGTGCCGGCGCGCGCACGCTGCTGTTGACCCATTCGGTGGAGACGGTCGGCGCGATGAGCTGCAACCCGGCCATCGGCGGCATCGGCAAGGGCCATCTGGTCAAGGAGATCGACGCCCTCGGCGGGATCATGGGCCGCGCCGCCGACGCCGCCGGCATCCAGTGGCGCCGGCTCAACGCCAGCAAGGGCCCGGCGGTGCGCGCCACCCGCTGCCAGGCCGACCGCGCCCTGTACCGCAGCTTCATCCGCCGAGCGGTCGAGGCCCAGCCCGGCCTGACCCTGTTCCAGGCCGCGGTCGACGACATCGCATTCGACGCCGGCCGGGTGGTCGGCGTGCTGACCCAGACCGGCCTGCGCTTCCGCGCGCCGGCGGTGGTGCTGACCGCCGGCACCTTCCTCGCCGGCAAGGTCCATGTCGGCCAGACCACCTACGCCGCCGGCCGCGCCGGCGATCCGCCCGCGGTGGCCCTGGCGGCACGGCTGCGCGAAGGCCCGTTCGTGGTCGACCGGCTCAAGACCGGCACCCCGCCGCGCATCGACGGCCGCAGCCTGGACTACTCGGTGATGGAGGAGCAGCCGGGCGACGATCCGCGTCCGGTCATGTCCTTCCTCGGCACGCGTGCCGACCATCCGCGTCAGGTGTCGTGCTGGATCACCCACACCAGCGAGCGCACCCACGAGATCATCCGCGGCGCGCTCGACCGCTCGCCGCTGTACACCGGCCAGATCGAAGGCATCGGCCCGCGTTATTGCCCCTCGATCGAGGACAAGGTGGTGCGCTTCGCCGAGAAGGCCAGCCACCAGATCTTCGTCGAGCCCGAGGGCCTGGACGTGGCCGAGATCTACCCGAACGGGATCTCGACCTCGCTGCCGTTCGACGTGCAGTTGGACCTGGTGCGCTCGATTCGCGGCTTCGAGCGCGCCCACATCACCCGCCCGGGCTACGCCATCGAATACGACTTCTTCGATCCGCGCGGGCTCAAGAGCACGCTGGAGACCAAGTCGGTCGCCGGGCTGTTCTTCGCCGGCCAGATCAACGGCACCACCGGCTACGAAGAAGCCGCCGCGCAGGGCCTGTTGGCCGGCGTCAACGCCGCCGGCTTCGTGCTCGGCCGCGAAGGCTGGAGCCCGCGCCGCGACGAGGCCTACCTGGGCGTGCTGGTCGACGATCTGATCACCCACGGCACCAGCGAGCCGTACCGCATGTTCACCTCGCGCGCCGAGTACCGGCTGCAACTGCGCGAGGACAACGCCGACCTGCGCCTGACCCCGTTCGGGCGCGAGCTGGGCCTGGTCGACGACGCGCGCTGGGACGCGTTCGCGCGCAAGCGCGAGGCGATCGAGCGCGAGACCGCGCGCCTGGGCGCGATCTGGGCGGCGCCGAACAATGCGCTGGGGCGCGAGATCGCGCAGGCGCTCGGGGTCGAGGTCAGCCGCGAAAGCAGCGCGCGCGATCTGCTCAAGCGCCCCGAACTGGACTACGCCAAGCTGATGCAGGTGGCCTCGCTGGGGCCGGCGGTGGCCGACGACGAGGTCGCCGAGCAGGTGGAGATCGGGGTGAAGTACGCCGGTTACCTGGACCGCCAGCGCGACGAGATCGAGCGTCAGCAGCGCAACGAGAGCACGCCGATTCCGGACGGCTTCGACTACGCCGCGGTGCGCGGCCTGTCGGCGGAAGTGCAGCAGAAGCTGGATCGGGTGCGCCCGCAGACCGTCGGCCAGGCGCAGCGCATTCCCGGCATGACCCCGGCGGCGATTTCGCTGTTGCTGGTGCACCTGGCCCGAGCGCGGCGTACGCGAGTGGCTTGAGGGCGGGGATTAGGGAGCCGGGATTGGGGATTGGTTGAAGCGGAGCCGGGCTTGGCGAGGGCTTCGCTGCTGCGGGTTCGCCGCGTTGCGCGACTCAGGCAAATCCCCCAGCGCAGGCCGTGCGTCCGCATGCCGGGCCAGCGCGAGCGCCAGCCGCTTTTTTTCAAAGGGCGAACTGGCGCGCTCCGTCGAAGAGGCGAAACGGTATGGCTAACGGCTAACGGCTAACAGCCAACGGCCGGTCGCTCGCGGCCAAGCACCGATCGTCGACCGCCAACGGCAACCAAGCGCCCAGGCCAGCGGCTGACGGACAACGCAACGCGCTGCCAACGTCGGCGTCGCCGTGCCGCGGCATGTCTGCACGAGCGACGATGCTTGGCGTTGCACTTCCCCCCGTTGAAGACGGGGGATTCGTTCCTGCTCGTGCTGCGCGTTCCCGGCCTCAGTACAAGCGCCGCTCGCTCTTGCTCGGCGGCGACCACTGATACAGCCAGGTCTCGCTCAGCGCCCCGCTGGCGTCGCGCAGGAACAGGCGCAGATCGATCTGCTCGGTCGAGTCGTCCGGCGGCACCGCATCGAACATCGCCCGGTAGCCGCCGATCTCGTGCAGGGGCCGGCACGACACCGTTTCCAGTCGGCCGCCGCGGCCGATCTGCACCACCGGTTCGACGCTGGCGTTGCGCTTGGCCAACTCGGCCAGGCGGCCGCCGGCGAAGTCGACCGCGAAGCGCCAGGAAAAGTAATCGCGCTTGAAGCCGATGCGCCCGCCCAGACCGGTGCGGGTGGCGACGCAGCGCGCCAGGGGCGGCGTCGCCGGCGGTTGCGCGCCCCAGTACAGGCGATAGCCGTACAGCAGTTCCTGCCCAGGCTGCGGCTTCTCGCGCGGGTTCCAGAACGCGACGATGTTGTCGAAGGATTCGTCGACGGTCGGGATCTCGACCAACTGCACCGACCCGGCGCCCCAAGCCTGCTTGGGCTCGACCCACAGGCAGGGGCGCTTCTCGTAGAACACGCCGTCGTCCTGGTAATGATCGAAGTTGCGGTCGCGCTGCAGCAGGCCGAAACCGCGCGGGTTTTCGTCGGCGAACATGTTGAAGCGCAGTCGCTCGGGATTGCACAGCGGCCGCCAGATCCACTCGCCGCGGCCGGTCCACATCGCCAGGCCGTCGGTGTCGTGGATTTCCGGACGCCAGTCCCAGTCCATGCGGCGGTCGTTCTCGCCGACCTGGTACATGCTGGTGCACGGGCCCAGGCCCATGCGCTCGATGGTCTTGCGCGGATACAGCGCGCAGTCGATGTCCATCAGCAACACCTCGCCCGGGGTGATCGCGAAGCGATAGGCGCCGGCGATGCTGGGCGAGTCGAGCAGGGCGTAGACGATCAGCGTGTCCGAGCCCGGGGCGGGGCGCTCCAGCCAGAACGCGGTGAAGTCCGGGAATTCCTCGGGCCGGCCGGTGCCGGTGTCGATCGCCAGCCCGCGCGCGGACTGGCCGTACTGGCCTTCGCCGCCGACCGCGCGGAAATAGCTGGCGCCGAGGAAGGCGGCGAAATCGCGGTCCGGGTCGCGACGGGTGTTGAGGCGGAAGCCGGCGAAGCCCAGGTCGGCCGGCAGCGGCTTGCCGTCCAGGCCGCTGCGGCGGCGATCGAACATCGTCGGGTCGTAGCCGATCTCGCGCGCCTGGCCGTCGGCGACTTCGTACATGCGCACCGCCGACTTGAAGAACAGGCCGAGGTGGAAGAACTGGGCCAGGAACTTGCCGTCGTCCGCGCCCCACAAGGCATGGTCGCGCTGGAAGCGGATCGACTGGTACTGGTCCCAGTCCATCGCCGCCACCGGCGCCGGCAGGGTCGCGTTGCGGGCGACGTAAGCGCGCTCGGCCAGGGCCCGGGCCTGGCCCTTGAGCGCGGCGAAATCGAACGGTTGCGGCGGACCCAGCCGGGCCGAGGGCGCAGCGAAGGCCAACAGGGGCAGCGGCAGGCCGGCGGCGGCGAGAGCGCCGGCGGCGCGCTTGAGGAACTGGCGTCGGATCATGGGGCAGGCGACGTCGTGGCAACGGGACGCAGCATGCTAGCCAATCCCGCTGCGGCGATGGTTATGCGGGCGTTGAGAGCGGGGCATCCCGAGCCAATGGGCTTGAAGGGCCGGCCGTTCTTGCGCGAAGGGGGCAGGGACGTCGATGGCTTGCGACCGCTCCGACGATCGCTTCCGGCGCACGCTCCGCGTCGGCGATCGCAGGACGTGCGACGCCAAGAGGGCCGGGGCGGCCGCCCGGCGCCGCGAAAACCGGGTCCCGCGCCGCGGCAAAAACCGCTCGCGACCGAAGCCTCTAGAATATCGCCATGCTTCGACTCACCGACCTCCGACTGCCGCTGGACCATCCGACCAGCGCGCTCACCGACGCCATCCTCGCCCGCCTGGGCATCGCCGCGGCCGAACTGAGCGGCTACACCGTCGCCAAGCGCAGCTACGACGCGCGCAAGCGCGGCGGCATCGAGCTGATCTACTCGATCGACGTCGATACGCCGCGCGAGGCCGAGATCCTGCAGCGCGAACACGCCGCCGCGGCCGGGCCGTCCCCAGGCCCGCGCCAAGGCGCGGCCGGCGCCGACAAGGTCAAGGTCCTGCCGACGCCCGACACCGAATACAAGTTCGTCGCCCGCGCGCCGGCCTCGCTGCCGCTGCGGCCGATCGTGATCGGCATGGGCCCCTGCGGCCTGTTCGCCGGCCTGGTGCTGGCGCAGATGGGCTTCCGCCCGATCATCCTGGAACGCGGCAAGGCGGTGCGCGAGCGCACCGTCGACACCTTCGGCCTGTGGCGCAAGCGCGTGCTCAACCCGGAGTCGAACGTGCAGTTCGGCGAAGGCGGCGCCGGCACCTTTTCCGACGGCAAGCTCTACAGCCAGATCAGCGACAAGCAGCACCACGGCCGCAAGGTGCTGACCGAGTTCGTCAAGGCCGGCGCGCCGGAGGAAATCCTCTACGTCAGCAAGCCGCACATCGGCACCTTCCGCCTGGTGTCGATGGTCGAGAACATGCGCGAGACCATCCAATCGCTCGGCGGCGAGATCCGCTTCTCGCAGCGGGTCGACGACGTGCTGATCGAAGACGGGCAACTGCGTGGGGTGCAGCTCGCCGACGGCACGCAACTGCGCGCCGACCACGTGGTGTTCGCGCTCGGCCACAGCGCGCGCGATACCTTCGCCATGCTGCACGCGCGCGGCGTGTACATGGAGGCCAAGCCGTTCTCGATCGGATTCCGCATCGAGCACCCGCAATCGCTGATCGATCGCGCCCGCTTCGGGCCGCAGGCCGGCCACGAGATCCTCGGCGCGGCCGACTACAAGCTGGTCCATCACTGCCGCAACGGCCGCTCGGTGTACAGCTTCTGCATGTGCCCCGGCGGGACCGTGGTCGCGGCCGCGAGCGAGCCCGGGCGGGTGGTCACCAACGGCATGAGCCAATACTCGCGCAACGAACGCAACGCCAATGCGGCGATCGTGGTCGGGATCACGCCCGAGGACTATCGCGCCTACGACGACACCGCCGACCCAGGCGGCAGCCCGCTGGCCGGCATCGCCCTGCAGCGGCATTGGGAGGCGCAGGCCTTCGCCCTGGGCGGCGGCGAATACGAAGCGCCGGGGCAGACCGTCGGCGACTTTCTCGCCGGCCGGCCCTCCACCGCGCTCGGCGCGGTGCAGCCGTCGTACACGCCGGGCGTGCGCCTGACCGACCTGGGCAACTCGCTGCCCGAGTACGCGATCGCGGCGATCCGCGAAGCGCTGCCGGCGTTCGACAAGCAGATCAAGGGCTTCGCGATGCCCGATGCGATGTTGACCGGCGTCGAAACGCGCACGTCCTCGCCGGTGCGCATCGCCCGCGGCCCCGACGGCCACAGCCTCAATACCCGCGGCCTGTTCCCGGCCGGCGAAGGCGCGGGCTACGCCGGCGGCATCCTGTCGGCGGCGGTGGACGGGATCAAGACCGCCGAAGCGGTGGCGTTGAGCATTCTGGCGGGAGTGGCGCGCGGCTGAGGCCGCGCCCAGGCTCGAGCGGGCGTCGCCGGCGGCGCTGCCGCCGGGCCCTTCCAGTTCGCCCGGCTCCGCAGATCGGAGCGTCCGGCCGGAATGACCGCTGGGCTCCCGCCTTCGCGGGATCGACGCTGGATGGGCTTGATCGCATCGCGGCGAACCCGTCATGCCGGCGCAGACAGGGCATCCAGAGACTTCAGCGCCATGCTGGGATGAAGTCTCGATGTCCCGCCTTCGCGGGCACGACCGCAGGAGGCTCGCCTTGCGCCCTCGTTGCGCATGCCGTGTGCGCGATCGGGCCAAGCACGGCCCGGTCGGCGCGGTCATGCCGAATGGCAGGGGGCAGGGCGGGTGCGATGGGTAGGATGCGGGATCGTCTTCGTGCCACCGGACTCGCCATGCCCCGACTCGCCGCCGCCGCCTTGCCGCTGTTGATCGCCTCGGCCCTCGCCCCGGTTCCGTTCCCGACCGCCGCGCAAACTGCGCCGTCGACGGCGGCGGCCGCTGCCGACGTCATGCGCCTGGACGTCGACGCCAGCGACCTGTCGCGGCGCGTGCTGCACGCGCGCCAGCGCATTTCGGTACGGGCGGGCGCGCTGACCCTGCTGTATCCGCAATGGATCCAAGGCAACCATTCGCCGACCGGGCCGATCGAGAAGCTGGCCGGCCTGCGCATCCGCGGCAACGGCCAGGCCATCGCCTGGCAGCGCGATCCGCTCGACGTGTACGCGTTCAAGCTGGTCGTGCCCGAGGGCGTGAACGAGCTGGAGTTGAGCTTCGACGTGCTGACCCCGACCGCCGGCAACCAGGGCCGAGTGGTGATGACGCCGGACGTGCTCAACCTGCAGTGGAACCAGGTCGCGCTGTACCCGGCCGGCGTGCCGGCGCGCACGATCGAGGTCGCGCCGAGCCTGACCCTGCCGGCCGGCTGGCAGGCCGGCACCGCGCTCGAGCTGGAAGCGCGCGACGGCGACCGCCTGCGCTACCGCACGGTACCGCTGCATACCCTGCTGGATTCGCCGGTGTTCGCCGGCCGCCATTTCAAGCAGTTCGATCTGGCGCCGGGGGCCAAGATTCCGGTGCGGCTCAACGTGGTCGCCGACGCGGCCAAGTATCTGGAAGCCAAACCCGAACAGCTCAAGCCGCATCGCGAGCTGGTGGTGCAGGCCGGGCGTCTGTTCGGTTCGCAGCCCTACGATCGCTACGATTTCCTGTTGTCGTTGTCGGGCCAGCTCAGCGGCATCGGCCTGGAGCACCACCGCTCCAGCGAGAACGGCGTCGACACCGACTATTTCACCGGTTGGGATGGCGGCAGTGCGACCGGCCGCGACTTGCTCGCGCACGAATTCGTCCACGCCTGGAACGGCAAGTCGCGGCGCCCGGCCGGGCTGGTGGTCGACAACTTCAACCAGCCCTTGAACGACGAGCTGCTGTGGGTCTACGAAGGCCAGACCCAGTACTGGGGCTATGTGCTCGCCGCGCGCTCGGGCCTGTGGAAGCAGGAGTTCGCCCGCGACGCGCTGGCCCAGGTGGTGGCGCGCTACGCGCACGATCGGCCGGGCCTGGCCTGGCGCTCGCTGCAGGACACCACCTACGACCCGGTGATCGCCCAGCGCCGGCCCAAGCCCTACGGCAGTTACCAGCTCAGCGAGGACTACTACAGCGGCGGCCAACTGGTCTGGCTCGCGGTCGACGCCAAGCTGCGCGAACTCAGCGGCGACAAGCGTTCTCTCGACGATTTCGCGCGCGCCTTTTTCGGCGGCGAGAACGGCGACTACCGGGTCCGGCCGTACGCGTTCGAGGACGTGGTCGCGGCCTTGAACGGCGTCGTCGCGTTCGATTGGGCCGGCTTCCTGCGCGCGCGCCTGGACGCCCATGCGCCGCCGCTCGACGGCCTGGCCGCGAGCGGCTGGAAACTGAGTTTCGCCGACACCCCGAGCGAGTACCAGAAGCTCGCCGAGGGCGAACGCAAGGCGACCGACCTGACTTATTCGCTGGGCATGAGCGTGGCCAACAGCGACGCCAACGTGGTCTCGGTGCGCTGGGACGGGCCGGCGTTCAATGCCGGCATCGCTCCGGGCAGCCACCTGCTCGCGGTCAACGGCTATGCCGCCAACGGCGAACGGCTCAAGGACGCGGTGACCGCGGCCAAGGACGGCAAGCCGATCGAGTTGATCGTCAAGAACGCCGATGTGGTGCGCACGGTGCGGATCGATTACCGCGAAGGCCTGAAGTACCCGCGGCTGGAGCGCGTCCCCGGTACGCCGGATCGCCTGGGCAAGATCTTCGCGCCGAAGTGAACGGCGCCCGGCATGGCGACCTGCCGCGGGTCGCCGTCTCCCGACGCGCCGGGCTTGTCCGCGATCTGTCCTCGGTTCGGCGCTACAGTTCGGCGCGACAGTCGCGGCGGCCCCGGCCCACGCCGCGCGCGTCCGCTTCGGTTGCCGCGACCGGCCCGCAGATAACGCTTCCGCCGCACCGCCACGACCGGCGCACGCCGCCGACGTCGCCCCTTCCTCTTCGGATGCTCCCGCCATGTACGGACTGATCGGAAAAATGACCGCCGTCGCCGGCCAGCGCGACGCGCTGACGGCGATCCTGCTCGACGGCATCGAGGCGATGCCGGGTTGCCTCAGCTATGTCGTCGCGCGCGATCCCAAGGACGCCGATGCAATCTGGATCACCGAAGTCTGGGACAGCGCCGACAGCCACCGCGCCTCGTTGGCGTTGCCGCAGGTGCAGGCGGCGATCGCCCGGGCCCGGCCGCTGATCGCCGGCTTCGATTCGCACATCGAAACCGAACCGGTCGGCGGCCATGGGTGGGCGCCGACCGGTTAACGCCGGTGCGCCGCGTGTGGTTGCCGATGCCGGCGAATGCACCGGCACTGGGGTAGGAACGGCGCAAGCCGCGGCCGCGAAACCGCAGCGACGAGGCCGGCGCGGTTCGCGAACGCAGGCTCGCGGGAGCGTCCCGCGCTGCGCGAGCGCGATCTTTCAATCCGCATCGCCTTCGGCTGCCGCGACGGCATCGCGGCGTCGCCACAACATGCTGCGCAACACCCCGTCGCGTCGGATCAGTCCGTGATGCAGGGCCGCGCCGAGGTGCAGCAGCACCAGCGCGAACAGCGCATAGGCCAGAGTCCGATGCAGCCAACGCAGCGTCGCGAACCCGCTCGGGTCGAACGGCGCGATCGGCGGCAGCCGCCAGCCGCCGCCGAGCTCGACCGGGTACCCGCCGGCCGACAGCATCGCCCAGCCGATCAGCGGCATCGCCAGCATCAATGCGTACAGCAGCCAGTGCGAAGCCTGCGCCGCCAGCCGTTGCGCCGCGCCGAGTTCGCGCGGCAACGGCGGCGGCCGGCGCCACAGCCGCAGCGCCAGGCGCAACACCGCCAGCGCCAGGATCGCGATCCCCAGCGGCTTGTGCAGCGCCAACAGCCAGGCGTGCCGCTCCGACACGCTCGCCACCATGCCCGCGCCGACGAACAGCATGGCCAGGATCATGATCGCCATCAGCCAGTGCAGCACGCGCGCCGGCCACCAGAACATCGTCTCGTCGCGGTTCATCGTGCGCTCTCCTTGGGCGGACGGCCGCCGGCGCGCGCTTCCTCGAGGGTGCGGCGGCGATAGGACTCGGCATAGGCGGCCGAGCGCGCCGGCAGCAGCGGATCGGCCGAGGCGACGATGCCGTCGGGCAGCACCAGCGGGTCGTAATTGATGTCGCGGCATTCGCCGCTGTCCTGGTCCTGGGCGCGTTCGATCACCACTGTGCCGGCGTCGATCCGTTGGCGTTGCGCGGGCCAGGGGCGGGTGGCGTCGTCGATCGGATCGCCGGGCGCGGCCAAGGTCGCCCACAGGCGCCAGCGCAGCGGCCCTCGCGCCAGACGGCGCTCGAGCTCGCCGGCGAGCGCGTCGACGTCCTGCGCGCCCAGCGGCGCGGCGGCCGCGCCGTTGTCCGGTTCGACCTGCCAGCGCACCGCGTGGCGCGCGCCGTCGGCGGCGACGAAATAGAACGCGTTGAGGCCGTAGTAGGGTTCGGTCGCGTAGCTGGCCGACGGACGTTGGTCCTTGATCCAGGCGCGGAACGCGGCGGTTTCCGGGTGCGCCTGGAAGAACGCCTTCTGCCGGGCCGGATCGGGCTTGCCGGTGGCCGGATCGGGCGCGGTGGCCTGCAACTGTTCGAAGAAAGCCTGCGGCGTGGCCACCGGAAACACCGGCATGTTGTTCATGCCGGTCCGCCACTGTTGGCCGTCGGCCTGGGTCAGGCGCAGGGCGAAGCTGCGGATCGGCACGCCGCCGTCGGGCGCGTAGGGGTTGCCCCCGGGCAGGGCGAAGCGGCCGACCAGCGGCGTGCGCGCGCCGGCCGCGAACAGCGCGGCGCGCGAGTAGGGCGCCGCCGCGCCGCTGCTGTCGAAGCGGCCGATCACGCACACGCCCTTGGCGTGATTGCGGCGATAGCCCGGATGCGTGCCGCCGTTGGCCTGCAACCGGTCGACCAGGCGATGCGGCGTCAGCCGCTGCGGGTCGAGCGGGCCGGCGACGTAGGCGAAAGCGGTGCCGAGGCCGCCGACCGCGAGCGCGATCAGGGCCCAGCGGGCGAAGGGGAAGGGCGGTCGGGGCGGGGCGAGGGGCTGGTTCATGGCGAAGGCCGTGGCTGCGATACCGGGTAGGACGCGTACGGGCGCGGTTTATTCCCGCCGGGATCGGGGATGCGCGGGGATTGGCCAGGCGCGACGCGGCCCCGGTAGGGGCGGCGCAAGCCGCGGCCGCGTCGCCGCCGTCGGCGACGCTTCGATCCCCGCGCCGTCGGCCGGTCGCGAACGCGGACGTCGCCGGCGCGGCGAGCGCCGCGGGAATACACTGCGCTCGGCGGCGTCCTACGGACGAATCCCTTCCGAACCGGCCCTGCGCCCATGTCCCCGCACGAACTCGATCAGGCCTTGCGCGAACAGCTGCCCTCGCTGCGACGCTTCGCGCGTTGGCTGGCGCGCGACCCGCACGCCGCCGACGACCTGGTCCAGAGCGCGCTCGAACGCGCGATCGCCGGCTGGGGCCAGCGCCGCGACGAAGCCGCGCTGCGGCCGTGGCTGTTCTCGATCCTGTATCGCCAATTCCTCGACGGCCAGCGCCGCGCCCAGCGCTACGCCGGCCTGCTGGCGCGGATCGGGCTGGGCGCGACGGAAAGCCAGCCCTCGGCCGAACGCGAGTTCATGGCGCGTTCGGCGCTGGAAGCGTTGCAGCAGTTGCCGGTGGAGCAACGCAGCCTGCTGCTGTGGGTGTCGGTCGAAGGACTGAGCTATCAGGAGGTGGCCGACATCCTCGAGGTTCCGATCGGCACGGTGATGTCGCGCCTG
The DNA here is from genome assembly GCF_000336385.2 of Lysobacter antibioticus HS124. GTDB lineage: Bacteria > Pseudomonadota > Gammaproteobacteria > Xanthomonadales > Xanthomonadaceae > Lysobacter > Lysobacter firmicutimachus. The sequence continues at coordinate 42,432 of NZ_HG424442.1, read as the reverse complement.
TCGCGCGCGCGACAGGCGCTGCGCCGGCTCAGCGAAGGCGAGACCGCGGCGCCGCCGTTGAGGCTGTTGAAATGACCATCCCGTCCCGCCGTAACCCGCGCCGCCGCGCTCTGCTTCCGTTTGCGAGTTCCGTATGACGCCCCAAGCCCCCGACGAACACGACCTGCACGCCTACATCGACGGGCGCCTGGACCCCGAGCGCCGCGCCGAGGTCGAGGCCTGGCTGGCGCGCCAACCCGAGCGCCTGGCCGAACTGCAGGCCTGGCAACGCGACGCGCAGCAACTGCGCGCCGGACTCGCCGGCGCCGTGCCGCCCCCCGAGCCCATGCTCGACCCCGCGCGCCTGCGCAACGGTCTCGCGCGCAGGCGCAGCGCGCGCTACGCGGTCGCCGCGTCGGTGCTGCTGAGCCTCGGCGTGGGCGGCATCGGCGGCTGGCAAGCGCGCGAATGGAGCCGCCCTGCGCCGCGGTCGATGATCGCGGCCGCGCCGATGGCCGACGCGATCGCCGCACACCGATTGTTCGCTGCGCGCCGCGATCTGCGCACCGACGCGGCCGGCGGCGAGGTGCAGTCGTGGCTGGATGCGAATTTCCGCGAACCCATGCGCCTGCCCGATCTGAGTGCCGCGGGCTATCGCCCGGTCGGCGCGCGCGCCCTCGCCACCGACCAGGGCCCCGCGGCGCTGGTGCTTTACCAGGGGCCGGCCGGCGCGGCGATCAGCTTCTACATCCGCCCGCCGGGCCCGCGCCATTACCTGCTGCCGCGCGGCGACCGCCGCGACGGCGGCCTGCTGGCCCAGTATTGGTCGCGCGGCGCGTACAACTATGCAATGGTGAGCGACGGAGCGTCGGCGGCGGTCGTCAGGCGGGCGCTCGCCGGCGCCATCTGACGCATTCAGCCAAGGCCACGACGATGATCTCTGCGCACACCCCGGAAACGCGCGACGCGTTCGAAACGTTTTTGCGCTCGCTGGCGGAAGGCTCGGCGACGCAGCAGGACTGGCGCCGCTTCACGATCGCGCAGTATCAAGACCCGGCGCTGGAACTGGCCCGGGTCGCGCTGGTCCGCGCCTCGCAACACCAACCGCAGATGCCGACCGAGTCGGCCAAAGTGCAGGCGCTGGCGGACGAGATCGGCCGCCGCTTCAACGCCTGAGGCATCGCGCGCGTCCGGCGGCCAAAGAAAAAGCCCCGCGAGCGGGGCTTTTTCGCTGCCTGCGGGCTTACGCTGCCTGCACGATCCGCAGCGGATTGCGGAATTCCTTCAGCAGCTCCGCCTCGCGCGCCTTGGCCTTGTGCAGGTGGTCTTCCTTGACGTGGCCGTAGCCGCGGATGTGCTCGGGGATGCTGGCGATTTCCGCGGCCAGGTCGACGTTGCCGCCGTCCAGCGACGACAGCAGGTCGCCGACGGTCTTCTCGTAGTCGGCGATCAGGCGGCGCTCCATCTTGCGCTCTTCGGTGTAGCCGAAGAGGTCGAAGGTGCCGCCGCGCAGCTTGCGCAGCTTGGCCAGCCACTTGAACGCGGTGAACACCCAGGGACCGAACTCCTGCTTGATCAGCCGGCCCTGCGCGTCCTTCTTCGCCAACAGCGGCGGAGCGAGGTGGAACTTGAGCTTGTAGTCGCCGTCGAACTGCTGCTGCAGGCGGCGCTGGAACTCGCCGCTGGTGTACAGGCGCGCGACTTCGTACTCGTCCTTGTAGGCCATCAGCTTGAAGAAGTAGCGCGCCACCGCCTCGGCCAGATCGGTCGAGCCCGGCGCCTTGACCTGCTCGGCCTCGCGCACCTTGGCGACGAAATCGCTGTAGCGCTTGGCGTAGGCGGCGTCCTGGTAGTCGGTGAGGAAGGCGACGCGGCGCGCGATCAGTTCGTCGAGCGAGCGCGACAGGCGCAGGTCGTCGAGCGGCAGGAAGGCGACGCCGTCGCCGTCGGCGGCCTTCGCCGGCACGTGGCGCAGCTCGTCCTCGTTGCGGGTCGCGCGCGGCGCCGAGGTCGCGCCCCATTCGTTGCCCTCCCACTCGCCGGGCTTGAGGTGCGGCAGATCGTGCGGGGTGGCTTCGGCGGCGGTCGGCACCTTGCGGGTGACGCCGGCGGCTTCGGCCACCGCCAGCGGATCGATCGCGGCCAGGCGGCCCCAGGCGAAGGCGGTCTTGTTCATCTCGATTGCCGCGCCGTTGAGCTCGATCGCGCGCATCAGCGCGTCGAAGGCGATCGGCACCAGCGCGCGCTGCCAGGCGTAGCCCAGGATGAACAGGTTGGCGGCGATGGCGTCGCCGAGCAGGGCGGTGGCGAGCTGGGTCGCGTCGACCAGGTGCGGGTCCTGGTCGCCGAGCGCGAGCTTGATCGCGGCGACGATGTCGGTGGCCGGGAACTGCATGTCCGGACGGGTGGTGAAGGTGCCCGGCATCGCCTCGTAGCTGTTGAGCACGACCTGACTGCGGCCGGCGCGGATCTTCGACAGCGCCCAGTAGTCGTTGACCACGACCATGTCGCAGCCCAGCACCAGGTCGGCCTCGCCGGCGGCGATGCGCACGGCGTGGATGTCGTGCGGGGTCTTGGCGATGCGGATGTGGGTGGTCACCGCGCCGCCCTTCTGCGCCAGGCCGGTCTGGTCGAGCACGCTGGCGCCCTTGCCTTCCAGGTGGCCGGCCATGCCGAGCAGGGCGCCGATGGTGACCACGCCGGTGCCGCCGACGCCGGTGATGAGGATGTTCCAGGGCTGGTCCAGCGACGGCAGGACCGGCATCGGCAGATCGGACAAACGGTCCTTGGCCGAGGAACCCTTCTTCTTCTTCAGCCCGCCGCCCTCGACGGTGACGAAGCTGGGACAAAAACCATTCACGCAGGAATAGTCCTTGTTGCAGTTCGACTGGTCGATCTCGCGCTTGCGGCCGAACTCGGTTTCCTTCGGCAACACCGAGACGCAGAACGACTTCTTGCCGCAGTCGCCGCAGCCTTCGCAGACCAGGGTGTTGACCATGACCCGCTTCTGCGGGTCGACCATCTTGCCGCGCTTGCGCCGGCGGCGCTTCTCGGTGGCGCAGGTCTGGTCGTAGATGAGGACGCTGACGCCCTTGGTTTCGCGCAGGCGCTTCTGGATCGCGTCGAGTTCCTTGCGGTCGTGGAATTCGACGTCGCTGGGGAACAGCTCGCGTCGGTTCCACTTGCCGATGTCGTCGGACAGCAGGACGATCGTGTGCACGCCTTCGGAGCGCACCTGGTGGGCGATCTGCGGCACCGACAGGGTGCCGTCGACCGGCTGGCCGCCGGTCATCGCCACCGCGTCGTTGTAGAGGATCTTGTAGGTGATGTTGACGCCGGCGGCGACCGACTGGCGGATCGCCAGCGAGCCGCTGTGGAAATAGGTGCCGTCGCCGAGGTTCTGGAATACGTGCTCGGTCTCGGTGAACGCCGACTGCCCGCACCAGGTCACGCCTTCGCCGCCCATCTGGGTGAAGGTGTCGGTGGCGCGGTCCATCCAGGTGACCATGTAATGGCAACCGATGCCGCCGAGCGCGCGCGAGCCTTCCGGCACCACCGTGGAGGTGTTGTGTGGGCAGCCCGAGCAGTAGTGCGGCACGCGCGGGAACGCGGCGCGCGGCAGCGCCAGTTCGCTTTCCTTCTCCTCCATCCAGCGCAGCACGTTCTGCATCTGCTCGGAGTTGTGGAAGCGCTGGATGCGGCGCGCGATCACGCCGGCGATGCGCGCAGGGGTCAGTTCGCCGGTCGAGGGCAGGATCCACTCGCCGTTCTCGTCGTACTTGCCGACGATCGACGGCCGGCGGCCCTCGTCCCAGTTGTACATCGACTCCTTCATCTGGCTTTCGATGAAGGCGTGCTTCTCCTCGACCACGACGATGTCGTCCAGGCCGCGCGCGAATGCGCGCAGGCCGACCGGCTCCAGCGGCCAGGTCATGCCGACCTTGTACACGCGGATGCCGAGGTCGGCGCAGGCGCGCGCGTCCAGGCCCAGGTACTCCAGCGCCTGCAACACGTCGAGGTAGCTCTTGCCGGTGGTGATGATGCCCAGGCGCGGGTTCGGCGAATCGATCACGATGCGGTCGATCCGGTTCGCGCGCGCGAACGCCTGCGCGGCCTTGACCGCGTACTGGTGCAGGCGCATCTCCTGGTCCATCGGCGGGTCCGGCCAACGGATATTGAGGCCGCCCGGCGGCATCACGAAGTCGTCGGGGGTGACGATCTGCAGCGCCAGCGGATTGACGTCGACCGAGGCCGAGGATTCGACCGTCTCGGCGATGGTCTTGAAGCCGACCCAGCGGCCGGTATAGCGCGACATCGCCCAGCCGATCAGGCCCATGTCGAGGATGTCCTGCACCCCGGCCGGATTGAGGATCGGCATCATCGCGCTGGTGAACTCGCCCTCCGAGCCGTGCGGCAGGGTCGAGGAGCGGCAGGCGTGGTCGTCGGCGGCCAGCGCCAGCACGCCGCCGTACTTGCTGGTGCCGGCGGCGTTGGCGTGCTTGAACACGTCGCCGGTGCGGTCCACGCCCGGGCCCTTGCCGTACCACATGCCGTACACGCCTTCGACCTTGGCGCCCGGGAACAGGTTGGTCTGCTGGGTGCCCCAGACCATGGTCGCGCCCAGGTCCTCGTTGAGGCCCGGGGTGAACTTCACCCCGGCCGCCTCCAGATGCTTGCGCGCGCGCCACAGTTCCAGGTCGAAGCCGCCCAGCGGCGAGCCGCGGTAGCCGGAGATGAAGCCGGCGGTGTTCAGCCCCGCGGCCTGGTCGCGCAGCCGCTGCATCAGCGGCAGGCGCACCAGCGCCTGCACGCCGGACAGATAGATGCGGCCTTCCTGACGGGTGTACTTGTGCTCCAGGGTGTAATCCGGATCGAGTACGGAGTTGGTCAGTTCGGTGTTCGCCGAGGACGGCGAGCTGAGTTCTGCGGTGCTGGTCATGGCGGGCTCTCGCGGCGGTGCCGCGGGTTGGCTGGCGGGGCGGGGCGGCGTCCGGCGGGACGGCGGTGGCGCGCCGAGGCCCGAACAAAGACTCGGAATTATAGCCTTTGTGCCGAATCGGGCCGCCAGGCGACGCCGGGGCGCCCGACGGGGGCGGCGGGCGTTGGCTGAATGCGACGTCCGTACCGAAGCGCATTGCCGGGCCTGCGCTTTCGGTTGCGTGGATGCCATGATTCGCGGCCGCGCTGGCGAGGCGGCGACGGGCACGGCGGCGCGAGCGCGCCGGTCCGGTTCGGCCTCGCAGCCTGCGCGATGTACGACGCCGAGGAGGAGGCGTGACCCAGGACCTGTATTGCTGGCGATGCAAGCGCGTGGTGCCGATGCTCGACGAAGCCGAGTGGGCGCGGTACCGGGCGCTGGTCGAAGACTATGTTCGCGATTTCAAGCGCGAAGGCAGCCGCGACGCCGCCGGCCGGCGCTTGCCGCAGCCGGCGAAGAGCCTCATCGAAGTCGTCGCGGACTTCTACCAGAGCCTGGTGGGCTATCCGGTGGTCGACCCGGACTGCAATTTCTTCGAGGCCTATGCGATCGATCACCATCGGCTCAGCGAGATCGGCCCGCCCTGCGCCCACTGCGGCAAGCCCCTGCGCACGCAGCGCGCGAGCTTTTGCGCGAGTTGCGGGACGCCGCGCGCGGGCTGAGCGCCGGCAGCGACGGCGCGTTGCCTGATCCGCTATGCCCGATCCCGGGCGCAGCTACCATGCGCGCATGGCCGCCTTCGATTCCGTCGTCCTGACCACCCCGCGCCTGTCGCTGCGGCCATTGCGGCCTGGCGATGGGGCGGCCTTGCTGGCGATCTGCTCCGATCCGCAGGTGATGCGCTACTGGAGTTCGCCGCCGTGGAAGGCGATCGACCAGGCGCGGGCGCTGATCGCACGCGACCGCGAGGCGATGGCGGCCGGGCAGTACCTGCGCCTGGGCCTCGAGCGCGACGGCCGCCTGATCGGCTACTGCACCCTGTTCCAGCTCGACGCGCAGAACCGTCGCGCCGAACTGGGCTACGTGCTCGCCGCCGCGGCCTGGTCGCAGGGCTACATGGGCGAAGCGCTGCGCGCCCTGCTCGACTACGGCTTCGACGCGCTCGACCTGCACCGGGTCGAGGCCGACACCGACCCGCGCAACCGCGCCTCGGTGCGTTGCCTGGAGCGTCTGGGCTTCGTCCGCGAAGGCCTGCTGCGCGAGCGCTGGATCGTCGCCGGCGAAGTCTCCGACACCGCCCTGTACGGCCTGCTACGTCGAGACTGGCGCGCTAGTCCCCTGTAGGAGCGGCGTGAGCCGCGACCACCGAAGAGGTGGACGTAAGCATATTTCGGCGAAATTCGGACCTGCGGCTGCGATTTGCCCTTCCCGGATTTCGGCGAATGGCGTGGTATCTCACCGCTTCGGTGGTCGCGGCTCACGCCGCTCCTACAAGGGTACCGTGAGCCGCGCTCCTGGCGGCGCGCCGGCCGCATCGACTAGATTGCCGTCATGCGTGTCTATCTCGACGACGAACGCTCCACGCCCGAGGGCGGGGTGCGGGTGTACTGGCCCGATGAGGCCATCGCCCTGCTGCGCCAGGGCGGGGTGACCGAGATCAGCCTGGATCACGACCTCGGCGACGACGCGCGCGGCACCGGCTACGACGTGATCGCCTGGATCGAGGAGGCGGTCGCCCTGGACGGGTTCGTGCCGCCGTCGATCCGCGTGCATTCGGCCAATCCGTCGGCGCGGTTGCGGATGCAGGCGGGTATCGCCGTGATCGAGCACCTGGCGCGGATCCCCTGAACCGAATCCATGACCCGAGTCCCATGACCCAAGTGTTGTACCCAATGCGCGCCGCCGATGCCCGCGTGCGCTTCGAACTGACCGGGCTTGGCGCGGACGGCCGGCGTAGGCGCGTGCTCGACGGCTACCGGCCGCACTACCGCATCCGGCCGGATTACCACACGTCCGCTCAGCATCGTTTTCTCGATGCGACCGAAGTCCTGACCGGGGAATCCGCCGAGGCTGAAGTGTGGCTGCTGACGCCCGAACACTACCCGGGCACGCTCTGGGTCGGACGCCGCCTGGATATCAGCGAGGGCGCGCGGCCGGTCGGCTTCGCGACCGTGCTGGAGGTGTTCAACCCGATCCTGCTCGGCGCCGAAGCCGCGCCGGAACGGATCTAGCGCCCGGCAGCGCTCAAGGCAAGCCGCCGATCCAGGTCCCGGTCACCTGCAGGTCCTCGTCCAGCGCGACCAGGTCGGCGCGGTAGCCCGGCGCGATCCGGCCCAACTCGTCGCCCAGGCCGAGGAAGTCGGCCGGGTAGGCCGAGGCCATGCGGCAGGCTTCGTCCAGCGGCAGGCCGAGCCGGCGCACGCTGTTGCGCACCGCGCTGGCCATGTCCAGCGCGGAGCCGGCCAGGGTGCCCTCGGCGGTGCTGCACTTGCCGTCGCGGCAGGTCATGGTCTGGCCGTAGAGGACGAAGTCCTCCCGCTCGCCGCCGACCGGCGGCATCGCGTCGGTGACCAGCATGATCTTGCCGCGCGGCTTGGCGGCGATGGCGATGCGCAGCGAGGCGTCGTGCACGTGTTCGCCGTCGACGATCACCCCGCACCAGCTGTCCGGGTCGTCGATGCAGGCGCCGACGCCGCCGGGCTCGCGGCTGCCGAGCGGGGTCATGGCGTTGAACAGATGGGTCACGCCGCGCACGCCGTGGGCGAAGGCCGAGCGCAGGCGTTGGTAATCGGCGGCGGTGTGGCCGGCGCAGACCAGCACGCCGCGCGCGGCCAGGGCCTGCAGGACGGCGTCGTCGAAACGTTCCGGGGCCAGGGTCAGCACGGTCTTGCCGATGCCGAGCGAGGCGACCAGCTCCAGTTCGTCCTCGCCCGGGGTGTGGAACTTGTCCGGGTCGTGCACGCCTTTGCGCGCCTGCGCCAGGTAAGGGCCTTCCAGATGGATGCCGAGCACGCCGGGCAGGCCTTGGTGCATGGCCTCGCGCACTGCGCCGATCGCGTCGCGCATCACCGCGACGTCGTCGCTGATCAGGGTCGGCAGCAGGCCGGTGGTGCCGAACTTGCGGTGCGCCTGGGCGATGCGGCGCACGCCTTCGACCGTCGGCTGGTCGTTGAACAGCACGTCGCCGCCGCCGTTGACCTGGGTGTCGATGAAGCCGGGCACCAGATAGCGGCCGCGCAGGTCGATCGTGTCGGCGCTGCGCGGCGCGGGGCCGGGCAGCACCGCGACGATGTGGCCTTCCTCGACGATCACGCTGAGGTCGGATTCGAAGCCGCGCTCGCCGAGCACGCGGCCGTTGACGAAGGCGGTGGCCGTCATGGCAGCGTCCTCAAACCGTTTCGGTGACTTTGTTGAGATGCGGCGGCAGGTCCGGGTTGTGCCCGCGCGCCACGGACAAGGCGTTCACCGCTTTGTAGAAGCTGGCCACGGTGATCAGCGGCGTCATCGCCGGATGCAGCGAGCGCGCCAGCGGCAGGCTGTCGCCGCCGTGGATGCCCGGCGCGGCCAGCCATACCGGCGCGCCGCGCTGGCGGAATTCGCGCGCCACCGCGACCGTGCCGTCGCCGGTGCCGTCGTCCTGGGCGAAGGCCAGCACCGGGAAGCCCGGGCCGACGATCGCCATCGGCCCGTGCTTGACCTCGGCGCTGCTGAACGCCTCGGCGTGCAGGCCGCAGGTTTCCTTGAACTTGAGCGCCGCTTCCTGGGCCGCGCCGAGGCCGAGGCCGCGGCCGATCACGAACAGATTGCGCGCATCGACCAGGCCGTCGACCAGCGCCGACCAGTCCTGGCGCGAGGCCTCGCGCAGCGCGTCGGGCAGGGCGTGCACGGCGTCGAACAGGCGCGCCTCGTGGCTCCAGCGCGCGGTCAGCTGCAGCAGCGCGGCCAGCGAACACAGGTAACTCTTGGTCGCCGCCACGCTGGTCTCCGGCCCGGCGTGCAGGCCGAGCACGGTGTCGGCGATCTGGGCCAGCGGCGAATCGGTCACGTTGACCAGGGCGACGACGTGGGCGCCGGCGGCTTTGGCGATCTCGGCGTTGCGCACCAGGTCCGGGCTCTTGCCCGACTGCGAGACGGCGACGAACAGCGCGTCCTGCAGCTGCGGCTTGACCGCATAGACCGAGCCCACCGAGGGCGAGGCCGAGGCGGTGACCAGGCCGAGCTGGGTTTCGAACAGGTACTTGCCGTAAGTGGCGGCGTGGTCCGAGCTGCCGCGCGCGCAGGTGACGATGAAGCGCGGCGGGCGCTGGCGCAGACGGTCGACCAGATCGTCGACGAGGTCGGCATTGGCTTGGAACTGGCGCGCGACTGCGTCGCCGGCCTCCTGCGCCTCGGCGTACATGCGGGTACCGGTCGGGTCGAGCAGGGTCTGGGTGGTCACGGCGTGGTTTCGCTCTGTAGTTCGGCGACGAAGTCGTAGGCGTCGCCGCGGTAGAAGGACCGGGTGAATTCGACGACGCGGCCGTCGTCGAGGAAGGTGCGGCGTTCGATGAACAATCCGGGCGCGCCTTCGGGCAGGTTCATCAGCCGCGCCTGCTCGGCGTCGAAGGCGATCGCGCGCAGCCGCTGCAGGGCGCGGCTGGGGCGGATGCCGAGCTTGGCGAAGGCTTCGTACAGCGAGTTCTCGACCATGTCGGGCGTGGTCAGCACCGATGCGGGAACCACCGTGCGCTCGAGCGCGAGCGCCACGCCGTCGGCGGTGCGCAGGCGGTAGTAGCGGATCACCTGCGCACCCGGCGACAGGTTCAGCGCCATCGCTTCTTCCGGCGTGACCTCGCCGACGCCGCGCTCGAGGAAGGTCGAACGCGGATCGAGGCCGCGCGCGCGCAGGTCGTCGGTGAAGCTGGTCAGGCGCGAGAACGATTTGACGATGCGCTCGGCGACGAAGGTGCCGGCGCCCTGGCGCTGCACCAGCAGGCCGTCGGCGACCAGGCCGGCGATGGCCTTGCGCACGGTGACCCGCGACAGGTCCAGCCATTTGCCGAGCTCGCGCTCGCCGGGCAGGGCCTGGCCGGCGGTCAGCTCGCCGTTCTCGATCGCGTGCTGCAGGGTCCGGCGCAGGTGCTGGTAGGCCGGCGCGCGTCGCGCGTCGGACTGCCGGCGGAACTCGTCGAGCAGGTAGGGCTGCATAGTGTGAAAAGATACCAGTGCAAGACCAATGGCGGCAACAAAGGCGCGTAAGTCGCGTCTAAATGGTTGAATTATGGTTAATTTGTCGGAGTGGTATCTTACTGGTATCTTTGCTGGTATGGTTTCACCCAGACCAGTCCGAGCCCGACCATGAGCGTCTACTCCGTGCCGTCCCCCTCCCAGGCCCCGCATTCGGCGCCGCTGGCCCCGTTCGATCTGGTGATCTTCGGCGGCACCGGCGACCTGGCCCTGCGCAAGCTGCTGCCGGCGCTGTTCCATCGCTATGTCGACGGCCAGATCGTCGCCGGCACCCGCCTGGTCGGCATCGCCCGCGACGAGCGCAGCGACGAGGACTACCGCGGCAAGGTCCGCGACGCGCTGCGCAGCTTCGCCGGCGAGCAGGCGCAGCAGGGCGAGGCCTTGGACGGTTTCCTGGCGCTGCTGCATTACCGCCGCCTGGACCTGAGTTCCGATGCCGGCTGGCCGGAGTTCGCGGCCGAGTTTCCCGACCAGGAACGCGTGCGGGTGTTCTATCTCGCGGTCGGCCCGGACCTGTTCGGCGTGGTCGGCGACCGCCTGCAGTCGCACGGCCTGGTCAACCCGAAGACGCGGGTGGTGGTGGAGAAGCCGCTGGGCAAGGACGGCCGCAGCGCCGACACCATCAACGACGCGCTGGCGCGGGTGTTCGCCGAAACCCAGATCTTCCGCATCGACCACTACCTCGGCAAAGAGACGGTGCAGAACCTGACTGCGCTGCGCTTCGGCAATGCGCTGTTCGAGCCGCTGTGGAAGGCCGAGCACATCGACCACGTGCAGATCACCGTCGCCGAAACCGTCGGCGTGGAATCGCGCGCGCCGTACTACGACAAGTCCGGGGCGTTGCGCGACATGGTCCAGAACCATCTGCTGCAGTTGCTGTGCCTGGTGGCGATGGAACCGCCGTCCTCGCTCGCCGCCGACGCGATCCGCGACGAGAAGCTGAAGGTGCTGCGCGCGCTGCGCCCGATCGAGAACGGCAACGCCGCGCAATTGACCGTGCGCGGCCAGTACAAGGCCGGCGCGGTCGAAGGCCGCGCGGTGCCGGGCTATGCGCAGGAACTCGGCGCGCAGTCGCTGACCGAAACCTTCGTCGCGCTCAAAGCCGAAGTGAAGAACTGGCGCTGGGCCGGGGTGCCGTTCTACCTGCGCACCGGCAAGCGCCTGGCCGAGCGCGTCTCGGAGATCGTGGTCACCTTCCGCCAGGTGCCGCATTCGATCTTCGAAGACCTGACCGAGCAGGACCCGTCCAGCCGCCTGGCGCCGAACAAGCTGGTGCTGCGTCTGCAGCCCGACGAAGGCGTGAAGCTGTGGCTGATGAACAAGGTGCCGGGCCCCGGCGGCCTGCGCCTGCGCCACGTGCCGCTGGACATGAGCTTCGCCGCCGCGTTCGGCGGGCGCCAGGCCGACGCCTACGAGCGCCTGTTGATGGACGTGGTGCGCGGCAACCCGATGTTGTTCATGCGCCGCGACGAAGTCGACGCGGCCTGGAAATGGATCGACCCGATCCGCGCCGCCTGGGCGGCGAGCGCCGACGCGGCGCGTCCGTACACCGCCGGCAGCTGGGGCCCGAGCGCCGCGGTGGCCTTGATCGAACGCGATGGGAGGACCTGGCATGAAGATGCAGGCTGAGCGACTGAAAGTGATCGAACCCTTGCCGCTGCCGCTGCACGAACGCCTGTTCGACGACGGCGAACACCTGGCCCAGGCGCTGGCGCGCCAGGTCGCCGCCGACCTGCGCGGTGCCCTGGCTCGCCACGGCGAGGCCTGCATCGCCCTGTCCGGCGGCAACACGCCCAAGCGCTTCTTCCAGGCATTGTCGACCCAGACCCTGGACTGGGCGCGGGTCACCGTGCTGCCGATCGACGAACGCTGGTTGCCGCCGGAGCATCCGCGTTCGAACGAACGCCTGCTGCGCGAACACCTGTTGCAGCACAACGCCGTCGCGGCGCGCCTGCTGCCGCTGTACCGGCCGACCGAGACGCCGGAAGCGGCGCTGATGCCGGTGCTGACCAAGATCGCCAACGAAGGCCTGCCGCTGGACGTCGCGGTGCTCGGCATGGGCGACGACGGCCATGTCGCCTCGCTGTTTCCGGACCTGGGCCGCGACAACCCGGCGCTGCGCGAAATCGGCCTGCAGCCGCGCGGCCGCGCGCCGGTGATGGCGATCCGCACCGAGGCCATGCCGGAGCCGCGCATGACCCTGACCCTGAGCGCGATCTTCACCGCGCCGGCGCTGTACCTGCACATCGAAGGCGAGAAGAAGCGCGCGGTGCTCGACAACGCCCAGCGCGACCCGCGCAACAACCTGCCGATCCGTTCCGTGCTGCTGGGCGCCCCGCACCCCCCGACCCTTTACTGGAGCCCGTGAGCGAGAGCCGTCCGCTCTGCTCTGCCAATCCCTAATCCCGAATCCCTAATCTCGGACTCCTTGGCGCCCGCCACAGCTTGGGCGCCCAAGACAGCCAAGCCCTGACTCCCTCCCCTCCCAAGTTACGGCTTTTGCTGTCGCCCCTTTCGACGAAAGGGGCAGCGCCCGCTTCGCGGGCGTGGGGGGATTTGCTTTTGCCTTTGCTTCTGCGGAAGGTGTAGGAAGAGCACATCCCCCCTACCTCCTTTTCGAAGGGGGAACCGGTCGGCCTCTGTCGCTGGAGAGAGGATCGTCCGGCTTCTTCCGCCAGCGCCTGGCATTGACCGAGTACCCGTGAATACCCAACTGCACCCCGTAGTCGCGCAAGTCACGCAACGCATCGTCGAACGCAGCCGAGCGCGCCGGACCGCCTATCTGGCCCGCATCGAGGCGGCCAGCGGCAGCGGTCCGCACCGGCGGCGTCTGTCCTGCGGCAATCTGGCCCACGGCTTCGCCGCCTGCACGGTCGGCGACAAGCAGGCGCTGCGCAGCGGCGTCGCGCCCAACCTGGGCATCGTCAATTCCTACAACGACATGCTCTCCGCGCATCAGCCGCTGGAGCGCTTTCCCGAACTGATCAAGACCGCGGCGCGCGATTGCGGCGCCACCGCCCAGGTCGCCGGCGGCGTGCCGGCGATGTGCGACGGCGTCACCCAGGGCCGCGAAGGCATGGAGCTGTCGCTGTTCTCGCGCGATGTGATCGCGATGTCGACCGCGATCGCGCTGTCGCACGACATGTTCGATGCGGCGCTGTACCTGGGCGTGTGCGACAAGATCGTGCCCGGCCTGCTGATCGGCGCGCTGCAGTACGGCCACTTGCCGGGCATCTTCGTGCCGGCTGGGCCGATGACCTCGGGCCTGCCCAACGACGAGAAGTCGCGCGTGCGCCAGCGCTACGCCACCGGCGAGGCCAGCCGCGAGGAACTGCTCGAGGCCGAGGCGCGCAGCTACCACGGCCCCGGCACCTGCACTTTCTACGGCACCGCCAACTCCAACCAGATGTTGATGGAGATGATGGGCCTGCACCTGCCGGGTTCGAGCTTCGTCCATCCCAATACGCCGCTGCGCGATGCGCTGACCGCGCAGGCGGCGCAGCGCGCCGCGCAGATCACCGCGCTGGGCGACGACTACCGCCCGATCGGCCGGATCGTCGACGAGCGCGCGATCGTCAACGGCGTGATCGGCCTGCACGCCACCGGCGGTTCGACCAACCACCTGCTGCACCTGATCGCGATGGCGGCGGCGGCCGGCATCGAATTGCGTCTGGAAGACTTCGACGCGCTGTCCTCGGCGATTCCGCTGCTGGCACGGGTGTATCCGAACGGCAGCGCCGACGTGAACCATTTCCACGCCGCCGGCGGGCTGGCCTTCCTGATCGGCGAACTGCTCGACCACGGCCTGTTGCACGGCGACGTCGAAACCGTCGCCGGCCCGGGCCTGGCGCGCTACCGGGTCGAAGCGCGATTGGCCGACGACGGCACGGTCGCTTATGTGCCCTCGGCGCCGGCCAGCGCCGACACCGCGGTGCTGCGCCCGGTCGCCGAGCCGTTCCGCGCCGACGGCGGCCTGCGCGTGCTGAACGGCAATCTCGGCACCGCCGCGATCAAGGTCTCGGCGGTGCCGGAAGACCGTTGGACGGTGCAGGCGCCGTGCCGGGTGTTCGCCGAGCAGCACGAGGTCAAGCAAGCCTTCGAACGCGGCGAACTCGACCGCGACGTGGTCGTGGTGGTGCGCTTCCAGGGCCCGCGCGCCAACGGCATGCCCGAACTGCACCAGCTCACCCCGACCCTGACCGTGCTGCAGAAGCGCGGCCACCGCGTCGCCCTGGTCACCGACGGGCGCATGTCCGGCGCGTCGGGGCAGGTGCCGGCGGCGATCCACGTCACCCCCGAAGCCAGCGCCGGCGGCCCGCTGGCCAAGCTGCGCGACGGCGACGTGGTGCGGGTGGATGCGGTCGCCGGCACGCTGAGCGTGGTCGAACCGGGCGACTGGGCGACGCGCGAGCACGCCACGGTCGACCTGTCGGCGCACCATGTCGGTTTCGGCCGCGAACTGTTCGCCGCCTTCCGCGGCTACGCCGCACCGGCCGATCAGGGCGCCGGCGTGTTTCCGCCGCTGCCGCTTTGATCGCCCGCTCGAGTCCTGAATCCCGAATCCCCTCATCCCCAATCCCGGCCGCCCATGCCCGCCCCCGTACGTACCACCTTCCTGTTCGACCTCGACGGCACGCTCGTCGACAGCGTTTACCAGCATGTGCTGGCGTGGAAGCACGCGCTCGACGCCGACGGCATTCCGCTGTCGGTGTGGCGCATCCACCGCAAGATCGGCATGAGCGGCGGCTTGTTCACCAACATCCTGCTGCGCGAGACCGGGATCGACATCACCCCGGAGCGGGTCGAGCGCCTGCACCGTCTGCATGCGCAGGCTTACGCCGCGCAGGCGACCCAGATCCGGCCGCTGCCGGGCGCGGTCGAGCTGCTGGCGTATCTGAGCGACAACGGCATTCCTTGGGCGATCGCGACCAGCGGCCGGATGGAGACCGCGCGCCATAATCTGGTCGCGCTCGGCGTCGATCCGGAGCGTTCGGTGGTGATCACCCGCGACATGGTCAAGCACGCCAAGCCCGACCCGGACCTGTTCCTGGCCGCGGCCGACCAGGTCGGCGCCGACATCGAGCATTCGGTGGTGGTCGGCGACAGCATCTGGGACCTGCTCGCCGCGCGCCGCGCGCGTGCGCTCGGCGTGGGGTTGCTGTCGGGCGGTTACGGCCAGGAAGAACTCGAGCGCGCCGGCGCGTTCCGGGTCTACGAGGACCCGGCCGACCTGCTCAAGCACATCGACGAAGTGGCTGCGCGTCCGTAAGCGCGGCGCCCGTGAATCCGGAGTTTCAATCCATGAGTTCGATCCAGGATCTGCAAAAGCGCGTCGGCGCGGTATTGGCGCTGGCGCCGGTGGTGCCGGTGTTGGTGATCGAGGACGTGAAGGATGCCGTGCCGCTGGCGCGCGCCCTGGTCGCCGGCGGCTTGCCGGCGATCGAAGTCACCTTGCGCACGCCGGTGGCGCTGGACGCGGTGCGCGCGATCGCGGCCGAAGTCGAAGGCGCTGCGGTCGGCGTCGGCAGCGTGCGCCGGCCGTCGGATTTCACCGACGCGTTGAAGGCCGGCGCGACTTTCGCGGTGTCGCCGGGCAGTTCGCCGGGCCTGCTCGCCGCCGCGCGCGACATCGACCTGCCGTGGCTGCCCGGCGCGGCCACCGCCTCGGAAGCGATGGCATTGTTGGAGCAGGGGTACACCCAGCTCAAGTTCTTCCCGGCCGAATCGATCGGCGGCGCGACCGCGCTCAAGGGCATCGGCGGGCCCCTGCCCGAGCTGCGCTTCTGCGCCACCGGCGGGATCGGCGCGCACAACGCCGGCGAGTATCTGGCGTTGAAGAACGTGCCCTGCGTCGGCGGCTCCTGGGTGGCGCCGGCGGCGGCGGTGCAGGCCGGCGATTGGACCAAGATCGAAGCGCTGGCGCGCGAGGCGGCGGCGTTGAAGTGAGTGTGTTTTCCTCTCTCGCGTATGGGAGAGGGGACGGATGCGCCGCCCGGGGAAATTGCGGCGAAGCCGGCCGGTCTCCCTCTCCCGCCTGCGGGAGAGGGACGGGGTGAGGGCGCGCGACGACCGGTTCCGGTTCCGACCGCTGCGCCGGCTCAGGCGCCCCCGGGGCCCCCGGCCGGCCGCGGCGGCGCGGTCGAGCCGCGCACCACCAGGATCGGGCTGAAGCCCTCGTTGGCCGGCGCTTCCACCGGCTGGTCGGTCTCGCGGCGCAGCTCGGCGATCAGCCGGTACGCTGCATGCCGGGCGATTTCTTCGGTGGCCTGCCGCGCCGTGGTCAACGTCGGCCAGGACTGCTTGGAGAACGGGCTGTCCTCGAAGCCGGCGATCGACAGGTCGTAGGGCACGTGCATGCCCGAGGATTTGGCCGCCGCCAGCACGCCGGCGGCGATCTCGTCGTTGCTGCCGAAGATCGCGGTCGGCCGGTCCGGCAGGGCGAACAGGCGGCGCGCGCCGCGGAAACCGTCGTCGAAGGAATAGTCGCCCGGCAGGACCAGGTTTTCGTCCTCGCCGATGCCGTAGTCGGCCAGCGCCTGCGCATAGCCCTTGTAGCGCTCCCAGCTGGAGCGGTGCGATTTGCCGCCCCACAGGAAGCCGATGCGCTGGTGGCCGAGCTGGATCAGGTGCTCGGTGATGTCGTAGGCGGCGTCGCGGTCGTCGACCCAGACGCAGGGCGAGCCGTCCTTGGGGTCCTCGGCGGCGGACACGATGCGCACCAGCTTGATGCCGTGCGCGACCAGTTCGCTGACCAGCTCCATGCGCTCGGACATCGGCGGCGCCAGCACCAGCCCGGCCAGACGCGCGCCCTGGACCAGGTCGATCAGGTCGGCGGCCAACAGCGGCGAGGACGAATCGCAGGGATGGATCTGCAGTCCGTAGCCGGTCTCGCGGCAAGCGGCGAGCACGCCGTTCTGCACGCTGATGATGTAGTACGGGTTCGGATTGTCGTAGACCACGCCCAGCGCATACGGCTGAGCGCTGCGCAGACTGCGCGCCGAGGGGTCGGGCCGGTAGTCGAGCTCGGCGATGGCCTCGTGCACCCGCGCGCGGGTGCGCGCGCGGACGCCGGATTCGTCGTTGATGACCCGCGAGACGGTCTTCAGCGAGACCTGGGCGAGTTCGGCGACGTCTTTGATGGTGGGTCGGCGCACGGGGCTCCTGCGGCGGCGCGGCCGGCGCGGACGGCGCCGTCGGAGGTCTAGCCTACTCGCCGGCTCAGACCTTGGGTACCACGGCCAGGGTCAGGCGCGAGATGCAGGCCAGGCGGCCGGCCTCGTCTTCGATACGGATCTCCCACACCTGGGTGCTGCCGCCGATGTGCAGCGGCCGCGCGGTGCCGGTGACCAGGCCGCGGCGCACGCCGCGCACATGGTTGGCGTTGATCTCGATGCCGACGCAGACCTTGCCCTCGGGGCAGCACAGGTTGCCGGCGCTGCTGCCCAGGGTTTCGGCGAGCAGGACCGAGGCGCCGCCGTGCAGCAGGCCGTAGGGCTGGTGGGTTCGGGCGTCGACCGGCATGGTGCCGCGCACGTAGTCGGGGCCGATTTCGGTGAAGACGATGCCGAGCGGTTCCATCGCGGTGTTGCGCGAAAGCCGATTGAGGTCGTCGACGGTGGTGGTGCCGCGGAACACAGGGCGCGCGGCGGAAGCGGAGTCGGGGGCGTTCATCGCGCCACGATAGCGGCGCGGGCGGGGCCCGGCCAGCCGCGATGCGGCGGAACGCGTTGCGACGGAAACGGCAGCGGCGCGGAACCCGCGCGGTGGATCAAGAAGCCCGGATTCGGCGCGCCGGGCAGTGACTGCGAGGGCGCGCCGATCCGGGTCGGGGTGAAAGGGGCAGGGGTATTGCTGCGATCGGCCGGTCCATGGTCGGCGACCGGCGATCAGGCGAAGCGGAAGCGCGGCTGGACCCAGTTGCTGGTGTAGCTGCGGTTGCTGGCGTAGCCGCTGCTGTTGCCGTAGCCGACGCCGAAATCGCGCTGGCGGTGCAGGTGGCGGACCGGAGCGGCGGTCTTGGCGTTGGTCGGGGCGGTCGTGGTGGCGGTGCGGTTGGTGGTCAGAGCGTTCATGGCGGTTTCCTCTTCCTCGTGTTGTGGAGTCGTAGTGCTTCGGTGTATTGGTAAAGTACAACACCTAACGTAGTTCCCACCCGTGCCGTAAGTCATGGTCCTTTCGGCGAGATCCTGAACGGGGGGCCGGACCGGGCGGCGGGTGCGGCGCACCTGCCAGGGTTCGTAGATAGAGATGTCTGCTGGAGCGGCTTGGTTGCATCGCCGCGCCTATGACTGAAGACCTAGCAAGGGCGGAAAATGTGACCGCCTGGGCGCGCGGCCGCTGCACCCGGGCCGCCTGCGACGCCCCCCGCCCGCTGCCTTTCGCCCCTGTGCCGAGCCCTCCGGGCCGTTTGGGCCCGCATCAGGCCGCGTCGGACGAGGGCTGTGCCCGGTCCGGCATCTAAGAGTATTCCGTATACGATTTTGCGCGCAGGTCTGCCCTAATGGGATCGGGCTCGAAGGCCCCGGAGCGGAACATCGTCCCGGGGAACGCAGGATCGACGGACGCCGTCGAGCGAGGCCCTGAGCGCGCAGTCGAACGTCGGAGCCCGGCCCGGGTGCGCCGGCCGACGCTCGATCCGCGCTTGGGCGTGTCGCCGCGGCATCGGAACCGGCTGTGCCACCCAGCCGGGGGGAGGCTCCGAAACGGATAGCGGATCCGGCTACCGCATGTGCCCAAAACGCGTTTCTCCACGTATCCGAGACCGGGCCACGCCCGGGGCCTCGCCAACAGGGGTTCGATCATGCGAGCGAAAAGTGGTTCATTGGCGTTGTTGCTGATGGCGGCGGGGGCCGTTCCGGCGGCAGCGACCGCGGCTGCGGTAAGCAATCCGCGCGACGACACATGCAGTCGTCCGGAAAACAACGTCGCCAAGTTCTGGAACGATTCCAACTTCGCCGCCAAGGTGGCGCAGATGAATTTCAGCGGCGGAATCGTCTGCATCAATTCGAATGTGGGGATGGGCGCGGGCCAGGTTTCGGCCAGCGACGTCTATACCGCGGACCACCTGTACTGGGTCGCGGACGCGATCGCCGGCAAAGCGCGGGAGCTGCCGGGCCTGAGCGGCGACGCCGATGCGTTCGATTCCAAGCTCAACGAGCTCAACAGCCTGGTGGCGTTCCTGCGCATGGGGCTGGTCAACCAGCCGATCGACCGGCCCATCTCGAGCCAGCCGAGCTGGCTGATCGAGAAGATCCAGGCCGCCATGGACGTGCTGGTCTACAGCTCGGGCACGCCGAACCGCTCCATCTACGCGTTCAACAGCGACGCGCCGGCGAACTTCCCCACCGCGACCAACAGCGAACTGGTCCGCAACATCGCCCTGTTGTTCGCCGACGGCGCCGATACGCTGCCCTACGACGCCGCGCGCAAGGACTATCTGATCACCACCACCCAGGCGGTGATCGAGCGTCTGAAGTACATGAACAACTATGTGTCCTTGTTCGTTCCGGCCGACGCGCCGGGACATCGGGCGCACGAATACCTCAACGCCAACGCGTTCATGAGCCGCTTGCCCGGCTATCTGATGAACGTGCTGCGCAACAGCCTGTTCTCGACCAAGCTGGCGCACAACGCCCAGCCGTTCACCACCGAAGTGCGCTACCCGAAGCGCAAGACCGACTCCGGCGCCCTGCCGGGCGCGGACGACCGGGTCGACGTCGCGTTCGCCGCAGGCACGGATAAGGGCTATCGACAAGCGATTTCGACCGGGAGCTGGGTCAGCTTCAGCATGTCGAACCGGGCCTACGATCAGAGCTACCAGAACCCGAACGTCGAGGTGAATGCGGTCGCGCCGCATTGCGACAGCGTGCAGTTCGAGATCGTCTATAAGCCCAACTACACGCCGAAGTCCGTCGGCGACAACCCGTTGTACTTTCCGTTGAGCCTCAGCGTGGGCTCGGCCGGGTACTACGACGCCAAGGACAAGCGCAATATCGCCACCAACACCAGCTATGGCACCACGCCTGGCGGCCTGCCGCAGAAGGTCTATCTGCAGGCTACGGACGCGCGCAACGGCAGCTACACCTATTCGGCGACCTTCAAGCTCAACGCCGGCAGCGGGATCGATGCGGTCGAATATCCCCTGACCATGTTCGACGTCCAGCTGCTGCAAGGGCTTCCGGTGTATCGCAATAGCGACGGAACCCTGCTGGTCACCGACAGCCGGGGCAGCTACAGCCAATCCGAAGTCAGCATCGGCAAGTTCAAGTACCAATGCCGGACGACGAGGGGGCAGGTGGCCGCCGAACGGATCCGCAACGAATCGACGTTGCGCAACGCCTTCTACAACACCTACGGCGCGGCGTTCGACGCCGCCAACAGCGCGATCCTGTCCGAGAGTCCTTACCAATCGGGCGGGGCGCAGGCCGCACTGATGCGCGAGCTGATGGAGGCCTACGGTACGTACCAGTTCTCCTCGCGCTACCAGGCCGCTCTCCAGTACGACGTGCTGCTGGCCTGGTGGAGGGATCGGATCAAGCCGATCACCGCCACGGTCAGCAACGCGATCCTCGCCGGCAAGACGCGGCACAAGGGCATGGTCATGGCCTTGAGCTACGTACTGAGCAAGACCGGTCTGCTGGGGGGCTGCGAGCAATACAGCATGTGCCGGCCCTATCGGGACCGGGCGGGCGCAGACGACTATTACTTCGACGTCAAGTTCACCTACAACCGCGGCGGCTACGATTGGCGCGTCTGGGCGCAGAAGCCGAGCGATTTGGTCGCAGCTTCATCTACCTACATCATGGATCGGATCGTCAAAGAGTTCGATCTGGCGCACGAGCACTTCTACAAGAAGGTGTTGCGGAACCGCTGGAGCGAATCGGAGAAGAACGGCCATAACTATCGCGCCGGCGATTTCTACGTAACCGCGAACTCCTACAACTGGCAGGAAAGCTTCTCGCCGTTCGTCGAAGGGATCATCGATTTCAACGAATATCACCAGAACGCGACGTTCGCAGGCGGCACCTCGTACGGCGAGGTGTCCGACCGGTCGGAGGCGGGCTTGAACCGAGCCTTCTGGATCTATGCCTTCGCCGACAATCCGTCCTACCGCGCCGGGATGTACGTCCCTTGGGAGCTTGGGCACGAAATGGCGCACGAGTTGGATCGCAAGAGTTTGTTCCTGAGTCACGCGGGCAACAACGGTTGGCCGAGCACGGCGATCACCGAAGGCCTGGCGGAAGTCGTGCAGACGTACCTGAACGAAGATCTGGACCGGCTGGCCGATAGCCGGTATCTCACCACCAAGGCCACCGGCCGCCCGATCTCGTTCCTGGCCCATGCCGCCTACGGCACGGTGTCGGCGAAGTCGACGACGGAAATCTGGCGGGCGGGCGTCCTGCACGACGACAGCGCGTACTGCAAGAACCGCGGCGGCTGCGTTTACGACATCAATACCAGCATCTACAAGTATCTGATCGACAAGGACCCGGCGCAGCTCGATTACCTCAACGACCGCAAGCGAGCGGGCGCGTACGCTACGGCGAACGACTACTACGCGGGCGGTTTGCGCAACATGTACGAGGCGCCGTTCTCGCAGGGCATGCGCAGCGCCAAGGAGCAGTTCGTACGGGAAAATCCCGGCAAGCTGGTGGAGTGATCGCGCGCAGCGCCCCGGCGACGGGGCGCTGCCTACCAATGAGGCAGCGAATCATGCAAGCGAAATGGGTCTGGGGCGCCGCGCTGGCGGCGCTGTTCGGAGGGTTGCTCTTGGTGGCTTGCGAGCCGCTGCGGGGCAAGCTCGCGGGGTGGTTCGGGCAAGACGCCACCCGATCGGCCACCGGCTCGGCGTCCGTCCCGGGAGCGCAGCGCAGCGGCGATGGATCCGAGCGCGCGGGGCGGTCCGAGGTGCGCGACCAGGAACTGCTGAACCGGCACCTGACCGACCACGACCCGGGAACGCCGGCGCGCGCTGCCGCCGAGGAACCGATCGCGCCGGCCGATCCCGAAACGCTGCCGGAAGCCGAACGCATGGCCTACGTGGCCCGCGAGCGGTTCGGTCCCAGGGTTGCGCCGACGCCGGCCGAAAGCGTCCGCTCCAACATTCCCAGGGCGCGTATCGAAAAGCAGAGGGACGGCCGCTACTGGGTGATCACCGACGACGGCCCGGCTCGGCCCGATCTTCCCCCGGGCACGATCGTCGAACGCGACCCCGGGCGGAGGTAGCGCCCGGCGGCGGACCCCGGGCCATGCCCGGGGCGCGTCCTTGCGTTCGAAGCGGCTGCGCTCGCGCCCCGCTGCAGCAACGCCGCAGCGTGCGGACGGTCGGGCGCCGCCGCGTCTACGATCCGCGCTTCTAAAGAATCGGCGCCAAGCCCGCTCCGAAGGCGGTGAACATGCGCGTGGTCAGGCTCTTCACGCCGAGGTTGACCTCGGGGAAGTCGCCGACCGGCTTGTAGCAGGCGCGGAAGCCCGGGTCGTTGCGGTACAGCGGGTGCGGGCAGTTCGGACCCGGCACGAATTCGTAGCTGGTCGCGTAACGCACCGGCCACAGGTCGAAGATCGGCAAATGCTCGGAGATCTTGGCCAGCGAATACTCCAGGCCCGAGAACACCGGCGGTTTGTCGCGGCGCGCGATCACCCAAGAGTTGGCCGGGGCGATGTCGCGGCGGATGCTGTCCGCCAATGCGCGGGCGAAGGCCGGATCGTCGATCACCACCGCGCTTTCGGTATTGTAGTGATCGCCGCGCGGGTCGAAGTTGTGGGTGCCGATCACGCCGATGCGTTCGTCGATGACCATCGACTTGGCGTGCATGCCGATGCGCACGCCGGCGCGCTTGAGCGGCACCGGCTCGTTGCTGCGCCGGCGCGCGTAGCGGATCGCGGCGTACTCGCGCGCCAGCGGCTGGCGGTAGCGCTGGCCGTAGAGCACGCTGCTGCGGTCGGGCAGGCTGCCGCGCGATCCGCTGCCCTGCAACGCGACGCGGCTGGGTCGGCTGCGATCGCGGCGCACGCTCTGGTCCGCGCCGTCCGAGTCGGGCAGGCCGGGCAGATCCAGGTCGGGCAGCTGCGCGCCGGTGGCGGCGATGTCGATCGGCGCATCGGCCGGGAAGGGCTTGTACTCGTAGATATCGAAGCCGAACTCGCGCAGGTAGCGGCGCTTGTACTTGTACGACAGCGCGTAGGCGATGAAGGCGTCGGTCGCCGCCAGGCTGTTGGTCGAGACGATCACCCGCGGCGCGTCGGGACGTTCGTGCAGGGTGCGGAACAATTGCTGCGCCGACTTCGACAGCACCAGGTAGGGCGTTTGCAGCATCACTTCGCTGCGCGAGTTGGCGATCAGGTTGCGCAGCGAATCGGAGGCCAGCGCGGCAGCGGCGCTGTCCTCGCGATGCTTGTCCGGCGTGTCGGAGATGTAGCGCACCGCGCCGACCTCCAGCGCGTGCGCGGCCAGCCGCTGGCGCACCTGCTCGGTGTCGGCGGCGTCCTCGCGCATGCGCGCGGCGCGCTGCGGGCGTTCGAACTCGGCCTTGGGCAGTTCCGGCACGCCCTGCTTGAGCAGGCGCCGGCCGACATCGCCGAGGCGCTCGACCGGCACGCTGCGGCGGTCGTTCCAGAACAGTTCGAAGTCGTCGCCCATCAGGTCGGCGACCGGACCGGCGACCAGCACGTCGCGATCGCGGAAGTTGTACTCGTCGTCCCAGTCGTAATAGTCGTCCTGGTAGTTGCGCCCGCCGGCGATGCCGGTCTGGCGATCGGCGAGCAGCAGCTTGGTGTGCATGCGCTGGTTGAGCCGGCGCCAGCAGCAGGCCGCGGCGAGCACGTACTGCGGATAGCTTATCCGGGCGCGCTGCAGCACCGGGTTGTACAGCCGGACTTCGAAGTTGACGTGCGCGCCCGACAGCGCGGCCAGGGTGTCGACGTGGCGCAGCGCCGACAGTTGGTCCAGCAGCAGGCGCACGCGCACGCCGCGGCGCGCGGCGGCGAGCAGTTCGTCCAGCACCAGCTTGCCGGCGTCGTCCTCGTCGAAGATGTAGGTCTGCAGGTCCAGGCTGCGGCGGGCGCCGCGGATCAGGTCCAGCCGCGCCAGCATCGCGTCGGGGCCGCGGTCCAGGATCAGGGCGTAATGGCGCGGTTGTTCCGGGGTCGAGGCGGCGCGCGCGCGCAGACCCAGTTCGCGCAGCGGCGAGGGCTGGGCGCAGGCGTCGGCGGCGGTGCAGTCGAGCTGCTGCGAGCGGGCCTGCGCGGCGATCTCGCTGGCGCGGTCGCGCTGCGCCGGACTCAGGGTCGCGCAGGCGGACAGGCTCAAGGCCAGCAGGGCGGCGGCCAGGCCGCGCGGCACGGGGTTCAACGGGACGGCTCCTTGCGTTCCGCGCCGTCGCCGGCCGGAGTCTTGCTGTCGCTGGGTTTCGGGTCGGCCATTCTGAGGCCTGCAGGCTTCAACCGTACCTGCATGGTGAAACGGACCCGGTCGCCGAGCGCGAGCTGCCAGCCGTCCAGGCGGTAGTCGTAGCGGCTGACGCTGCCGTAGGCGTAAGCGTCGCAGTCTTCGCCGGGGCGGGCGCAGGCGCCCGGCGGCAGGACGAAGGTTTCCCAGCGGCTGACCCCATGCAGGGTCAGCCGGCCGCGCAGCGGGCCGCCGGTGCGGACCAGGTCGGCGGCGTGCGGCTCGGACACGAATTCGATGGTCGGATAGCGGGCGGCATCGAAGAAACGCTCGCCGCGCGCCAGCCGGGTGTAGCGCTCGGAGTCGCCGACCACCACCGCGGCGGTGGCGAGGCGGATACGGACCTGGTGGCGACCGTCGGCGAGGGTCGCGACCTCGCCTTCGTAGCGCGGGAACTCGCCGCTGACCTTCTGGCCCCAGCGGGTGCGCAGTTCGAAGCCGAAACGGGTGTGGAGCGGATCGAAGCCCTGGCTCGACGGCGGGTTGTGCGGCGCGGCCGGGGGCTGCGCCGCGCCGGCCGCTGCGGCGCACAGCGCCAGCGCGATACCGCCCAGGACGCGCAGGGCCCGGCCCCGCCAGCGCCTCGGCGCCGGCGCCGATGGGCTCACGGCCACCAGAACTGGCTGAGCTGGGCGATGCCCGGTTCCAGGCTGGTGCCGGGCGGCACGGTGAGCACGGCGATGCCCGCCGGCGGCATGCCGCGGTAGTCGCCGGACTGGCCGCTGTGCAGCAGCGCCGCCAGCCGCTCCAGGCCCGGGTTGTGGCCGACCAGCATCAGCCGGTCGGCCTCCGGGTGGGTATCGGCCAGGCCGATCAGGGTGCCCGGCGTGGCCTCGTAGATCGACGGCTCGATGCGCTGCTCGACATAGCCGACCGCGCCGAGCACGGCCTCGAGGGTCTCGCGGGTGCGCCGCGATGGCGAACACAGCACGCAGTCGGGGACCAGTTTGTTCTGTGCCAGCCAGCGTCCGGCGGCTTCGGCTTCGGCCAACCCCTCGGCGGACAGCGGGCGGTCGAGGTCGGCCTGGCCTTGGGCGGCGGGCTCGGCGTGGGCGTGACGCAACAGGATCAATTCGCGCATGAGAGCCAGTGTGGTGAGGAAAGGAAACGGACCGCGGCGGGGGCGCGAACGTGGTCGAAGCATGCCTGCCGGCGTCGCCCAAGGGTAGCGGCGCGTCGGCGGCAGGCGCGTGAACGCGCGCCGCAGGCGGCGACGCCGGCGCGCGCGGGCGAAGGGCTTACTTGCGGATCCACTTCAGCAGCGGCTGCCAGTCGGCCTGGTGGTCGCGGATCTGCTGCGAGTGGTAGTCGAACAGGCTCTTGCCGAGCGCGGTCATGACCACATAGGCCTGGCTGTCGCGGATCTGCCCGACCACCGGGTAGGGCCATTCGCGCAGCAGTTCCACCGCCTGCTGCGAGGCGTTGGTCCAGGGCTTGAGCTTGTTGCCGAGCAGGCCGACCCGGAGCTGGCCGCGGCGCACCCGCGGGTGCTGGGCCAGGGTGTCGAGGAAGGGCACGGTGGCCTCGATGTCGAGCGTCGAGGGCTGCACCGGCACCACCACCGCGTCGGCGATTTCGAGAAAGCCGTCGAGGTCCTCGGCCATCGCCCCGGCCGGCGCGTCGATGACCGTGCGCTGGGCGTCTTCGGGCAGGTGTTTGCGCCAGGCCTTCCTGCGCGTGCCGTCCACCGGCAGGACCGCGCTTTCCAGCACCGAGCGGCGCTGCGCCCAGCGGGTCGAGGAGCCCTGCGGATCGGCGTCGATCAAGGCCGTGCGCAACCCGTCCAAGGCCGCCTGTGCGGCGAGATGGGTCGCGATCGTGGTCTTGCCGACCCCGCCCTTGGAACTGGCCACCAGCACGGTCTTCATGCGAGCTCCCCTCCGGAAGGAACCCGCAGCGTACACCGGGGGCGGGGACGGGTCATCACAGGGGCGGGGTGGGGTGTGACCGGTAACGCCAAGCCGGCGCCGACCTCAGCCGGTGCCGACGCCGGCCCACAACGGCAAGGTCAGCAGGGACAGCAGCAAGCCGTAGCCGACCATCGCCGCGGCCAGGCGCGGGGCCAGGTTGTGGGCAATGGCGAGGGCGCCGGCGGTGACCATCGACGGCATCGCCGATTCCAGCACCACGGTGCGGGCCGCTTCGCCGTGCAGGCCCAGCCAGGGCAGCAGCAGCCAGGCCAGGGCCGGCATCAGCGCCAGTTTCAGCGCCAGGCCGGCGGCCAGCGGTTTGAGTTCTTCGCGCGGCAGGGTCAGTTTCACCGACAGGCCGATCGTCAGCATGGCCAGCGGCAGCAGGGCGTCGGACAGGCGCTGCAGTCCGCCGGCGATCCAGCCCGGCGGCTCGGCGGGCATGACGCCGAAACCGATCAGCAGCGCCCACAGCGGCGGGAAGCGCAGCACCCGCCGCAGCATGTCGCGCGGGCCGGGGCGGGCGTCGCCGCCGTAACGGGCCAGCACCCACAGGCCGAAGGTCGACAGGATCAGGAAGGCGCCGAACTGGTCGTAGACCACCGCATAGGGCAGGGCGTGTTCGCCGATCAGGGCGCGGGTCAGCGGGTAGCCGAGGAAGCTGGTGTTGCCCAGGGCCACGGTCAGCAGCAGCACCGCTTGTTCGTCGCGGCGCAGCTTCAGCAGCCGAGCCAGGGCGCCGACCAGCAGGACGGTCGCGCCGAGCAACAGCCACGGTACCGCGGCGACGCCGAGCAGGGCCGGCTCCAGCTGCAGCCGCGGGGCGTAGCGCAGCACCGCCGCCGGCAGGCAGACGTAGAGCACGACCAGGTTGAGGGTCTGGGCGGCGTTGTCCGGCAGCGCGCGCAGGCGCTGGAACAGGTAGCCCAGGACCAGCATGGCCAGGACCAGGGCGAAGGCGTCGAAGGCCATGGGCGGGAGTCGTCGGTGCGCAACGGTAGGACGATGGTCGCGGTTGCGCGGCGCGGGCTCAAGGCGGCTTTCGGCTCGGGCGCGGTAGGGGGGCGCTCGGACGGAGGGAGCAAAAGCGAATCTCTCCCGGCCTGCTATCGCTCACCGCCGCCGGTTTGGCGTCGATGCGGACGTTGCCGTCGCCCGCTTCGCAAGAAGCGGCGGCGACCGCGCAGCGGGCGCGGGCATTGGCGCTGCCCTGGCTTTCGGCGGCCCCGTCCCGCCGCCGTATCATGTCCGCTCCACGGAAGAACTATCCCGATGAGCGACCTGCAAGACCTGACCGCGCTGATCCGTTCCAACACCGCCCTGATCGTGATCGAGACCCGCGACGAAGCGCGGGTGGTCGAACTGTTCCGCCAGGCGCTGATGAACGTCTGGCGCGCGCTGCATCGCTGGTCGATCACCGAAGGCCTGCGCCGGATCGATCTGGACCGCGAGGACGAGGCCGATGTCGCGCCGGACATCTCCACCACCTTGCAGGCGATCCGCGATGCCGACCAGCGCGGCATCTATCTGCTGTTCGACGCCCACCCTTACCTGGGCTACGCCAGCACCCAGCGCCAGCTGCGCGAGATCGCCCAGCGCCGCGACTGCGAGCCGCACGTGCTGGTGCTGGTCGGGCATCAGGTCGAGTTGCCGGCGGATCTGGACTCGCTGGCGGTGCGCTTCGCGCCGCGCCTGCCCGACGCCAACGCGCTGCTCAAGCTGGTGCGCGAGGAAGCGGCCAACTACATGCGCGAGCACGGCGGGCGCCGGGTCGAGAGCGATGCCGAGGCGGTCGGGCAGATCGTGCGCAATCTGCGCGGCCTGGACCTGGTCGATGCGCGCCGTATCGCCCGCCACCTGATCTTCCGCGACGGTGCGATCGGCGCCGACGACCTGCCGGAGTTGGCCAAGCTCAAGTTCGAACTGCTCAACCGTTCCGGCCATCTGCATTACGAATACGACAGCGCGCGCATGAACGAGGTGGCCGGCGCGCGCCGGCTCAAGCGCTGGGTCGAACAGCGCCGCAGCGTGTTTACCGGCGCCGAACCGCCGCCGGGCCTGGACCCGCCCAAGGGCATGTTGCTGCTGGGCGTGCAGGGCTGCGGCAAATCGATGCTGGCCAAGGCGGTGGCTTCCGGCTTCGGCGTGCCGCTGCTGCGCCTGGATTTCGGCACCCTGTACGACAAGTTCCACGGCGAAACCGAAAAGAACCTGCGCGCGGCGCTGGCCTCGGCCGAGCAACTGGCGCCGGCGGTGCTGTGGATCGACGAAATCGAGAAGGGACTGGCCTCCGGCGGCGGCGATGGCGACGGCGGCGTGTCGCGGCGCGTGCTCGGCTATCTGTTGACCTGGATGGCCGAGCGCAAGTCCAGGCTGTTCCTGGTCGCGACCGCGAACCAGATCGAGGCCTTGCCGCCGGAACTGCTGCGCAAGGGCCGCTTCGACGAGATCTTCTTCGTCGACCTGCCGGTGGCCGAGGTGCGCGAGGCATTGTTCGCGACCCATCTGCGCAAGCGCGCGCTGGAACCGCAGCAGTTCGATCTGCCGGCGCTGGCCGCCGCCAGCGAGGGCTTTTCCGGCGCCGAGATCGAACAGGCCATCGTCGCCGCGCTGTACGCCGCGCATGCGGCCGGCGCGCCGCTGTCGGATTTCGTGCTGCGCGGCGAACTCAAGCAGACCCGGCCGCTGTCGGTGACGATGGCCGAACAGGTCGAGGCCTTGCGCGAATGGGCGCGCGGCCGCACCGTCGCGGCGGATTGAGCGCGCGCCGTTTTCGGGCGGGATGCAGGAGGCAATGCGGCGATCGCGGCGACGACCGCCATGGCCACGATCGTCGCTGCGGCGTTGAAGGGGCGCGGATCGTTGCGGCGCCGAATGCCGCGGCGCGGCGTCAACCGCGCCGCTTGACGTATACCCAGGCGCGTTGCCCGGAGGCCAGTTCGGCTTGGACGCGTTCGTACTCGTCCACTTCGTACGCGTCGGCCTGCGCCAGTTCCGCGGCGCTGATCGCGAACACCGTGCCGTCGACGCGGTCGTGCGGGTCGCCGCTGGCCTCGACGATGGGGTGATAGGCCTCGCCGCTGGTGGCGACGACCTGCGGATCTTCGATCCCGACCATCGTGCGGCGGAAGCCGGTCAACGCGTCGGCGCGGCCCTGCAGCAGGCGGCCGAAGGTGGCCTGCTGCACGGCCGGCAGTTGCAGGGTGCCGTAGGAGAACAGGCGTTGGTCGTATGTGTCGGTCATGTCGGAGTTCGCGGTAAAGGAGCGACGTACCCGCCGAGAAGGCCGCGGATCAATAGCCGGCCGCCTGACCGTCCTTGCGCGACTCGCTGGCGCCGATGTAGCCGCCGTGCGGGTTGACCATGATCGCCTGGTAGCCGCCGTAAGGCCCGTGCGCGAACCGCACGCTGTGGCCGCGGCGCATCAGTTCGCGCACGGTTTCGTACGGGTAGCCGGTCTCCAGGTCGAGCTCGCCGCCGTCGCTCATCGCCGTGGCCTGCCCGGCCGGTTCGGTCGAACCGTCGTGCTGGATCCGCGGCGCGTCGCCGGCTTCCTGCAGGTTCATGCCGAAGTCGATCAGGTTGATCAGGATCTGCGCATGCCCCTGCGGCTGCATCGCCCCGCCCATCACCCCGAACGACAGCCAGGGCTTGCCGTCCTTGGTCACGAACGCGGGAATGATGGTGTGGAACGGGCGCTTGCCCGGCGCGAACGAGTTCGGGTGCCCTTCCTTGAGTACGAACTGCTCGCCGCGGTCCTGGAAGATGAAGCCCAGCCCCGGCGGGGCCATGCCGCTGCCCATGCCGCGGTAGTTGGATTGGATCAGCGAAACCATCATGCCGTCGGCGTCGGCCACGGTCAGGTAGATGGTGTCGCCCTGGTCGAGCTGCGCCGGCGTCGCTGGCTGCGCCTCGCGCAGCGCCTTGTCCATCGAGATCAGCTTGCGGCGTTGCGCGGCGTAGTCCTTGGAGATCAGCTTGGCCACCGGCGAGGATTTCTCGAACGCCGGGTCGGCGTACCAGCGCGCGCGGTCGGCGAAGGCCAGTTTCTTGGCCTCGGCGAACAGGTGCACGTGCTCGACGCTGCCGAAGCCGTGCGCCTTCAGGTCGTAGCCTTCCAGGATGTTGAGGATCTGCAGCGCGGCGATGCCCTGGCCGTTGGGCGGCAGTTCCCAGACGTCGTAGCCGCGGTAATTGCTGCTGACCGGCTCGACCCATTCGCCGCGGTGCTCGGCCAGGTCCTCGTAGCGCAGGAAGCCGTCGTTGGCCTTGAAATAGGCGTCGATGGTACGGGCGATATCGCCCTGGTAGAACGCATCGCGGCCGCCGCGCGCGATCTGTTCCAGAGTGTCGGCCAGATTCGGGTTCTTCCATATCTCGCCGGTGCGCGGGGCGCGCCCGTCGACGGTGAACTGCTCCTTGAAGCCCGGCCACTTCGACAGCCGCGGCACCGAGGCGTTCCAGTAATAGGCGATCACCTCGTGCACCGGGTGGCCTTCGCGGGCATAGCGGATCGCCGGCGCCAGGTTCTCGGCCATCGGCTTGCGGCCGAAGCGCTGGTGCAGGGCGAACCAGGCGTCGACCGTGCCGGGGACGGTGACCGGCAGCGGGCCGTGCGGCGGAATGTCCTTGAGCCCGCGCTTTTCGAACTCGGCCAGGCTCAGCGCCTTGGGCGAGCGGCCGGAGCCGTTGTAGCCGTGCAGCTTTTTGCTCTTGGGGTCCCACACGATCGCGAACAGATCGCCGCCGATGCCGTTGCCGGTCGGTTCCATCAGCCCGAGCGCGGCGTTGGCGGCGATCGCCGCGTCGATCGCGCTGCCGCCGGCCTTCATCACGTCCAGCGCGATTTGGGTGGCCAGCGGGTGCGAGGTCGCGGCGATCGCGTGCGGGGCGTAGACCTCGCTGCGGGTGGCGAACGGCTGGCCGCCGATGCGGTCGGCCGCCGGCGCGGTGCCGGGCAGGGCGAGGGCGCAGGCCAGGGCGAGCGCGGCGCGCAGCGCCGGCCGGCGTCGCGCGATGATCGGTCGGGACATGAAGGTTCTCCGGTGGACGAGCGACGATAGCGCAGTCGGCGCCGGGCCCGCCCGGGCCGAAGGCAAGGGGGCGAAGGGGCTCAAGCCGCCCGGCTCATGCCGGCCGATTCCGCGGCCGGCCCCTCCGTCCCCCAGGGGGCGACCTAGGGTCGACCCTAGCTGGGGAAGGCACCAGCTGTTTGCCGATCTTGTCAGTACATACGCTGCCGTCCAGATAACGGAACAGGGTCGCGCCATGAGCTTTCCCGAATTCTCGAATCCGCTGCTGCGCTTCGCGCAACTGCCCGGGCTGATCGACCAGCTGCTGCACCAGCAGCAACCGCAACAGCCGGCGACGCCGGCCCCGGCGGTCGAGCAGGCGCCGGCGGCGCCGATCGAACTGCCCTACAGCCCGTACGCGCCGGTGCCGAAGGCCGAGACCAAGCCTTTCAGCGAACAGCTCTACGGCCAGCAGCCGCAGAAAGAGATCGACACCGCGCTGGCCGAATTGTCCAGCGATGTCTACGACACCGAAGGCAAGGGCGCCGCGGGCTGGACGCGCCTGAGCCCGGAGCAGGTCAGCGCGCTCAAGACGCCGGACGGCCAGCCGGCGGGCATCGACCCGAACGATCTGGAAGTCGAAAGCTCGGGCTTCCGCGCCGCGATCTACACCAACGGCAACGGCCAGTACGTGGTCGCCTTCGCCGGCACCAACGGCTACAACCCGCTCGGCGACGGCGACATCGCCAACGACGTCGGCCAGGGCCTGGGCTTCAACACCAGCCAGTACAAGCAGGCGGTGGCGCTGGCCAAGGAAGCCGAGGCCGCGTTCGGCGACAACGTGGTCTACACCGGACACTCCCTCGGCGGCGGCCTGGCCTCGACCGCGGCCCTGGCCACCGGCAACACCGCGGTGACCTTCAACGCCGCCGGCCTCAGCAACGACACCCTGCGCGACCTGGGCTTCAGCCCGCACGAGGCGCGCTCGCAGGCCGAAGACGGGCAGATCCGCCGCTACAACGTCGACGGCGATCCGCTGACCGGCGTGCAGCAGAGCGTCGAAGTGCTCAACGGCATGCCCGATGCGGTCGGCTTCGAGCTCAACCTCAAGCATCCGGAAGGCTGGCCCAACGTGCTCAGCGCGCACGGCAGCGCGACCGTGATCGAGGCGATGAAGACCCAGACGCCGACCCCGACCGAAAGCATCGAGGGCGACGAACTCGGCGCGCTCGACGCGATGGCCGAAACCGTGTCCGAAACCGGCATCGACCTGCTCGGCGACGGCATCCAGGAAGTGGTCGACCTCGGCGTCGACGCTTTCAACGTCGGCTACGACTTCGGCGGCGACCTGGACGGCGTGATCAACAACGAATACGCCAACGGCCGCTACATCGACGGCACGCTGAAGCTGGCCGGCGACGTCACCGAAGGTCTGGTCAATCTGACCGGCGACGTCGCCGAAGGCGCGTTCGACCTGACCGGCGACGTGCTGCAGGGCGCCGGCGAACTGAGCGGCGGGCTGATCCGCGACCTCGGCGAATACGTCGGCCTGGAAGGCGCCGGCGACACGGTCGGCGGTTGGCTCGAGGACAGCGGCCAATGGTTGGGCGCGCGCGCCGAGGACCTGGGCGACGTCAGCGAGGCGGTGATCGACGGCGTCGGCACCGTGGCCGAGGCGACCTTCGACGTGGTCGGCGACGTCGCCGAGGGCACGGTCAATGTGGCCAAGGACGTCGGCAGCTTCCTCAACCCCTTCGATTGAGTCGCGCCGCCGTCGCTTGTCGGGCCAAGAGCGGAAGCCCCTCCCCGTACCTGCATTGAAAAAGGGGGAGGGGGCGGTTTCGGCCCCGCTCCGGGGTTACGAGCGCATGCTCTTCCCGGCCCGAGATTCGTTCGGCGGGCTGGGGATCGCGACGGGGGGCCGGACGGCGCGACGAGACTGACTTCGCAGCCGTCGGCGCCGGCCTGCGCTAGCATCGGCCGACCCAGCGAATCCAGGTGATCGCCATGCCCGCGCACTCTCCGATCCTGCGGCGCCTGCCCTCGCGCGTGATGGCCGCCGCCGTCTTGCTTATGCTGTCGGTCTGCACGGCGTGTGCCGGCCCTGGGAGCGGATCGATGCAAGCCAGCGAAGTTTTCCCCGACCTGCGCAACGCCGAGCTGGCCGAGGCGGCCGCCGAAGGCAACGGCGCGCGCGTGCGCGAGCTGGTCGCCGCCGGCGCCGACCCCAATGCCCGCGGCGCCAAGGGAGTGACGCCGCTGCAGTGGGCGCTGTACCACCGCAGCACCGACGGCCTAAAGGCGTTGCTCAGCGCCGGCGCCGACCCTGCGGTCGGCAGCGACGACGGCATGACCGTGGTCCATCTGGCGGCGATGGCCAACGACCCGCGGCTGCTGCGCGCGCTGCTCGACCAAGGCGTGGACCCGAACCTGCCCAACACCGTGACCCGCGCCAGCCCGCTGGCGTCGGCGTTGATGGGCGAGCGCGAGGAAAACTTCGAGGCGCTGCTGGCCGCCGGCGCCAAGCCCGACCTCGCCGACCGCACCGGCAACACGCCGCTGCACGAGGCGGCCAAGGTCAACGAATTCGGTCATGCCCTGACCCTGCTCAAGGCCGGCGCCAGTCCGAACGCGCGCAACGTGCAGGGCGCGAGCTTCCAGCGCTTCATGTTCATGACCCCCAGCAAGCTGCTCAACGCCCGCACCCGCGATCAGCGCGAGGCGGTGGTGGAGTGGCTGCGCGAGCATCGCATCCCGGTCGAGGACGCGCAGGCCAAGTGAGCCTGCGCCGAGCGCGTTTCGGGCAGCGTTCCGGGTAGGGGCGGCGTAGCGCGGGGATTTTTCCGGTCATAAGCCGCGACGGGAGATGCGCAGCCGTCCTGACGGCCGCGTTCTGGTTCGGAACGGTGTTCCCGCCTTTGGGCAGGAGCGGTGTAACCGCTGCCCGCCGCTGCGCCGCGCAGTTGGTCAGCCACCGACGCCGGGGCAATCGGGTGTTCTTTGGGCCGATGGCGATTTTCGGTCGGCGGCGTGGCATTCCGCTGCTTCGGTTGTCGCGGCTTACGCCGCTCCTACCGGCGGGCGTTTGCGGCTTCGTTCGGCGGCGGCGGTGTTGAAGGCTCTGCCTTTTCGTGGTCGCGGCTTGCGCCGCTCCTACCCCGTGTACGCGCAGCGCGTGCCGGTTCCACCTTGCCAGGGGCGCACCGAGGGAGCTTGCTCTCAGCTCTCAGCTCTCGAGGCCCGCCCTCAAACCAGACGCCGCAAGCGTTCCAACGCCGTCTCCAAGTCGCTCAGCAGCGGCAGTACGAGGGCCCAGTCCTGGGCGCGCGCGGCCTGCTCCAGGGCCAGCGCGGCGCGTTCGAGTTCGTGCGCGCCGACCAGTGCGGCGGCGCCTTTGATCCGGTGCGCCTGGCGCTGTACGGCGACGATGTCGCCGTCGCGGTGCGCGCCGTGCAGCACGCTGTGGTCCTGGGCCATCGCAGCGAGAAAGTCGTCGAGCACGTCGCCGGCGTCGCCCTCGCCTTCGGCGAGCAGGTCGCGCAGGACCTCGCGGTCCAACACCTGCGCCTGTTCGGCCGGGTCGCGCTCGTCCGGCGCCGCTTCGGCGGCGTTCGCGGTATGCGGCAACCAGCGTTGCAGGCAGGCGGCCAGTCGCGCGACCGCGACCGGCTTGACCAGGTAATCGTCCATGCCCGCGTCCAGGCAGGCCTCGGCCTCGCCTTTCAGGGCCGAGGCGGTCAGGGCCACGATCGGCGTGCGCGGCCGGCGCTCGCGCGCCTCCTCCGCGCGCACCGCGCGCGCCAGGGCGTAGCCGTCCATGCCCGGCATGTGCACGTCCGACAGCAGCAGCGCGTAGCGGCCGCTGCGCCAGCGCTGCAAGCCGTCCTCGCCGCCGGCCGCCGGCTCGCTGGCGTAGCCGGCCAAGGCCAGTTGCCGCGCGATCACCAGGCGATTGGTCGGATGGTCGTCGATCAGCAGGATCAGGCTGCGCTGGCGCTGCGCTTGCTCGACGTCGGGCACCGTGCGCGCGGCCAGGGCCGCACCGTCGCCGATCGGCGCGGTCGCGGGCGGCAACTCGGCTTCGCGGGCGCGCGCCAAGGGCAGGCGCAACCGCAGGGTGGTGCCGCGACCGGGTTCGCTGTCGAGTTCGATCTCGCCCTCCATCAGCGTCGCCAGTCGGCGGCAGATCGCCAGGCCCAGGCCGGTGCCGCCGTAACGGCGGGTGGTCTCGTTGTCGGCCTGGCTGAAGGGTTCGAACAAATGCTGTTGCTGCTCGGCGCCGATGCCGATGCCGGTGTCGCAGACGCGGAAGCACAGCGCGTCGCGCGGCCGGCCGCCGGCGTCGGGCGCGGCCTCGCCCTCGTAGACCAGCGCCGCCTCGACCGTGCCGCGTTCGGTGAACTTGACCGCGTTGGACAGGAAGTTGCCGAGGATCTGCCGCAACCGCAGCGCATCGGCGCGATGCGCCGGCGGCACCCGCGGGTCGACCTCGCAGTGCAGTTCGATGCCGCGGCTGGCGGCGGCGCCGAGAAAGCCGGCGACGGTGGTCCGCAGCAAGGCCGGCAGCGCGGTCGGTTCCAGCGTCAGCTCCAGCCGGCCGGCCTCGATCTTGGAGAAATCGAGAATGTCGCCGATGATCTGCAGCAGCGACTGCGAGGATTGTTGGATCACTTCCAGCGCGTGCCGCTGCTCCGGGTCCAGGCGCGAATGCGCCAGCACTTCGATCATGCCGGTGACGCCGATCATCGGCGTGCGGATCTCGTGGCTCATCGCCGCCAGGAACGAGGACTTGGCCCGGCTCGCGTCCTGCGCGCGCGCTTCGCTGGCCCGCAGTTCGCGTTCCAGCCGCTTCAGCGCGCTGAGGTCGGCGGCGATCAGCAGCAGGCCGGGACGGTCGTCTTCGTCGGCGGTGGCCGAGACCGCGACCAGCGCCGGCACCCAGGTGCCGTTGCGGTGGCGCAGACGGATCTCGCGCGGCGCGGCGCGCAAGCGGGCGAGTTCGCGCAGCGCAGTCCAGTCGGCCTCCACCGGCCGGCCCAGGCGCATGCCCAGTTCGCTGGCCAGCGCGCGCAGCGCGCGACCT
Organism: Lysobacter antibioticus HS124; assembly: GCF_000336385.2. GTDB lineage: Bacteria > Pseudomonadota > Gammaproteobacteria > Xanthomonadales > Xanthomonadaceae > Lysobacter > Lysobacter firmicutimachus. Next base: position 5,858 of record NZ_HG424442.1, on the reverse strand, counting down.
TCGAACACCGAGTGCAGGTAATCGCGGCCGATCGCTTCCTCGGCGCGGATGCCGAGCAGGCGTTCGGCGAAAGGATTGACCAGGCTGAAGCGGCCTTGCTCGTCGACCGCCAGGATCGCGGTCTGCGCCGCTTCCAGCAGCGAGCGCTGGAAGCGTTCGCGCCGCTCCAGCGCGGCGCGGGTGCGCTCGTTGCGGATCAGTTGGCCGGTCAGTTCGGTCTCGAAGCCGAGCACATCGCGGCGCATGTCGATGAAGGCCTGCATGACCCCGCCGAGTTCGCCCGGCGGCAACTCGCCGGGCTCGGCGGTGTAGTCGTGCTCGCGCATGCGCCGCGCCAGCCAGGTCAGCCGGACCACGCCGCGCGAGGCGTTGCGCAGCACCCGCCGGCCGACCAGCGCCGCCAGCAACAGCGTCGCCAGCGACAGGCCGATGCGCAGCAGGCTGACCCGTTCGCTGCGGGCGATGTCGGCGCGGACCACCGCATCGGCCTGGATCAGCTCCAGGTCGGAGATGGCCTGCAGGCGCTGGGTCAGCGGGTCGATCGACGGATACAGGCGGGTGTCGGCGAAGCGCCCCAGCGCGGGCAGGTCGCGCCGGCGCAGGATCGCCTGCAGTTCGGCCGTGGCGGCGTCGGCGTCGTGCCGGGCCTGTTCGGCGGCGCGCAAC
>NZ_HG424442.1:0-5120 GCF_000336385.2 Lysobacter antibioticus HS124 | reverse complement strand
GCTGCAGCCGCCGCCAGCCGCGGTCGATGCGCCGGCGCGCATCGTCGACACGGCGCAGACCCTCGTCCCAGCCGACCAGACCGTTGCGCACCCGGAAGGTGGTGTCGACCACGTCCAGGCCGTACGCGTCGGACACGGTCTTGAGCAGGCGCAGGCCGATCAGGCCGTCGTCCTGCAAGGCGTGCAGGGTCTTGCGTGCCCGGTATTGTTCGACCTCGTCGATGACCAGCACGCTGGCGCCGGTCAGCAGGAACAGGCCGAACAAGCCCCACAGTTGGTGGCGCACGCTGATCCGGTCGAGCCAGGCCAGCATCGCCGCCTCAATGCTCGGGCCGGCGCCAGCGGCCCAGCAAGGCCGGCAGTTCCGCGCCGGGCACGGCATCGCCGATCAGCCGGCCTTGGGCAATGGCGCAGCCCAGATCGGCCAGCATCTGCCAGTCCTCGACCGTTTCTACGCCCTCGGCGACCGCGTCCAGGCCGAGTTTGCGCGCCAGGTCCAGGCTGGCCTCGACCACCGCGCGCTGGCGCGGCTGGTGGGCGGCGCCGGCGACGAATTCCTGATCGATCTTGAGTTCGGTGAACGGCACCTGCGACAGCTGCGACAGCGACGACCAGCCGGTGCCGAAGTCGTCGATCGACAGGCCGAAGCCCTTCAGCCGCAACCGCGCCAGCACGCCCAGGCCGCGCGCGGCATCGGCGATCAGCGAGCTCTCGGTCAGCTCCAGCACCACTTCGCCGGGCTCGACGCCGGCCGCGCGGACGATGCGCTGGTAGCGGTCGGCCGCGCCGGCGTCGTCGAGCGCGGTCGCCGGCACGTTGACCGACAGCTTCAGGCGCAGGCCCTGGCGTTCCCACTGCCGTTTCCAGGTGCAGGCGCCGGCGAGGATGCGTTCGGTCAGGGTGTCGAGCAACTGCAGTTCTTCCAGCACCGGCATGAAGTGCTGCGGCATGACCACGCGGCCGTCGCCGCGGCGCCAGCGCGCCAGCGCCTCGACGCCGATCACGCGGCCGTTGCCGAGCTCGACCTGGGGCTGGAACCAGGGCTGGATGTCGCCGCTATCGAGCGCGGCGCGCGCGCTGTCGGGGCTGATCTCGCCGGGGTCCTCGTCGGCGTCGGCGGCGACGGCTTGGTCCAGGCCGGCCAGGGCCTGGGCCAGCTTGGCCCGGGTCAGCGGCTTGGGCACCGCTTCCAGCACGTGCAGGCCGCAGGCGCGGGCCATGGTCTGCACGGTATGCAGCAACGCCGCGTCGAGCGCGCTGGCGACCAGCACCGAGCGCGCCAGGTGCTCATGGGCGAGGTGGTCGATGAATTCGATGCCGTCCATGCCGGGCATGTCGAGATCGACCACGACCACATCGGGCGCTTGCGGCAACGCGCGCAGCAGACGCAGTGCGGAGACCCCGTCGCCGGCTTCGTGCAGGCGGGCGATGCCCAGTTCGGCCAGCAGACGCAGGGCCATGCGGCGCTGGAAGCCGTGGTCTTCGACTACCAGTACGCTCAAGGCCGATAGCGACATGCGATCCCTCGGCTGCGTGCGCAGCGGCGGACCGACGTCCCGGGGGCGGACATCCGGCCGCGAAGGCCGACTGTAGCCGGGTCTGCGGACGAGCGCAGGGCGCGGCGACGAACGGTCGCCGATCAGATTACGCGCCGCACGGCGGCGGCGCGTGAAACCTGGCCGGTGGCGGAGCCGGGCGCGAGGGCCCGGCCCGGCCACTCAGGGCCAGCGCGGCGGGTTGGCGGCCCAGGCCTGCTGCACTTCGGCCAGGGTGGCGCGCTCGGCGTCGCGCCAGTCCGGCAGCAGCTCGGCGTAGCGCGAGGTGCCGCGCCACAGGTCCGGCTCGGTGCGCACGGCGGCGGCGTACCACTGCAGCGCTTCGTCCTTGCGCCCCAGCTGCCACAGCGCCACGGCGAAGGTCGGCGGCATCCAGGCGGCGCTGACGCTGCGCGCATTGTGCAGCACCGTCCACTGCTTGAACGCGTCTTCGTAGGCGCCGGCGCGGTACAGGTCCCAGCCGTAGTTCCAGTTGATCGCGCGCCACAGGCTGCTGCCGCTGTCGACATCGCGGAACGCGCGCGCGTAGAGCTGGCGGCCGAGTTCGGCGCGGCCGGCGTCCATCGCCAGATGGCCGAGCTGGGCCGCTTCGGCCGGCGCGTTGGCCTTGCGTTCGAGGATCTTGGCCAGGCGTTCCATCGCCGCTTCGCCGGTTTCGCGCAGCGCGATCACCGGCTTGGTGGTCTGTCCGTCGACGTCGAAATAGAACTCGACCGGCTTGGACAGGGTCTGGGCGCCGGCAGCGCCGGACACGAGGGCCGCGGCAAGCGCCGCCGCCAACAACGAGTTGCGGATGAGCATGTAGATCGAATCCCCCTGGCTACCCGTACATGCTAACCGCTGCACAGCACAATCCATGAACGAGCGCACATAATTCTTTGACATAAACTGGCCGCCGGCCTGCTTCAGGCCGGCGGATTCGCGTATTTGCGCGCCGCGGCCGCGATCAGCCGCCCGGTCGCAGCAGCACCCGGTCCAGCGCCCACAACGGGTCGTGGCTGCCGCTGGCGAAGACCAGGCACAGGTTGTGGCGGCCGCTGAGCTTGGGCAGCGGCGCCCGCAGCTCGCTGATGCCGGCCGAACCGCGCGCCGGCGCCAGCGGCAGGCGCGCCACCGGTTCGCTCTTGCAGTCGTCCAGCCGCACTTCCAACGCGCCGCCGAGTTCGGCCTTGCGGGTCACGATGTTCTTGGTGTCGTGCCAGAGCTGGAAGTTGTAGGGCAGTTGGCCGACCCGGACCTCGATCTGGCCGACCCCGTCCAGCGCGGCGTTGGGATAGATCCAGCACGGGTCGATCAGGTTGACGGTCAACGCAGCGCGCTCGCCGTCGGCGCGGCCGTCGCGCGCGGCATCGTCCTCCACGCGCAGGTTGTAGCCCTCGCGGCAGGGCGTCAGCGCGGCGCTGCCGAGCGCGCCGAATTCGGCCGCGTCGGCGATCCGGTAGCGGCGCGGCGCCGATACCGGCTGCGTGTCGAAGAACGTGGTCGCGACCAGATCCAGCGGCGCCTTGGCCGGCAGCGGCGCGGCATAGACCGGCGAACTCGCGTCCGGCTCGCGTCCGTCGGTGCGGTAGCGGATCTGGCCGAAGCCGGTCTGGTTGGACAGGCGGATCTGCGGCGCCGCGCCGGGTTCGCCGGCGAGTTCGAACTTGACCGCATAGGCGGCGTCGCTGGCGCCGACCTTCTGCGCCCGATAGCGCGCCAACTGCGGCACCAGGCGGCGCTGGAAATCGTTCCAGTCGCGGCCGGCCTGCGGCGACCACACGACTTCGGCCAACGCGTCCAGGCGCGGATACAGCGCCAGCTCGACCCGGTCGAAGCCGCGCTTGTGCTCGCTCCACAGATTGGCCTGGGCGCCGATCACGCGCTTGGCCTGTTCGCCCTGGAGCTCCTGCGGAATCACCTCGAAGCCGTAGAAATCCTGCAGCGTGCTGACCGGATAGCGGCCGCTGGGCTCGTCGTCGCGATCGCTCTGCGCGTAATCGAGATACAGCTTGCGGTCCGGCGACAGGATCACGTCGTGGCCTTCGCGCGCGGCTTCGACCGCGCCTGCGGTGCCGCGCCAGGACATCACCGTCGCGCTCGCCGGCAGCTTGCCGCCTTCCAGGATCTCGTCCCAGCCGACCAGCACGCGCTGGCGCGTCTCCAGGTGCTTGCCGATCCGGCCGACGAACCAGCTCTGCAGCGCCATCTCGTCCTTCAGCCCCAGCGCTCGGATCTTGGCCTGCACCGCGGGCGAGGCGATCCACTGGTCCTTGGCCGCTTCGTCGCCGCCGATGTGGATGTACTTGGACGGAAACAGTCCTGCGACTTCGTCGAGCACGTTCTGCAGGAACTCGAAGGTCGGTTCGTCGACCCCGTACAGATAGGTGTGCACGCCCCAGTCCGGCGATACCGGCGGCGCCTGCTTCAACACGTCGCGCACGCCGAGTTCGGGATAGGCGGCGATCGCCGCCTGCGCGTGGCCGGGCATTTCGATCTCCGGCACTACGGCGATGTGGCGCGCGGCGGCGTAGGCGACCACCTCGCGGATCTGCGCCTGGGTGTAGAAACCGCAGTACGGCCGCGGCGTGCCGTCCTCGCCGCGGCCGGCGGCGCCGGCGGGAATGCGGCAGCCGCCGACTTCGGTCAGGCGCGGGTAGCGCTGGATCTGGATCCGCCAGCCCTGGTCGTCGGTGAGGTGCCAGTGGAAGGTGTTGAGCTTGTGCAGCGCCATCTGGTCGATGATCGACTTGACCTCCTCGACGCTGCGGAAATGGCGCGCGACGTCGAGCATCAGCCCGCGCCAGGCGAAGCGCGGCGCATCCTCGATGCGTTGCGCGGCGATCGCGGTCGGACCCTGGCCGGGGGCCGCGGTGGCCAATTGCCACAGACTGACCGCGCCGTAGAACAGGCCGGCGGCGGCGCGCGCGCGCACCCGCACGCCGTCGGCGCGGATGTCCAGCGCATACGCCTCCTCGCCGGCCGGCGCAGCCGGATCGATGGCGAACGACACCGCGCCTGCGGCGGGCTGGGCGGCGGCGTCGATCGCCGGAGCGAAGCCGCGCGCGCGCTGCATGCGCGCGGCGAAGTCTTCGGCCACCGTGCGCGCGGCCGCGTCGCCGGCGGCGACGCTGAGCCGGGTCTGCGGGCCGAGCACGAAGCGGCCCTGGCCCGGCACCATCTGCGCCGGCCGCGGAATCAGCGCGCTGGGATGCGCGGCGACGGCGGCCGCCGCGTCGGCCGGCGCCGCGGCATCGGGCTTGGTCGCGGCGGGCGTTTTCGGATCGGCACCGGTGCAGGCGGCCAGCGTCAGGCTCAGCGCGGTGGCGGCGGTGCGGGTCCAGGCAGTGCGTGTCTTCATCGGCTCAGAGTCCTTGCTGCGCCGCCGCGCGGCCGCAGCGGCGCGAGCGGGCGATGGGTGGCGTGAACGAAACGGTCGGGCGATGCGCGAGCGCGTCGTCGTCGGTGCGGCCGTCACCGATAACGCAGACCGCGCGGGAAAAGGCCGCCGCGCGGCACCGCGCCGCGCGATCGGCCGAAAACGCAAAACGCCGGCGCGGGGCCGGCGTCCTGCGGCGGCCGGCG
>NZ_HG424441.1 GCF_000336385.2 Lysobacter antibioticus HS124 | reverse complement strand
CCCCGGCCCGGCGCAGCGCGCCGGGCGTTCGCCAAGCCCAGGCGGCAGTGCCGCCTAAGCGGGCTTGGCTCACCCCGACCTGCGTTTGAACAGGTAGGCGGAGACCGCCAGCATCACCACCGTCGGCATCGCATAGGCCAGGCGGAAGTCGAAGTGGAACACTTTGGCCAGTTCGACGAATTGGGTCTGCAACTGCCAGAACACCAGGGCGAACACGATGCCGATGAACAAGCGCTTGCCCAGGCCGCCGCTGCGCAGGCTGCCGAAGGCGAACGGAATCGCCGCCAGGCACAGGGTCAGCACGTTGAGCGGGTAGAACCAGCGTCCCCAGTAATGGGCCTCGAATTCCGCCGCATCGAGGTCGTTGCGTTCGCGGTCCTCGATCGCTTTGTGCAGGGCCTTGGCGCTGAGGTAGCGCGGCCGGTTGGTGCCGCTCATCAGCGCCGCGCTGTCGAGCTTGGACTCCCAGCGCTCCTGCGCGACCTGGGTCTGCTCGGCCGACTTGGCGTGGAAGGTGGTGCGGGTCACGTCGCGCAGCAGCCAACCGCCGGGACGGTGCTCGGCGATCTTGGCGATCGCGTACGAGGCCAGGCGGCCGTCGGCGCCGAACTGGTACAGATTGACGTTGCGCAGCTCCAGCCACCGGTCCTGGCCGCTGCTGCGCTCCTGGCCCTGGCTGGCGCTGAGGATCACGTCGCCCTCGCGCGCCCACAGGCCGGAATACTCGGCCACCACCTGGTTGTTGGACTTGGCCGCCGATTTCAGCGCATCGGCGCGGCGCTGGCCTTCCGGCGCCAGGGTCTCGCCGTTGACCACCATGGCCAGGGTCAGCACCGCCAGCGCGCCGGCCACCGCCAGGCTGAGCCGGCGCCGCGACAGGCCCACCGCGCGCAGCACGGTCAGCTCGGAAGTCGAGGCCAACTGGCCCAGGGCCATCAGCGCGCCGATCACCGCGGCATAGGGGAACAGACCGTAGGCGCGGCGCGGCACGGTCATCAGCATGTAGGCCAGCGCCTGCATCAGCCCGTAGCGGCCCTTGCCGATGTCGCCGAACTCGCCGACCAGGCTGAGCATGAAGTCCAGGCCCAGCAGCACCGCCCAGGTCAGCAGCACGGTGCCGAGCACGGCCCGGCCGACGTAGACGTCGTGGATCTTGGGGAAGGGCTTCATCGCGCCTTCCTCCGCCGGGCGACGCGGCCGTCGCGCAGGTACAGCCAGGCCGACACCGCCAGCAGCGGCAGGGTCAGCCACCACAGGCCGACGAAGCCGGGGACTTTGCCGTCCTCGATCCAGCCGGTGCCCATCATCATGAAGTTGTTGCCGATCAGATAGGCCAGGAAGCCCATCAGCACGCTGCCGTAGCGGGCCTGGCGCGGGGTGCTGCGGGCCAGCGGCACCGCCAGCAGGGCGAACGCCAGCGCCAGCAGCGGCGGCGCGATCCGGTAATGCAGTTGCGCCGCGGCCTCGCGCCGCGGGTCGGTCAGCAATTGCGGGGTCGACATCATTTCCGGCAGCGACGGGTCGTAGCGGTCTTCGCTGGCCGGCATCAGCACGTCGTTGCTGGCGTAGCGCATCAACCGGTAGTCCAGGCCTCCGTCCATCGGCCCGTCGACCTCGAAGCCGTCGTCCAGGGTCAGGTAACGGTCGCCGTTGGCTCGCACGGTCAGATGGCCGCTCTTGGCGGTGGTGACGGTCTGCCGCTCGGGCTTGTTGCGATAGATGAAGATCCGCTCGAAACGGCTGCCGTCGCCGGACATGGCGCCGACGTAGATCACCCCGTTGTCGTTCGGCAGGCCGGTGAAGGCGCCCGGCTCCAGCCCGGCCACGACCAGGCTGCGGCTGGCCTCGTTGATCATTTCGCGCGAGACGCGGTCGGCCCAGGGACCCAGCCACAGCGAGCAGGCGCCGACCACGAGCACGATCGGCCCGACCACGTACAGCAGCGGGCGCAGCAAACGCTTGGGACCGACGCCGATCGAGGCGATCACCGGCATTTCCGAGTCCCGGTACAGCCGGCCGATGCCCAGCATCAGGCCCAGCATCAACGCCAGGGGCAGGATCAGCGGCAGCCACTTGATCAGCACCAGGCCCAGCTGCATCAGCATCATCCCGGCCGGGACCTTGCCCTTGGCGATGTCCTCGAGCACGTCGGTGAAGGCGCCGCCGACGCTCACGATCAGCAGCACCACCAGGGTCGCGAAGACGGCCTGGGCGAATTCGCCGGTCAGGTAACGGTCAAGCTTCTGCATGAGGCGTGGGGGCGCGCTTCGGGTTGGGCTTCGGCATCGGGCGGGCTTGCTTTAAACTCGGGGGTTCGTTCGACGGCCGGCTGGCCCGATCCCGCCCCGATCTAGGGGCTGCGGATCGACAAGAGCGCCAGGCGGCGCGGGCTTCAGGCCCCGGCTTCAGTCCTTGGCCTCCGGCCGTAGGCAAAGCCGGCCGATTGTACGAGACAACTCCTCTTTTCTGCTGGGAATCTGTTGGATGGCCCTCGAATTCGACCTGAACCGCGACACGCCCGCGGCCGCTCAAACCGATTGCGTCGTGGTAGGCGCCTTCGCCGACAAGACCCTGACCGCTGCCGCGCGAACGCTGGATGAAATCAGCGGCGGCCGCCTGACCGTGCTGCTGGAACGCGGCGACATCAGCGGCAAGACCGGCAAGACCGCCCTGTTGCACGACGTCCCCGGCGTGACCGCGCCGCGCGTTCTGGTGGTCGGCCTCGGCGAGCCGGGCAAGTTCGGCGTCGCCCAGTACCTGAAGGCGGTCGGCGACGCCGCCCGCGCGCTCAAGGCCGGCCCGGTCCAGCACGCCCTGCTGACCCTGTCCGAAGAGCCGGTGCAGGGCCGCGACGCGGCCTGGGCGATCCGCCAGGCCGCGATCGCCGCCGACCACGCCTGCTATCGCTACACCGCCACCCTGGGCAAGAAGAAGGACGAACCCGGCCTGCGCCAGCTCTCGCTCAGCGGCACCGACACGGTCGCGCTGGCGCAGGGCCAGGCCATCGCCGCCGGCGTCGCGTTCGCGCGCGAGCTCGGCAACCTGCCGCCGAACATCTGCAACCCGGCCTACCTGGCGCAGCAGGCGCAGGAATTCGCCGGCCGCTTCGACAAGGCCTCCTGCGAAGTGCTCGATCGCGAGCAGATGCAGGCGCTGGGCATGGGCTCGCTGCTCGCCGTCGCGCGCGGCTCGGCCAATCCGCCCAAGCTGATCGTGCTCAAGTACGACAACGGCGGCGACGCCAAGCCCTACGTGCTGGTCGGCAAGGGCATCACCTTCGACACCGGCGGCATCAACCTCAAGGTCCAGGGCGGCATCGAGGAGATGAAGTTCGACATGTGCGGCGCCGCCTCGGTGCTGGGCACGTTCGTCTCGGCGGTCGGCATGCAGCTGCCGATCAACCTGGTGGTGGTGGTGCCGGCGGTGGAGAACATGCCCGACGCCGACGCCTACCGTCCGTCCGACGTGCTCACCAGCATGTCCGGCAAGACCATCGAGGTCGGCAACACCGACGCCGAAGGCCGCCTGATCCTGTGCGACGCGCTGACCTATGCCCAGCGCTTCGAACCCAAGGCCCTGCTCGACGTGGCCACCCTGACCGGCGCCTGCGTGGTCGCGCTGGGCAAGTTCGCCAGCGGCCTGATGAGCAAGGACGACGACCTCGCCGGCGAACTGCTGCAGGCCGGCGAGCAGGTCTTCGACCGCGCCTGGCGCCTGCCGCTGTGGGACGAGTACCAGACCCAGCTCGAATCCAGCTTCGCCGACGTCTACAACATCGGCGGCCGCTGGGCCGGCGCGATCACCGCCGGCTGCTTCCTGGCCCGCTTCACCGAAGGCCAGCGCTGGGCCCATTTGGACATCGCCGGCGTCTCCAACGAAGAAGGCAAGCGCGGCCTGGCCACCGGCCGCCCGGTGGGGCTGCTGTCGCAGTGGTTGCTCGATCAGGCCGGGATTTGAGGTTCGGGATTCGGGATTCGATGACGGCTCCTGACGCCGCCATCGAATCCCCACCGGCTCCGCCTCGGCTTTTGCCCCAACCAATCCCCAATCCCGAATCCCCAATCCCGGCTTCCCGATGCCCCGTGCCGACTTCTACCTGATCCAATCGCCGCGCTTCCGCGAGGAGCCGATGCGCTTGGTCTGCGAGCTGGCGCGCAAGGCCCACGACGCCGGGCTGCCGACCCTGATCCTGGCGCGCAGCGCCGAGCAGGCCGAGCAACTCGACGACATGCTCTGGGACATGGGCGAGGACGCCTACATCCCGCACCAGATCGCCGGCCTGGACGAGGACGAGGAAGAAGCCGACGTGCTGATCGCCGCGCCCGAGTCCGACGCCGCGCTGCGCCCGCTGGTGATCAACCTGCGCGACGCCGCGGTCGCCGACGGCTTCGACCGCGTGCTCGAAGTGGTTCCCGCCGACGACTCCGCGCGCGGTCCGCTGCGCGAGCGCTGGAAGCAATACCAGGCGCGCGGGCTGGCGTTGAACAAGCACGATATGTGAGGGGCGGCCCCACGCTTCGGTTTTCGCCATTGTCCTAACGAATCCCGAATCTCCAATCCCGAATCCCCGCTGTACCCAATCCCGAATTCCCAATCCCGAATCTCCGCCCCTATGTCCCTCGCCTCCAGCTACGACCCCAAACAGTTCGAAGCCCGCCTCTACGAACAGTGGGAAAGCAGCGGCGTATTCCAGCCGCGCGGCGAAGGCCCGACGTATTCGATCCTGCTGCCGCCGCCGAACGTCACCGGCACCCTGCACATGGGCCACGCGTTCCAGCACACCCTGCAGGACGCGCTGATCCGCTATCACCGCATGCGCGGCTACGACACGCTGTGGCAGATGGGCACCGACCACGCCGGCATCGCCACCGAGATGGTGGTGGCGCGCAACCTGGGCCAGGAAGGCCTGACCCGCGACGGCCTGGGCCGCGACGGCTTCATCGAGAAGGTGTGGGAGTGGAAAGCGCATTCGGGCGGCACCATCGAACGGCAGATGCGCCGCCTCGGCGCCTCCGGCGACTGGACCCGCTCGACCTTCACCATGGACCCGATGGCCACGCAGGCGGTGATCGAGGCCTTCGTGCGCATGCACGAGCAGGGCCTGATCTACCGCGGCCAACGCCTGGTCAACTGGGACCCGGTGCTGAAGACCGCGATCTCCGACCTGGAAGTGGTCAACGAGGAAGAAGACGGCTTCCTGTGGTCGATCAGCTACCCGCTCAGCGACGGCAGCGCGACCCTGACCGTGGCGACCACGCGCCCGGAAACCATGCTCGGCGACACCGCGGTCATGGTCCATCCGGACGACGAGCGCTACCAACACCTGATCGGCAAGAGCGTGACCCTGCCGCTGACCGGCCGCGAGATTCCGGTCATCGCCGACGCCTACGTGGATCGCGAGTTCGGCACCGGCGTGGTCAAGGTCACCCCGGCGCACGACTTCAACGACTACGCGGTCGGCCAGCGCCACGAGCTGCCGTTGATCAACATCTTCACCCCCGACGCGACCGTCAACGGCAACGCGCCGGAACGCTTCGTCGGCCTGGACCGCTACGAAGCGCGCAAGGTCGTGCTGGCCGAACTGGAAGCGCAGGGCCTGCTGGTCGAAACCAAGCCGCACAAGCTGCAGGTGCCGCGCGGCGACCGCACCGGCCAGGTGATCGAGCCTTATCTCACCGATCAGTGGTTCGTGCGCATGGACGGCCTGGCCAAGCGCGGCCTGGCGCTGGTCGAGCAGGGCGAGGTCCGCTTCGTCCCGGCCAACTGGATCAATACCTACCGTCACTGGATGGAGAACATCCAGGACTGGTGCATCAGCCGCCAGCTGTGGTGGGGCCATCGCATTCCGGCCTGGTACGACGCGCAGGGCAACATCTACGTCGGCCGCGACGAAGCCGACGCGCGCGCGCGCGCCGGACTCGGCGCCGAGGTGGCGCTGAGCCAGGACAACGACGTGCTGGAGACCTGGTTCTCCTCAGGCCTGTGGCCGTTCAGCACCCTGGGCTGGCCGGACGCGGCGGCGATGGGCGCACGCGGCTTCGAGCGCTACCTGCCGACCTCGGTGCTGGTCACCGGCTTCGACATCATCTTCTTCTGGGTCGCGCGCATGATCATGCTGACCGACCACTTCACCGGCCAGGTCCCGTTCCGCGACGTGTACATCCACGGCCTGGTGCGCGACAAGGACGGGCAGAAGATGTCCAAGTCCAAGGGCAACGTGCTCGACCCCATCGACCTGATCGACGGCATCACCCTGGACGAACTGCTGGCCAAGCGCACCAGCGGCCTGATGCAGCCGAAGATGGCCGAGAAGATCGAAAAGGCCACCCGCCGCGAATTCCCCGAAGGCATCCCGGCGTTCGGCGCCGACGCGCTGCGCTTCACCATCGCCGCGCTCGCCACCCACGGCCGCGACATCAAGTTCGACCTCGGCCGCGCCGAGGGCTACAAGAACTTCTGCAACAAGCTGTGGAACGCCACCCGCTTCGTGCTGATGAACACCGACGGCGCCCGCTTCGCCGGCGCGCCGCAGCCCCGCACCGACGCCGAGCGCTGGATCCTGGCGCAACTGGCCAAGGCCGCGGCCGAGGCCGAGGCGCACTTCGCCGCCTACCGTTTCGACCTGCTCGCGCAGAGCCTGTACGAGTTCGCCTGGAACGCGTTCTGCGACTGGTTCGTCGAACTGGCCAAGCCGGCGCTGCAGGGCGAAGACCGCGAGGCCGCCGACAGCACCCGCCACACCCTGCTGTACGTGCTCGAGCGCCTGCTGTCCCTGCTGCATCCGCTGATTCCGTTCGTGACCGAGGAACTGTGGCAGCAGGTCGCGCCCAAGCTGGGCGTGGCCGAAAGCACGATCATGCTGCGCGCCTACCCTCAAGCGGCCGAGTTCGCCGGCGATTACGCCCGCGCGGAGGCCGACGTGGAATGGCTCAAGGCGATGGTGTCGGCGCTGCGCAAGGTGCGCAGCGAGCTCAACGTCAAGCCGTCCGACCTGGTGCCGCTGCTGCTGGCCAAGGGCGACGCCAGCGACCGCGAGCGCAGCGAACGCTTCGCCAGCCAGCTCACGTTCCTCAACAAGCTGGAGCGGATCGAGTTCGTCGACGACGTGGCCGCCGCGCCGCCGGCCGCGCCGGCGGTGGTCGGCGAGCTGACCCTGCTGGTGCCGCTGCCGGCGGAGAAGCTCGACGCCGAGCGCGTGCGCCTGGACAAGGAGAAGAAGCGGGTCGAAGGCGAGATCGCCAAGTGCCGGGGCAAACTGGCCAGCGAGACCTTCGTCCAGAACGCGCCGCCGGCGGTGGTCGAGCAGGAGCGCAAGCGCCTGGTCGACTGGACCACGATGCTGGAAGAGCTGGTCGCGCAGCGAGCCAAGCTGGACTGAGCGGCCGCTGCGGTCGCACAGGCGAAAAAGCCGCGGTCATGCCGCGGCTTTTTTGCGTCCGCGCGTGGCTCCTGTAGGAGCGGCGTGAGCCGCGACAACCCGCAGCGACGGACGCAAGCGTGGCAGCCGAAGCGCGGATATCCGCGATTTGGGCAGGCAGAGCGGGAAGGGTCGGGGCTTCCGAAGGAGGCGTGGTGTTTCGTCGTTTGGGTTGTCGCGGCTCACGCCGCTCCTACAGGGGGCAGCGTCGCCGCTCCTGCCAATCCCGAATCCCCAATCCCCAATCCCTAATCCCCACCCTCGGGCAACAACTCGATCGCCATCACCAGCGCGTCCTCGCGGCCGCCGCGGGCCGGGTAGTAGCGCGGGCGGCGGCCGATCTCGTTGAAGCCTTCGCTGTGGTACAGGGCGATCGCGCCGGCGTTGGACGGGCGCACTTCCAGGAATACCCGTTCGGCGCCGCGGCCGCGGGCGATCATCACCAGCGCGCGCAGCAACTTGCGGCCGAACCCCAACCCATGCGCTTCCGGAGCGACGCACACGTTGAGTACGTGCGCCTCGCCGGCGGCGACGCTCATCAAGAAATAGCCGACGATGCGCTCGTCCTCGACCAGCACCCAAGCCGGGTAGTCGGCGCGCAGGCAGTCGCGGAAGATGCCCGGGGTCCACGGGAACTCGTAGGCGCGGATCTCGATCGCGTGGACCGCATCCAAGTCGTCTTCGCGCATCGGCCGCAGCGCGGCCGGGGCCGTGGGACGTTCCAGGTCCGAGGCCAGCGCGATCATCGGCGCGCGCTCCCGCGGCGCAGTGCGCGCAACTGCGGCCACAACGCGCGCTTGGCGCGCGGGTCGCCGCGCAGCGCGGCCGCGTCGAACAAGGCCAGCACCGCCGCATCGCCGGGCGAACGGCGGGCGGCGCGCAGCAGATTGCGCAGCAGCGGGCTGTCGAGCGCCGGCGCGCCGGCGCTCGCCGCCTTGGCCGCCGGCACAGCGACCGCGCCGCCGACCGCCGACGCAGCGGAGGCGCGCGGCTCCATCGGCGGCACGGCCTCGGCGGCGTCGCCGGCCAGGCTCAGCACGCTGTGGCCCATCGCCTGCAGCCACTCGCGCTGCTGCGCGCTCCACAGTCCGCTCATGGCGCGGCGCCCTCGGTCGGGGGCGGCGGCAGGCGGCGCACGCGGCGGTAGATCGCCTGCACGGGACCGGACAGCGCGTAGGGAGCGAAGATCGCCAGCAACACCCGCGGCGGGTCGATCGCGATCGCCACCACCACCGCCACCACCACCAGGATCGCCAGGAACGGCACCCGGTCGTTGCGCGGGCCGCTGCCCTTGAAGCTGACGTAGCGGATCCGGCTGACCATCAGCAGGCCGGCCAGTACGGTCACCGCCAACGCGCCATAACGCAGTTGCTCGCCGGCGAGGTCGAAGCTGTGGCAGGTCCAGACGAAACTGGCGACCAGGCCCGCCGCAGCCGGGCTGGCCAGGCCGATGAACCAGCGCTTGTCGACCTGGCCGACCTGGGAATTAAACCGGGCCAGGCGCAACGCGGCGCAGGCGGCGTACAGGAAGGCGCCGACCCAGCCGATCTTGCCGGGGATGACGCCGTCCAGCTTGGTCGATTCCAGCGCCCAGTGGTACATCACCAGCGCCGGCGCCAGGCCGAAGCTGATCAGGTCGGCCAGCGAGTCGTACTGCACGCCGAACTCGCTCTGCGTGTTGGTCAGGCGCGCGACCCGGCCGTCGACGCCGTCGAGGATCGCGGCGATGAAGATCGCCACGCAGGCGTCGTCGAAGCGGCCCTGGGTGGCGGCGATGATCGCGTAGAAGCCGGCGAACATGCCGCCGGTGGTGAAGAGGTTGGGCAGCAGGTAAATGCCGCGTCCGCGGGGGCGGGGCGTGTGATGGGGTTCCATACTGCGAAGTGTAGCGCTTGCCTGCATCCGGACAGGATGCTGCAATCGTAGCTTCCCCCCGCCTCACCGGCGCCTGCCGCCCCGTTCCGCCCGTTGCCCCGGAGCTCCGTCATGTCCCGCCCGACCTGCCCTTCCGCCCGCCGCCCCCTCCCGGCGCTGGGCCTCAGCGCCGCCCTGCTCGTCCTGTTGGCCGCCCCGGTCGCCGCGACCGAGCTGTACCAGTGGAAGGACGCCAAGGGCGTCACTCACTACTCCGATTCGCCGCCGCCCAACCAGGCCGGGGTCAAGAACCGGGTGATCAAGAACCGCTCCGGCACGGCTGCGCAGACCGCCACCGCGGCCGACGCGCCGGCCGCCGAGAACCCGCAGTGCGTGACCGCGCGCGGCAATCTCAAGCAGCTGCAAAGCTCGCGCTCGGTCGGGGTCGACGCCAACAAGGACGGCAAGCCGGACAACGTGCTCGACGCCCAGCAGCGCGCCGCCCAGGTCCAGTTGGCCGAAGCCGCGGTGCGCGCCTACTGCACCCAGCCGGCCGCGGCGCCGGCCGCCGGGTCGCCGGCCACGGGCCGCCCGACCACCAAGCAAGGCGACGCCTGATCGGCGCCCGCTGAGCGCCGGAGCCCGCCCGCAGCGGCTTCGGCGCTCGCCTCCAGGGCGCCCCCGGCGCCCCGCCGGCCCGGTTCGCGAACGAGCCTGGCGCGCCGGCATGGCAAACTGTTCGCTTTCCCCATCCGCGAACCCCTGCCGATGCGCCTGTCGCAGTTCCATCTCCATACCAGCAAGGAAACCCCCGCCGAGGCCGAAATCGTCAGCCACAAGCTGATGCTCAAGGCCGGCATGATCCGCAAGCTCGCCGCCGGCCTGTACACCTGGTCGCCGCTGGGCCTGCGCGTGCTGCGCAAGGTCGAGCGCGCGGTGCGCGAGGAGATGAACGCCGCGGGCGCGATCGAAGTGCTGATGCCGGCGGTGCAGCCCAAGGAGCTGTGGGAAGAGACCGGGCGCTGGGAGAAGTTCGGCGGCCAGTTGCTGAAGATGCAGGACCGCAAGGAAGCCTGGTATTGCTTCGGCCCGACCCATGAAGAGGTCGTCACCGATTTCGCCCGCAACGAGCTGGCCAGCTACAAGCAGCTGCCGGTCAATTTCTACCAGATCCAGACCAAGTTCCGCGACGAGATCCGACCGCGCTTCGGGGTGATGCGCGCGCGCGAGTTCCTGATGAAGGACGCCTACTCCTTCCACGTCACCGACGAGGACCTGGACCGCGAATACCGCAACATGTACGACACCTACGGCCGCATCTTCACCCGCCTGGGGCTGAAGTTCCGCGCCGTGTTCGCCGACACCGGCGCGATCGGCGGCAGCGCCTCGCACGAGTTCCATGTGCTGGCCGATTCGGGCGAGGACGCGATCGCCTTCTCCGACGGCTCGGACTACGCCGCCAACGTCGAACTGGCCGAAGCCGTATCGCCGGGCCCGCGCCCGGCCGCGGCCGAGGCCATGCGCAAGGTCGATACGCCGACCCAGAAGACCTGCGAAGACGTCGCCGCCCTGCTCGGCATCGAGCTGGCGCGCACGGTCAAGTCGGTCGCGATCGTCGGCGCCGACGCCGACGGCCAGCCGCAGTTCGCCCTGGCGCTGGTGCGCGGCGACCACGTCGTCAACGAGATCAAGCTGTCCAAGCTCGCCGGCCTGGCCGAGTACCGCCTGGCCAGCGAGGCCGAGATCCTCGAACACCTCGGCGCCCAGCCGGGCTTCCTCGGCCCGGTCGCGCCGGCCAAGCCGGTGCGGGTGATCGCCGACCGCAGCGTCGCCGCGCTCGCCGACTTCGTGGTCGGCGCCAACGACAACGGCTACCACCTGGCCGGAGTCAACTGGGGCCGCGACCTGGCCGAACCGGACGAAGTGGCCGACATCCGCAACGCCGTCGCCGGCGACCCCTCGCCCGACGGCCGCGGTACGCTCGGCATCGCCCGCGGCATCGAGGTCGGCCATGTGTTCCAGCTCGGCCGCAAATACGCCGAGGCGATGAAGCTCAGCGTGCTCGACGAAACCGGCAAGGCGGCGACGCCGGCCATGGGCTGCTACGGCATCGGCGTGTCGCGGATAGTCGCCGCGGCGATCGAGCAGAACCACGACGACGCCGGCATCGCCTGGCCGGACGCGATGGCGCCGTGGCAGGCGGTGGTGTGCGTGATCAACCCGAAGAACGATGCCGCCGTGGCCGAAGCCGCACAGGCGCTGTACCGCGACCTGCTCGCCGCCGGCGTCGACGCCGCGCTCGACGACCGCGGCCTGCGCCCGGGCGCGATGTTCGCCGACATGGAGCTGATCGGCGTGCCGCACCGGGTGGTGGTGTCCGAACGCGGCCTGGCCGCGGGCAGCTTCGAATACCGCCATCGCAGCGCCGCCGAGGCGGAAAACCTCGATCGCGCCGCGGTGCTGGCGCGCATCGCCGGCCGCTGAGCCGGCCCGGGCGGATTACCCGGCTAAACCGCACGGGTAATCCCGCTGCCGCCGCGCACTGGTAATAGTGTTCGAAAATATGACGGCAGACACGTTTTATCGCCTACCCCGCGCGGCGATTTTCTGCGCCCGCCGCACATCGCGAATCCGCCGCCCGGATAGAATCGCGCCGGGGGCGTCGCGCGGATTATCCGCCGCCGGTCGCGCGAACGCCGGCGCGCCCACGGCACCGTATCGCGTCGGTTTGCGCCGCGTTCCGCTGGCCCCGCACCCCATTGACCATCGCGGCCCGCTTACGTCGCGGCACTAATAGCACAGCACTAATCGTGCCAACCGCCCGCAGAATCGCGAACGAATATATCGCGACCATCGGCACATTTACGCCCGGGGTATGTCCCTCTATTATGCTGGCCGCGCGCCAGGGACTGGCCGTAAACCGACCACACTCCCGGAGGCTCCATGACGATCGATATCTCCTCGTTGTCCGCCAAAGAACTCGAATCCCTGATCAGCCAGGCCAAGAAGCGCAAAACCACGCTCAACAAGCGCAAGCCGGTTGCTGCAGTGCGCAAGAAAATCGCCCAGCTGGTCAAGGCCGAGGGCTACACCATCGAAGAACTGTTCGGCGCCGCGTCCGCACCGCGCGCCGCCAAGGCCGGCCCCAAGGCCGCCAAGCCGGCCGCCGCCGGCGCGCGCAAGGCGCGCAAGCCGCTCGGCAAGGTCGCGCCGAAGTACCGCAATCCGGCCAATACCGGCGAAACCTGGACCGGTCGCGGCAAGCAGCCGCGCTGGCTGGCCGCCTACACCGCCGCGGGCCGCAAGCTCGACGATTTCCTGATCAAGTAACCGGCTTCGGCCGCAGGCGCCGGCAGCCGCCGGCGTTTTCTATTGCGTCGGCGAAAATCGGCCGCACCGCTGCCCGGGGGAGCGGTGCGGCGAATTCGACCCGCCGGGGAATGGGAGCCGGCCGGACTCGGCCGGGGACGCAGGCGGCCGGATCGGCGCCCGGCGGAGCCGGATCAGAGATTGCGCCGGGCCGGCAACAGCAGATTGCCGAATATCAGCCCGGCGATCAGCGCCAACAGGATATTGACCACCGCCAGCACCGCGTCCTGGCCGACGTGGACGTCCTGCTGCTGCAGCATGGTCAGCAGCCCGCGCAGGCTCACGCTGCCGGGCACCAGCAGGATGATGCCGGGCACGCGGATGATCGCGCCGGGCCGGTTGCCCCAGCGCGCATAGGCGTTGCCGAGCGCGGTCATGACCAGGGCGGCGAGGAAGATCCCCGCCGGGTTGCCCCAGGCCAGGCCGCCGAAACGCGAAATCAGATAACCGCCCGCGGCCGCCGCCATCACCTTGGGATAATCGCGGCGATCGGCGCGGAACAAAACCGCGAAGGCATAGGCCGATACCGCCAGGCCGCACCATTCCACCCACGACTCCTGCGGACGCCAGGCCCGCACCACCGGCTCCAACCCGATCAGGTCGGCCAGGTACAGGCCGATCACCGTGCCGACCGCGAGTTTGACCACCGTGGTGACCGCGCCGGCGAAACGCGCGGTGCCCGAGACCAGATGCTGGCTGGTCAGCTCGTTGACCGCGTTGGTCAGCGCCATACCGGGCAGCAGCACGATCAGCGAGGCGATGATCACCGTGTTCTGGTTCAACGGAGCGACGAAATTGGCCGCCAGCACGGTCGCGGCGGCGGCGAACACGCCGGCGATCGCTTCCAGCGCCTCGCGCAGTCGCGGCCGCTGGCCGGAGAAGTCCACCAGCAGGCCGATCATCAGGCCGTTCACCGCGGCCACGCCGATGTCCAGCCAGGGCAGGCGCAGCAGGCTGGCGACCGCGCCGGCGGCCAGGCCGTAGGCGATCACCTGCATCGCCCGCCAGCGCCGGGTGCGCGGCCGGTCCAACGCCTCCAGGGCGGCATGCCCGGCGGCCAGGTCGAGCCGGCCGGCCATCACCTCCTCGGCGATGCGGTCGGTTTCGCTGAGCCGGTACAGATCGTTCTCGCCCGGCGGCAGCCGGATGACCCGGGTGGTGTCGCTGTCGCCCAGCGGTCGTTGCGGGTCGCTGAAGGTCAGGATCAACCCGGTCGGATTGGACCAGGGCTCGCATTCCAGGCGCAGCTTCTGCGCCACCGCGGTCACCGCCGCTTCCAGGCGCTGAGCCGTGGTGCCATAGCTGTGCAGGCGCTCGGCCAGCTCGACCACGAAGGCGATGCGGGCTGCGTAGCTGGTGGCGCTGAGCGGATGCGGGGCGGACATAGCCGCGAAGCATCGCATGCGCGCGCGCCGCTGGGCAGACGCCGCGCGCCGCCGGTGCATGCGGCAGTCAGCCGGATGCGGCCGCGCCGGCCCGATCCCGCCGCGCGCGAGCGAGGCGCCGTCGCATAAGCGGCCCCGCACGCCCCCGCATGGACCGCACACCCGACACTCACCTGTCTGCTTCTAGCCTGTATTCTCCCGCCCGAGAGCCTATGACCGCATCGACCTCGCACGCGCCGGAAATCGCCGCCGACGGCCAAGCGCCTTCGCGCCTGCGCCTGTCCGGCTGCTGGACGCTGGAACACGCCCTGCGCATCGGCGACGCGCTCAAGCACGCGCCGGAAGGCGCGACCGAGATCGATGCGCGCGGGGTCGAACGCCTGGATTCGGTCGGCGTGCTGCAGCTGATGCGCTATGCGCGCCGCCGCCAACTCGATTTCGACACCGCGTTCTCCTTCCACGACAGCCACCGCGCCCTGGTCAGCGCGATCGAGGACGTCGCCGACGAGCGGCCGAAGAAGAAGCGCGAGTACGGCTTCCAGGCCGCGCTCGCGCGCCTGGGCTTCGCGGTCACCGACAACTGGAAGGAAGTACTGGCCCTGGTCGCCTTCTTCGGCGAAACCCTGGTCAAGATGCTGCGGCTGTTCAAGAGCCCGGGCCGTTTCCGGCCGACCGCGACCGTGCACCACATGGAGCAGGTCGGCCTCGACGCGGTGCCGCTGATCGCCCTGCTCTGCTACCTGGTCGGCGCGGTGGTGGCCTTCCTCGGCTCGACCATCCTCAAAGACTTCGGCGCCACCATTTTCGTGGTCGAACTGGTCAGCATCTCCTTCCTGCGCGAGTTCGGCGTGCTGTTGACCGCGATCGTGCTGGCAGGCCGCACCGCCAGCGCCTTCACCGCGCAGATCGGCGCGATGGTCAGCCGCGAAGAGGTCGATGCGATCCGCACCCTGGGCATGGACCCGATCGACCTGCTGGTGATCCCGCGCGTGCTGGCGCTGCTGGTGATGCTGCCGCTGCTCACCTTCATCGCCATGGTCGCCGGCCTGCTGGGCGGCCTCACCGTCGGCGCCTACGGCCTGGACATCCCGCCGCCGCAGTACCTGACGCGCATGCACGACACCATGCAGCTGCGCCATTTCCTGGTCGGCATGTCCAAGGCCCCGGTGTTCGCCCTGCTGATCGGCCTGATCGGCTGCCTGGAGGGCCTGCAGGTCAAGGGCACCGCGCAATCGGTCGGCGAACGCACCACCTCCAGCGTGGTCCAGGCGATCTCGCTGGTGATCGTGCTCGACGCGTTCTTCGCGATCTGGTTCATGGAGATGGGCTGGTGAGGCCGGGATCCGGGATTCGGGATTCGGGATTGGCTAAAGGCCAAAGCCGAGCGCTGCCGTACCCCAACGGAGCACTGCTTTGACCACTCCCCACTCCCCACTCCCCAATCCCGACGTCGGCGCCGAAGGCGACGACGTGATCATCCGCATCCGCGGCCTGGTCAACCAATTCGGCGAACAGCGCGTGCACGACGGGCTGGACCTGGACGTGCGCCGCGGCGAGATCCTCGGCGTGGTCGGCGGCTCGGGCACCGGCAAGTCGGTGATGATGCGCTCCATCCTCGGCCTGCGCCGGCCCGACGCCGGCGAGATCGAGGTACTCGGCATCGACGCGCGCAGCCCCGACCCGCGGCTGCGCCGCGAGATCGAGCGCAATACCGGGGTGCTGTTCCAGGACGGCGCGCTGTTCTCCTCGCTGACCGTCGGCGAAAACGTGCAGGTGCCGCTCAAGGAGTACCACGGCGAACTGCCCGACTCGCTGCGCTACGAACTGGCCCTGCTCAAGGTCAAGCTATCCGGCCTGCCCGCCGATGCGATCGACAAGCTGCCCTCGCAGCTGTCCGGCGGCATGCGCAAGCGCGCCGGCCTGGCGCGCGCACTGGCCCTGGACCCGCCGCTGCTGTTCCTCGACGAGCCCACCGCCGGCCTCGACCCGATCGGCGCCGCCGCCTTCGACCGCCTGATCCGCACCTTGCAGCAGGCGCTGGGCCTGACCGTGTTCCTGATCACCCACGACCTCGACACCCTGTACGCGATCTGCGACCGCATCGCGGTGCTGGCCGACAAGCAGGTCGTCGCCTGCGCGCCGATCGAGGACGTCGAACGGCTCGATCATCCCTGGGTGCAGGAGTACTTCCACGGCCCGCGCGCGCGCGCCGCCCAGGTCACGCGCGCGCGCAACCTCCGCGACGCGGACGCGGCCGGCGCATGAGCGGTTGGCCCCCGGACCCTGCGCAGCTGCCGAGCCTCGCCGCCTGGGGCGTGCTGTGCCTGGCTGCGGCCCTGCTGTGGTGGCCGCGCGCGCATGCGCTCAGCGCGGTCTTGCTCGCCGTCGCGGTCGGCGCCGGTTTCGCGCTTGGCCTGCTCGCGCCGCCGGCACTGGCCGCCTTCGCCCTGCTCGGCCTGGCTGCATGGCTGGTGCGCCCGGCGCGGGCCAAACCGGCGCGGGTCGCCGGCCACGCCCTGTTCGTCGTGGTCGCCTTAGCGCTCGGCCTGCACCTGATGCCGGGTTTCCGCAACCCGCAACTGGCCGACGGCCTGCGCCTGAGCGCGGACGCCGCGCCGATGTCGCTGTACCTCAACTTCGACAAGCCGCTGGCCGGGTTCTGGCTGCTGCTGTGCTGGATCGGCGCCAGCGCGCACGGCAAAGGCGGCGGCGATGTCGCCGCGCCCGCGCATCCGCCATTGGTCGGTCCGGGCTGGGGCGCGGCACTGGGCGCCGGCGCGATCGGTGCCGGCGCCGCCGCTCTCGCCTGCCTGGGCCTGGCTCTGCTGCTGGGCGTGGTCGCCTGGGCGCCGAAATGGCCGGCCTTCGCCCCGCTGTGGGCGGCCAACAACCTGCTGCTGGTGGCGCTGACCGAAGAGGCGATGTTCCGTGGCTATCTGCAGCAGGCATTGCAACAGCGCTGGCGCGCGCTGCGCCACGGCGATGCGCTGGCGATCGTGGTGTCGGCGCTGGCCTTCGGCCTGGTCCATGCCGGCGGCGGCGCGCGCTGGGTGCTGCTGGCGACCCTGGCCGGGCTGGCCTACGGCTGGGCCTACCGCCGCGGCGGTCTGTTCGGCGCGGTTTTGGCTCACTTCGGCCTGAACTTCATTCATTTCACCGCGTTTACCTATCCCATGCTGGCATGATGCCGGCCAAAGCGGCGGCGACGCCCAGTCGTACTGAAGGTGCCTGATGGAAACCAAGGCCAATTACGTCCTGATCGGCGCGTTCACGATTCTCGTGACGCTGTTCCTGTTGCTGTTCGCGTTGTGGGCGGCGAAGTACTCCTCCGAGCGCGGCTGGCGCGAGTACGCGGTGATCTTCAACGAACCGGTGACCGGTCTGTCCGAAGGCAGCAACGTGCAGTACAACGGCATCTCGGTCGGCACCGTGCAGCAGCTGAGCCTGGCGCCGGACGACCCGCGCCGGGTCATCGCCAAGCTGCGCCTGCAGGCCGACGCGCCGATCAAGACCGACACCCGCGCCAAGCTGTCGATGACCGGCATCACCGGCAGCCCGATCATCCAGCTCACCGGCGGAAGCCCGAACAGCCCGGCCCTGGCCGACGCCGAACGCGGCAGCGAGATCCCGATCATCCAGACCGAGGCCTCGGCGCTGCAGAACATCGCCGACACCGCCAACCGCCTGGTCGCGCGCCTGGACCAGGTGCTCAGCGACGACAACGTCGAGCACGTCTCCAAGACCCTGGCCAACATCGAATCGCTGACCGGCTCGATCGCCGACCAGCGCGAAGACCTGCGCGCGCTGATCGCCAACGCGCGCAAATCCAGCGAACAGCTCAGCGCGACCTTGAACACCACCAACCGCGCGGTCGAGACCGTCGACCGCGAGATCGCCGGCAAGTTGCCGGGCATCGTCGCCAAGCTCGACAGCACCCTGACCAAGCTCGATTCGGCCGCCACCGGCGCCAACGGCATCCTCAACGACAACCGCGCCGCGATCAGCAGCTTCGCCAACGACGGCCTGGCCCAGCTCGGCCCGACCCTGGCCGAGCTGCGCGTGCTGGTGCGCGACCTGCGCCGGATCAGCGACCGCCTCGACAGCAACCCGACCCGCTACCTGCTCGGTCGTGACGCCACCAAGGAATTCGAACCGGAGCCGGCCGCCCGATGATCCGCATCCCGACCCTGACCCCACCCGCGCTGCGCGCGTTCGCCGCCGCGCTGGCCGCCGCCGCCCTGCTCGGCGGCTGCTCGATCCTCGACGAAAAGCCGAAGAACCCGACCACCCAGTACGCGCCGGACCCGCGCGTGGCAGCCGACCCGGCCTGGCCGCAGGCCGACTGGCAGTTGTCGGTCACCGCGCCGACCGCAGCGCGCATGATCGACAGCCTGCGCATCGCCGTGCGTCCCAACGGCGACGAGTTCCAGGTCTACAAGGGCGCGGCCTGGGCCAAGCTGCCCAGCGCCATGATAGAAGACGCGCTGCTGCGCACGCTGGAGGACTCCGGCAAGATCGCCGCCGTGGCGCGCCAGGGCAGCGGCATCGGCGCCGACTACAAACTGGTGCTGGACCTGCGCCGCTTCGAATCCGATTACGCCGGCCAGGCCCTGCCGTCGGCGGTGATCGAACTCAACGCCAAGCTGCTGCACAACCCCGACCAGAAAGTGGTCGCGCAGCGCACCTTCCTGCAGTCGACGCCGGCGACGACGACCGAGGTCGGCGATGTCGTCGCCGCGTTCGAGCGCTCGCTGGCCGCGACCACCGGCGAGTTGGCCGGGTGGACACTGGACACCGGCTCGGCGCACGAGAAGAGCCACAAGCGCTGAGGCCGCGCCGTTCCGGGCCGGCGCGACGCGGCCCGCGAAGAGCTCCCCCCCGAAACGCCCGATCGAGAGAGCTTGTAATCGGGTGACCGCCGGCACAGGCCGGGCCCCGGTGCGCTCCTAGACTGCGCAACCTAGAGCGCGCGGCCAGCCTCGCCGCGCGCACCGGAGGCGCCATGTCCGCACCCTCGCCGCACCCCCGTCGCGCCGCTTCGCGGCCCGCCCTGCTCGCCCTCGCGCTGGCCTTCAGCGGCATGGCCGCCCTCGGTCCGACCCGGGCCACCCCGCCCGGCGTGATCGACTACGAAACCGTCGGCGCGACCCCGCTGCGCGCGATCGGCCGCGACCTGCCGGCCCCCACCGCCGAGCAGACCGTGCTGTTCGGCGCCCGGCTGCAAAACCCCCAGCCGGTGGTCTACGACCAGATCGTGTTCGCGGTGCGCGACGGCGGCGGGCGCAATTTCGACCTCGGCCACCAAAGCGGCTACAGCGTCGGCACCAGCGAACGCACCCTCACCGGCAGCGGCCGCTTCCCGCCCGGCCAGTACCGCTATTGGCTGTCGTACTACGCCGGCGGCCGCTGGACCGACCTCGCCCCCGAACGCAGCTTCACGGTCGTCGCCGCGCCCGGCGGCGATCCGGCCGCGACTCGCCCGCTCGGCGCCGGCAACGACTGGGTTTACGCCTTCGGCGACGAGTTCGACGGGACGGCCGTGAACTGGAGCAAATGGGCCGACACCTCTTCGGCCGAGTCCGACCACGGCCACGGCAACCCCGGCAATCAGCAACTGGAGTGGAACCAGGCCGCGAACTGTTCGGTCGCCGGCGGCGCGCTGCGCTTGCTGGCCAAGCGCGAACGCGTGGTATCGCCCTCCGGACGCAGCTACGACTGGACCTCCTGCCTGCTGTCCTCGCACCCGAGCTACAACTTCCGCTACGGCTTCATCGAGGCGCGCATGAAGCTGCCCGCCGCAGCCGGATTCTGGCCGGCGTTCTGGACTTTCCAGGCGCCCGGCGCGCAGCAGTGGAACGAAACCGACGTGTTCGAGTACTACTCCGACAACAAAACCCGGCTGTACTTGAACCAGTACGTGATCCGCAACGGCGCGGAGGCGCTGGACAGCCACGTGCACACGCCCGGCTTCGATCCCAGCGCCGACTACCACGTCTACGGCGCCGACATCGCGCCCGACGCGACCCGCTTCTACATCGACGGACGCCTGGTGCGCACCACCGCCAACGCCAGCCAGATCGAAACCTCGATCCTGGTCGATCAGTTCGTCTACGCCGGCAAGCCGCCGGCGGCGGCGACCCAGTCGGCGATCACCTACGTCGACTACATCCGCGCCTGGCGCAGGCCCTAAGCCGCGTGGCTAGCGCGGCCGGATCGCGCGGAAGGTCAGGTTGATCCGTTCGCCGACCGGCCGCGCCGTGCGCGGCAAGGCGTGGCGGTAATTGGCCTGGGTCGGCCCGGCCATCACCAGCAGGCTGCCGTGGCCGAGTTCCAGCGCGGCCTTGAGGCCGTCGCGGCGGCGGTGCTTGAGCGCGAACCGGCGCGGCGCGCCCAGGCTCAGCGAAGCGATGGTCGGCGCGGGCCCCAGCTCGGGTTCGTCGTCGCTGTGCCAGCCCATCGCGTCGCGGCCGTCGCGGTAGCGGTTGGCCAGCACGCTGTTGAACCTCGCGCCGAGTTCGGCGCTCAAACGGGCGCGCACCGGCAACAACGCCGCCGGCCACGGCCGCGGCTCGAACAGCGCGCCCGAATAGCGGTAGCGCGCCTCGGCGTCGCCGATCCAACTGCTCAGGCGCGGCGAATCGTGCTCGCGCCCGAACAGGCGGATGCGGTGCACTTCCCAGTCGATGCCCTCGCGCAGCGCCGCGAACAACGCGTCGGCGTCCTCGCGCGCCAGCCAATGCGGATCGAAGGCCAGTTCGGCGTCTTCCAGCGGCAGTCGTTGCAAGGGCATGCCGCACGCTAGCACGCGGCCGGCGCGCGCCGCGTTCCGGATCCGGCTCCCGTCCAGCCGCCGCCGACGCGGCCTCCATACGCCGGCCGGAGCCAACGTCCGGGAACGAGCGTGAAACGGCGCTCAACGCGTTTTAAACGCGACGCCCGCCGCAGGGCCGGCACGGCCCCGGCTTGGCGCTGCCGGCGCAAACCCGCGACAATGTCGCATTGCACGCCAGAGTCCCGCCAGCATGAGCGAACAGCCGATCGACACGGTCCAGCCGTCCGACACGCCAGCCATCGAAATCGAACGCGACGTCATGGAATACGACGTCGTCACCGTCGGCGCCGGTCCCGCCGGCCTGTCCTTCGCCATCCGGCTCAAGCAGCTCAATCCCGAGATCTCGGTCTGCGTGATCGAGAAGTCGAGCACCATCGGCGCGCACATCCTGTCCGGCGCGGTCATCGAGACCGGTCCGCTGGATGCGTTGCTGCCGGGCTGGCGCGACAACCCGCCGCCGATCTGCGTGCCGGCGACCGAGGACGAGTTCTGGCTGCTCAGCAAGACCGGCGGACGCAAGCTGCCGGTGCCGCCGGGCATGAACAACCACGGCAACGTCATCGTCAGCCTGGGCGCGATGTGCGCCTGGCTGGCGCCGCAGGCCGAGGCGCTGGGGGTCGAGATCTACCCGGGCTTCGCCGCCGCCGAAACCCTGCACGACGCCGACGGCCGCGTCGCCGGCGTGCGCATCGGCGACATGGGCATCGCCAAGGACGGCAGCCACAAGCCCGGCTTCACCGCCGGCATCGACATCCGCGCCAAGGTCACCGTGTTCGCCGAGGGCGCGCGCGGCCATCTGACCAAGCGCCTGATCAAGCGCTTCAAGCTCGACGCCGACAGCGACCCGCAGGGCTATTCGATCGGCATCAAGGAGCTGTGGCAGGTGCCCGAAGACCGGACGACCCCGGGCAAGATCGTGCACAGCTTCGGCTGGCCGGCCGACAGCCACACCTACGGCGGCAGCTTCCTGTACCACCTGGACAAGGGCCGGATCGCGCTGGGCTACGTCAGCGGCCTGGATTACCGCGATCCCGACTACAAGCCCTGGGAAGCGTTCCAGCAGTGGAAGAACCACCCGATGGTCAAGCCGCTGCTGGACGGCGGCAACATCGTCTCGGCCGGCGCGCGCGCCATCGTCACCGGCGGCTTCCAGTCGCTGCCCAAGCTGGAAATGCCCGGCGCGCTGCTGATCGGCGACACCGCCGGCCTGCTCAACGTGCCCAAGATCAAGGGCACGCATCAGGCGATCCGCAGCGGCATGCTCGCCGCCGAACACCTGGCCGGCTCGCAGCTGTCGCCGCAGGGCTTCGACGCCAAGCTGCGCGGCTCGGAGATCATGAGCGAGCTGAAGAAAGTGCGGAACGTCAAGCCGGGCTTCAAGCGCGGCTTGTGGTTCGGCATGCTCAACGCGGCCTGGGAAACCCTGACCGGCGGCGCCTCGCCGTGGACGCTGAAGAACAAGCCGGACTGGTCCTCGCTGCAGAAACTCGGCGAGGCCGAAAAGCCCAAGCGCGATTACCTGGAGCGCAGCCTGGCCCCGCGCGACCGCCTGGCCGCGGTGTATTTCGCCGCGACCGAGCACGACGAAGACCAGCCGGTGCATCTCAAGGTCGCCGACACCAACGTCTGCGTGACCCGCTGCGCCGAGGAATACGGCAACCCTTGCACCCGCTTCTGCCCCGCCGGCGTGTACGAGATCGTCGAAGAGGCCGGCGCCAAGCGCCTACAGATCAACGCCGCCAACTGCGTGCACTGCAAGACCTGCGACATCAAGGACCCGTACGAGATCATCAACTGGGTCACCCCGGAAGGCGGGTCCGGGCCGAACTACCAGAACCTGTGAGACAACGGCGGCGGTGGCGCGCGTCTGCGTCGGCCGCCGGTCCGGAGATGCGCAAACGGCGCGATCGGATCGATCGCGCCGTTTGCGTTTTCCTAGGCGGCGCAGACCAGGGACGTTCAGGCGGCCAGCAGCGGCACGCCGGTCTTGGCCCGCAGTTCGTCTTCGTTCACCCCCGGCGCGGTCTCGACCAGCACCAGGCCGCGCTCGGTCACGTCCATGACCGCCAGTTCGGTGATGATCCGGTTCACCACGCCCAGGCCGGTCAGCGGCAGCGTGCATTCGGGCAGGATCTTGTGCTCGCCGTTCTTGGCGGTGTGCTCCATCAGCACCACCACGCGTTTGACCCCGGCGACCAGGTCCATCGCCCCGCCCATGCCCTTGACCATCTTGCCGGGCACCATCCAGTTGGCCAGGTCGCCCTTGCCGGTGACCTGCATCGCGCCGAGGATCGCCAGGTCGATATGGCCGCCGCGGATCATCGCGAAACTGTCGTGGCTGCCGAAATAGCTGGCGCCGGGACGCGCGGTGACGGTCTGCTTGCCGGCGTTGATGAGATCGGCGTCGACCTCGTCCTCGCTCGGGAACGGGCCGATGCCGAGCAGGCCGTTCTCGGACTGCAGCCACACGTTCATGCCGTCGGGAATGAAGTTGGCCACCAGGGTCGGCAGGCCGATGCCGAGATTGACGTAAGCGCCGTCGGTGAGTTCCTGCGCGGCGCGCTGCGCCATTTGATCGCGGGTCCAGGACATGGATAGATCTACCTGTATGAGAGGTCGGAGATAAGCTGCGACGGGGACAATCCGAGCTGCGCCGTAAGGCCGTTCGGAGCCGGGCGGCGCGGCGCGCGCAGCGTCAACCGGCGCGGACCGTACGCTGTTCGATGCGCTTTTCGGGCGTGGCGTTGACCACGATGCGGTCGACGTAGATGCCCGGCAGATGCACCTGGTCGGGATCGATCTGGCCGATCTCGACCAGCTCCTCGACTTCGGCGATGCAGACCTTGCCGGCCATCGCGCAGGCCGGATTGAAATTGCGCGCGGTCTTGCGGAACACCAGGTTGCCGGCCTTGTCGGCCTTCCACGCCTTGACCAGCGACACGTCGGCCTTGAGCGCGGTTTCCATCACGTAGTGGTGGCCGTCGAACTCGCGCGTCTCCTTGCCTTCGGCCACCACCGTGCCGTAACCGGTACGGGTGAAGAACGCCGGAATGCCTGCGCCGCCGGCGCGCAGGCGCTCGGCCAGGGTGCCTTGCGGATTGAACTCGAGTTCGAGTTCGCCGGACAGGAACTGGCGTTCGAATTCCTTGTTCTCGCCGACGTAGGACGAAATCATCTTCTTGATCTGGCGTGTTTCCAGCAGCAGGCCGAGGCCGAAACCGTCGACGCCGGCGTTGTTGGAGATCGCGGTCAGGCCCTTGGCGCCGCTGTCGCGCAGCGCGCCGATCAGCGCCTCGGGAATGCCGCACAGGCCGAAGCCGCCGACGGCCAGGGTCTGCCCGTCGGCCACCACGCCCTGCAGGGCGGTCTGCGCGTCGGGGTACAGCTTGCTGTTCGCGCCGCCGTGGGCGGGCGTCGCGGGTGAGGCCTGGGCCATGAGACAACTCCTTTGCGGGATATGCGAAGTTTAGCCTGCCGCCGGCGGCGGACGTAGCGGACTTTCGGGCAATGCCGCGACAATGCCGTTGCCGCCCCCGCCCTTTCGCCGCACCGACGCTAGACTTGCGCCATGAGCCGAATCGCCCTGGTCACCGCCATCGCCGCCCTCGGACAAGATCAGGACCTGCTGCCGCTGCGGCAAGCCTGCGCCGACCTCGGCCTGGCCGCGGACATCCGCGCCTGGGACGATCCCAGCGTGGCCTGGGGCCGATACGACGCCGTATTGCTGCGTTCGCCCTGGGACTACACCCAGCGCCTGGACGAGTTCCTCGACTGGTGCGCGCGCGTCGACGCCGCCACCCGGCTGCTGAACCCGTTGGCGGTGGTGCGCTGGAACAGCGACAAGCACTATCTCGCCGATCTCGCCGCACGCGGCGTGCCGGTCGTGCCCAGCGCCTTCGTCGAACCCGATGCCGATCCGCTGCCGGCGCTGCAGGAGTTTCTCGCCGCGCATGCCGAGTGCGAGGAGTTCGTGGTCAAGCCCGCGGTCAGCGCCGGCTCGCGCGACACCCAGCGCTACGCCCGTTCGCAGGAATTCGCCGCCGCCAACCACGTCGCGCGCCTGCTCGACGACGGCCGCAGCGTGCTGCTGCAGCCGTATCTGGCCTCGGTGGACCGCGACGGCGAGACCGCGCTGATCCACGTCAACGGCGTCTTCAGCCACGCGATCCGCAAGGGCGCGATGCTGCACCGCGACGAGGCCTTGAACCTGCGCGCGACCGAGCGCATCGCCGCGCGCGAACCCGGCGAGGACGAACTCACCGCGGCCCTGCACGCGCTCAGCGCCGCCGGCGCCCGGCTCGATCTGGAAGACCCGCTGCTGTACGCGCGCGTCGACCTGATCCGCGACGGCGACGGCCGCCCGCGATTGCTCGAACTCGAACTGTGCGAGCCCTCGCTGTTTTTCGAACACGCCCCCGGCAGCGCGGCGCGCTTCGCCGAAGCGCTGGCGGAGTTGCTGCAGACCAGCGCTGCATCCTGAGCCGCGGGCGCGTATCGCCCGGCCGTTTGGAGCCCGCAAACGAGAAGACCGGCCGAAGCCGGTCTTCCGTCGAAACTCGCCGCGCCGGTCAGGAACGGCCGTAGACGTCTTCCAGACGGACGATATCGTCCTCGCCCAGATAGCTGCCCGACTGCACCTCGATCAGCTCGACCGGCTGGGTGCCGCGATTGCGCAGGCGATGCACGCTGCCCAGCGGAATATAGGTGCTCTGGTTTTCGCGCAGCTCGAACACCTTGTCGTCGCAGGTCACCTCGGCCACGCCGGATACCACGATCCAATGCTCGGCGCGCTTGTGGTGCTTCTGCAGGCTCAAGGCCGCGCCCGGCTTGACCACGATGCGCTTGACCTGGAAACGGTCGCCCATGTCGATCGAATCGTAGTTGCCCCAGGGGCGGTATACCTTGCGGTGGAACAGATGCTCCTGGCGCCCGGCCTGCTTGAGCTTGTCGACGATGGTCTTGACGTCCTGGACCCGGTCCTTGCGGGCGACCAGGGTAGCGTCCGGCGTATCGACGATCACCAGATCCTCGACGCCGATGGTCGCGATCATGCGCCGGTCCGAAGCGCGCACCAGGCTGTCGCGGGTGTCCACCGAAATCACGTCGCCCTCGTAGCGGTTGCCGTCGTCGTCGCGCTGTGCGACCGACCACAGCGACGACCACGAACCGATATCGCTCCAGCCGCAGCTGACCGGCACCACCGCGGCGTGCTCGGTTTTCTCCATCAACGCGTAATCGATCGAATCGTTGGGACTGGCGGCGAACGCGTCCTTGCCGAGGCGGATGA
The DNA here is from genome assembly GCF_000336385.2 of Lysobacter antibioticus HS124. Classification (GTDB taxonomy): domain Bacteria; phylum Pseudomonadota; class Gammaproteobacteria; order Xanthomonadales; family Xanthomonadaceae; genus Lysobacter; species Lysobacter firmicutimachus. The sequence continues at coordinate 23,738 of NZ_HG424441.1, read as the reverse complement.
AATCCAGGTCGGTCTGCGCTTGCGAATAGGCCGCGCGCGCGGCTTCGACGATGGCCGGCGCCAGGCGCGTCAGCTCGTCCAGATAGCGCTGCGCCTTGAACAGGAACATGCCTGAGTTCCAGGCGTAGGTGCCTTCGGCAAGGTAGCGCTCGGCGGTCGCCAGGTCGGGCTTCTCGACGAAGCGCGCCACCCGGTAGCCGGCGCCGTCGAGGGCATCGCCGCGAGCGATGTAGCCATAGCCGGTTTCCGGGTAATCCGGTTCGATGCCGAACGTCACCAGCCAGTCCTGCGCGGCCAGGGTCGAGGCTCGCGCGACCGCCTCGCGGAACGCTTGCACGTCTTCGATCAGGTGATCGGCCGGCAGCACCAGCATGGTCGCATCGGGCTCCTGTGCGACCAAGTGCAGGGCCGCCAGGGCGATCGCCGGCGCGGTGTTGCGCGCGATCGGCTCAAGAATGATCGCGCCGTTGGCGACATCGATTTCCTGCAATTGCTCGCCAACCATAAATCGATGGTCTTCGGCGCACACCGTCACCGGCGCCCCGGCATCCGGCAGCGCGCTCGCGCGCAGGATGGTTTCCTGGAACAGCGAGTGATCGCCGATCAACGTCAGAAATTGCTTGGGCTGGTTCTGGCGCGAAAGCGGCCAAAGCCGCGAACCGCTGCCACCGCTGAGAACGACGGGATGAAGCATCCTGGCTCCAGATTTCGGAACGGAAAGGGCCGCCAAGGATAGCCGAACCTCGTCACGACCGGCTTCACGGCGCCTGACTGGCGGCGGGTCGAGGCTAAAATGGGCGCCTGACTGGGGCGTCCACGCTAGCGCACATGCACAACACATTATTAATGAGCGGCCCGGGCGACAGCCGAGTCGAAGCCACCGCGTTCGGCGCCCAGGCGCTGTCCTGGCATTGCCGCGGCCGCGAACGCCTGTATTTGAGCCCGCGGGCGGACGTTTCTGGCGCGGCGATCCGCGGCGGCGTGCCGGTGATCTTTCCGCAGTTCGCCGCGCGCGGCCCCGGGCCGCGGCACGGCTTCGCGCGCACCCTCACCTGGGAAACCGAGCCCGACCCCGAACGTCTACGCTTTCGCCTGCGCGATCGCGAGGAAACCCGCCGCCACTGGCCCTACCGCTTCGGGGCGGAGCTCGACGTCGAACCCGGCGAGGACCGCCTGCGCATCACCCTGACCGTGCACAACGCCGATGCCGACCCGTTCGAGTTCAGCGCCGCCTTGCATACCTACCTGGCTGTCGGCGACATCGCCGAGACCCAGGTTCACGGCCTGGAAGACCGGCCTTACATCGACTCCGCGCGCGGCGGCGCGCCCTGCCCGCCCAGCGGCGCACCGGTGCGCTTCGGCGGCGAGGTCGACCGCATCTACGCCGACACCCGTCGCCTGCTGCGCGTCACCGACGGCGAGCATATGCTGCGCTTCGAAGCCGAGGGCTTCGCCGACACCGTGGTGTGGAATCCCGGCGCCGAACTGGCCGCAGGCCTGTCCGACTTGGAACCCGACGGGTACCGCCGCTTCGTCTGCGTCGAGGCCGCACAGGTGCTGCAGCCGGTGAGGTTGCAGCCCGGTCAGACCTGGACCGGGGCGCAGATTCTCACAGTCCAATCCAACCGGGGATGCTGAATCACCGTACCTCAGTATTCGGCTTTCCAGTCGAATTTTGCGTCTCCCGAGGCCCACGCGTTCCCGGCAGAATCGAATAGCCGCACGATAAAGGTCGTCGGACCACGGGCGCGAACCGTGCAAATCAGCCCGACGGAATTGGATGGCGTCACGAAGATTTTACGCGGGGTGATTGGGCAATTATGCGTAATTACGACGTCGCCATTCGCGTCCGTGTTTGCACTCGATGTACCTGCGCGCAACGGCGCGGAGATTTCTCCGTTTCCGGAAAATACCGCCGCTCCTCCGCCACCGAAAAATTTCGGCCGGTCGCTAATTTCCACCACGGCGCCCGAGGCCGCCTGGACACAGCCGAATCCGAGCCCCGAACCATTCCAGTTTCCAGCTTGAAGCTGGGCCACGTTCAACTCGATACCGGCGGCGTTCGCGTCAAGACTTGGGCCCCGATGCTCCGCCAAATCCAGCCCGGAAAAATTCATGACGCAATTAATCGCGTTGACCGAAACACCAGAGTTGTTGCTCGCAAAGGTCGCGAGCGATCCGACCTCACCCTGTGCGGTTACGTTGGTATACATGCCGGTATGCCCGACCGCGGATGGCTCCACATAAATACCATACTGACCGCGATCAAAGTCCGCATTCACCAGCTTCAACTTATTAGTGGTGCCGAAACCGTTGCCTACGACATGCAATCCGATCTTGTAGAAGATACAGAACAAATTGACGATCAAAGGATTGTCGTTGCGCGCGGAAACGATCGCACGAGAGTGATTGAGCTGATATTTTGCCACATCTTCGGACTGGGACCAGAAAGGCCAGAAATGCGTATCCGTTATTCTTACAACGTCGTAGGCTTGGTCTATAAAAATGCCAATATTGAGCGGCTGTCCACGTAAGTTGCTCGTGGTCAAGCGGCCGGCATTGCCGTTGAGCACCTGGATGCCATTGTAGGCATTTAGCAACGTAACGTTGTCGAAAAGCGCATCCGCGTCATCAACCGTGAAATCGTAGTCGTATACCGTGGGAACGAACGTAGTCCCCGGTGCGCCGACCGTATGAGCGCGGAAGGTCCCCAGCCACGATATCGAGATGCCGCTCGCACTATTGCCAACCGATGGACGCTGAAGGATGAAGCCTTTGCCGGCATGATCGAGAAAGAACCAAGAGCCTCCGCCTCGCTGGTTGGGCCCCGGACCGGGACTGAATCCTTCGTAAGGTTCTACGCCATCGCCGTCAAGCCACAGGCTTCCACCGATAACTATCGGCGCTGTCAAGCGATAAACGCCTGACGGAACAAATAGATAACGCACATTATTGTCGAGCGCGAACGCGATCGCCGACGTCACTGCGGCCGTGTCGTCTGCCAAGCCATCGCCGACCGCACCGAAGTCCGCAATGCTCGCGCGTTCTCGCAGTTCGGCCTGTACAGTCCCGGCACCTGCACTCGCGCCGCCAATAAACCCTATCTCGGCAGAGCTCTCGGGCGACATTAAACTCCCGACTGCAGCTTGAGGCTCTGTTGATTTGTCCTCAGCAGTACCATCAGCAGAAGCAATGACACTGTCCCTATCGGAAATATTGATCATAGCCATCCTCCTTAACATTCGGTTGCGAGCAGAGCGCCTTATAGAGCGTCTTATGAAGATTAGGCCATCCGGTGCGCACATCCTGCGACGCGACAACACGCAACGATCAAGCGACATACGCGGCATTTGCGCGGCCCTCGCTGCGAGACGGCCACAGTCCAACCGTCCTGGGAAAGACAGTCATCGAAAACCAGACTGAAGCCGCCCCGTACCGCCTCAAGCCTGCCCCACCACGTTATCCACAGAGGCCGCAACCTCCTGTTCAGCTCTTCAGCCACCAGCCTGCTCGGTGGAACTACTTGGCCGAGGTTCATCTTTCAACCGAGCCCCCCCATTTGCCTCCCCTTCGCCGCGTGATACAGCGGATCCGCGTGCACTGCCCCCACAGCCCCGTCTCCGCTAGAATCGAGGGCTGTCGGCCGCCCGGCCAGCCCCCCCACAAGGAACCCCCGCACGATGAAGATCCTCGTCGGTTACAAGCGCGTGGTGGACTACAACGTCCGCATTCAGGTCAAGCCGGATGACTCCGGCGTGGTCACCGACGGCGTCAAGCTGTCGGCCAATCCGTTCGACGAAATCGCCCTGGAAGAAGCCCTGCGCCTGCGCGACAAGGGCATCGCCACCGAGGTCGTGGTGGCGACGATCGCCCCCGCCGACGCCCAGGCCCACCTGCGCAACGGCCTGGCCATGGGCGCCAACCGCGCCGTGCACGTGGTCAGCGAGCAGCCGATCCAGCCGCTGACCGCCGCGCGCGCCCTGCTCAAGCTGATCGAGAAGGAGCAGCCGGACCTGGTCATCCTCGGCAAGCAGGCGATCGACGACGACGCCAACCAGACCGGGCAGATGCTCGCCACCCTGTGGGGCCGTCCGCAGGCGACCTTCGCCTCCAAGCTGGACGTCGAAGGCGGCAAGGCCACGGTCGTGCGCGAAGTCGACGCCGGCCTGGAAACCCTGGAAGTGGATCTGCCGGCGGTGGTCACCACCGACCTGCGCCTCAACGAGCCGCGCTTCATCAAGCTTCCGGACATCATGAAGGCCAAGAGCAAGCCGCTGGAAACGATCCAGTTCGGCGAGCTCGGCGTCGACACCGGCGACACGCTGAAAACCACCCATTACGCACCGCCGGCGAAGCGCAGCAAGGGCGTGATGGTCAAGGACGCGGCCGAACTGGTCGCCGCACTGAAGCAGAAGGGGTTGCTGTGATGAGTAAGGTTTTGATCGTCGCCGAACACCTGCAAGGCAAGCTCAACGCCTCGACCGCCAAGTGCGTCTCCGCCGCGCAGGCGCTCAAACCCGAATCCATCGACATCGTCGTGCTCGCCGCCGATCCGGCCGGCGTAGCCGCCGAAGCCGCGCAGATCGCCGGCGTCGCCCGCGTGCTGACCGTGGCCAACGCCGCCAACGCCGACGCCATCGCCCAGGTCCAGGCGCCGCAGATCGCCGCGCTGGGCAAGGGCTACAGCCACGTGTTCGGCCCCTCGACCACCTTCGGCAAGGACCTGATGCCCTGCGTCGCGGCCCTGCTCGGCGTGTCGCAGGTCTCCGACGTGATGGCGATCGAAGGCAGCCACACCTTCAAGCGCCCGATCTACGCCGGCAACGCCATCGTCACCGTCGAAGCGCCGGCCGATCACGCCGTGGTCGCCACCGTGCGCACCGCGTCCTGGCCGGAAGCCGGCAAGGGCGGCAGCGCCGCGGTGGAAGCCGCGCCGGTCGACGTCGCCTTGCCCAGCCACACCCGCTACCGGGGCCTGGCCGCCGGCAAGTCCGACCGTCCCGACCTGCAGAGCGCCAAGCGCGTCGTCTCCGGCGGCCGCGGCGTCGGCTCGGCGGACAACTTCAAGATCATCTACGACTTCGCCGACAAGCTCGGCGCGGCGGTCGGCGCATCGCGCGCCGCGGTCGACGCCGGTTATGTGCCGAATGAACTGCAGGTCGGCCAGACCGGCAAGATCATCGCCCCCGAGCTGTACGTCGCGGTCGGCATCAGCGGCGCGATCCAGCACCTGACCGGGATCAAGGACGCCGGCACCATCGTCGCGATCAACAAGGACGGCGACGCGCCGATCTTCGAGATCGCCGATATCGGCCTGGTCGGCGATCTGTTCAAGCTGTTGCCGGAGTTGGAAGCGGCGTTGGCCTGATCCGGGTCAGCAGGCCGCAGCGCGCCGCTGGCGCGTTTGCGGCTTGCCCCGACGCCCCCTGCCGTTCGCCGCAGTAGATATCTTCCTTAACCGGCCTCGTGCCGGTTTTCGTCTTATATGCGGTTATGTATGAGGGCGCGCGGAGCCTACAAAATCCCGCAACCGAACCATCGTCCAAATCGCGCGCCCACCACCTAGCACAACCAGAAGTGAGAGCTCATGCAAATCAACGACCTTTCCGCCCGCATCAAGGCCAATGAGCAGGCGATCACAGGTGCGATCCAGCGCGTGCTTACCAGCGGCTGGTTGGTGCTCGGTCCCGAAGTGAAGCAGTTCGAATCGGCCTTCGCTCAGTACCTGGGCGTCGAGTACTGCGTCAGTGTGGGCAACGGTACCGACGCCATCGAACTGGCGTTGCGCGCTTTCGGCGTTGGCCCCGGTGATAAGGTCGCCACTGTCGCTAACGCCGGCATGTACACCGCTACTGCGGTGCGAGCTATCGGCGCCGAGCCGTTCTTCCTCGACGTCGACCTGAATACCCGCAACGTCTCGCTCATCGAAGTCGAACGTGCAATCGCCGCCGGCGTCAGGTTCGTCGTGGTGACCCACCTCTATGGCCTAGCGACCCCGGAAATCTCCCAGATCGCCCAACTCTGCGCCGGCAGCGGCGCAAAGCTGCTCGAAGACTGCGCTCAAGCCCATGGCGCGCAGGTCGGGGGCCGCATGGTTGGCACCTTCGGCGACGCTGCCAGCTTCAGCTTCTATCCCACCAAGAACCTTGGCGCCCTTGGCGACGGCGGTGCTGCGACCACTCGGCACGCCGACGTCGCCGAACGCATCCGCCGCCTTCGCCAGTACGGCTGGACCGACAAGTACAACGTGGAATTCGACGGCGCACGCAACACCCGACTGGACGAAATGCAGGCCGCGATTCTGTCCACGTTCCTGCCGGGCTTGGACGCCGGAAACGAGCGCCGTCGCGAAATCGCCGCGCGCTACAACGCCGGCATTTGCCATCCACAAGTCGAACCGCCCGCCGCCGCGGGCCCGGAATACGTCGGCCATTTGTACGTATTGCGCAGCGCGCAGCGCGACTCCTTGCGGCAGCACTTGCGCGCGCAGGGCATCGCGTCGGATATCCACTATCCAGTCCCCGACTATCGCCAGCCGGTATTCGGCGACCGCTACGCCGATGTCCGCTTGTCGAACACCGAGCGTCTGGCGGTGGAAATCCTGACCCTCCCCTGTTATCCGGAAATGACCGACGCGCAAATCGAACAAGTCGTTGCGAGCGTTAACTCATGGCAACCGTAACTTTCAGCACGGTCATCCCGGTCTACAAAAACGAAGGGTCGATTCCTCAGCTGCTGCTGACACTTGCAACCATGAACCGCGAGCTGAGCGGAAGAATGGAAGCAGTCTTCGTCGTCGATGGCAGCCCTGACCAGTCGTACGCGCTGCTGAGCGCAGCGCTGGACGGGCTCGAATTTCCCGCACAATTGTTGGCGCACTCGCGTAACTTCGGCTCGTTCCCGGCGATCCGCACCGGGCTCGAAGCGGCGTGTGGCCGTTATTTCGGGGTCATGGCGGCCGATCTACAGGAGCCGCCGGAACTGCTGATCACCTTTTTCAAGACGCTGGAATCCGACCAATGCGACGTTGCGATCGGAACGCGTACAGGCCGCAAGGATCCGCTGCTGTCCCGAATGGCCTCGGGCCTGTTTTGGGGGCTGTACCGTCGCTTGGTAGTGCGCGAAATGCCGGAAGGCGGCGTGGACGTGTTCGGGTGTAACCAGATCTTCCGAGATCAGCTGTTGCGGCTGGAGGAATCGCGCTCGTCCCTGATCGCATTGATCTTCTGGCTGGGCTTCCGACGCAAGTTGGTCAGCTATGAGCGCCTCCAGCGCGAGCACGGAAAATCAGCTTGGACTCTGCGCAAGAAAGTCGAATACATGATGGATAGCGTGTTCGCCTTCACCGACTACCCCATCAAACTACTGATCCGTGCTGGCGCGGCGGGATCAGCCTTGTCATTTGTGCTGGGCGCGATCGTATTGATCGCATCGCTAAGCGGGCGCATCGCTGTACCGGGCTACGCCGCAACCATGTTAGTCGTCCTGTTTTTCGGCACACTGAATTTATTGGGACTTGGGCTGGTTGGTACTTACGCTTGGCGAGGATATGAAAACAGCAAACAACGCCCCCTCGCCGTAGTAAGCATGAAACACGCCAACGATCGGGAACCGCAATGAACAATGTCAAGATCCATGAAACCGCGGACGTGCAGACCACGCAAATCGGCGCGGGCACGACGATATGGCAGTCAGCAGTAGTTCTAGCTGGCGCTCGCATTGGCGCCGACGTCAATCTATGCGCCCATACCTTTGTCGAGAACGACGTGGTAATCGGCGATAGGGTCACCGTCAAGTCCGGCGTATACCTGTGGGACGGCATTTGCGTGGAGGACGATGTCTTCATCGGCCCCAACGTGACGTTCACTAACGACAAGTTTCCACGCTCAAAAGTCTATCCGGATCGGTTTCTTCAAACCCATATCGAAACCGGAGCATCGGTCGGCGGCGGAGCGGTGATACTGCCAGGGGTAATTATCGGCCGCCATGCGATGGTCGGCGCCGGCGCGGTTGTAACTAAGTCTGTTCCACCCTACGCCATCGTCTACGGCTCGCCAGCGCGCATTGCCGGTTACGTAGAGAACGCATCAGCGCCTAACGAAAAAACGACCAACAGCAATCCGGACAGCGGCCCATCGATCGTTTCCGTGGGGGTAAAGGGAGTCACCTTGCACCGCTTCAAATCGGTCCAAGACATGCGAGGCGCGCTGACCGTCGGCGAGTTCCCCAAGGACATTCCGTTCGAACCAAAGCGCTATTTCCTGGTGTTTGACGTTCCCAGCGAAAAGACTCGCGGCGAGCATGCGCACCATCACTGCGAACAGTTCCTGATTTGCGTAAAAGGCAGTTGCGCGGTCGTGGCCGACGACGGCGAGTCCCGCTGTGAGGTGCTGTTGGATTCGCCCGACAAGGGCATATACTTGCCGCCGATGACCTGGGGCATTCAATACAAATACTCCAGCGACGCTGTTCTACTGGTGTTCGCATCGCATCCGTACGAAGCCGACGATTATATTCGAGACTATTCCGAATTTATGAAACTGGCGCGCCGCGAAGCGTCCCAGCGATGATCGAACCTCGATTCCAGACCAAGCGCTGGTTGCGCTTCCTGGTCGGAGGCGTCGCGAACACGGGTTTCACTTACACAGTTTACCTAGCACTCAACACGTTGATGAGCTATCAGGTGTCCTACCTGATCGCTTACGCGCTTGGCATCCTGTTCGCGTACTGGGTCAATTCGACTCTCGTGTTCAAAGTACCGATGTCGTGGAAGGGACTGCTGGCCTATCCTATCGTCTATATCGTCCAGTACGCAGCGTCGGCGGCACTTCTGGCAATAATAATCGAATTTGCCCATGTCCCAGAATCGCTAGGGCCGCTAATCGTGACCGCAGCGATGGTTCCAATAACTTATCTGATGAACAAGTTCGTGCTCCGCAAAGCCGGCGCCTTGGTTGACAAACAACGTTCTGACGAGAGCCGGACACGATGAAGCCACAAATCGCCCAGCCTCCTTTACAGCCCTTCAGGCCTGCGTCGATACGAGGCGTGTTTGCATCCGATTGGAGGTGGTGGTCGCTAGGAGCGATCTTCAGCTTCGTACTCGCCAGCATTCTAATGTCAGGATGGCCTGAAGGTTTGCTGCCGAACCTGAACTATCCTTACATCTATTCCGGCGATGGATTGAGCCATTCTTGGATGATCCAGCGTGTCATGGAGGGCTGGCTATCGGATAATCCCCGCAACGGCTACCCATTTGGTTCGAACTTTCTCGACTATCCAAACTCAGACGCAGCCAACCTCGCGTTGCTGAAACTGCTTGGCGCCATTACCGGCAGCTATCAGTCGGCTTTCAATCTCTACTTCCTACTGGGTTTTCCAGCGACGTTCATCGCCGCGTTCTGCGTGCTCAGAACATTGGGACTGTCTCGCAACCTGGCAGCTAGCGCGTCGCTTGCGTTTGCTTTTCTACCTTTTCATTTCCTTAGGCTGCCGCATCTTTTCTACACCTGGTACTTTGTTGTACCGCTCTTCTTTTATGTCGGGTTGCGGATTTTTTTTGCAGAACCGTCTGGGAACCTGAAGACCCTGGGACCCTGCAAGCTCATCTCCATCTGCGCCAGCTTAATCCTACTGGCCTGCTTCGGCGTCTATTACGCGTTTTTCGGTATTATTGTCCTTAGCATCGCCGGAGCAGCAGCCGGCATCCGAAACCGCACTGCGACGGTTGCGCTTCCTGCCGTCGGCGCTATCGCATTGATTGTGATTGGCACTATGCTGAACCTTGCGCCCAGCCTGGCGAACAGAGCGGCTAACGGCCCTAACCCCGAGGTCGCAGCCAGATCGCCGGTGGAGTCAGAAGTTTACGGGCTTAAGATGATGCAACTCATCCTGCCTCGAGCCGATCATCGCGTTCCGCGTTTGGCGGCGATAGGAAACACCTATCGGGCCAGCTTTCCGTTGGTGAACGAAAATTCGACCGCCACGCTGGGCGCGCTCGGAACAGTAGGATTTCTTTTGGCTGGGGCGATCTTGCTGATTCGGCTTTCCGGAGGCAGCACCGACCAAAGATTGGCGTTCCTAACCTTATTAGCCCTGGTCCTATTCGCTTTCGGCACCATCGGTGGCCTAGGCACGCTCTTTTCGTCCACAATCTCCGCGTCTATTCGTGGCTGGAACCGCATCAGCGTCTTCATCGCCTTCGCCTCGATCTCGCTTTGCTTCCTAGCAATACAGATCCTCACTGCGCGCCTTGTACCCACGTCAAAGCGCCGACTGACGCTGGGCTGCTGCGGCTTGGCGCTAGGATCCTTGGGACTTTACGATCAATCCACCCCAGTCTGCCGACCCTGTAACGTGCAGGTAGAACAGGCGTTCGATCAAGATCGCGAGTTTATAGCCAAAATAGAACGGCAATTGCCCCCTGGCAGCGCAATCTACCAGCTTCCCTACATGCCGTTCCCGGAATCCTCGCCGGTGCACCAATTGGTCAGCTATGAGCTCGCCATCGGGTTCTTGCATTCAAAGGCGCTGAACTGGAGTTTCGGAGGAATGAAAGGTCGCAAAGGAGACCTGTTTTATAGGACGCTCGCCAGCCAACCACTGGCCACACAACTCCAAGTTGTCGAGCGCATGGGATTTGCCGGCATCTACATCGATCGCCGCGGTTTCGCTGACCATGCGGACACACTCTTAGCACAGCTAACCGCACGTTACGGCTCTAAGGCAGCCCTGTCGCGAACCGACGGGGAAATCATTTTCTTCAAGTTCGGCCCGACAAAGCACGATGCCGCGCAGCCGGCAGATGACTCGAACTCCAGCCCCATCCCCGCAGCAGCCGGCGAGTCCACGCGCGCCCCCCAGCGGCTCGCGTTCAAGGAGGGAGTCGATTTTTCCAAGGACGGCTGGCCCTATTTCGTCAAGGACGCAACAGGGCTCTCAGGACGTGAGCAATGGGGGCGCTGGTCTGACGCCAACATCGCTCCAAGCGTCAAGTTGGAGCTTATATCGCCGCTGCCTAAGAAGTTCTCCCTAATACTGACGGCCCGAGCATTCCAGCCCGAGAACGACAAAGTGGTCGTCAAAATAGGGACTCAAAGCTATGCCTTACGAATCGGCGGAGATGGCAAGGAAGTGCGATTGCCTGTCGACTTGGTTGGCGAATCCACCAACGCCATCGAGTTCATTCCGGCGGCGCCGATATCTCCGCAGCGGCTTGGAGTCAGCGCGGACGTACGCAAGCTTGGAATCGGAATGATCCGCTTACGCATAGAATATGACTGACTGCGCTTCAAGCGCCAGTCAAGCCGCCATGAACTCCGATACAGGAGTTGACCGACACAGTGAAGGGTTCTCAACCCACTCACAGATGCGCTCCGCTCAACGCATCAGAAGCGCCAGCAATCTCGAGCTGGACTCGGCCCAGGTCATGGTGCGTATGCCCACTGGTTTTAGCCACCGTCCCGTGAGCAGACTTTGGGAAATTATTCCGGCCAGCCCATCCCGATCACCTACTGCGAAATACGAGGCTTCATCGGCAGCGATTTCGCGGAAAACCGCGAGATCGCTGAGAATCAGTGGCACGCCGAGGCTGCCGGCCTCCACCACCGCCAGCCCGAAGCCTTCGGCGACCGAGGCCTGGATGAGGGCCGTGGCCTTGGATAGCAACGCCTGCACATCGCCGTCACCGGCCGCGTCCAGCCAGAACAGCCTCCGGCCGAGTTCGGAATGCTTGCGGATGCGCTCCGCCAAGGCTTCGACGTTCCATCCCTGTTTGCCGATAATCACCAGTACAGCATCGGCGCCTGTCGCCCAAAGGCCTTCGAATGCCGTCAGTATCGTAGCGTAGTCCTTGCGCGGTTCCAGCGTGCTCAACGCGACGAATAGCGGGGCCGCCCCTATCTTCTCGATCACTTCCGCAGCCAGCTCGCTCGGGGCCGCTACCCGCCCCGATTCCAGATCGCTGCCCAGGTGCAGGCTCCGCGTCCACGGCCGCGGCTCGATCTTGAGTTCGTCGAAGAACCTCTCCAGGTCCGCGCGCGTAGCTTCCGAGATGCACACGCATCCGTCGGCGGTCGCGGCGACATGTTCCAGCCACTGAGAGAACACAGGTGGCATGACCGGATCGCAGTACTCCGCCGCATTGATCGGCACGAGGTCGTATACCATCCATACGATCTCGCCGCCGGCCCGCCCGACCTGCCGATGCAGCTCGTCGAAGCGGCTGGGCGACCACCAGGACGAATCCACCATGAAGACCAAGTCGTTCGCGAACGCCTGAACCAGATCGTCGGCGCCCTCACAGTCCAGGCCGAAGCGCTCGCGGGCGAAACTACGCGCGTACTGGACGCCGTCTTCGGTCCAACAGATCGGCTCGACCACTGCGTCGTTCGATGAATGTGCGGCGCGGAACAGGCCGGCCATGTAGTTGCGTACCACGCGCTGGATCCCGCTGCGCGCATCCAACCTCACCACCTCGGTGATGTCGACCAGAATGCGGCGCCGGCCGCGCGAGGCGATCGACTCCAGTCCGAACTTCAAGCCTGCGGCGAAATCCGCCTCGGTCTGCATCATCGCCCTAGCGAAGCGCTGAACGTCCTCGTTCTGCGGAATCCATGGTGAGCGCTCCTCGCCGCATCCGACGACGCTCCGCTCGCGCAACCCATCCAGCAGCAAACGCGCGCAGCGCTCCCAGGTGAACTGCAGCGCGTGCTCGCGCGCTCCGCGGCTGAGCGACTCGCGGAACGCCTCGTCCTGCAGAGCCCGGCGCAGTATCCTCTCTGACGCCGCCGCATCGGCAGGATCGAACAGGACGCGCTCGTCGTGCACGACTTCCGGCAACGCACCGAGCGAGGACGACAGCACCGGCACGTTGAACGCCATCGCCTCCAGCACAGGCAGGCCGAAGCCTTCGTACAACGACGGAAAATAGAACACCCGGCAACGGCGGTACAACTGGGCCAGAGTGGCCTCGTCGACCTTGCCCGCTACGATCACCCGGTCGCGCAGGTGGGCGTACTCCTTCTCCAGCGCATCGCGCACGTCTTGGCCGACCTGGGTGAACACCAATTGGTGTTCCTTGGAAACGCTGGCCGGCAAATCCGAGAATGCGCGCAGGACGCCCATGCAGTTTTTGCGCCAGTCGGCGTTGCCGACCATCAGAACGTACGGCCTATCGATGCCCAGCTCCGTGATCCGATCGACTCCGTCGCTGTGCGCCGACACAGCGAGCTTGTCGTCCCAGCCCGCGTCGATGACGTGGATGCGCTCCGGCTCGATTCCAAGATGCTCGATCAGATCGCGCTTGGTCGCCTTGGAAATGGCAAAGAACATATCGAACTTCTTGAACCGTTCGATCTTCGCCGGATACCAGCTGGACACAAACTCGCCTGGACGCAGGTAGCGGTCCGGGTACAGCAGCGGGATCAGATCGTACGCGATGACTGCGGTCTTGATTCCATCGAGCACCGCTTCGTCGAGCTCGGTGGTGAAGTTGCTGCCCAGCTCGAAGAACGAACTGACCAAAACCACATCCGGATCCAAAGAACGGAAGAATTGCGATCGCAACGTTCCGGCGGCCGCCACCAGATCCTGGGACTGATCGGTGAAACGGCTCGCCGGATAGTTGTATGCGACGACCTTCGCGCCCACGCCAGCGCGCCGAAGCTCGCGACGAACCTCACTCGCGCGCCGATCGTCGGTGCCGTCGATGGCGATCACCAACTCGTCGCCCTCGGGCAACGCCATCGCCAGCGCCGCGACCAGACTCATCGCGTAACGCCCGATGCCCCGGTCCCGGGAATCGGTCTGGCAAGACTGAAGGTCTACTGCAATTCTCATATTTCTGTCTGTCTCGACCGTATGTGTACCGCGCGCTGCGTCCGCCTCAAGGCGACAGCCGGCGCAGATCCGCGTCGACCATCATCGTGATCAGTTCGGCCAACGAAGTCTTAGGAGCCCAGCCAAGCTTGGCCTTTGCCTTGGCCGGATTGCCGAGCAACACATCCACTTCGGCCGGACGGAAGAACTTGGGATCGATAACCAAGTGATCGTCCATCTTCAAACCGACATGGGAGAACGCGATTTCGCACATTTCGCGCACAGTCGTCGTCAACCCGGTTGCAACCACATAGTCGTCCGCCCGGTCCTGCTGAGTCATCAGCCACATCGCCTCGACGTAGTCGCCAGCGAAGCCCCAGTCGCGCTTGGCATCGATATTGCCCAAACGCAGCTCCTTCTGCTTACCGAGCTTGATCCGCGCGACCGCGTCGGTGACCTTGCGGGTTACGAACTCGATGCCGCGCAGCGGGGATTCGTGATTGAAGAGGATGCCGCTGGAAGCGTGCAGACCAAAGCTCTCGCGATAGTTCACCGTCGCCCAGTGCGCCATCAGCTTGGCCACGCCGTACGGACTGCGCGGATAGAACGGCGTCTTTTCGTCTTGCATCTCGGCCTGGATCAGACCGAACATTTCACTGGTAGAGGCTTGATAGAAGTGGGCCTGCGAGTTGACGATACGCACCGCCTCAAGCACGTTCAGCGCGCCGACGCCGTCGACTTGCGCGGTCAGCAGCGGCTGCTGCCAGGAGCTGCCGACGAAACTCTGGGCGCCGAGGTTGTACACCTCGCTGGCGCGCGAGATTTCCATGGCGCGGATCATCGAGGAAAGGTCGGTCAGGTCGCCGTCGAGCAAGCGGACCTCGGTGTCGATGCCGAGTTCGCGAAGCCGCCACAGCGTGTCAGAGCTGCGCCGAGCAAGCACGCCGTACACCTCGTATCCTTTGCCGAGGAGAAGACGGGAGAGGTAAGCACCATCTTGCCCGGTGATGCCAGTGATCAATGCGCTCTTGGTGCTGCTCATAGTTTATTCCTTGCGTCGTTCAAGATATCGAGTAGTGTGTTTTCCAATGCGATACGCGGCATCCAGCCGGTATCCCGGCGCAGCAGGCCCGCGTCGGCCACCATCCGGCGCTGTTCCGCGGGCCTGAGCTTGTCCGGATCCTGCCTGATCTGCGGCGACACGCCGGCGAGATCGCACATTGCATCCAGAAGGTCGCGAACGCGCCGCTCCCTTCCGGATGCAATGAGATAGGTCTGCCCTGCCACGCCGGAGGCCAGCATGGCCGCATAGGCAGCGACCACGTCGCGCACATCGGTAAAATCGCGGGTAGCATAGATGTCACCCGCGTCGATGACGGGTGATTTCCGGCCACTTTCGATCTCGGCCACCTGGCGCGCCAGCGCAGGCAGTACGAAACGCGCGTCCTGGCCTGGGCCGACATGGTTGAAGGGCCGCGCGATCATGGCTTCGAGCCCTTCGCTGCGCTGCCACTGCAGGCACAGGTGCTCGGCCGCAACCTTGCTGACCGCATAGGGGCTGCGCGGCGCGACCGGGGTGGATTCGTCGACCGGCAGCGACTCGTCGGCGACTCGGCCGTAGACGTCGCCGCTACTCACATAGATCATGCGCCCCTTGAACCCCGTCGCGCTCAGCGCCTGCAGCAGGTTCAAGGTGCCCATCAGGTTCACCTCTAGGGTCTCACGCGGCGCTTCGAAGGAGCGCGGCACGAAGCTCTGCGCGGCCAGGTGCAGCACACCGTCCGGCCGCACCTCGGACACCAGCGCCTTGACCCGCTCGGCCTCCAAGATATTCCAGCCCTTGGGCGCGGGACAGAACTCCCACCCCGAGAACGCGCCGCCGGCGACGCAGGCCAGGCGGACGTGCTCACCGACGAACCCGGTCGCGCCGGTCACGAGCAATCGCTTGGCCGCGCTCATTGTCCGCGCCTCGCGACAATCGCGTAATCCGGCGCGGCGTGCAGCAAGCTCAGCATGACGTTGATCGAAGCCGCGCCGGCTGCATCTTCGGGCAGCAACGGCGGCGCCTGGATTTCCCGTCCGATGGTCAGTCGCTCGATCGTGACATGCTCGAAGCCACGTTCCCCAGCCAGCCACTGCAGCGCCAGCGGCGGCAACGGATTGCGGTGAGTCGGGTCGAAGTAAAAATAGTGGGATGCGACCAGCAGATTCTCCGGGTTCGGCGTCTCCAGGATCAACATTCCGCCGGGACGGATGACCCGCCGGCATTCGTCGACCAGTTGCACCAGGACCGGGAACGGCAGATGTTCGGCAATGTGCATGCCGGTGACGGCGCCGACCGACTCGTCCGGCATGGAGGCCAACAAGGCCAGGGCGTCACCTTCCATTGCATCCAGCCCGCGTGCGCGGCAGCTCTGCACGAACGTCGCGTTGGTATCGATGCCGCGTCCGACCAGGCCGTGGTCGCGCAGCAATTCCAGCCATTCGCCGTTGCCGCAGCCGACGTCGACGATCGGCGCGGCAGCCGTCCCCAAGCCGGCTGCCTGTACCATTCCCAGATACGGCAGCGCGCGCTGGCGGATCAAATCCGGCGCGCCCCGAAACGCCTCCTCGAAGCGCACGTACAACGGCGCCAAGGCCTGCTCGCGCGATTCGCTCGCCGCCTTCTCGGCGGCCTGGGCATCGATCCAGGCCTCGACCCGGGCCAAACGCTCGAACAAGGTCTTTTCGGTCCGCGCCTCCTCGCGCGCGGCGATGGTGGCGGCGTCCACCCAGGACTCGACGTGCGCCAGGCGCGCCTCGGTTGCCAGCGAAAGCGTGTTGACAAGGCGGCCCAGTTCGCGGGTCTCGCGACTCTGCGCCGCCTCTCCGGCCGCGGCGCGCCTGGGCATGTCGCCCAGCCGCAACACCGCGTGGGCCCATCGCAGCGCCGGGCCGATCAGCCGTTTGCGCGACCATTTGAAGAAAGTGTAGGGAACCAGTAGCCCGTCGATGTGGGTTTGATACAGCATCCCTTCGGCCGACCAGCGCAGTTCGCCAAGCGCGCCGATCTTGGTCAGCTGACCGCTGCGCAATGCTTCGGTCAAGGCGCGGCCGCCGCCTTCGTCGGGCCGGCGGCGCAAGATCGCCATGTAGGCATTTTCGATGAAAGCCTCGTCCGAATAGGCCAGAAGCTCGCCCAGAGTGTACGCTGCCTTGCGCTCGAGCGGAGGCGTCACCGGGCGCCAGCGCGGCAGGGAATCCTCTCCCCCGTCGAGAAAATCCCCGCCCAACGCCTCGGGGCTGCCACCCAGCCGGGCCACTTCGTTGCGGACGCGGCGAAGCACGTGTCCGACATCGAACGTCATAAATGAAGCACTCATGTCACTCTCTCTCGATCTCGATTGGATGCCGGCGCGGATCGCAGGGTCGCCCTCACCGCGAACCACGCTCCAGCGGCTAAGGCCTCATGCTCCATGCTTATGCTGGACCTCGATCGAGGCCGGCAGATAAGCAAGACCCACGAATCTCGGCTTGGCAGCGTTGGCCACGGTGAACAGCACGGCCATGTCGCGCCACTCGTAGTTCTTGACCAAATGGGTTTCGGTGCTCGACAGAGCGACCGATATTGAATACGACCCGACGCCCAGATCGGCCTGGAAGCACACCCGGAAAACAATTTCGTCGCCTTCGCGTAAGCCTTCCACCGGCTGAGCGGTGTGGTCGGTGTTGGTGCCGTAAATCGGCTGGCCGAGCCGGTCGCGCAGCATGTAGCCGAAAATCAGGCGTGGAATTTTTTCGTTCGCTCGGACTCGCGCTTGCAGCGTCAGCGGCGCCCCCACTTCGACGAACTCGACCGGCTGCCCCTGTGCGTCGAACAACCCGACCGATTCGAACACCGCTTCGCCCGAGCCGGAATGGGTGGCCACGTGGCCCTGGCTGGCCTCGATCCGGATCGAGGCGTTTTCCTTGTCCGCGATCATCGCGTTGTAATAGTCGAAGACTTCCTGCGGCGGCCCGTCCAATACCAAACGCCCCGCATCCAGCAGTACCGCACGGTCGCACATCGACTGGATCGCGACCGCATCGTGGGAAACGATCAGCAAGGTCGTTCCCGCTTCGCGGAACTCGCGAATACGCTGGAAGCTCTTATGGACGAAATAGGCGTCGCCGACCGACAGCGCTTCGTCGACGATCAGCACGTCAGGCCGGATCGCGGTCGCCACGCTGAAAGCTACGCGCATCTGCATGCCGCTGGAATACGTCCGCGCCGGTTCGTCGAAGTACTCGCCGATCTCCGCGAAGCGCTCGATCTCGGGCATCACGGCGGCGATCTGGGACTCGGAATAGCCCATCAGACCGGCCGAATGGAATGCGTTCTGGCGGCCGGTAAGATCGGGGTTGAAGCCCATCCCCAGCTCCAGGATCGCCGCGACCCGGCCTTGCACGCCCACCGCGCCTTCGGTCGGCCGCGAGGTGCCGGTCACCAACTTGAGCAAGGTGCTCTTGCCGGCGCCATTCTGGCCGACGATACCGACGCTCTCGCCGGGCGCGACGGAGAACGAAACGTCGCGCAACACCCAATGCTCATCCGCGACGCCGGTGTAGAGGCCGAACCACGAGGCCACCCGCAGCCACTCGCTGCGCCAATGCCGATAGGCCTTGCCAAGCCGATGAACCTGCAATGCGCCGCCATTCATAACACGTCCACCATTTCAGGGCTGGCGCGCCGAAAGGTCCAGAAACCGATGAACATGAAGGCTCCCGCCCACACGGACAACCAGGCCAGATCCGCCAGCAGCGGCGGCTTCTGGAACACGAGCACGTTCTGGTAGCTGGTCACCAACGGATACATCGGATTGAGCCGGAACCACTGATGGTAGTGCTCCGGCAAGGCCTTGATCACGTACACCACCGGCGTCAGCCAGAACAGCGCCTGCAGCACCACAGGCACCACTTGGCCGATATCGCGCATGAACACGTTCAGCACGCCGAGCACCATGCCGAAGCCCATCGCCAACACAAGGGTCAACAACATCAACAACGGCAACCACAAAGCCGTGGCGCCGGGGAAATGCCCCAGCACCGCAAAAACCGCGAAGATCGCCAGCAACAACAACACGTTGTTCACCAACGTGGTGCCAGCCGCGATGATCGGCAGGCAGATGCGCGGGAACGCCATCTTCTTCATCAGGTTGCCGTTATCGACGAAAAGGCTCAGGAAGCGCGAGATGGTCTCGGCAAACAACGACCAGCACGTCATTCCAGCCATCAGGTACAGCGCATAGGCGTACTTGTTGTCGATGCCAGGCAGCTTGGCCGCCAGCACCTCCGACAGAATCAGGGCGAAGATCAGCACCTGCATCAGCGGATGGATGATCATCCATAAGCCGCCTAGCTTGCTGCGCACGAAACGCGAACGCAGATCATTCTTGATTGATGAGGCGATGAAGAAGCGATAGCGCCATATCGCGAGAATCAGGTCACGCATTGAGGTCTCCAACCAAATCCGAGGCGACGCGCGGACCGCACGATGCGGATCCGATTCGTGCGGCGCCGATGATGCAACCGGAACGCATCAGCTCAGTCCTCCGACCGACCCGGCTTCGAGTCGCGCGATCAGCGCCGCCGCAGCTGCTTGCGGAGATAACCTCGCCGCAACGGACTGCGCCGCGCGCGCGCCTAAGCCCGCCGCATAGCCGCGGTCGTCGGCCAGGCGCCGCATGTGCGCGGCTGCCTCGTCCACATCGGCCTCGGCCCACAGCGCTCCATCGGGATGCGGATATTCTCCGTCGCCTACCGGCACCAGCCGATAGCCAACCAAACAGCTGTTGGCCTGGTCCATGAAGTCGACGTTGCCGGACCACCCGGTGGCGATTACCGGCTTGCCCATTGCCATGCACTCGGCCAGCCCCAAGCCGAAGCCTTCGGCGCGATGCAGCGATACGTAGACGTCGGCGCAACGCTGCAGGGCGTGAACATGCGCGCGGTCGATGACTTCGTCGCGCACCACTATGCGCGGATCCTGTGCGCTTGCCGCCAGCAGCTCGAGGAACTTGTCCGGGTGGCGATGGCCGTTGCTGGACTTAACCAGCAGCTGCACGTCATCGCGACCTTGCGGAAACGCCCGCCGAAAAGCCTCGATCACCGCGAACGGATTCTTGCGATGCACCCAGGAGTTGAAGTCGAACGTACACAGGAAAACGAAAGAATCTTCCGGCAAGCCGAAGTCGCCACGCTGCAGGCCGCTGTCGGGCACCGGGCTCAACGGCAACGGGACGCAGAACACCGGCTTGTCGGTGACCCGCTCGAAGGCGTCCTTGACGAACTCGGACGCGACCATGATTTCGTCCACCAGCTCGATCGCCGGCAACCAATCGTGCGGAATGTCCTGCAACTCCCAAAACCAGCAGGCGATCAACCGCTTGCCGCGCAGGCGCGCCGGGCCGATGAGATCCATAGCCGGCTGCAGACAATCGGGATTGACGAATAGGATGCTGGTTGAGTAAGGCGTGGCGTCGCCGATATGCGCCTCGACACTGCGGTCGTCGAGACCGTGCGGCAGATCGATGGCGACATCGAACAGAGCCACGGGATAACGCGCATCGAGCAGCGCGCGTGAATACATTCGCGCGCTTTCGGCCAAACCGAACTGGCCGCGCAGGTAGCCCAGGATGTTGGCTCCCGCGCCGATCGCCGGCGCCGCCGGCGCCGCCGGCGTGGACGTCGCTATGGGCCGCGACCAGGACTCGGTTCGCGGGAAGCGGGTGCGTCGGCTCGCCCGGCGCGCCAGTTCGAACGACACCTTGTAGCGGGCGCGCTGCGGAACAAGCCGATACACGCCTTGTAGCCAGGCTTGCCGGCGCCCCCAGGCCCACAGCGCCAACAGGCCGCGGGTGGAGTCGAAAGCGGCAGCGGTCATGGGCGCGCGCTCCTGCACGCGAGCTTCCAGCGCACCACGATCATGGTCTTAAGCACTCAGCGCCCGCTCGAGCTCGGCCTTCAGGTCGGCCGCATCCTCCACGCCCACGCTCAGGCGCACCAGGTTGTCGGCGATGCCCAGGGCGGCGCGGCGATCGGGCGGGATCGAGGCGTGGGTCATCACCGCCGGATGATTGACCAGGCTTTCCACGCCGCCGAGCGACTCGGCGATGGTGAACAGCTCGCAGCGTTCCATCATCCGCCGCGCGCCGTCCAGGCCGCCCTTGACGAAGAGGCTGATCATGCCGCCGTAGCCGTGCATCTGGCGCTGGGCCAGGGCGTGCTGCGGATGCGACTTCAGGCCCGGATAGATCACCTTCTCGACCGCGGGATGGGTTTCCAGCCACTCGGCCAGGACCTGCGCGTTCTCGCAGTGCGCCTTCATCCGCAGGTGCAGGGTCTTCAGGCCGCGCAAGGCCAGGAAGCTGTCGAACGGGCCCTGGATACCGCCGACCGCGTTCTGCAGGAAGCCCAGGCGCTCGGCCAGGTCGGCGTCGTCGCCGACCACGGCCATGCCGCCGACGATGTCGGAATGGCCGTTGAGGTACTTGGTCGCCGAGTGCATGACGATGTGCGCGCCCAGTTCGAGCGGGCGCTGCAGGATCGGCGAGGAGAAGGTGTTGTCGACCACCACCACCAGGCCGCGCTTGCGCGCGATCGCGGCGATCGCGGCGATGTCGACCAGCTTCAGCAACGGGTTGGTCGGGGTCTCGATCCAGACCAGCTTGGTTTCGGGGCGGATCGCCGCCTCGAAGGCGGCGACGTCGCTGAGGTCGACCCAGCTGAAGTCCAGTCCGGCGGAGCGGCGGCGGACGCGCTCGAACAGGCGGTAGGTGCCGCCGTAGACGTCGTCCATCGCGATCACGTGGCTGCCGGCGTCGAACAGCTCGAGGATGGTCGAGGTCGCGGCCAGGCCGGAGGCGAAGGCGTAGCCGCGGCTACCGCCTTCCAGGCCGGCGACGCAGCGCTCGTAGGCGAAGCGGGTCGGGTTGTGGCTGCGCGAGTACTCGAAGCCCTGGTGTTCGCCGGGGCTGCGCTGGGCGTAGGTCGAGGTCGCGTAGATCGGCGGCATGACCGCGCCGGTGCTGGGGTCGGGCGACTGTCCCGCATGGATCGCGAGAGTGCCGAGGCCGAGCTTGGACGCCCCGCCCTTTGCCTGCTGTTGGCTCATTGAATCCGTCCCATTCGCTGGATGTCGCGCCATTTGGCGTAACCGCGAATTCTAACATTGCCGCGGTGAGGGGCTCTTCGCGCCGGCCGGGACTTCAGCCGGGGTGCAGGCGGGCCGTGGCGGCCGGCGCGACCGAGTCTGTGCGCCCGGTCGCGAACTGAACGGGTGGAAGGCGTGCCGCCCGGCCCGGTCGTCCTGAACGCGGGCGCGCCGTCGCGGCGCGCCCGCCCGCCGGCCGGTCACTGCACCCGGCGGCGCAGGAAGTTCAGCAAGTCGATGCGGGTGATCAGGCCGAGGAAGCGTTCGCCGTCCATGACGATGGCGACATGGCCGCGGTCGAACACCGGCAGCAACGACTCGATCGGCTCGCCGACCGGGATCTTGTCGAGCTTGCTGACCATCGCGGTCGATACCGGGTCGCGGAAGCGCGACTCGTCGCCGTAGACGTGCAGCAGCACGTCGCTCTCGTCGACGATGCCGACGATGTGCTCGCCGTCCATCACCGGCAACTGCGATACGTCGTAGAGCTTCATGCGCTGGTACGCCGTCACCAGCAGGTCGCCGGGGCCGACCACGACCGTGTCGCGCTGCGAGTACGGACGCAGGATCAGATCGCGCAGGTCGCCGTGGCGCGGACGCTCGATGAAGCCGTTGTCGAGCATCCAGTAGTCGTTGTACATCTTCGACAGGTACTTGTTGCCGGTGTCGCAGACGAACACCAGCACCTTCTTGGGCTCGGTCTGCTCGCGGCAGTACTTCAGCGCCGCGGCCAGCAGGGTGCCGGTCGAGGAGCCGCCGAGGATGCCCTCCTTCTCCAGCAGTTCGCGCGCGGTCAGGAAGCTTTCCTTATCGGAGATCGCATAGGCCCGCTTGACCCGGGTGAAGTCCGAGATCGGCGGCAGGAAGTCCTCGCCGATGCCCTCGACCATCCAGCTCGCCGACTTGTCCGACAGCGTGCCGCGGTTGATGTATTCCTCCAGGATCGAACCGACCGGGTCGGCCAGGACCAGCTCGGTCGACGGCGACAGCTTGGCGAACGCGCGCGACAGGCCGGTCATGGTGCCGGAGCTGCCGCAGCCGAACACGATCGCATCGAGCTTGCCGTCCATCTGGGCGAGGATTTCCGGGCCGGTGCCGAACTCGTGCGCGGCCGGGTTGTCGGGGTTGCCGAACTGATTGATGAAATACGCGCCCGGGGTCTCGCGGGCGATCCGCTCGGCCATGTCCTGGTAGTAATCCGGGTGGCCCTTGGCGACGTCGGACCGGGTCAGCACGACCTGCGCGCCCATCGCCTTGAGGTTGAAGATCTTCTCCCGGCTCATCTTGTCCGGCACCACCAGCAGCAGCTTGTAGCCCTTCTGTTGGGCGACCAGGGCCAGGCCGATGCCGGTGTTGCCGGCGGTGCCCTCGACCAGGGTGTCGCCGGGCTGGATCTTGCCGGCCTTCTCGGCGGCTTCGATCATCGACAGACCGATCCGGTCCTTGATCGACCCGCCGGGGTTCTGCGATTCGAGCTTGAAGTAAAGCTCGCAGACGCCGGTATCCAGGCGCTGCGCCTTGACGATCGGAGTATTGCCGATGAGTTCGAGTACGGAAGAGTGAATGGCCATGCGGATCCTGCAGCCGCTCCATGCGGCGGTTCCCGGCCATTCTAGCGGGGCCTCCGCGGGCTGCGCCCGCCGGCCGCGGAGAACGCAGCGTGCCGGCGCCGCGGTCGCGACGGGCTCGCCGGTTCCGGTACGAATCCGGACGATGAGCGCCAAGGCGCGGGCGTGGTAGCCGCGGGCGG
>NZ_HG424440.1 GCF_000336385.2 Lysobacter antibioticus HS124 | reverse complement strand
CCGGCCGCGGACGCGCCGGCGCCGCCGGCCGCCGACGAACCCGCGCCCGCCGCCTCGCCCGAACCGGCGCTGCCGCGCCCGCGCGCGCCGCTGTCCTTGCGCATCCTCGCCGCGCTCGCGGTCGGCTTCACCTTGTGGGCGGCGCAGGAGCTGATCCTGCCGATCCTGCTCGCCGCCTTCTTCGCCCTGGTCGGCAATCCGATCCTGCGCCTGCTGCAGAAGCTGTACCTGCCGCGCTTCGTCGGCGCGGTGCTGGTGCTGGCCGGCGGCCTGGCCGTGTCCGGCGTGCTGGCGCTGCAGTTGGCCGAGCCGGCCGGCGAATGGGTGCGGCAGGTGCCGCGCGAGATGAAGCAGCTCGCGCCCAAGCTGCGGCAGATGACCAAGCCGATGCAGGACGCCAACCGCGCCGCGCAGAACATCGCCCGCGCCGCCGGCGGCGAGAGCACCGCCAAGCCGGTGCAGGTGGTCAAGACCGAGCTCAACGACCCCTATCGCTCGCTGACCGCGACGCCGAAGTACCTGGCGCAGGTGCTGGCGGTGATCCTGCTGACCTTTTTCTTCATGGTGTACGGCGAAACACTGCAGCGCAACGCGATCGCGCTGCTGCCCGGGCCGCAGCAGAAGAAGCTGACCATCGACATCCTGCATTCGATCGAACGCGAGATCTCGCGTTACGTGCTGACCATCAGCCTGATCAACACCGGCCTGGGCCTGGCCCTGGCCGGCGTCCTGTACGCGCTCGGCGTGCCGCTGCCGGAGTCGCTGCTGTGGGGCACGATGGCGGCGATCCTCAACTTCGCGCCCTTCGTCGGCCCGCTGATCGGCATCGTCATCATGCTGTTGATGGGCTTCGTCGCCTTCGACGAGCTGTGGCCCTCGCTGCTGCCGGCCGGCGTCTACCTGCTGCTGCACACGATCGAGTCGCAGGCGGTGACGCCGATCGTGCTCGGCCGGCGCATGCGCCTGTCGCCGTTGGTGCTGATCCTGGCGCTGATGCTGTTCGGCTGGCTGTGGGGCATCGTCGGCCTGTTGCTGGCGGTGCCGCTGCTGGTCTGCGTGAAGCTGGTGCTGGCGCGGATCGACGGCCTGGAGGGCTGGTCGCGGCTGCTGGAATGAATGCGGCGCCGGACTTGCCGAAGCGGGCCGGCCGGCTGGCCCGCACGGGCGCCTGAGGCCACGACCGCGCCGGTCCGCGACCGCGGTGCCGGCCGCCGCGGCCGGGCGCGTTAAACTGCCGGCATGAGCTTTCCCGTCCGCGCCATCACTCTGGACCTCGACGACACCATCTGGCCGATCGCGCCGGTGATGGTGCGCGCCGAGGCGGCCCTCGACGACTGGCTGCGCCGGCACGCGCCGGCCACCGCGGAGCGTTTCCCGGTCCACGCCATGCGCGCGCTGCGCGATCGCATCGCCGCCGAACGCCCGGACCTGGCCCACGATTTCACCCAGCAGCGCCGGCTGACCCTGGAACACGTGCTGCGCGAATCCGGCGACGACGTCGCCCTGGTCGACGCCGCCTTCGACGCGTTCTTCGCCGCGCGCTGCGAGGTCGAGCACTACCCCGACAGCGAGGCCGCACTGGCGCGCCTGGCCGGGCGGGTGCCGCTGGCCGCGCTCAGCAACGGCAACGCCGATCTGCACCGGATCGGGCTGATGCCGCTGTTCCGCTTCCAGCTCGGCGCGCGCGAGCACGGCCGGGCCAAGCCCGACCCGAGCATCTTCCTGGCCGCCTGCGAACGCCTCGGGGTCGAGCCGGCGCAGGTGCTGCACGTCGGCGACGACATCGAGCTGGACATCGTCGGCGGCGCACGCGCCGGGCTGCGTACTTGCTGGATCAACCGCGAAGGCCGCCACTGGCCCCACGCCGGGCTGCGCCCGGACCTGGAATTCACCACCCTCGCCGCGTTGGCCGATTGGCTCGACGCGGGCCACCGCACGGATACCGCTGCCGCATGACTCTGCCCCTGGGTTTCACCGACGACGCCAGCGACGCCCTGCCGCTGGTCCTGGTCAGCCGCAACAGCCTTAAGGCCTGGCGCGAATCGCTGGCCGATACCGCCGCCGCCTGGCTCGACGGCCAGGGCTTCGACGGCTCGCCCGGCACCGCCGCCACCCTGCCCGGCAGCGACGGCCGCATCGTCGCCGGCGTGCTCGGCATCGGCGACCCGCTGGACCCGTATTCCTACGGCCACGCCCCGTTCGCGCTGCCGGCGCGGCGCTGGCGCGCCGAAGGCCAGTACGACGCCGCCACTCTGGATGCGCTGCGCATCGGCTGGGGCCTGGGCAGCTACCGTTTCGACCGCTACAAGGCGGCGCCGCGCGCGCCGGCGCAATTGCTGGTCGAAGCCGGCGCCGACCACGGCGAAAGCTTCGCCCTCATCGCCGCCAGCCTGCGCGTGCGCGACCTGGTCAATACCCCGACCGAGCACATGGGCCCGGACGAGCTGGAAGCGATCGCGCGCGAGATCGGCCAGCGCCACGGCGCCGCGGTCGAAGTGTTCGCCGGCGACGAGCTGCTGAAGCGCAATTTCCCCGCGATCCACGCGGTCGGCCGCGCCTCGCACCGCGCGCCGCGCCTGATCGCGCTGCGCTGGGGCGACGAACGCCATCCGCACATCGCCCTGGTCGGCAAGGGCGTGTGCTTCGACACCGGCGGCCTGGACCTCAAGCCGGCCGACGGCATGCGCTGGATGAAGAAGGACATGGGCGGCGCCGCGCACGCGATCGCCCTGGCCGAGCTGATCATGGCGCGCAAGCTGCCGCTGCGCCTGACCCTGCTGGTGCCGGCGGTGGAGAACGCGGTCGGCCCGAACGCGTTCCGCCCCGGCGAAGTCATCGCCACCCGCCAGGGCGTCAGCGTCGAGATCGACAACACCGACGCCGAGGGCCGGGTCATCCTGTGCGACGCCCTGACCTACGCCGCCGAACAGGCGCCGGAGCTGCTGCTCGACTTCGCCACCCTGACCGGCGCGGCGCGCATCGCCCTGGGTCCGGACCTGCCGGCGCTGTACGCCAACCGCGACGAAGTCGCCGAAGCCTGGCTG
Organism: Lysobacter antibioticus HS124; assembly: GCF_000336385.2. Classification (GTDB taxonomy): domain Bacteria; phylum Pseudomonadota; class Gammaproteobacteria; order Xanthomonadales; family Xanthomonadaceae; genus Lysobacter; species Lysobacter firmicutimachus. The sequence continues at coordinate 38,653 of NZ_HG424440.1, read as the reverse complement.
CAAGCCGGCCAGACCCAGCGCGACCCGCTGTGGCGGATGCCGCTGTGGCGTCCCTACCTGCGTTACCTGACCAGCCACATCGCCGACCTCGCCAACGGCGGCCCGTCGAAGATGGCCGGCTCGGTGACCGCAGCGCTGTATCTGGAGCGTTTCGTCCCGGCCGAACTGCCGTGGGCGCATCTGGACGTGTACAGCTGGAACGACGCCGACCGCCCGGGCCGTCCCGCCGGCGGCGAAGCGCAGGGCCTGCGCGCCGCGTACGCGATGCTCAAGGCGCGCGCGGCGGTCTAAGCCGCGGGCCGCGGTCACCGGTCGCAACCGCCGGGAACCGCCCCCGCTCTTGCTGTTCCGCTCTTGCTGTTCCTCTTTTGCTGTTCCCCCTTGAAAGAGGGGGCCAGGGAGGATTCGCTTTCCGCCCCTCCCGCGGCAAGCGAATCTCCCTCGCGTCCTCCCCCTCGGAAGCACACTGGGGCCGCGCACCGCTCCCTCGTCCCAACGAGACGGGGTTTCGCGCACGCAACGCGACCCACCCGGCTTCCGCCGTTCCTCCTTGGAAGGGGGCCGGAGAAGTTTGGCTTCTGACCGAGCCCGTTGCGTGACAGATGTCATGAAAAACCGACGACTGCAGGACTGACAGAACCTGACTTTTCACAGGTTGGCGGGTCACCGCGCCGCGGTCACACTAAGCCGGTTCTGGCGTCTTGGTTGAGATCATGAGTGCATCGGCTGATCTGCTGAAAGAACTTCGCATCGACCGCAACCGTCCGCCGGAGCGATCCGGCCCGGGACGCGGCCTGGTCATCGGCCTGATCGGCCTGGTCGTGCTGGTGCTGGGCGTCGCCGCCTGGGCGCTGTTCGGGCGCAATGCCGCGACCCCGGTGGACACCGCCACGGTCACCGCGATCGGTGGCGGCGGCGGGGCCGGCGCCTCGGTGCTCGACGCCACCGGCTACGTGGTCGCGCGGCGCATGGCCACGGTCTCGGCCAAGATCACCGGCAAGGTGCGCGAAGTGCTGATCGAGGAAGGCCAGCGGGTCGAGGAAGGCCAGGTCATGGCCACCCTGGACCCGATCGACGCCAACGCCCAGCGCGAACTCAGCGCCGCCCAGCTCGGTGCCGCGCAGAGCGAAACCGCGCGCGTGCAGGCCCAGCTCAAGGAGGCCGAAGCCAACGCCAACCGCCTGGCCACCCTGGCCAAGCAGCAGTTGGTGTCCAAGGCCCAGTACGACCAGGCGGTGGCCACGCGCGACGCGCTGCGCGCGCAGCTGCTGACCGCGCAGCGCAACGTCGAGGTGTCCGGCGACAGCCTGCGCATCGCCGACATCGGCGTCGACAACACCGTGGTGCGCGCGCCGTTCGCCGGCGTGGTCACCGCCAAGGCGGCGCAGCCGGGCGAGATCGTCTCGCCGCTGTCGGCCGGCGGCGGCTTCACCCGCACCGGCATCGGCACCATCGTCGACATGGACTCGCTGGAGATCGAAGTCGACGTCGGCGAGGCCTACATCGGCCGGGTGAAGCCGAAGATGCCGGTCGAAGCGGTGCTCAACGCCTACCCGGACTGGAAGATCCCGGCCGAGGTCATCGCCATCATCCCCGCCGCCGACCGCGGCAAGGCCACGGTCAAGGTGCGCATCGCGATCAAGCTGCGCGACGCGCGCATCGTCCCCGACATGGGCGTGCGGGTCAGCTTCCTGGAAGCGGCCAAGCCGGTCCAGGCGGTGCAGGCCAAGCCCAGCGCGATGGTGCCGGCCGCGGCGCTGGCCCAGCGCGACGGCCGCGACGTCGTGTTCGTGGTCGAGGGCGAAAAAGCCCGCCAGACCGCGGTGACCCTGGGCCGCAAGCTCGGCGAGGACCGCGAGGTGACCCAGGGTCTGAGCGGCGGCGAGACCGTGGTACTGACGCCGCCCGACCGTTTGAGCGACGGCGCTGCGGTGCGTGTCGAAAACGCCGACTCCGGTTCGTCGGACAACAGCGACTGATCGCAATCGATTCACGCGGACGGCGCGGCAAGCGCGCCCCGCTTCCTTCTCCGCAACATGCACGAGGACTTCGACGATGGCCGACACCTTGGTTTCGATCCAAAACCTCACCAAGACCTACCAGCGCGGGCCGGAAAAGGTCGAAGTCCTGCACGGCATCGATCTGGACATCGCCAAGGGCGATTTCGTCGCCCTGATGGGGCCGTCCGGCTCGGGCAAGACCACCCTGCTCAACCTGATCGGCGGCCTGGACACGCCCAGCAGCGGCGAGATCACCGTCGAAGGCGAGCGCATCGACCGCATGAGCGCCGGCCAGCTATCGCAGTGGCGCAGCCGCCACGTCGGCTTCGTGTTCCAGTTCTACAACCTGATGCCGGCGCTGAACGCGCAGAAGAACGTCGAACTGCCGCTGCTGCTGACCCACCTCGGCGCCGCCCAGCGCCGCCGCAACGCCGAGATCGCGCTGCAGCTGGTGGGCCTGGCCGAACGCGGCAAGCACCGCCCGAACGAACTGTCCGGCGGCCAGCAGCAGCGCGTGGCGATCGCCCGCGCGATCGTCTCCGACCCGACCCTGCTGATCTGCGACGAACCCACCGGCGACCTCGACCGTCATTCGGCCGAGGAAATCCTCAACCTGCTGCAGCTGCTCAATCGCGAACACGGCAAAACCATCGTCATGGTCACCCACGACCCGAAGGCCGCCGAGTACGCCACCCACACCCTGCACCTCGACAAGGGCACCCTGGTCGAGCAGCAGGCGCACGCGGCCTGAGGCAGGAGCGTCCGAGATGAAATACTTCCATCTGATCTGGGCGGAGCTGATGCGGCGCAAGACCCGCACCGCGCTGACCCTGATGTCCATCATCGCCGCGTTCCTGCTGTTCGGCCTGCTCGACGGCGTGCGCGAAAGCTTCGAACAGGCCGGCCAGAGCGCCAACGGCGCCAAGCGCCTGCAGACCGGCTCGCGGCTGTCCTTCATCCAGACCCTGCCGCAGGCCCTGCACGGCCGCATCGGCCAGGTCGACGGCGTCAAGCAGGTCACCTACGCCAACTGGTTCGGCGGCGCCTACCAAGACCCGCACAACCAGATCTTCAGCTTCGCCGTGGCCGACAACTACCTGGACCTGTACCCGGAGATGAGCGTGTCCAAGGCGCAGCGCGCGGCCTTCGCCCAGACCCGCACCGGCATCCTGGTCGGCGAGGGGCTGATGAAGCGCTTCGGCTGGAAGGTGGGGCAGAAGATTCCGCTGCAGTCGACCATCTTCCCCAACCGCGACGGCAGCAAGAACTGGAGCTTCGACATCGTCGGCACGCTCGCCGTCACCGACAAGAAGTCCGGCGGCTGGTACGACCAGATGCTGCTGATGCACTGGAAGTACTTCGACGAGTCCACGCCCTACAACCGCGGCACGGTCGGCTGGTACGTCAGCGAAGTCGCCGACGTCAACCGCGCCGACCGCGTGGCCAAGGCGATCGACGCGCTGTCGGCCAACTCCGACCACGAGACCAAGACCCAGACCGAGCAGGCCGCGACCGCCTCGTGGATGAAGCAGATGGCCGACATCGGCCTGATCGTCGGCTCGATCATGGGCGCGGTGTTCTTCACCCTGGTGCTGCTGACCGGCAACACCATGGCCCAGGCGGTGCGCGAACGCACCTCCGAGCTGGCGGTGCTCAAGACCATGGGCTTCCCCGACCGCAGCGTGCTGCTGCTGGTGCTGGCCGAGTCGGTGCTGCTGATGCTGATCGGCGGCGTGATCGGCGTGGCCATCGCCGGCGCGCTCGGGCCGATCGTCGCCACGATCAGCGGCGGCGCGATCAACGTGCCGCCGATCGGCCTGGGCAGCTGGACCCTGGGCCTGGGCCTGATGCTCGGCATCGGCGTGCTGGTCGGGCTGTTGCCGGCGATCCGCGCGATGCGCCTGAACATCGTCGACGCGCTGGCCGGACGCTGAGGAGAACGCACTCATGAAGAAGCTCAAATCCCTGCTCCGCGGCGCCCTGACCGGCCTGATCCTGGCGATCGCCCTGGTCGCCTGGTCGCTGCTGCCCTGGCCGGCCCTGCTCGGCCTGGCCGTCGCCTTCGCGCTGTGGATGCTGCTGACCCGCAGCGGCCGCCAGGCGGCCTCGGTCGCCGGCGTCGGCATCAGCACGCTGAGCCAGCGCCTGGGTTCGTCGTCGGTGGTGGTGATCGGCATCGCCGGCGTGGTCGCGGTGCTGGTGGCGATGCTGTCGATGGCCGAGGGCTACCAGGAAACCCTGCGCCGCACCGGCAGCGACGACAGCGTGATGGTGTTGCGCGGCGCGTCCGCGGCCGAGGTGATGTCGACCCTGGACCTGGCCAGCATCAACGTGATCGAACAGGCCCCGGGCATCGCCCGCGGCGCCGACGGGCGGCCGCTGGCCTCGCCGGAAACCGTGGTCGCGGCCAACCTGCCGATCAAGGGCGGCGCCCCCGACGAAGACGGCAGCGTGCAGTTGCGCGGCGTCGGCGACCGTGCCTGGCAGGTGCGGCCGCAGGTCAAGATCGTGCAGGGCCGACGCTTCGAAACCGGCAAGCGCGAAGTGGTGGTCGGCAGCGGCGCCCAGCGCCAGTTCGCCGGCCTGGAGGTCGGCAAGCAGATCCGCCTCGGCAACGAACGCTGGACCGTGGTCGGCGTGTTCAAGTCCGGCGACGCGATGGACTCGGAAGTGTGGGCCGACGCGCAGATGGTCGCGGCCACCTACGGCCGCGGCGCTTCGCGCAACTCGGTCGTGGCCAAGCTGTCCGACGCCAAGCAGTTCAAGGCGTTCAAGGCCGCGCTGGCCGGCGACCCGCGGCTGCAGGTCGACACCACCACGACCGCCGAGTACTTCGCCAAGCAGAGCGAGGCGATGACCAAGGTGATCCGCATCATCGGCATCGTGGTCGGTTCGATCATGGCCATCGGCGCGGTGTTCGGCGCGCTCAACACCATGTTCGCCACGGTCGCCACCCGCGCCCGCGAGATCGCCACCCTGCGCGCGATCGGCTTCCGCGGCGTGCCGGTGGTGGTGGCGGTGATGCTGGAGACCATGCTGCTGGCGCTGCTCGGCGGCCTGATCGGCGGCGCCCTGGCCTGGCTGGTGTTCAACGGCTACACCGCCTCGACCATCGCCGGCGGCGTCGGCCAGCTGACCTTCGACTTCCAGGTTACCGGCGCGCTGCTGTGGAGCGGGCTGAAGTGGGCGCTGGCGATCGGCTTCGTCGGCGGCCTGTTCCCGGCCCTGCGCGCGGCGACCCTGCCGGTGACTACGGCGCTGCGCGCGCTGTAAGCCGCAGCGCCGCATCGGTTCGGCATCGGGGCCCTCTTCGCCGGAAGAGGGCCTTGTTGTTTGCGCACAGGCATCGGCCGACCGGCGGCGACGAAACGCGGGGCGGAAGCCAAACCCGATCCCCTGCCTCGTTTTTCCAGCGGAAGCGGCTGTTACTGCAGGACGGGTTGCAGCGGGGGATCGTTGCCGCGCTGCTGGCCGCCCAGGTCCTGGCGCGCGCCGGCTTCGAAGGCCTGCTCGGCTGAGCCGAACGAGCCGCGCGGCTCAGGCCGCCTGCGCCGCCGCCGCGAGCCGGCGCGAGCGCAGCATGCCCTCGCCGACGAACACGATCAGGCCCAGCCAGATGATCGCAAAGCCTATAGCGCGGGTTTCGTCGAACGGCTCGCGCAGCAACCACACGCCGATCAGGAACTGCAGCGACGGCGCCAGGTACTGCAGCAGGCCGATCGCGGTCAGCGACACCCGCCGCACCGCGTAGGCGAAACCGATCAGCGGCAGCGCGGTCAACGCGCCGGCGATCACCAGCAGCAGGTCGGTGCCCAGGCCCCATGCGCCGAAGAAACCGCCCTGGCCGTGGCTTTCGCCCCACAGCATCAGGCCCAGCGCGGGCAGGAACAGGTACACGTTCTCGACTCCCAGGCCGGTCACCGCCTCGACCGCGACCAGCTTGCGCACCAGGCCGTAGATCGCGAACGACACCGCCAGGCCGAGCGCGATCAGCGGCGGCTGGCCGTAGCGCAGGGTCAGCCACAGCACCCCGGCGAAGGCCAGCGCGATCGCGACCCACTGCACCGCGCGCAGGCGTTCGCCGAGGAACAGCACGCCCAGCATCACGCTGACCAGCGGGCCGATGAAGTAACCCAGGCTGCCTTCGAGCACGTGGCCGGCGTTGACCGCCCAGATGTACAGGCCCCAGTTGAACGCGATCAGCACGCCGCTCAGCGCCAGCATCGCCGCCTTGCGCGGCTGCGCCAGCACTTCGCGCAGCCAGTGCCGGCCGACCTTCCAGCACAGCCAGGCGGCGACCAGCAGGGTGCTCCAGACGATGCGATGGGCGACGATCTGCAACGACGGCACCGACTTGAGCAGATGCCAGTACAAGGGCATCACGCCCCACAGCGCGAACGAAGCGATCGCGATCCACAGTCCGCGGCGATCGGCGACGAGATTCATGAGCCTTCCTTTTCTTGCGGCGCCGGCAGCGGCGCCGCCGGCTTGGCCGCGCGCGCGCGGGCCAGGGTGATGATGACCACGCCGACCAGGATCACCGCCATCGCGCCCAGGTCGTGCGAAGTGAAGCGTTCGCCGGCGAGCAGCGCGCCGAACAGCACCGCGATCGGCGGGTTGACGTAGGCGTAGCTGGTCGCCAGCGCCGGGCGCACGTGGTGCAGCAGCCAGATGTAGGCGGTGAAGCCGAAGATCGAACCGGCCACGACCAGGTACAGCAGCGCCGCGGTGGCGCCCGCGGTCGGCACCGCGACGATGCGCTCGCCGGTCAGCGCCGCGGCGCCGAGCATCCACACGCTGCCGGTCAGCATCTGCGCGCTGGCGGCCATGAACGGCGACGGCAGGTCCTGGTCGCGGCTCCAGATCGAGCCCCACGCCCAGGCGATCGGCGCCACGATCAGGCAGACCAGGCCCAGGGTCGAGGCCGACAGTTTGCCGCCGGCATTGAGCCAGACCACGCCGAAGAAGCCGATCGTCAGGCCGACCCATTCGATCTTCGACGGATGGCGCCCGCGCAGCATCGCGAACACGCCGGCGAACAGCGGCATCGACGCCACTGCGATCGCGGCCAGGCCGGAATCGACCTCGGTCTCGGCCAGGTTCACCAGACCGTTCGACAGCAGCACCATCCAGATCGACAGCACCCACAGGGTGCGCCACTGCTTGCGCGTCGGCGGCGCGACGCCGCGCCAGCGCAGCACCGCGTACATGATCGCGCCGGCCAGAGCCATGCGTCCGGCGCCGAGCAGGAACGGCGGATAGCTGGCCAGGGCGAAGCGGATCGCCAGATAGGTCGAGCCCCACAGGATGTAGACCGAGGCCAGGGCGAAGGCGACGGCGAGGGGGCCGGGAGCGAGGCGTTCGGCGGAGGGGGCGGCGGCGCTCATGACGCGAATTTCCGAGGTCGGGGAACGGCGGGAGAAGCCGGCCGACGGAATCGGCCGATAAGCATTGGGCGAAGTCGTGTCGCAGCGGCAGCGGCCGCGCGACGCAGTGCAGCGGTAACTCCACGCCGTCGGCTGCGCTGGCGCGCGTCCGGCGACGGCCGATCAGGGTCGTGATTCGTAGCGCGATACCGCGGTCCGGCGGCTGCCTACGTCGCGGCGCCGCGGGTCGTCGAACACGTCGATGACCACGAAGCCGGCCTTGCGCATCATCCCCGCCGAACCCTCGTTCTCCTCGTGGCGCTCGACGTAGATCTCGCTCAATCCCATCCGCTGCAGGCGCGCGACCGCGGCGGTCAGCAACTGCGAGCCCAGGCCCCGGCCGCGATGCGCGCGGTGGACCACGGCCTCGCGGACATACCCCTGCCATTCGACTTCGCGCCCGGCTGGCTGATAACGATGGAACGCATCGCTCGGCTCGAATGTGACCACGGCCACGATCGCACACTCCTGTACAGCCACCACGGCCTGGGTACGCCCACGCCGGATCGCCGCCAAGTGCTCGGCCAGCTCCAACTCGGGCAGGAAATTCCAGGGGTTGGGCCCGTGCTCGCGGATCAGGGCGAGGATCTCGCCGATCTGCTCGGGCACGGCAGCTTGCGTCACGTACCGGGACATCCCGGGGGCGTCCGTCTTGGGGGTGGGAGCGAACCATCACATAAAAATTCTTCATGCGATGAGATCACGAATAGCGTATCGATGTCAGTCAATTTGCGGTTGAAAATTTGCCCGCAGGAACGCAAAAATCTTGCATGACCGCACCCCTGGCTCTCGACGAGTTCGACCACAAACTGCTGGAACTGCTGCAGCGCGATGCCTCGGCCACGCTCAGCGAGCTCGGCGACGCCGTCGGCCTGTCGCCGAGCGCGGTGCAGCGCCGCATGACCCGCTACCGCCAGGAGGGCCTGATGCGTCAGGTCGCGGTGCTCGACCCGATGGCCCTGGGCAGCACGCTGGCCGCGGTCTGGGTGACGATGGAGCGCGAGTCGGCCGAGCGCCACGCCGCCTTCCACGCCCGCGTGCGCGCCGCCCCGGAGGTGCAGCAGTGCTACACCCTGGCCGGCGAATGGGACTACCTGGTGATCCTGGCCACCACCGGCGTCGCCCACTGCCGCCAAGTGGTCGACCGCCTGTTCCTCGACGAAGGCAACGTCAAGCGCTACGACACCCACCTGGTGTTCGACGTGGTCAAGCACGGCCTGGAGCTGCCGACCCGGGACGCGCCGCGGGCGGCGCGCAAGAGGCGGTAAGCCGGTGAGGCGGGGATTCGGGGTTCGGGATTAGGGATTGGTAACAGCAAGAGCGAAAGCCGCGGCTTTTTGCCGAATCCCTGATCCCGAATCCCCCATCCCGGCTCTAAGCCCTCTCCCGCTCCAGCAGCCGTTCCTTCAAGGGCAAGCCCCAGCGATAACCGCCGAGCGAGCCGTCGCCGCGGACCACGCGGTGGCAGGGCACGACGACCGCGACGCGGTTGTTGGCGCAGGCCTGGGCCACCGCGCGCGCGCCGCGCGGGGCGCCGATCTGTTCGGCGATGGCGGCGTAGCTGCGGGTCTGGCCGGGCGGGATCTTCATCAGCGCGTCCCAGACTTTCTTCTGGAAAGCCGTGCCGATCAGGTCCAGCGGCACCTCCTCGCGCCGGCCGCCGAGGGTGTCGGCGACCGCGCGCAGGCGCGGGGCGAGGAATTCGTCGCGACCGGCATCGACCCGCTCCAGCTGCGCCTGCGGGAACTCGCGCCGCAGTTTGGTTTCCAGCGCCGCCGGATCGTCGCCGAGCTCGACCATGCAGATGCCGCGCACTGTGGTCGCGACCAGGGCGATGCCGATCGCGGTCGGCGCCAGGCTCCAGCGGATCTGCTCGCCGGCGCCGCCGGCGCGGTAACGCGCCGGGGTCATACCGAGCTTGGCGGCGCCGGCCTCGTAGACCCGCGACGGCGAGCCGTAGCCGGCGTCGTACAGCGCCGCGCTGACCTCCTGACCGTCGCGCAGCGCCGAGCGCAGGCTGCCGAGCTTGCGCTGGGCCAGGTACTCGGCCGGGCTCAGTCCGTAGCGCGCGCTGAAGCGACGCTGCAGGTGCGAGGCGCTGAGGCCGACCGCGGCGGCCAGCTCGTGCAGGCTGGGCTCGCCCGCATCGAGCAGGGCGCGGGCGCGTTCGAGCTTGTCGGCGGAAGACGTGCCGGCCGGGGCCGGGCGCAGTGCGGATTTGGCGTTCATGGCGTCCAGACTAGGCCGCGGCGGCAGGTCCGGCTATCCGCTTCTTGCGCGCCGTCGCGGGCGTTCAGTTCGAGCGTATTTCGCGGGCCTGGGCCTGGGCCTCGGCGCTGACGAACACCGCTGCGGTCGTCGCGGCTCACGCCGCTCCTACCAGGGCGGCGGCGTCGTTCCCCTGTAGGAGCGGCGTAAGCCGCGACAGCCGAAGAGGACGAAATACCACGCCGCCGGCAGAAACGATGACGACCGGGCAACAAGCACTCGCGGGACGGTGCTTCGCAGCAAACGCTCGCGCACACCGCTGCGTTTGTCGCGGCTGACGCCGCTCCTACAAGAGCCGGCGGCGCCTCTCCCTGTCGGAGCGGCGTGAGCCGCGACCACCGGAACGGCCGATGGCACCGCAACAACCGCCGCGATGCGGATGCGTCGGACAAAACGAAACGCGCCCGGCGGGCGCGTTTCGCTGGTGCGATGCCCACGCTCGGCGCGGACGTGTTCGGTCGATGCGACGGCCTCAGTCGGCCCAATGCCCCGGGCGGGTCGCGGTCGGCAGCACTTGCGCCGACAGCTGGCGGTCGTTGTTGAGCAAGCGCACCGCGTCGGCCAGGATCGAGGCCGATTCGCGCAGCAGCGGGTCGGGACGCTTCTCGGCCAGCTTCTCGCGTGCCGCGTCCTTGACGATGTCGCGCTCGTTGCCGGACAGGCCGTCGTCGTTGGCGTCGTCGGCCAGCGGGTCCAGGGCCAGGCCCAGTTGCTTGCGCTCGGCCTGGCGCAGCTTGCGCTTGGCGTCGTCGCGGTCGCGCTCGGCGCGGCGCTCGGCCTCGTTGAGCGAGACCGACTTCTTGGCCCGCTCGGCGCGGAATTCGGCCACGTCCTGCGACCACCACTGGAACTCCTTGTCGGAGCCGATGCGGGCGCTGTGCAGGCCCTCCAGCTTCGGCAGCAGCGGCGCGAAATTGCCGTAGCTGGTGTGGTCGACCGCGGCGATCTTGGTCCACGGCAGCGCGTTGTCGTAGGTGCTTTCGCCGTACTCGGTGGCGTCGACCGACACCGGGAAGGCGATGTCCGGCACCACGCCCTTGTTCTGAGTCGAGCCGCCGCTGACGCGGAAGAACTGGGCGATGGTCAGCTTGACCTGGCCGAAGCGCGCGCTCTCGTTGGCCGGCCAGCGGTCGAGGTCGACCAGGTTCTGCACCGTGCCCTTGCCGAAGCTGGTCTCGCCGATGACCAGGCCGCGGCCGTAGTCCTGGATCGCGCCGGCGAAGATCTCCGAGGCCGAGGCCGAACCGCGGTTGATCAGCACCGCCAGCGGGCCTTCCCAGGCGATGCCGGTGTCGCTGTCGCCTTCGACGCTGACCCGGCCGCCGGATTCGCGCACCTGCACCACCGGGCCGCGGTCGATGAACAGACCGGTGAGCTCGATGGCTTCGTTGAGCGAGCCGCCGCCGTTGTTGCGCAGGTCCAGCACCACGCCGTCGACCTTGTCGCCGCGCAGCTTGGTCAGCAGCTTGGCCACGTCGCGAGTCGCCGAGGCGTAGTCGTTGGCGTTCTTGCGCCGGCCTTCGAAGTCCTGGTAGAAGCCCGGCAGCTTGATCACGCCGATGCGCTTGGCCGGCGCGTCGCCGGCCGCCGGGATGTCGATGATCTCCGACTTGGCGGCCTGATCTTCCAGGCGCACCTTGTCGCGCACCAGCACGATGCGGTTGGGCTTGCTGTCCAGGCCGGCCTCGGCCGGAACCACGTCCAGGCGCACCTTGGTGCCCTTGGCGCCGCGGATCTTGGCGACCACGTCGTCGATGCGCCAGCCGATCACGTCCTCCATCGCCCCGCTTTCGCCCTGGCCGACGCCGACGATGCGGTCGCCGGCCTTGAGCAGGTTGCTGCGCGAGGCCGGGCCGCCCGGGATGATCTCGCGGATCGCGACCACGTCGTCCTGCTTCTGCAGCTGCGCGCCGATGCCGTCCAGCGACAGCGACATGGTCATGTTGAAGTTGTCGGCCGACTTCGGAGTCAGATAGTCGGTATGCGGATCGATCGCGTTGGCGTAGCTGTTGACGAAGGTCTGGAACACGTCTTCGCCCTTGAGCTCGGCGATGCCCTTGCTCAGGTTGGCGTAACGCTTGTCCAGGGTCTTGGCGATGTCTTCGCTCTTCTTGCCGGCCAGCTTCAGGCGCAGCCAGTCGTTGCGCACCGACTGCTTCCACAGCGCGTCGAGCGCGGCGGCGTCGGCGACCCACGGCGCGTCCTTGCGGTCGTACTCGTAGCGGTCGCTGCCGTCGAATTCGAAATTGCCCGGCTGCTTGAGCAGGCCGCGCGCGTAGGCGACGCGCTGATCGACGCGCTGCTTGTAGGTGGAGAACATCGCATACGCCGGGCTCAGGTCGCCGCTCTTGATCGCGTCGTCGAGCTTGGTCTTGTAGGCGTCGAAACGGGCGATGTCGGCGGCGGTGAAGAATTGCTTGCCGGCGTCGAGCGCTTCCAGGTAGCGCTTGTACATGTCGGCCGAGAGCGCGTCGTCGAGCGCGCGCGGCCGGTAGGCGTAGCGGCTGTCGGACAACAGGCCGTAGACCAGCTTGGCGGCGGTGGTCTGGTCCGCGGTCGGAGCGGTCGGCAACGCCGCCGAACCGGCGGTCGGCGCCACCGCTTCCGGACGCGCCAGCAGGGCCAGCGGGGCGGTCAGCAGCAGCCCTGCGAACAGGGTAAGGGCACGCGTGTTCTTGGGGGTCATCGCGGAATCTTCTCGGCGTGGGCCGGCGTCGAAAGCATGGTCCGGCCTTGGACAAGCCCACAGTGCCGAAAGTTGCCGGCGCTGTCACGCCCGTCCGGCGCGATTGCGTGTTGCAGCCGTGAAAGCGGTTCAGTTTGGCCGGCCGAAGCGTTAGCGAACGGTTAGACGGCCATTTGCGGGCCTGTCCCGCCCCTGCCCCGGTGCCGTATTAAGGCCAACGGCAGCGGCCGGCCGCTCCGGCCGGGCTTGCGGCGGCGGCGCCGGGCGTGCGCCAATCGCGCGGTCGCGGCCCGGCCGCGTTCCAAGGACCCGGAAATGACCGCTCTACCCTGGCGCCCCCGGCGCGCCGTCCGCTCCGTCGCGCTCGCGACGCTGCCGGTCCTGCTCGGCGCCTGCGCGGGCGATCCGCTCCGCGACGAGGTCCAGGCGCGAATCCAGGCCCTGCTGCGGACGCGGGAGCGCGCACTGGTGCCGGCCGCCGCCCTGACCGGCTTCCGCTGGCGGCAGCTCTGCTTCGGCGAGGACACGCCGCCGCAATTGCGCTTCCGGATCGACGGCGGCGAACGTCTGATCGCGCTGGATGCCGGCTACTACGTCGCCGAGCCCTACGTCGCCGGCTCGCCGGCCGGGCGCTGCCTGCCCCCGGACGCGCGCCTGCAGCTGCGCCGCCGCCCGGGCGGCGGCACGATCGAACTGCGCCTGGCGGACCCGCCGGCTCAGTGATTGGCGGTGTCGGCGAAGCCGGCTTCGATCGCCTGGCGATCGGCGTGGTAGGACGAGCGAACCAGCGGGCCGGAGGCGACGTGGGTGAAGCCCAGCGACAGGCCGTAGACCTCGAGCTGCTTGAACTCGTCCGGGGTCCAGTAGCGCAGCACCGGGTGGTGGTGCGCGGTCGGCTGCAGGTACTGGCCGATGGTGATCATGTCGACGTCGTGGGCGCGCAGGTCGCGCAGGGTCGCCTGCACCTGCTCCATGGTCTCGCCCAGGCCGAGCATGATCCCGGACTTGGTCGCGACCTGCGGGTGCTGGGCCTTGAACTTCTGCAGCAGGGTCAGCGACCACTGGTAATCGGCGCCCGGGCGGACGTTGGCGTACAGGTCCGGCACCGTCTCGACGTTGTGGTTGAACACGTCCGGCGGGTTGTGGGCCAGGATCTCCAGCGCCCGTTCCATGCGGCCCTTGCCGCGGAAATCGGGAGTGAGGATCTCGATCTTGGTGCGCGGGCTTTCGTTGCGCACCGCGGCGATGCAGTCGACGAAGTGCTGGGCGCCGCCGTCGCGCAGGTCGTCGCGGTCGACGCTGGTGATGACCACGTACTTCAGGCCCATGTCGGCGACGGTCCGCGCCAGGTTGGCCGGTTCGCTCGGGTCCGGCGGCTTGGGCCGGCCGTGGGCGACGTCGCAGAACGAGCAGCGGCGGGTGCAGACCTCGCCGAGGATCATGAAGGTCGCGGTGCCGTGGCTGAAGCACTCGTGGATGTTCGGGCAGCTGGCTTCCTCGCACACCGTGACCAGCCGGTTCTCGCGCAGCTTGGCCTTGAGCTGCTGGACCGAGTTGCCGGACGGAATCCGCACCCGGATCCACGACGGCTTGCGCAGCACCGGCGCCTCGGCGAACTGCACCGGCGAACGGTTGATCTTGTCGCCGCCGAGCTGCTTAGCGCCCGGGGTCATGGTGGTGGACTGCAACACCGCCGGGGCCGCGACCGGGTCGGCCGCGCCGACGACGGTGAGCGGGATGGTCTTGGTCGCGGTGTCGCTCATCTGGGCATTCGACTCTTATTCGTTGAACCCCCTCTCCCGCGGGCGGGAGAGGGCTGGGGTGAGGGCATCGGCGGCCGGTGTCATCGCGGCAGCGGGCGGATACGCTTGCCCTCATCCGCCCTGCGGGCACCTTCTCCCGCAAAGCGGGAGCAGGGAAAAACCGGCGGCCTAGGCGAAGCTCGGCGGCGCCGCGTCCTCGACGGTCAGCCCGAACTGGCGCGCGATCTGCGCCACCAGCACCGGCTTGACCTGGTCCATGCCCGAGGGGCCGCCCAAGTCTACCACCGAGGTCACCTGCAGCCCCTGGTAGCCGCAGGGGTTGATCCGGCGGTAGGGCTCCAGGTCCATGGCGATGTTGAAGGCCAGGCCGTGGAAGGTGCAGCCGCGGCGGACCCGGATGCCCAGGGCCATGACCTTGGCCCCGGCCACGTACACGCCCGGTGCGCCGTCGCGGCGCGCGCCTTCGATGTTCCATTCGGCCAGGGTGTCGATCACCGCCTGCTCGATCCGGTCGACGTACTCGCGCACCCCGACCTTGAGCCGGCGCAGGTCCAGCAGCGGGTACAGCACGATCTGGCCGGGGCCGTGGTAGGTCACCTGGCCGCCGCGGTCGACGTGGATCACCGGGATGTCGCCCGGCATCAGCACATGCTCGTCCTTGCCGGCCTGGCCGAGGGTGAACACCGGATCGTGCTCGACCAGCCACAGCTCGTCGGCGGTGCCGCCGTCGCGGGCGTCGGTGAAAGCCTGCATCGCCCGCCACACCGGCTCGTAGGGCTGGCGGCCGAGGTCGCGCAACTGCGCCGGCGGCGGCGCCGCGGCGCCGGCGCCCAACACTTCGGCGACGGTGTCGATCAGAGCGTCCACTTCACTTCCGGATGGTCGCGCAGCACCTGGTGGGCCAGATCGTACTGGGCGCGGTCCTGGGCGCGGAAGCTGATCCGTACCGACACGTATTTGCCGGTCGAGGAATGCTTCCACTGGATGGTTTCGGTCAGCACGTCGAGCCCGGCCTGCAGCAGCCGCTGCGGCAGCTCGCGCTCCAGCCCGGCCTCCGCCGAGCCCATCGCGCTGAGCTCGAACACACCGGGAAACTGGAAGCCGTGGTCGGGATTGTCGGAATGAAGGTCCATGGCGGCCATTATGGGTCCGCCGCCGGGGCAACCCAAGCGCAGCGGTGGGACGGCGGCGTGCCGGCGCTGGAACGGCGGGGGGCGGGGCGTGGATCGCCGGGACGGAGCGCCAGGATCGGCACAGGACCGGGTCGTGCCAGACTCAGGCCATGACTGCCGCCGTCCACGACCGCTTGCTGCTGGTGCTCGATCTCGACGAGACGCTGATCCATGCCAGCGAAGTCGAACTCGACCGGCCCGCGGACTTCTTCGCCCTGCACTACCACGTCTATCGCCGGCCGCATCTGCAGCGCTTCCTCGACCACGTCCTGGCGCGCTACCACGTCGGCGTATGGACCTCGTCGGGCGAGGTCTATGCGGCGGCGGTGGCAGCGATGCTGTTTCCGCACGGTGCGCTGCGCTTCCTGTGGGCGTCGCCGCGCCTGACCCTGCGCCGCGACTGGAACACCGGCGAGTACGAGGGCCGCAAGCAACTGCGCAAGCTCAAGCGCCATGGCTACCGGCTGGAGCGGGTGCTGGCGGTCGACGACAGTCCGTTCAAGCACGCCGACAACTACGGCAACCTGGTGTGCGTGCGCGAGTACCTCGGCGAGGACGAGGACGACGACGAGTTGCTGCGGCTGACCGATTACCTGGACCGGCTCGCCGACGAGCCGAACGTGCGCCGGATCGAGAAGCGGCGCTGGCGAGGGTGACGAGCGGACGATTCGCCCCCCCCTGACGTCGGTTCCGCGAACGCAGGCTGCACGCCGCTTCGCGCAGCCGAACCCCCAGGGCTTCGCCGACGCACGGCTCTGAAGTCTCCGGCGCCCCGCTTTCGCGAAGGTGGCGGCGGGAGCGTCGCTCGCTGAATCGGCCGCGTTCGCGACCCGCTTCTCATTATCCGCCGCGCGTTTCTCAACGCCTGCAATTCCCATCTGTTATCACTGTGGACCTCGGACCGCAGAGCGGCGCCCCCGCGCCGTGGGACATCAGCGCCATGCCTGTCAGCCAATCCACCGCCCTGTCGCTGCGCGGCCAGTTCCGCAGCCTGTACACCTCGCTCAAGCGCACCGGCCTGCTGCAGCGCACGCCGGTGGTGTTCTGCGAGGGCGACTCCTGGTTTTCCACTCCCTTGGCGATGAACCTGCTCGACTGGATTGTCTCGCCGGCGCCGGACGAGGAGGAACGCGGGGTACCGCTGTTCGGCCAGGGCGGGCTGTTTTTCCGGGTCGAACGCAGCGGCGACCACGCCGCGCGCAATCCCGAGGCGCCCAAGCGCTCGATGTTCGTGCGCGAGCACATCGACGATCTGATGGCCTGGTATTCCCGCTTCGAGTTCGACCTGATCCTGCTCAGTGCGGGCGGCAACGATTTCGTCGGTCCTTTCCTGGCCCGCACCTTCGCCGGCCACAGCAGTCTGGATGCGGACGCGGCCTTCCAGCGCGTGCTCGACAGCGGCCAGTACGCGCGCGTGCGCGAGGCCTATGCGCTGTTCCTGCAGGCCGCGATCGCGGCGCGGCCGCGGGTGCCGGTGCTGGCGCATACTTACGACTACCCTCGCCTGATCGGCCGCTCCGGCCCGCTGACCCTGGGCAACATCGGCGTCGCCGCAGCCCTGAAGAAAAGCGTCGGGCCGTGGATCGGCCCGCACCTGGGCGCGATCTCGCGCGGCAATCCCGCCGACACCGCGGCCGAGCGCCGCCGCTTCGCACGCCTGCTGATCGACGGCTTCGAACGCCACGTCCTGCGCGCGCTCAAGGCCGATCCGCGCTTCGCCGCCACCTTCGACTATGTCGACCTGCGCGGCGTGCTGGCCGACGACAGCGACTGGTTCGACGAGATGCATCCCACCGAGGCCGGTTTCCACGACCTGGCGGTCCGTTTCCGCGCTCGCATCATCGCCGCCCTGCCCGCGTCCAAGCGCTGACCGCGCCATGCCGGGCACGTCGCGCTTCACAGGCGCGACGCTCGCGCGCTCCTGCTGATACGCCGCGCGTTCGCGGCGCCATGCGCGCCCGGCGACGGAGGGACGCGCGTCGCCATCACGCGGGAATCCCATCATGAAGAACGTGTTCTTCGGCCTCGGCCTGAAATACGCCGATGCCGGCACCCATCCGCACGTCGCGCTGGGCGACGACGGCCGGGTACTCGCCGTGTGCCAGGACCAGGGCATCACCCTCAGCTACCGCACCGGCCGGCTCGACCAGATGGCCATCGTCTGGGGCGACGGCGCCGACTACGGCCGCGGCCAGCGCCCGGCGATCGCCATGCAGGGCGACTACCTGGTCGAAGTCCATCGCGGCGAAGACCGCGACGGCCTGTACAGCCGCATCGGCGTGTGGAACCGGGACGGCGTGGCCTTCGGCCAGGCCCGCCGCTACGCCAGCGGCACCAAGCCCAGCGTGGCGATGAACCGCGAATGGGTGATCGAAGTGCACGAGTCGTCCTGGAATCGGACGATCTGGTGCAACATCGGCCGCTTCGTGCTGGACCGCGACGAGATCGACTGGAACGGCAATCTGTACCTGGGCGACGGCAACCGCCCCAGCGTCGCGATCAACCAGGCCGGACAGATCGTGACCGCGCACGAATCCGACGACGGCGATCTGTATCTGCGGGTCGGCCGGATCGAGGCGCTCGACGCCGAGCACGGCCAGGACCCGCAAATCGTCTGGGACGCGCCGCAACGCTACGCCGCCGGCGCGCGTCCGTGCGTAGCGCTCAACCACGACGGCGACGTGATCGCGGTGCACGAAGCCGGCGACGGAACGGCGCTGATGCAGATGTTCGGCAGCATCGTCGAGGGCAAGGTCGTGTTCGCCGACGAACCGCAGCCATTCGACGACGGCCAGCGGCCGGCGGTGGCGTGCCGCGGCAACAAGGCGGTGCAGGTGCATCAATCGGAGAACTTCTACACCCTGTGGGCGTCCAGCTCGCGCATCGTCGATCGCTCGCGCTGGATGCAGGACCACCTGGACCGGATCGGCGCGCGCACGTTGCCGCAGTTGACCACCGGCGCCTCGCACGATGCCGGCATGTACCAGCACGGCACGCTGATGACCCTGGGCAAGACTCAGGACCTGAACCTCTATCAGCAGCTCAGCAACGGCATCCGCTATTTCGACCTGCGGCCGAAGTGGAGCGACGGCCGGCTGTACGTCGCCCACGGCCCGATCACCGGCCCCTCGCTGACCCAGATCGTCGACGACATCGCGCGATTCATGGCCGAAGGCCATCGCGAGTTGGTGACCCTCAAGTTCTCCCACTACGCCGGCTTCGACAATCCGGTGTACGAGTACCTGGTCGAACTGCTGCAAAGCAGGCTCGGCGCTTGGCTGTACCGCGGCCTGCCGCGCGGCCGGCGCCTGGCCGAGATCCCGCTGCGCGACTTCGTCCAACACAGCGGCGTGGTGCTGGCGGTCTGCGACGAGGACTATCCGGTGCGGATACCGGCGGCCGGAATCTGGGTCTATCGCGATTCCGAGTCGGCGACGGTCGAGCAAGGCGATCTGCGCGTGTTCGACCGCTACTCCAACACCACCAGTTTCGAACGCATGAGCGCCGACCAGTTGCAGAAGTTCGCCGACTACAACGGCATGTGCGTCGGCGACGAAGCGCTGCCCTGCGACCAGTTCCTGTTGTCCTGGACCCTGACCCCGTTCACCGGCGTCTGGCCGGTGTCCAAGGAGGCCAACCGCCAGCTCGGCGCATGGATGGCCGCCACCCCGCGCGAGAACGAGCACGACCGGGTGATCAACCTGCTCTACGTCGACTACGTCGAGTACGCCCGCGCCACCGACGTGGCGATGAGCATGAACGGCATCGACTAACGCACGCCGCGCGGCGATATGCGCGCCGCCCCAAACGACGACGAGCCGGCAATGCCGGCTCGTCGCCGTTCGCCCCCCGTCGGAAAAGGGGGCCAGGCGGGGATCGCGCTTGCGCTACCTCAGCGCACCAGCCTCACGACTCCCACCACATCCAGAACTCGTCCCACAGGCGCTTGAAGAAACCGCCCTCTTCGACCGCGGCCAATGCCACCAGCGGGCGCTGCGCGACCACCTTGCCGTCGAGCATGACCTTGACCGAACCGATGGCCTGCCCCTTCTTGATCGGCGCGACCAGGGTCTTGGGCACGTCCATGCTCGGCTTCAGCAGCGGGTACTTGCCGCGCGGCACGGTCACCAGCAGCGGCTCGGCGACGCCGAGCTGGATCTCGTCGGACGCGCCCTTCCACACCTTCTGCTTGGCGATGGACTTGCCGGCGTCGTAGAGCTTGTGGGTTTCGTAGAAACGGAAGCCCCAGTTCAGCAGCGCCTGGCTGTCGGTGGCGCGCTGCGCCTCGGAGGTCGAACCCATCACCACCGAGATCAGGCGCTGGTCGCCGCGCTTGGCCGAGGCCATCAGGCAGTAGCCGGCCTTGGAGTGGTGGCCGGTCTTGATGCCGTCGACCGAAGAATCGCGCCACAGCAGCAGGTTGCGGTTGGGCTGGGTGATCGGCCCGACCGTCAGTTCCTTGATCTTGTTGTACGAGTAGGCGACCGGGAAGTCGCGCACCATCGCGCGGCCGAGCAGGGCCAGGTCGCGCGCGGTCGAGTAATGGTTCGGGTCGGACAGGCCGTGCGGATTGACGAAGTGCGAGTTCTTCAGGCCGATGCGCGCGGCGTACTGGTTCATCAACGCGGCGAACGCGTCCTCGCTGCCGGCGACGTGTTCGGCCAGGGCGATCGCGGCGTCGTTGCCGGACTGCACCACCATGCCCTTTTCCATCTCGACCAGCGGTGCGCTCTTGTTGACCTCGAAGCCCGAGTAGCTGCCGTCGGTGCCCGCGCCGCCCTTGCGCCAGGCGTTCTCGGTCATCATCACCTGGTCGGTGTCCTTGACCTTGCCGCCGGCCATTTCGGCGGCGATCACGTAGCTGGTCATGACCTTGGTGATGCTGGCCGGCTCGACCCGCAGGTCGGGGTTGTGGCTGGCCAGGACGTTGCCGCTGGCCGCGTCCATCAGCACCCAGGCGGTGCCCTGGATCGCCGGCGGCGGCGGCACCGGCAACGCGTCGCTGGCCGGCGGTTGCGCGGCGGCCGGCGCGGCGGTCGCCCCCGCAGGCGCCTGCGCGGCGGCCAGGCCGGCGGCGGTGGTGACCAGGAAGGCCGAGGACAGCGCGAGGGCGGCCGCGCGCGGGGTGAAGCGGAATTTCATCGTTGAACTACTCCGGAGGCCGCTACCGGAACGGCCGGGGACGGGAAGGGTCCGGCGCCGCCGTCCTGGCGCACGCTGCGGATCGGGCCGGACCGGGCGCTCCTACCCGGTCCGCGAAACCGTGCATCCTGCCTCAGATCGACCGAGCTTGCAGCCCAAAAGGCCGTTGACGCCCGCCGCGCGCGCTCACTCGCGCACGCGCTGGGGCTGGCCGAACCCCAGACCGACGATGCGCGCGGCAAGTTCCGGCGCGGCTGCGGCCTGCAGTGGACCGACCCGCAGGCGCCAGATCTTCTGGCCGTTGGCGGCGTTGCCGTCGAGCAACCGGGCCTCGTCGATGCCGGCGCCGCGCAGCATCGACAGGGCGCGATCGGCGTTGCTGCGGGCGGAGAAGCTGGCGACCTGCAAGGTCACGTCGCCGTCGCGCGGCGCTGCGGCGGCGACCACCGCGGCGGCCTTGGCCGGGCTCGGCGGCGGCGGCGCGGCAGGCGGTGCCGGCAGGGCCGCGGACGATGCCGCGGTCGCAGCCACGGCGGTCGCCGGAGCGGCCTTGCCGGCCTTGCGCGCGGCCTTTTCGGCTGCGGCCAGCGCGCGCGCCTGTTCCTTCTGCTGCTTGGCCAGGGCGCGCTGCTCGGCCCGGGTCAGCGGTTTCGGCGGCGCAAGCTGCGCGCCCTTGCCGGTGGCGACGCGCACCTGGCGCGACTTCATCCAGGCGTCGAATTCGTCCGCCGTCATCGACTTGCCGTTCTGCATCATGTCGAAGCGGTAGTCGTACGCACCGCCGGCGGGCTTGGCCGCGCTCGCGGTGGCGGTGGCGGTGGCGGCCGTCGCGGCCGCGGCGGCCGGCTTGCCGGTGGCGACCGTGGTCTTGACCGGAGCGGCCGCGGCGACCGGCGCCGGCTTGCCGGTGGCGATGCGCACGCCCGGCGGCAGTTCGCCGGCGTTGGCGCTGGCGATCGGCATGGCCGACACCAGACGGTCGATCGCGCTCGGCTTGGCCGGTTTCTCGCTGCCCGGCGCGGGGTTGTTGGCGGCGCGGGCGTAGACCGGCGGCGGCGCCTCGCCCGGATGCAGGGCGCGCACCTCGACCCGGCCGGTGCCGCGCTGGGTGATGCCGAGCTTGACCGCGGCGGCGTAGCTGAGATCGATCACGCGCCCGTCGTGGAACGGGCCGCGGTCGTTGACCCGCACCGTCACCGCCTTGCCGTTGTCCAGGTTGGTGACCCGGGCGAAGCTCGGCAGCGGCAGCGACTTGTGCGCGGCGGTGAAGGCGTACATGTCGTACACCTCCAGGTTGGAGGTGCGGCGGCCGTGGAATTTCTGGCCGTAGTAGGACGCCGTGCCGGTCTCGACGTAGTCCTCGTGCGAGTCCAACACCTTGTAGCTCTTGCCCAGCACCTTATACGGCGAACGGTTGCCGAACTGCGAGCGCGCCTCGGCGACGACCTCCGGCTCGGGAATCGCATCGACGTCGGGGATGTAGTCCGGCGTGGAGTCCTTGACCCCCGGCGCGTACAGGCCGCCGGCCTTGTAGTTGCCGCGCTTGCTCAGGTCTTCCTGGGCCGGCGCGTAAGGCGATTTCTTGCCGCGTCCCGGCGCGTGCGCCGGCAGGCCGCTGCTGTGGACGCGATCGCGGTCCGGCAGGGCCAGGGCTTCGGAATTGGATTTCTTGGGGGCACTGGCGCAGGCGGCGAGGGCCAGCGGCAGCACGGCGGCGGCGAGCCGCCCGATCGTCGCGATCGGCGGCCGCTTCGTGCCGTGGCCGCTCATGCCTGCGGCGCCTTGGCGGGCGCGGGGCGGGCCGGCGCGGCGGGAACGGCGTTGGATGCGGTATCGGTGGCCAAGGGATTCTCCCGTCCGGCGATCGCTTCCGCCAACTGGTACACCGCCATGCCGTAGTGCTTGGAGATGTTGTAGCGGGTGATCGCGTAGAAATTGCGGAAACCGAGCCAGTATTCGGGACCGTTGACGCCGTCCAGGTTCAGCAGCGTCGCGGTCTCGGTCGACGCCACCGGCGTCAGCGGACGATAGCCGCGCGCGGCCAGATCGCTGAGCGAGTACACCGGGTCCATGTTGTCCGGTACGAAGTCCTGCGCGGTCGCGTCGCGGTTGGCGCGCGCCACCACCGGGCCGCCGCGCACCCAGCCGCCTTTCTTGACGAAGTAATTGGCGACCGAGGCGAACACGTCGTCGAGGTCGGTGAACAGATCGCGCTTGCCGTCGCCGTCGCCGTCCACCGCGAATTCGCGGTAGCTCGAGGGCATGAACTGGCCCCAGCCCATCGCCCCGGCGTAGCTGCCGGTGAGGGTGGCGATGTCGATCTTCTCTTCCTTGCCGAGCGCGAACAGCTGCGCGAGCTCGCCGCGGAAGAAAGCCTCGCGGCGGTTCTCGCGATCGGCCTTGGCCGGGTCGCCGCTGCGCGGATAAGCGAACGCCAGGGTGTACAGCGCATCGACCACGCTGTACTTGCCGGTGTTCTTGCCGAAGCTGGTTTCCACGCCGACGATCGCCACGATCACTTCGCCCGGCACGCCGGTCGCGGCCTCGACCCGCGCCAGTTGCGCGCGATGCTCGGCGAGGAAGGCCTTGCCGCCGTCGATGCGCGCCTGGGTGATGAAGATCGGCCGGTAATCGCGCCACGGCTTGGCCTCGGCCGGCCGCGACATCGCCGCGACGATGCTGTCGCGGATCTGCGCCTTGGCCAGCACCGATTCGATGTAGGCCGGGTCGATCGCGTACTTGGCCGCGGTATCGCGCACGAACTGCGCGCGCGCCTGCTCGATCGGCATCGGCACCACCGGGTCGGGCAAGGCCGGCGTGCCGACCGCCGGAGGCGGCGCCGCGGCCGGAGCCGGGGCTTTCTGCTGGACGGGGGTGGAAGCGATCGGCGCCGTCGGCGCCTGCGTAGCGCAGGCGGCCAACGCCAAGGTGAGGGCGCCGAGCAGGGCGCAACGGGCGTAGGGACGTCGGGTCATCGGGGCGAGGTTAGCATGCGACCGCGACCGAAAAAAACCTTGGGACTTCGGGACTTAACCGATTTTATTCATGTGAGGTTGTCGAAGCGGAACCCGCGGACGCGACGGCCGCGGCGGCCCGCTCGCGACCCGGCAAACATGAACAGGCTGAAGAGGGCTGAAGGGGGCGGAAGGGATTAAGCGTCCGCGACTAATCCCCTCCGTCGCGGTGCGGCGCGGTCTCGATCATCCGCCCGCCCAGTTCCTTGACCAGCTTCGCCGCCACCGCCGCGGTCAGGTTGGCGATATCGCAGCTCGGGTTGTACTCGACGATGTCGCCGGCGACGATCGGCTGGGCGATGCCCTGCAGCAGATCGATCACCTGCCGCGGCGAGGCGCCGCCGGGTTCGCGGTGCGACACGCCCGGCGCATAGGCCGGGTCGAGTCCGTCCAGGTCCAGCGACACGTAGACCGGCGTGTCCAGTTGCAGGCGCAAGCCCTCGCGCCAGGCCGCCGCCTCGATCACCTCGACCCCGAAGCGTTCGAACTGCGCGCGATGTTCGTCGTTGATCGTGCGCAGCCCGATCTGGATCAAGCGGTCGGCCAAACCTTCTTCCATGATCCGCGCGAACGGCGAGGCGTGCGAACGCGGATTGCCCTGATAGGCGTCGTACAAATCGGCATGCGCATCGATATGGACGATGGTCAGGCGCGGCTGATGGCGGCGCACCGCGCGCAGGATCGGATGGGTGACGGCGTGATCGCCGCCCAGGCACAGCAACGGCCCGCCCGCGGCCAGCGCGCGCTCCACCCCGCGCTCGATCGTCTGCCACGGGTCGACGCCGTCGTCGAAGCGCAGGTCGCCGTGATCGAGCAGGCGTCCGGGCGCGCCGAAATCGATCCCGCTTTCGCTGCGGATGCTGTAGGCGTCGCAGTGCAGCTCGCGCCGGATCAGCGGCGGCGCCAACGCGCTGCCTTTCAGGTACGAGGAGTTGTCGTCGTTGGGAATGCCCAGCAGCGATAGCGCGGTCATGGCGGAGGGTCTCGCAAGGCGGTCGAAGCACCGGCGGCGACCTTAGCCCCCGGCCTTTGCGCAGGTCTACTTCGCAAAACTGATCGATACGGTTAGATTTTCTTGATGTTCGATCTGGCCCGCCTGCGCCTGCTGCGCGACCTCGCCCGCCTCGGCACCATGACCGCGGTGGCGCAGGCGCATCGGCTGACCTCGTCGGCGGTATCGCAGCAGCTGGCGACCCTGCAGCGCGAGGCGCGCGCACCGCTGTTCGAGCAGGTCGGCCGCCGCGTGCGCCTGACCGCCGAGGGCGAGCGCCTGGCCGCGCACGCCGAACGCATCCTGCAGGCGGTCGAAGCCGCGGCGCTGGACCTGCGCGGCGCCGCGCAGTCGCCGCAGGGCGAACTGCAGGTCGCCTGCTTCGCCAGCTACGCCAAGCGCCATCTATTGCCGGCCATCCTGCGCCTGCGCGAGCGTCATCCGGCGCTGCGCGTGGTGGTGCGCGAACTCGAACCGCCCGATGCGCTGGATGCCGTGCGCGACGGTCGCTGCGATCTCGCCTTCAGCTTCGCTTACAGCCTGGTGCCGCGCCCCGTCGCCGCCGACCTCGCCTCGCGCACGGTATTCGAAGAGCCGGTCCGACTGGCCTTGCCGCCGTCGTGGCGACGCAGACGCGGCGCGGTCGAACTGCGGGCGCTGGCCGAGGCCGAATGGATCGTCGGCTCGCGCCAGACCGACGACGGCCTGCTCGCCGAGCGCGCCTGCGCCGCCGCCGGCTTCGCGCCGCGGATCAGCCACACCGTCGACGACTACGACCTGATGCTGCGCATGGTCGCGGCCGGTCTCGGGGTCGGCTTCGTGCCGCAACTGGCGCTGGAACCCTCGCGCATCGACGGCGTGGCGGTGCGCACGGCCGCCGGCGCGGCGTTGAGCCGCCGCGTGCAGGCCGCGACCCGCCCGGCCCTGGTCGCCTCGCCGAAGCTGCGCGCATTACTGGCCGAACTGGGCGCGGCGCCGATCGCCTGAGCGCGCGCTCAGAGCACCATCGCGGTCTCGAACACGATCACCGCGTCGCCCCCGATCCGCACCGACACCGGCACGTCGCCTTCGACCGCGACTTCGACCCGCACCCGCCCGGGCCGGCCCATCGCCTCGCCCTGCCCCATCGTCGCCGACAGGCCGTCGCGGTACCGCGCGCGCTCGATCAGGCCGTAGCGCACCAGGTAGGCGCCGAGCGGGCCGTTGGCGTTGCCGGTGACCGGGTCTTCGGCGATGCCGATCGCCGGCGCGAACATGCGTCCGTGCGCGAGCACGCCGGGTTCGGGCGCGTCGAGCGCGAACACGTGAAACCCGTTGCAGCCGATGGCGCGGCTGATCGCCGCCAGCCGGGGGCCGTCCGGCGTCAGCGCGTCCATGCGCCGGCGCGAACGCAGCGGCACCATCACCTTGGAGTGGCCGGTGGACACGACCTGGATCGGGCCCTCGCCGAACTCCGCCGCTGCGATGCCGAGCGCGTCCGCCAGCGCCTGCCGTTGCGCAGCGTCGAATGCATGCTCGAACGAGGGCGGGTTCTGCCGCATCCACACCCGCACCTCGCCCGCTTCGGCCGGCTCGATATCGATCTGCATCACCCCGGCGCCGGTCAGCTGGCGCAGCCGGCCGCGCGCGCCCAGGACCTGCGCGCGCACGTAGTGCGCGGCGACGGTGGCGTGGCCGCACACCGGCACCTCCACGGTCGGGGTGAAGTAGCGGATCCACACCTCGTGGCTGTCGTCGCGCGGCGCCAGCACGAAGGCGGTTTCGGAGTTGTTGAGCTCGCGCGCGATCGCCAGCATCTGCGCCTCGCTCAGGCCGTCGGCGTCGAGCACCACCCCGGCCGGGTTGCCGGCGAAGCGCCGGCGGGTGAAAGCGTCGACTTGGAATACGCGGTAGTTGCGGCTCATGCAGTGGCCGGGACGAGGGGGTTGAGCGAGCTTAACCCCCTGCGTCCCTTTGTGCCGGAAACATGCCCCGCTGCTGCACCTCTTGCGACGCTAGATCTGCGGCAACCCCGTCCGATCGTTAGGGAAGGCATTGCACCAATGAGACCAATCGTTCGGCACCGGCCCCCAGGCCGCCACGTAGGTCGGGCTACCGCACGTCAGCACATCGCCAGCCGGCACCGCCTCGCCGATGAGCTGCAAAAGGTACTCGCGATCGGTTCGCGGCAACTGGTAGCAGCCGGTCGGGTTGCCGCGCGGAGTGATGCACTTCGCGCGGCCGCTGGCGGCGTCCAGCGCCACGACGGTGTTGCGATAGACGTACCAGCCGCTGTTACCGGCGGACTGGCAACTGGCGCTGCCGGCCACGCAGTCCAGCCAGTTGCCGAAGTCCGCGTCGTAGCCGGTCCCGATCGCCGCGATGTGCTGCTTGTAGCGATCGTACTGTCCGGGCCGCAGATAGGACAGGATGGTGCTCACATCGCCGCTGCGCTTCTCGAACATGTAGCGCACGGCCAGATACCCGCCCTGGTAGACCCGCGCTTGGTCGCCGTAGCCGTTCTGGAACAACTGGCTGAGCGTCCAGGGTTTGCGCGCTGCTTGTTCGCGGGCGCGGGTGTTTTCCTGATTCAGATAGGACCATGAAATGTATTCCGCCAGCCCTTCCGTCCACCACACCGTGCCCTGGCTGTAGCCCGTCATGAAGTCGCCGTACAGGTTGTAGCGGCCGTCGAGGTAGTGCACAAACTCGTGCTCCAGATTCCAGATCTGGAACGTCGGCCGGACCCATTCGGCCTCGTAGGCGATGAAGCGGGGCTGATTGCCGGCCACCGCGGGATTGCCTTCCAGATAGACGCCGCCGTTGTTGGAATCGTTGCCGTAGATCGCGCTGGAATACCTTGCGTAGTCGGACGAACTGTTGAAGATCACCATTTCCAGCGCGGTGTTGTTGTCGTTGCCGACCGGCAGGTTCCTAGTGGCCAGGGCGCGATGGAAGTAGGCCTGTTCGCCGGCGACGGAATCGCAGGCGCTGCGCAGTTCATCGGCCGAAATGCTCTGCGCGCGGATGCTGATGGTCGGGCTGCAGGCGTGCTGAACCGGCAACACCGCCGCGCGCAGATCGTCCCTGTAGTTGCACAGGCCGTACCTCTGACAATTATCGCGATCGTAGGTTTCGACGTATTGGCCGAAGATGGTGCGCAACGGCGCCGTCGCATTGTTGAACGCCGTCAGCTCCACCAGCTGGTCGACCTTGGCGGCGGCGTAGTCCTTGATGCCGCCCGGGTACCGCATCTGCCGCGACAGCTCGCGTGCGGCGTTGAGCACCAGATACTCCTTGCCGCCGCCGAGCTTGCCGAGGTTGCTGCGAATGAAGCTCGACAGCGTATCGGCCAAGCCGGAAGCGGCCTGCTCGGTCAGGCCGGGCAGCTCGACGCCTTGGTTGAACAAGACGAAGAAGCAGTTGTTGAGCGCCCGCTCCATGAAGTAGCCGTAGGCATCGTCGTAGTTTGCGAGCAGGGTGCGGACCTGCGGCAGGAACCGGGCGTTCTCACGGGCCGAGTCGATCATGATCACGGCTTCGGCCAGGATTTCGCCGTGCGCGTCGTTCTCCAAAGCCAGGGCCACGTTGTTTGCGAAGAACGCATCGAGCGCGGCGCGCACGGACTGGGCGACGGCCGTGTTGAATGCCCCCAGCCCCTGGTCACGGTACTTAAACTGATTGTAGTAACCGGCGCGAACGAAGATGATCAGCTGCAGGATATCCTGGTCGTTGTCGCCATCGTAGCCCGGCGCGAGCCGGGCGATTTCGTCGGCAACGGCGGCCATCTTCTCGTTGGTGAAGGTCCGCAGCGCGTCGTCCCGGGACAGACCGAACAGGGAGTTCACGCAGGCCGTATCGGCATGCTTGAGCCTTCCCAGCAGATCCGCGCCGGCCGCATCCGCGAACGCGCAACCCTCATCTCCGGCGGCACCCAGCAGCGCGCGGCTGCCGGCGCCCGTGGCTGCGTGCAACGCGTCCTGCCCCGGGTTCGCACGCTTGGCTTGCGCTTTCTGCGACGGACGCTTGCGGTCGAATGCTTCGATCGCGGCTTGCTCCTCGCCGATCTTGACCCGATAGGCCTGCGGGTCACGGCTCGGCGGCACCAGCGCCGGTTCCAGCGGCCGCGCCTGGACATGCGCGCCGCCGAACATCGCTTCGCTCATCGAGGCCGCAGGCCCCGGGCGCGAATACGCGCCGGCCGGAGAGTGTGGGCGCCCCGAACGAGAATGGCTGTGGTCCTCCCCGCCCATCGCGTAGGCATCGCGCGAAGGTAACGGAGTACCGCCGGGACCGAGCAGCGCGTAGTTCCCATCCTGCGCCGACAACCGCCCCGGCTTTTCCGCGCCGAACATCTTCGCCAGCCAGGCATCGGCCACGGCCACCGGACCGGGCGCGCGATCGCGAGCATCCGACACCGCGCTCCCGTCGCCCTCGGTGGACACCCCGACCAGGACGAAACTCAGCAATGCCGCGCCGACCGCCATGAAGCCGACGTTTTTCTTCTTCGAGTGCAACATCGTAACCCTCCTGTTCAGGATCAGGCGATGCTGGCTGCCACCGATGCTGATCGAGGCGCACGGCAGATACGGCCTGAACGTTGCGATTGGAGGCAGTGATCGATCACCGCCCGCGTGCGGCTACGGCAAGCTCGGTCGAGCGGTTCGCCATCGTCGCGACGGCGGTGCCTGAGTCGTGTTCCGGCACCCGCTAAACCCTGCTGCGCCATAACCCGCGAACATTTAGGCACGCACGCGCGGAAAGTCGTATACGGAATACTCCTATAAGAATCTTCCTAGGCCCCCTGCGCAGAGACCGGCGATCGCCCAGCGCTTGCGTTGCCGCCGTCGAGCGCAGCAGACTCGCAGACCCCGCCGACGACGATGCAAGCGGTAGCGCGGTCGAAGCGGTCGGACGCTGGCCCGCCGGCTGCAGATGTTGCGAACCTCGCCGATCCGTCCACACGGCGCGGACGCGCACGTTCGCGGCGTTCGATTCGCCGACGCAGAGGCCGGACCCGAAGCCCCGATGCAGCCGTGCGCAGCGCGCGCCGGCTCTGGAGCGCTCCGTCAGTGCCGCGCCTTGGCCCGCGTCGCCACCGTGTCGGCGCTGGCCGGCTCGCGGAACGGCAGCAGGTACATGCGCCAGATCGACGGCTGCTCCGGACCGATCCCGGTCTGTTCGACCGCGCCGCGGCCGAAGGTGCCGAACACGCGATCCCAGACGATGGCGTTGCAGGCGTAGTTGCTGTTGCTGTGCTCGAACACCTGCGAGTGGTGGCGGCGGTGGTGATGGCCGGCGGTGAAGAACAGGTTCCACAGCGGCGTGTGCAGGCGCAGGTTGGCGTGGGCCAGGGTCGTGTTGAGCAGCGACAGCATCGCCGCCGCCGCGACGATCTGCGCCGAGATCCCGGTCAGCGCCGCGACCAGGCTCAGCGGCAGGGCCAGGAACACCGCTTCGAAGGGATGGTTGCTGCCGACGTTGAGCGCGTGCAGGTTGTGGAAGCCGTGGTGGAAACCGTGCCCGGTCAGCCGCCACAGCCAGACCCAACGGTGGATCGCACGGTGGACCCAGTAATAGATCAGGTCACCGACGAAGAACAGCAGCAGCGCCTGCAGCGGCCACGGCCAATGGTGCGGCCACAGGGCCGCGCCCGCCGGCCCGCGCGCGCCGGCCAGCAGCTGCGGCAGCCAGGCCTCGTACAGCCCGACCAGCAGCGCGGCGACCACGACGCCGAACAGATACACCCCGACCAGCTTGAGCTTGGCGACGCCGCTGAGCCGCCACTGCGGCATCGCCGGCCGCCATCGCTCCAGGCCTTCCATTGCCAGCAATAAGGCGGCCGCGGTCGCCAGCATGGCGCCCTCGCCGCCGCCCAGCGCCCACCACAACGCCAGGCCGGCGGCGATCAGCAAAGGATGGCCACAACGTTCGAACAGGCGCACGAGCAAGGACGATCGAGGCATCGCGGGCGATCCGTCGGCGGTCGCGCGCCACGGCGGCGCGCATCCCTGGCGAGAACGCACGATAGCGCCCGCGCCGGCCGCCGCCTCGGCCTGGGATTGCGGATCGGTGCCGGCTAACCGTTGGCATTGCCGATGGTCAGGTGCAGCGCCGGCTGCGGCTCGCGCGGCAGGCCCAGTTCCTCGCGCAGATCGAGCAAGGCCGGGCAGCGCACCGGGCACCAGACATAGCCCTGCGCCTCGTGCACCTGCGGGTCGTAGTCGAAACCGACCGTCGCCCCGTCCAGGCGCTTCCACGCCGCCGGCCGCGGCGGCGTCTCGCCGCGGATCACCGAGATATGCGGTCCCCACAACGGCGCCTGCAGCACGCGCGTGCGCCGATGGCCGAGCAGGTATTGATGGCGCAGATAACGGCCGAGCTCGGGATCGCAGTCCACGATCAGCCACCACACGGTACTGCCGCCGTCGCGGCGCCGATGGCCGCCGCGGCCCAGTTGCGGGCTGTAGCGCAGGGTGCCGGTGGAGGGGAGCCAGAGAGGCGTCATGGGAATGCGACAGAATGCGACAGGGACGGAGGGATTAAGCGCACGCGCTCAGCCCGCTGCGTCCCTACCGGCGCGCTGGAACGCCGCCTGCACGAAGCCCAGCCCGGCCAGGATCTGCGCCACCCGCTGCGGCGACAGCGCGCCGATGCGCTCGCCCAGCCGCGCCTTGTACAACGACGACACCTGCGACACCACCACCACGCTCTGCCGCGGCAACCCGCCCTCGCCCGGCTCCAGCAACACATTGCCCGGCTCGCTGGCCCGGCCCAGGTTCGAACTCAGCGCGCACACCACCACGGTCGAGATCCGCGAAGCGTTGAACAGATCGTCCTGCACCACTACGTGCGGATGCGGCACCCCGGGTACCGACCCGCGCGAGGGGTCGGCATCGATCCAGAAGAGGTCGCCTTGGCGGATGAGGCTGTGGTGGGGGCGGTCCAGGGCGGCGGGGTCTCGATCCATGGGGACGAAAGATAAGAGAAATCACAGATAAAAAAGCAAGCCAAATCCCTCATCCCTGGCTAGCAGAAACAGGCTAAAGAAGGCAACTATAGGAAGGTGACCCGGACGCCAGCACAATAGATAAAACGCGCACATTTGCTAATAGGAGCCCCCAACCTCATAGCGAGCAGAGATGCTGAGGCATTGCATTCAAAAAATTCAAACTTCCAGAGCGGCCATTGGTCCATGACCCGATGGAGCCAAATTCCTCTTCGTTCAACCAAGCCGGCGCAGAGACCATGAAAACAATTATTCCTTGCCTGACATGTGGCGGGTCAGGAGGCGCTCCGACTCTGTTCTTCGCAGACTACTACGATGACCATACGATCAGGACTAGCTGCCCTAACGGCCATCCTGTTGTTGCAATTGTACAAAACCCGAAGTTCGAAACACTTCTCGAAACAGGAAGCGACTCACTTATCCTAGGCCAAACCCTTCAAGCTTCAGCCGCATTCTCTAGCGCACGAGAACGAGCACTTGAGTTCGCCACGCAAGTATTACTACGAAAGCTCGGCATCTCACGGGGCGATTACCAGGCAATGTTCAAGGACATGTCAAACCAATCCGAGCGACAGCTCGGTGCGTTCCTTACAGCCCATCTAGCCGTTACAAAAACCGCATTCACACTCAACCACAGCATTCCAAAGTTTCGAAACAACGTGATACACAAGGGGAAGATTCCACCTCCTGACGAGGCCCTTTCGTTTTGCTCATCGGTTTTTGATGAAATACGCCTAGCTTGCGAAGCCCTACGCGCCCACTGCAGGGAGCAAATTAGCGCGGTGATCCTTGAGCAGAATTCTGAGCGCGTAAGAGATCTAAAAGGAACACCTGGAATCGTCACAGCCTCACTAAACGCAATTTACTCCATCATCTCCGACCCTACTCCTGACAGCTTCGAAAGCGCATTGGGAAATTACAGAGAATGGAAACAGCAATTCACCGAGAAAAACATTTCCGCACTAATGGATTTTTTGCAAAATAACCAAAAGAAACAGGAAAAATCGTAACTCATTGGGTTCAAAGGGGCACTGTCTGTCGGCGTTCTGAGCAGGGCGACATACCCGGAACCGGCCACAACTTGACTATAGCGCTATCCGTGGGCCGTTCTGTGCCTGCACCGACTCTGGCGATTGCGCTTGGGCACGCTCTTGCGCCTGCTGTTGGTTGA
The DNA here is from genome assembly GCF_000336385.2 of Lysobacter antibioticus HS124. GTDB lineage: Bacteria > Pseudomonadota > Gammaproteobacteria > Xanthomonadales > Xanthomonadaceae > Lysobacter > Lysobacter firmicutimachus. The sequence goes on along the minus strand of NZ_HG424440.1, from coordinate 6,032 downwards.
TCTGCTCCACCTGTGCGAGGCTCCGCTCAGCAGGAACCTGCGATGCGACATGAGTATCCACGTGAGTGGTGAAGAACGGCCCTTGCTTGCCGAATGGCGCATAGACCGCGAACACGTTCACCCCACCCTGTGAGGTAGGGCGGCCGACCGCCACCTCATCCAGCCGCTTGCTCAGCGGATCGGCCTTGTGCTCCCGCAGCAACGCAGCCGCTATGTTGTCGGACTGCTGTTCGTTCCATCGCCCGTCGCTACGGACGGCTTGTCGGATCAAATCGTAGGCCGCGAAGTCCGGATTCGATGGATGATCCGCACGCGGCTGGCTGGGCACTGCCGGTTGCGCGACCTCGGCCACGTCCTTGCGTGAACCCGACGCGACGCGCGAGTGAGTGTGCGAGATGGCCTCGTAGTTACGCTGCCCGTGGCTGATATCGACATAGGCGAACGACTGCCCCTCCCCACCCAGGTCGACACCGGCCCGCTCGATCTTGCGTGGGTCGAGCTTCAGGGCGGCCAAATCGAGTTCGATGTCCGGCACATGCATCGTCGTCCCCCGGGCATAGTTGCGCCTCGCCTCGTGCAAGGTTTCCATGGCGTAGGCGCCGTAATAGGCCGCGTAGCCGGAATCGCCATGCAGGCCCAGGCGTGACGCTCGATCGGTATAGCACTGCGCCACGGCTTCCACCGCCGGGCTGACCAGCTTGTTGCCGGTTCGCTGGATCCCATCGGGGGAGAGGCGAACCCCGGACGCCAACACGCCGTTCTCCACACAGGGCGTGGAAGGGTCCGCCCGCCGCAGAAACTCCTCCCGATTGAACTCGGCTGCTTGTCCGCCGCTGGTACGGCTGGCCAATGCATTCATGCCCACCAACTCGGCCATCGCCTCGTTGCGTCGCGTGAACTTGAGATAGCGCTCGACCGGGGCGGTTACGTCTGCAGACGTTCCCTCATGCGACGCTTGGCGCACCGCTTCGGTCGCGTTGTAGTTGAGCAGATAGCGCTCGCGCCGCTCGGCCTCCGCCAGCAACGCGTGGCCGGCTTCATGGCCCAGCACCACCGCGATGTTGTCCTGGCGCAATTGCGGGTCGTGCCAGCGCTGGCGGTCGAAATTTTCGGCAACCAGGGAAATGGTGCCCGTCTTGCTGTCGTAGCGCCCTGCTTCGTTGGGATGATTCGAGATCGCCAGATGCTTGAGGTCGCCGCTTTGGATCGACGACGCCAAGACGTTAGCCAAATATGGCGAGCTCGCGATGGCCGTTTCCAGATCCTTCACGGCCCCCGGAGGCAATCCCGGTTGATGGGACAGCTCATCGATCAAGAGGCGGATATCGCCGTGTATTTCAGCCATGCGCCTCGTCCTTGAAGGCGTCGATGCGCAGGCTGCGCACGCAAGACTGGCCCGACACCGTAATCACGTCCGCCAGCAGTGCGATCACGGTGCCTTCGGCGGTGCGTTTGGAGTACGAGGCATGTTCGTCGCCAGCGCGGTCGCGCCAGCCCTCCTTGCCTGCGTAGCCCAGCGGTTGAACGTGGCGACGCAGGCTGTCCAGTTCGAACAGGCAGGCAACCGGTCCTTCGTACACTGTCTGCGACAAACCCACCGTCCATTTGTCCGGCGATTCGCGATACAGCGCGTCCACCCAGACCTTGTACGTGGCTCCGCCCGGCAATAGGCCGGTCGCCTCGTGGCTGCCGTTTCTATCCACCAAGGTCAGCCCTAGCCATTCGGCGACGCGTTCCGGCCGGGTGTCCAGCGGGGTCTTCAGGCCGTCGATGAGCCGCAGGATGCGCGTACGCCAGGCTTCTGCGGTCAGTTCAGGCCCGGGGGGCACCGGCGGCAAAGGCACAGGCGCGATGGAAGGCGTGGACGGCGAAACGGACTGCTCGGCGATGCGATCCAACTGTGCGGCGACGGCATCGGCGGAGGCCTCACCGCCCTGCGGGGCTTGTGTTTGAGTCACGGCGGAGTCCTTTTCCGTATCGGCGGCGGCTTGCGCCGGCTGGCGTGCGCAACCGAGCAAGGCCAGACCGGCGATCAGCGCAGCGGTGGGGTGGAGCCATCGAGCAGGGGGCATGGCAGCGTCCTTCGTCCCAGGTCCTGGCGGCCGCGCGACGGTTGTGTTCAGTGGACGGCCTATCGTTGAGTCTACCTACGCGAATGCCGCGTGGCTGTAGTCGAATGGGCACCGCGCACAATGAAACCGTAGTCGAATTTACGGCAGCCTGTGTTTGTGCTGGCATGCGTGATGGTTCGCGGTCGCGGCTCGCGCCGCTCCTACCCCGGAGAGCCCGGAGCCGGCGCTGCAGCCGGCTCAGCGGCCGCTATGCACCGGGCGATGCGCCTTGACCGCCATCACCACGCCGAGGCCGGCGAGCAACGACACCGCCGAGGTGCCGCCGTAGCTGAGCAGGGGCATCGGCACGCCGACCACCGGCAGCAGGCCGGAGATCATGCCGCCGTTGACGATCACGTAGACGAAGAAGGCCAGTCCCAGGGCGCCGGCGATCAGGCGCGAGTAGCCGTCGCGCGCCTCGGCGGCGATCCACAGGCAGCGGCCGACCACGAACAGATACAAGGCCAGCACCGTAGCCACGCCGACCCAGCCGAACTCTTCGCTGAGCACGGCGAAGATGAAGTCGGTGGTGTGTTCGGGCAGGTAGTTCAAGTGCGACTGCGAGCCCTGCAGCCAGCCCTTGCCGGTCATGCCGCCGGCGCCGATCGCGATCTTGGACTGGATGATGTTCCAGCCGGTGCCGAGCGGGTCGGTTTCCGGGTTGAGGAAGGTCAGGATGCGGTCTTTCTGGTACGGCCGCAGCAGCCAGAACCAGGCCACCGGCGCGATCGCGGCGACCGCGCTGAAGGCGGCGCCGAACCACCACCACGGCAGGCCGGCCAGGTACAGCGCGAACGCGCCGCTGATGCCGACCAGCATCGCGGTGCCGAAGTCGGGCTGGAGCAGGATCAGTCCGGTCGGCGCGCCGATCAGCAGGCCGGCGATCAGCACCGTGCCGACCTTCGGCGGCAGCGCCTGGCGATTGAGGAACCAGGCCACCATCATCGGCAGGCTGAGCTTGAGCAGTTCGGCCGGCTGGAAATAGAACACCTTCAGGTCGATCCAATGGCGGCCGTGCTTGCCGGTGCCGATCAGCAGCACCAGCAGCAGCGGCACCATCGAGAACGCATAGGCCAGCGGCGTCCAGTTGCGCAGTTGCGACGGCGGCAGCCGCGACAGGCCCCACATCGCTCCCAGGCCGACGGCGAAGCGCGAGCCCTGGGCGAAGACCATGCGGGTGGAATGTTCGCCGGCGCTGTACAGCACCGCCAGGCCGATCGCCATCAGCGCCAGCAAGGCGCCCAGCAGCGGCAGGTCGAGGGTGCGGGCGAAGCGTTGGGCCAGGTCCCACAGGTAGCGCAGGATCACTCTCATCGTTGCGGCTCCGTCGCCGGCGCCGCACCGGTGTCGGCGGCGGGCTCGGCCGGCGCTTCGGCGGCGGCATCGGCCCGGCTGGCGTCGCCTGCCGCGCCGGCGCCCGCATCGCGTTCGCCAGGCGCCGGCAGTCCCGGCAAGGCGGGCCGCGCCAGCGCCTGCGGCGCGCGCCCCGGCTGCGCGGCCACGCGCGCGTTGGCCTGCGCGACCGCCGCGGCCCAGGCGCCGTTGACCGCCACCGGCACCACCGCCGGCTCCGCGCCCGCGACCGTGCCGGACTCGACCGAGACGTCGGCGAAGCTGGGCACCGCCGGCGCGTCCTTGGACGGTTCGGTCTCCGGCATCTTGCCGAGCAGCCACGCGTCGAAGATCTTGCGCGCGATCGGCGCGGCGGTGCTGCCGCCGTAGCCGCCGTGCTCGACCACCACCGCGACCGCGATGGTCGGGTTCTCGGCCGGCGCGTAACCGACGAACAGCGCCTGGTGGCGCAGGTGGTACGGCAGCGAATGCGGATTCATGCTGACGTTGCCCTTGCGGCTGACCTTCTGCGCGGTGCCGGTCTTGCCGGCCATGCGGTAGGGCGCGCCGCGGGCCATGATCCGCGCGGTGCCGCGGCCGCCGTGGATGGTCGCCTCCATGCCTTCGCGCACCGCGCGCAGGTGCTGCGGATGGTCGGTGATCAGGCTCGGCGGCTTGACCACGTTCGGCACCCACGGCGCCTCGTAGCCGGTGCGGATTTCGCGCACCAGGTGCAGTTGCTGCAGGTGGCCGCCGTTGGCGATCGCGGCGGTGCCGCGCGCCAGTTGCAGCGCGGTCACCACCCAATAGCCCTGGCCGATGCCGGCGATGACGGTTTCGCCCGGATACCAGCCTTCCTTCTTGTTGCGCTTGGCCTTCCACTCCGGCGACGGCAGGATGCCGGTGTTCTCGCCGGCCAGGTCGATGCCGGTCTGCTGGCCGAAGCCGTAGCGCAGCATGTACTGGTCGAAGCGGGCGATGCCCATCTCCAGCGCCAGCTTGTAGTAGTAGGTGTTGACCGACTGGGCGATCGACTCGCGCAGATCGACCCAACCGTGGCCGCCGCCGTGCGAGTCGCGGTAGCCGCGCTTCTGCCCGGGAATGTGGAACTCGCCGGTCGACAGAGTGCGATCCTCGGGCCGGCGCAAGCCGCTGTCGAGGCCGGCCAGGGCCACGAACGGCTTCATGGTCGAACCCGGCGGACCGCCGCCGAGCACGTTGCGGTTGAACTGCGGCCGCGAGGGGTCTTCGTTGAGGCGCTTGTAGTCGGCGCTGGAGATGCCGTTGACGAACAGGTTGGTGTCGTAGCTGGGCAGGCTGACCATGCCCAGCACTTCGCCGGTGCGCGGGTCGACCGCGACCGCCGAGCCGTCCATTTCGCCGAACGCGGCCACCATGGCGCGCTGCAGGTCCATGTCGATGCTCAAACGCAGGTCGGCGCCGGGCTTGGCCGGGACATGGCCGACCTGGCGGATCGGGCGGCCGTCGACGTTGGTCTCGATCTGCTCGTAGCCGATCTGGCCGCGCAGCTGCGATTCGTAGAAGCGTTCCAGGCCGGTCTTGCCGGTGTGGGTCAGCACGCCGGCGTTGGCGCCCATCGACTCCTGGTCCTTGGTGTCGACCCGGCCGACATAGCCGATCACGTGCGCGAACAGGTCGCCGTAGGGATAACGGCGGTTGAGGTAGGACACCAGCTCGACGCCGGGGAAGCGCCAGCGGTCGACCGCGAACGCGGCGACCTCTTCGTCGCTGACCCGCATCTTCAGCACGATCGGCTTGAAGCCGCGGGTGGCCTTGCGCTCGTTCTCGTAGCGCTTGATGTCCTCCGGCGACAGGTTCACCACCGACGCCAACTGCGGCAGCCACTTGTCGCTGTCGCCGGCCTCCATCGGGGTGACCTCGATCCGGAACGCGGGCACGTTGTCGGCGAGGATGCGGCCCTGGCGGTCGTAGATCAGCCCGCGTCCCGGCACCACCGGGCGCAGCTTGACCCGGTTGGCTTCCGAGCGCATCGCGTAGTCGGCGTGCTGCCAGACCTGCAGGCGGAAATACCAGAAGCCCAGGCCGATCACGCCCGCCAGCACGCAGGCGAAGGCGATCGCGGCGCGGGCGCGGAACTGGTCGGCCTCGGCCGCGTTGTTTTTCAGCACCCGTCGGCGCGGCCGCATCTCAGCGTCTCCGCCAGCTGCCCAGGCGCAGCGCGTCCAGCAGCAGGAAGATCGGCGGCCACAGCAGCATGCCGGCCAGCGGCGCCAGCCAGAACGCCGCCGGCAGGGTCGGCTCGCGCAGCACGGTGTGGATGGCGAAGGTGACGATGCGGTCGTTGAGCATCAGCCCGCCGATCGCCAGCGCCTGCTGCGACAAGGGGAAGAAGCGCAACCGGGCGCGGAAGCGCTGCAGGATGAAGGCCATGATGACCAGCCGCAGCGCCTGCTCGCCGAGCAGGCCGTCGGAGACCAGATCGCCGGCCAGGCCGACCAGGAACGAGAAGCCCAGTCCGACCCGCTCGGGGTCCTCGATCACCCAGTAGGCCAGCACCAGGCCGAGCCAGAACGGCCGCAGCGGCTGCAGCAACTGCGGCAGCGGCAA